>JAEFBB010000011.1 GCA_016292215.1 Saccharofermentans sp. | reverse complement strand
CTACATATGAAGGATCGCCCATTACCGCTGATACGAGAGTTGATTTTCCTACACCGTTCTGTCCCATGAGGACATGGATCTCGCCCGGTTCGATCTTGAGATCGACACCGTTAAGGATCGTCTTGTCTTCAACTGCAACCTTGAGATTTTTAATTTCTAAAAGTGCCATTAATGTAACCCCATTTCCAAATTATTGTTAGTCGCAACTAACTTTCAAAAGAATTATATATCAATTTGGTAGGTTTTAAAGGGCGCTTCCTCCTGATATTGCTAAAAGATCGTTGAATTTTGTGGGCTTTCAGGCTTTATTATTCCCGAATGAAAATCATTTTGGGGCTTAAATTTCATTACATTACTGTGGAATGTAATATTCCCCCATAATTCTTAAAATGTGTTATCATAACAAAAGTTAGTTAAAACTAACATTTTTGTAAAAAGATATAGGAGGATAATTCCAATGAGTGAAATTTTCGAGGGCATTCCCGAGATCAAATTCGAGGGAAGCTCGAGCAAGAACCCTTTCGCATTCAAGTATTATGATGCAGACCGCGTTGTTCTCGGTAAGAAGATGAGTGAGCATCTCCCCTTTGCCATGGCCTGGTGGCACAACCTTTGTGCCAATGGTACCGATATGTTCGGAAGAGGCACTGCCGACAAGAGATTCGGTGCTGCAGCAGAAGGCACAATGGAGCACGCTAAGGCTAAGGTAGATGCAGGCGTCGAGTTCATGAAAAAGCTCGGCATCAAGTATTACTGCTTCCATGATGTAGATCTCGTACCTGAAGCAGACGACATCAACGAGACCAACAGAAGACTGGATGAGATCTCCGATTACATTCTCGAAAAGACCAAGGGTACTGACATTAAGTGTCTCTGGGGTACAGCAAACATGTTCTCCAACCCGAGATTCATGAACGGTGCCGGCAGCACCAACAGTCTTGATGTTTATTGCTTTGCAGCTGCACAGGTCAAGAAGGCTATCGAGCTTACTGTAAAGCTCGGCGGTAAGGGCTATGTTTTCTGGGGCGGCAGAGAGGGTTATGAGACTCTTCTCAACACTCAGGTAAAGTTCGAACAGGAAAACATCGCAACCTTAATGAAGATCGCACGTGATTACGGCAGGAGCATCGGATTTAACGGAACATTCCTTATCGAGCCCAAGCCGAAGGAACCCATGAAGCACCAGTACGATTACGATGCTGCAACAGCCATCGGCTTCTTAAGAGATTACGGTCTTGATAAAGACTTCAAGATGAATATCGAAGCTAACCACGCTACACTTGCAGGACACACATTCCAGCATGAACTCCGTATCAGCCGAATCAACGGCATGCTCGGTTCTATCGATGCCAACCAGGGCGATATCATGCTCGGCTGGGATACAGACTGCTTCCCGAGCAATATCTATGACACGACACTTGCAATGTATGAGATCGTCAAGAACGGCGGTCTCCCTGTAGGTATCAACTTCGATTCCAAGAACAGAAGACCCAGCAACACATACGAAGACATGTTCCACGCATTCATCCTCGGAATGGATTCATTCGCATTCGGTCTCCTTAAGGCTGCCGAGATCATCGAAGACGGCAGACTCGAGAAGAATATCGAAGAACGCTATTCTTCATTCAATTCCGAACTCGGACAGAAAGTAAGATCCGGAAATGTCACGCTCGCAGAGCTTGCTGACAGAGCCGCTGAACTGAAAGCACCTGCTATTCCCTGTTCCGGTAAGCAGGAATACCTTGAAGGTGTACTCAACAATATCATCATTGCCAATAACTGATTTAGGGGAACAATACTTAACAGGATGGGGCGGCTCACACAAAGAGTCGCCCCTTTCTTCTCGGGTAACAGGCGGAGCTTAAAGCACCGCCCGTTATCCGGATAAAGAGGGTGGGTAAAAGATTATGCCATCGTCCAGCTCTGAGACATACGCTGCTGGCGGGTCATTTTGCTGTAAATACTGTCATATGCTGACAATTCTTCGGGGCTTCCCTGTTCAGCGACCACACCGTCTTTAAGAACTACAATGTGATCTGCATTCGCGATAGTTCTCATCCTGTGAGCAATGATCAGGACTGTCTTATCCTTTATCAGTCTTGAGAGCGCTTCCTGGATGACGGTCTCATTCTCAGCGTCAAGAGATGCGGTTGCCTCGTCAAGGAGGATTATCGGAGCATCCTTAAGGAAAGCTCTAGCAATTGAGATCCTCTGTCTTTCACCTCCTGAGAGTTCGCTGCCGTTCTCGCCGATAAAGGTATCGTAGCCGTCAGGGAGCTTATTGATAAACTCTTCACAGTTTGCAAGTTTTGCGGCTCTGATGATGTCCTCATCGCTTGCGCCTTCGCGGCCGATGCGGATATTTTCTTTGATGCTGTTGTTAAATAATGTAACGTCCTGGAAAACTATAGAATAATCTGTCAGCAACGTCTCAGGATCGATCTTGGAGATGTCTTCACCGCCCAAAGTGATCCTGCCTTCTGATACATCCCAGAATCTTGCGGCAAGACGTGAGATAGTCGTTTTACCGCCGCCTGAAGGACCGATGAGAGCAGTTACCTCACCTTGCTTTGCCGTAAAACTTACGTCCTTCAATACATCTGTATCATCAGAATACTTGAATCCGACATGATCGAAAACAATATCGTATCCGTTGTTGGTCTTCTGCTCTGATCCGGTCTGAATCTCGTGTGAGAGCACTTCATCAAGTCTTTCAGACTGAAGTTCTACAGAGATAACGGCAGCAAAATTCTGCAATGTTATCTGCATAGGATCATAAAGTCTTGCTACTAGCATGAGGAACATAAAAAATGTAAGGATATCGATGCTGCCCTGAGCAAACAGGACACCTCCGACAATAGCCGTAGTACCGATGCCGAGCTTAAGGATTATAGATGCCGAATTAACATATACAGCCATCTTAAGCTCTGTAAAGAGTGCCATCTTCTCTACTTTCCTAATCTTGCCTTCAAGCATATCCATGTATCTGTCTTCAGCGTTATTGGCTCTGAGATCTCTAATAGATTCAAGACATTCCTGAACGCTGTCATTCATATCGAGCTTAACGGCATGATTCTTCTTTACGGCTTTCTTTTCGAGACCTGAACATGAGAGAACAATGCCAAGCGACACAGGGATTACCCAGAAGCTTGCAAGTACCATTCTCCAGTCGAAGAAGATAAAGAGGCTCAAGCCTACAAGCGTAGTAGAGATAAGAGCTCCTATGATCTCAGGGATCCAGTGACTTGATGCTGTCTCGATCTGAGCGCAGTCTCCGAGGATATTCTGTGTAAGATCCGCAAGATTCTTCTTACCGAAGTAAGACAACGGAAGGTGTCTCAATCTCTCGGCAATAGATGTTCTTCTGACACCGCTCTCACGGTAAGTCGTAAGGAACGTCATGTTATATTGGATAAAGTTTGTTACTGCAACAAGGATTATAATAACGGCGCTCATTATGAGGTAAAGCGGCAATTTGCTCATTGCAAGTTCCCTGCTCAAAAGATCTCTGATCAGCATATAAAGAACACTTGCCGTCATCATAAGAGCGATATTTGTAACCGTTACACTGATGCAGGCCTTGATCATATCCTTTGCGCCCTGAGTGGAGAGCGCGTACTTATGCTTTAACTTTTCAATCATCTTTAAGCACCTACCTTCCATTCAACAGATCTCTCGTACTCATCGAACATCTTTTTATAGAGTCCGCTTGAAGCAATAAGCTCATCGTGAGTACCGCTCTCCTTGAGTTTTCCGTCATCAAGAACGAAGATCCTGTCAGCACTTGTAACCGTGCTCAGTCTGTGCGCAATCATGATAAGGGTCTTGCCCTTGGAGAGTTCTTCAAAGGCTGCCTGCACCTTGACCTCGTTATCAGGATCGGCAAATGCCGTTGCCTCATCAAGGATAAGGATTGGAGCATTCTTAAGAACTGCCCTGGCAATAGTTATTCTCTGCTGTTCACCGCCGGAAAGATAGGTTCCCTTCTCGCCGATAACGGTATCTACGCCATCAGGAAGCTTATCGATGATATCCATGCACTGTGCTTTGGAAAGTGCATCCATTACTTCTTCCCTTGTGGCATCAGGCTTTGACATACGGACATTCTCAAGGATAGATGTCTTGATAAGCTTGCTGTCCTGGAACACGAATGAGACACGCTCCATTAGTTGCTTTGAAGGAATATCCTTAATATTGACACCGCCAAGAAGGATCTCGCCCGAAGTAACATCAAAGAATCTGACCAGGAGTTCTGCAAGAGTGGTCTTACCAGATCCGGAAGGGCCTACAAATGCGACATGCTCACCAGGAGCAATGGAGATACTAATATCTGATACGGCATCTCTTGCTGCATCTTCGTATCTGTAAGAAACATTATTAAGAACAATGCCGTTGTCGTTAGGAACACAGTTCTTATCAGATTCAGAAAGAGAATTGAAATTCAGAACATATTCAACTCTCTTGAGTGCATCGATAAGAGTCATCTCAGCTTCACCTGAATAAGCGATCTTTGTAAGGGTTACCGTAACAAGCGGAGTTACGATAATGTAGTACATTACATTCAGTATATCTGCATCAGCAATACCATTCCTTGTAAGGAAGAAAGCACCAAGCACGATCGCAAGGAATACCGCATTGATGCATGTCATGAAGCCGATCATGGGCATCCTGAGCTGAAGAGTATAAGCAATAGTCCATTTACAATACCCTTCGATCGAATCCTTAAACCGTTTAAAAGAATGGACAGTCTGACCGAATGTCTTTACTACCGGAATACCTCTTACATATTCGGTAGCTTCACTGCTCATAGTATCAAGGGCATTCTGGTATTCCTTCATCTTCTCCTGCATACCTTTTCCCATCATGGACATCATGCAGATAAATCCGATTACGGCAGGAATCATGCAGATAAGACCAAGCTTCCAGTCAAACGCAAGAATGAGAATGATAAGTCCGACAGGTGTTACAGCTGCAACGGCCTTATCGGCAAGGTTATGCGCGATATAAGTCTCAGTTGCCGCAGTGGAATCACTTACGATCCTTCTGATCTTACCGGTTCCGTCTTCATCGAAAATACCAAGCGGCAGCTTGATTATCTTTCTCATAAGTTCGCTTCTCATGTTAGCCTGTACCCTGAATGCTGCAATGTGCGTGCAGAGAAGAGCAACAATATAGACCAGAAGCGCTGATACGATAAGGATTACAGCTCCCCATGCATATCCGTTAATTCTCTCCAGATCTGTTCCTTCAACAGCAACAGCGATGATCTTCCAAAGAAGATAAAAAGGTATAAGTGTTATGACCGCACTTAATCCTGCGAGGATCCTTCCTAAAGTGATAAGATGTTTATGCCCGCCGGCAAACTGCCTTATCAGCTTCATGTGATCGTATTTCGGTGCTTTTCCCAAGTTATTTTCCTCCTTGTTATTCATTTCGATTTTTGTTAGCTATCATCAACCGATAATCGATAGCTTAAGCAACAAAAAAGAGCCTTACGGCTCTCTTTACATTCCCATCAGATTTCTCCACCCCGGTAAGAAGAATTCCCGGACAGTACTTAGATGCGTTTCTATCTGTTCATCACTGAACCCGTGCACGACAGGTTCAAAACATGCCGTCAGATAAGCTGACAACAATATGTGAAGTTCCTCTTCACTTATCTCCTTAACAGGAAATCCTTTGCTCTTAAGATAACCAAACATCTTCATCATCTCAGTCTGGTTCTCGATGACAAAATCATTTACAAAGTTCTCGTACTTTGTACCTCGTGAGCTCGTCAGCAGAAGTCTGAATTCAACCTTATAAGGAAGGATGATATCCCTGATAAGATCCAGGAACGTTTCCGCAAAAAGGTCGCTGTCAGGATCGCGCTCCTCAACCATTTTATAAGCGTTCTTCTTATGGTCGTTTGTCCAATTCTCTATAGCCGTAACAACAGGCTCGACAAGAGAATCGAACATAGCTGCCTTATCAGGATAATGACGGTATAGGCCTGCAGAAGTCATACCGGCTCTGTCGCCGATGCTTCTTACAGAAGCTGCCTCGAATCCCTTCTCGAGAAATTCTTCACGGATAGCTCTGTTGACCTTCTCATGGCTTAATGACTTATCTCTGGGCATATTACAGTTGTCACCTTTTGTTAGTTAACGCTGATAGCTAACGTAGATTACTTCTTGTTCTGAATACTGTCAATAGGTTTTGCTAACAAAAGTTAGAATATGCTAATACAGTGCTGTATAATATCCGAAATCATTCATTTTAATTCGGAGTAACCTTATATGGCATCCATGGCCAAGAGCTTTAAGAAAGCATTTATCAGATATACAAAAAAGCACTATCCCACCGAAGCCTCAACGATCATCAGCAAAGCAGATGAGTTGTTTCCGGTACTCTTTGCCAAAGCACCTGACATTGGCGGCAAGGAAAACCTCATGGCTCATAATCTCGATCTCATGATACTTGCAATCTCCTTCTACGAAGCTTCAGATCACAGGATAGACGGCAATGCCGTAACCGAACTGGCTAATGAGATCTATGAAAAATATAAGTTTATAGGAAAGCTCATCAACGTTAACCGCAAAGGTCAGATGAAGTTCCTTAAAAAGTCCATGTATAAGCGCTATGTTCCTTATGCAAAACTCGTAGAGGAAAAGCTGGCTCAGGGACAATGGGGCAACACATGGAGAGTACGTATCAATCCCAGGAACACAGAAGAAGGCGTCTGCTTTGACCTGGTCGGCTGCCCTCTTGCAGATTATGCGAGAGCTAACGGCTATATGGATCTTCTGCCCTATTTATGCGCAACAGACCACATTATCCCCAAGCTCATTCACGCAAAGCTTATCAGAACCCACACATGCGCTTTGGGAAGTGACAGCTGCGATTACTGGTATGTCGCAGATGAGAGCAATACTGCCAGGAACTTCAAAGGCACCCTGGTCTGAAGTATCACATGATCAGCTTACCGCCTCGTATTAACGTACAGATAAATGCAACTGTCAGTGAAAGAACTTTAGTTACGATCATTTCTTTTCTTCCTTGCGCCAATAGATATAAGCCGGAATGAAAAACGTCATTTCGAGAAGGCTCTCGACAGAGCCTAAGATACCGTATTCACCCGTAAGTTTTGCTATTAAAGCAAACACCAGTACTACAAGCGCGTAGCCGCCGAACATGAATGATACAAGCCTTTTCCTAAGACCGAACTTTCCGCTTAATATACCGAAGATAAGCACTATCTCCGTTGAGTAACCGAGGATGACCAATACAATGGTAAGAGGGTTCATATAGCTCTCAGCATTTGCCAGAAGAACCGAAAACTGCTCAGCCGTAATGCCTGCTTTGACAGCTGAATTATATGTAAGCGGAGCATAAACGCCCAAAGCAAAATGCATATAGAGCACGCCGCCGATGCAAATGAACGCAGGAAGGATAAGGAATTTGCCTGCCTTCTCGAACACCTTATTAAACATCCTGGCAAGGCTTATGAATCCTAAAAGCAACAGCAGGCTTCCTATTACACCGATCCACATCGATGTCATGAGGCGCCACTCAGGCACCTGCCACAGCGATATCTTATTATCAGATGCTATGTCGGTTCCGAGATAAAGAAATGCATCAGCAACCGCATATACAATGGTTCCAATGATTCCGGCTAAAGCCAGCTTCCAGTTATTTGATGCCATAGATTAATTCCTTACCCGGGCTTTCTTGCCACGCTGTGCAGTCTGCAGAATCCGCGCTTCTCGAAAAGTTCCATCTTCAGGCCCGCATTCCTGCAAAGAGCATCCACGTCATCCCTGCCGTAGATACGCACATCGCCGTGACCAATGAGATTGATAAGAGGCATCTCTATGTGGTTGCAGAACCACCTAACCCCCTTACCGTTCATCGTCATGTCGCGAAGTATCAGTCTTCCACCCGGCTTCAGCACTCTGTATACGCTGTTGAAAAAATCCTGCACATTCGGATAGTGATGGAAGCTCTCGCAGCAGATAATCGCATCAAATGAGTTGTCTTCGAAAGGAAGGTTCTCACAGTCGCCTACGACAAATTCTGCGCCGGGTATATTCTTTGCTTTTGCCACCTCGATCATCTTGGGTGTCAGATCGATACCGGTGTAATGCTTTTCTGGATATTTCTCATATAACAGAGAGATCATCGGAGCAGTTCCGCATCCGCAGTCAAGAAGACTTTCAAAGGGCTCTTTCTCCAGTTCGGCGAGCACATCAGGATAATCCTTCTTGCACATCTTGTAGACGCCGGCCTGGTCAGTCTCATAGACACTTGCTGCCTTGGTGAATTCCTTTATCGATATTTCCTTGTATTCCTTATCGTTCATAAGTCTTATATCTCCATGAATTCATCGATCGCCTTAAGGACCGGTTCAGCATACTTTCTCTCGCCGAACAGCCACTGTTCATGCTGCATATCGAACTCCCTGATGTCAGGATCACGGAAGTATTTGAGATATCTCTTCAGGTACTTCTCACCCATCTTTTTCGCATAGATGAAATGAGCTGTTGTACCTTCAACATGTATATCGTCTTTTAAGTGAGTCAGAAGATCTGTGTAGTATTCGTTCTTTATCGATCTGACATCGAACTTCGAGAACGCTTCGATGAAAGAATTCGCGACCTCATCGCTCATCTCGAAAGAATCCATCATCATCTTCTTTGTCTTCTGCTTTTTCTTCTCGCTCCTGGTTACGCCTGTAAGCAGAGGAGTTACTAAAGCCGCCTGCAGTTTTGCTGCAACAACGCCGCTCTGGTCGAGATCGGAGCTTCCGAATATACCATGGTCAACGTGAACCTTCTCACGCATTATGAGCTGTCCGACAAATGTCCCTCCAAGAGAAGAACCGAGCGCTCCGTCGATCCTGCCGCCGAAGTTATCGATGATGTATTTTTCTATCTTCTCAGTGACTGTGATCATATCGGGAAAGATGAGATCACTTCCGTCAAAACCGTCGTAGTTGACGCAGATCAGATGATACTTCTCTTTAAGATCATCTATGACGTTTAAGAAATTAGACTGCCAGTCACAGCATGTTCCCGGAAGGAGCATTAATGTTTTACCGGACCTGTTGCCCATTTCATCAAAAGTCATCCGAATATACCTCTCTTCTCATAATTCTCAGAATTAACCGCAATGAGTTTATATCCCATCTCATCAAGAGCATCCTTTATAACGTTCCCGTCAACCTTATCTTCCGTTACAAAAGAGCACTCGCCCTTTCTATGTGAGCTCTTTACTTTCGAAGCGTTCGGGAAAGCTTTGCGCACTATGTCATTAACATGTGACTCGCACATTCCGCACATCATCCCATCGATTTTTAGAGTTGTCTTAACCATAATTACTCCCTGTTCTTAAGTATTTCCGCAGGCTTGATCTTTTTGACCCTGCCTGTAAGCACGAGGTTGATCGCCAGATAAAGAGCTATTATCACTGCAAAGATAGCCACATACATTACAGGAGAGAAATCTGCAGATACGCCTACTCCGACATTGCTCACAAGATATCTCGGATAGATATAATCCAATATCAATTTGCAAAGCGGAATAGATATCAATGCACCGATCACTACAATGTAGAAATTGCCGTCCAGATACATCTTCCTTACTTCCCTGTTCCTGAATCCGAAAACCTTTACAAGTGAGATGTTGAATGCCGACCTGTCGATCATCATCTTCACCATGAGATACATAACAACAAGGAATATAACTGCAGATGCAACTGACATAGTAATTACCATCGGTCTCATCATCTCGACATAAACACCCGAGGATCTCTCTATCTCTTTCTTGGATACGGTTGAATAAAGTCTGCCGGCATCGATATCCAGTTCATGATCAGAGAATACGACATTGAAGTAATCATCATCTTCTCCGAACATATCTCTTACTCTGTCAATATCCATGAACACAAACATCGAAGCAGTATAATCGCAGATCCCGGCTACTCTGAAAGCATATAATCTCTCACCCTTTTCATCACTCAAAGTGAACACATCACCTACACAGAGATCATATTTGGTCGCAACAGCAGTACTCAGGATGATATCTGAATCATTATCCGGGAGTTTTCCGGTATCGAAGAACGGATTATCCTCCGTAATTCCCAGCAAGGTAACATCAAAAGAATATCCGTATATTTCTTTCTTGAATCCTTCAGCCACTGCTTCATATCCGCCTTCCGGGACTTCTTCCGTAGGATACTTGTAGTTATACATGTATTCATAACGTGTCAGATCTATATAACTTTTCTTAACATTCTCACAATATACGCTTGTATTAAGGGCAAGCAGCGCGACGAGCAGGCTCATGAACAATCCTAATATAACCGTAAGGCCGGCTCTGATCTCACGAAGGAGCTGTCTTAACCTGAACATTGGAATGAACTTCATGTTTTTGATATTAAGTGCTTTACCGCGGACTGCTTTCTGTTCATTATGAAGCAGTGACAGAGGAGTCCTTACAAGCCTGTTTCTTATTACCAGAACATTTACAATAAAAGCTGTCAAAGGCGGAATAGCAAGGCCATAGATGAGAATAAACGGCTTTACCAGTATGTTCATCTTGGGCATAGAGTAATAGCCGAGCGTGTCCTGAAGCTGCGCGGGAATGCCGGCGGGCGTAAAGACAGCTATCAAGGTTCCGATAATGCCTGAAACAAAAGTAACAATAACAGGAACAGCAACATAGCTCAGCGTCAGTATTCTTCTCTTGAGGCCCATTGAATAAAGTGCTCCGATAACAGAGCTGTCCTGATCGATCGTATGAACTATGAATACTGAAATAACATAGGCGAAAAGCATTACCAGCAGAATGCCGAAGATAATACTGGCCGTATAATTAATCTGAACATCGTCTGCAGCAGAATCGATCCTCGGATTGTCTTTACTGTTCACAAACAAACGCAGATTAGATAAATCAACATCGAACACTTCATCAATAAGATCATTGGCTTCATCGGAGAACTCTTTAACACCGTCAGCTAGTTCTCTTGCGCCGTCGGCAAGTTCAGCGGCTCCGTCCTTAATATCGGCAGATCCTTCATACAATTCATTGATACCGTCAGCGAATTCATCCGCACCGTTTTTAAGATCTGTTGTTCCGTTATGAAGCTCTGCTGCACCGTTCCTTAATGCCGAACTGTTTGAATTAAGTTCAACGATACCTGTATATAACTCGTTTATCCCAGCTTGCAGACTCGAGGTTCCTGCGTTAACACTTTCTATACCTGCTTTGATCATGCCATATCCTGCATTCAAGCCTGACACGGGTGCCTGCAGGCCGGCTGCCAGCGCTGCCATATATGGTTCATCGCTTTGCGCCATTGCATCAATACTTGCAGAAAACTCGTTCATGCCAACAGCTAAATCATCTGCTCCGGCAGCAAGATCGGTTGTCCCGCTTGTTAGGGCCCCTGCCCCTTTAGCCAGTTCAGACGCTCCTGCCTGAATCTGACCGACACCTGCGGTATATCCGTTGATGCCTTTTTCGAGAACGCCGGCACCTTCGTCCAAAGCATTGATTCCATTAGTAAGGTCCGGAACAGCATCTTGCAGTTCTGTCATGCCATCATGGAATTCATTGATGCCGTCGCTAAGCTCGTCTGCTCCATCCGCAAGGTCTTCAGCGCCTTCCTTAAGATCGTTAATCCCTTCAAGGAGCTCGTCCTTTCGCGATGTCAGCCTTTCCCAGTAATCTCTGAAGTATTCATCATCTACATCTTCGACATCAAAAGTGTTTTCTTCAAGTAGATTTTTGAGCTCATTCTCGCTCATTGCGCCGTTAAGCAGATAAGCATAATAATACTCTTCAGATGAGAGTGAACACCCTGTGCTGTAGAGTTCATCATATGCTTCAGATGTTAAAAATATCAATCCGAAATACCTGCTGTCAACAACAGTATCCGAGAGTTTCTTGATCACTGTATTGTAATCCGGTGTAGCTCCGATTCCTGTTATGGTAAATTCCTTATCTCCGATCTGTATTTTGTCTCCGACATTGACATTATTAACTTCCGAATAACGTCTCTCTATCACCGCTTCGTTATCATTAGACGGAAGTTTACCGTCGATCAGTGATATCTTGTTGATGTTCTCCCTGACCTTGAATGCTCTTAACACCTGATCATCATTGAGGGCATAATCAACAAAAAACATCTTTTCGATTGATACGCCTTTATCGGTAATCTTTGCCAGCTCATCATCTCTGAGAGGAACAAACACCGAGAATTCACCGTCTTCACAACAAAGCTCCAGATCGGCTTTTTTCGTACCATCGATTATGGTATCAGCCGCCGCCATAAGGCTTATGACGATAAACAGCGAGAAGATTATCAGCAACGACAATGCTATGTATCTGGCAAAGCCTGACTTAAGATCGCGAAGTGCTCTCTTAAACAATATCCATCCCATATCAGAGATCCTCCAGTTCTGACGCGGGGATCTTATGCTCATTCAGATAGTCTTTATAAATCTCGCCGTCCTTAAGATAAATGACGTGATTGACCATATTCTTTATGGAGTTATTGTGCGTAACGATAAGCATCGTTGTTCCATACTGCTTATTTATCTTCTCAAGAAGAACAAGGATATCTCTTGAAGTCTTCGAATCTAATGCACCTGTAGGCTCATCACAAAGCAAGACCTTAGGATTCTTTACTAGTGCTCTTGCTATTGCACAACGCTGCTGCTGACCGCCGGACAGCTGTGAAGGGAATTTGTATTGATGCTCAGTAAGACCAAGCACATCAACAAGCTCATCGATATTAAGAGGATCCTTCGTCAGGTATTCGCATACCTGGATGTTCTCTCTTACCGTGAGGTTAGGAACAAGATTATAGAACTGAAATATGAAACCGAGATTATCTCTTCTGTAATCAGAAAGCTTCTCGCCCTTTAAACGTTCAACCAGAGTTCCTGCTACAGATACACTACCTGAGTCAATATCATCAAGTCCGCCAATACAGTTTAGAAGTGTTGATTTGCCCGAGCCAGAAGTGCCCTGAATAACACACATCTCACCCTTCTCGATCTGAATGCTTACGCCTTTTAAAACCTGGACAAAGCTGCCGCCTTCGCCATAAGACTTTTTAAGGTCCCTCGTTTCAATATACATAGAATAACCCTCTGTTGTTTTTTCTTGTTTAATGTTAGTCCTTGCTAACTTAAAGGGTGTATCTATGTTTTTAACAATGATTTTCGGCCATAAAAGGGCATCTATGGGCATTTAGTTAGGTAAAGCTAATATTTATTAGCATTAAATAAAATAATTGTTAGAAATCATTGCCAGTCTTTTTAAGATACAAGGCTTTTCCGTGTTTCAGACCCAGTACATAATCGCAGCTCTCAGATATAAGCTCCGGATCATGAGTAGATACAATTACTGTTGTTCCCATCTCTGTCAACTGTTTGAGCAATTCAGCCACTTTCTCCATATGTAAGAAATCAAGTCCTGATGTCGGCTCATCGAAAAGCATTATCTTTGCATCCGATGCTATTGCAGAAGCTATAGCCACACGCTGCTTTTGGCCGCCTGACAAGGCCATCGGATGTGTCTGCTTATAATCACCCAGTCCCAGGCTGTTTAATATCTCATCACAGCGCTTCTCATCCTTCTCTTTCATGGAAAGCATAACTTCTGATTCAACGCTGTCTGTAAACAACTGATGGTTAACATCCTGCATCACCATGTAGCAGATCTTGATCCTCTGTCTGCCTTTATAATTAGTGCCGTCGACAGTTATAGTTCCTTTACAGTCACCTTCAAGCCCGCAAAGGCATCTTAAGAAGGTCGACTTACCGGTACCGTTAGGCCCGACAAGACCGATTATCTTGCTCTTAGGGAGATTAAGTTTGGAAATATTCAGGTTAAGACTGTCGCCGTCTGTTTCTTTGAAACGCCTCTTAAATAGCAGATATGGGTGCTTTGTATAACTGAAGAAGAAACCTTCTAATTCAATCGGATCACTTATCTCGCAAAAGCTTGATTCTGATTCTCCTCTAAATGCCTTTAAAAGCTCTTCTTCCAGCACTACAGGTCGAAGTTTATAAGATTTGACATCTTCTTCACTGAGGGCTTCAAATTCCTCTCCGGTCCATTCCTTTGCGATCTTACCCTGCTCGATATAAAGTACACGGTCAACGGAATCCTTCAGATACCATAGTCTGTGCTCGGAGATAACTATGGTCTTTCCCTGTCTTTTCCATTCGTTGATTATGCCGCGCAGCAATTCAATGGAATCGAAGTCCAGATTTGATGACGGCTCGTCCAGAAGTATGATATCCGGTAAAAGCGCAGCGACAGATGCACAGGCGATCCTCTGCTTTTGCCCACCTGATAGGTCAAAAATGTTTCTTCCGAGGATCTCATCCAGATTCATCTCTGCCACGACATCATTTAACCTGGCTTTTATCTCTTTAGGCTCAAGGCCGATATTCTCAGGACCGAATGCAATCTCTCCGTCGGTATCGACAGAGAAGAACTGGCTTCTCGGATTCTGAAACACCGTCCCTACTGTGCCTGCAAGCTCATGCAGTTCGACCTTTTTAACATCCCGTCCGGCTACGGTCACCTGTCCTTCAAGATCTCCCGAGTAGTAGTGTGGAATCAGTCCGTTGATAAGCCTTATGATCGAAGTCTTACCTGATCCTGAAGCTCCGCAAAGCAGGACTGTTTGGCCCTTTTCAATATTTAGGTTCACATTAACAAGGGATCCGTCTGAAGATCCCTTGTATTGGAAGTTAACATTTTCGAGCTCGATGATACTCATATGAAATACTTAAACACTATGAAGATAACTGTCGCGGCAGTCAGAAAGGTCATGAGAAGATAATCAAATACACCAAGTCTAAGTTCCACAACGCTTGAACGCTTGGTCTCTCCTCCAAGACCTCTTGTGATGGCTGCCGCAGACAGCTCTTCGCCTATGTTAACGCACGAGAAAAGGAGCGGGATCATTCTGAATTCGAACATTCTGAGGACATTACCGCCGCCGAACATGACGCCTCTCATCCTCATGGCATCGTTGATAGATGAATACTCTTCCTTGATCGTCGGAAAGAATCTCATGACTACTGCCAGAGAGACAGACAATCCGTCCGGAACATGCATTTTTTGCATGCAGGACATAAACTCGCCGATCTTGGTAGTCCTTATCACATACCAAGCGGTGATCATGGCTGGCATAAACTGAACTACTATTCCGCAGTAACCTATAAGAAGCGATGAGATTATGCCTTCAGACTTCTCTGACAGAATAAAGAAAGCCAGAACAAAAGCTATTGTATATGCCAGGAAAAAGCGCAGCGCGGACGCATATTTCTTCTCGGTAACAAGAAGAATTATCGGTATCAGAGTGATGGTCAGTCTAATAGCCCACAGGAGCGGCGTTGTCGCGCTCATCATGGCGACGAGCGACACGACAAATATCATGAACAGCTTTGTGCGGGGATCGAGCTTCATCTTTATACGATTCCGGCCTTCTCGAAATGCTTCTTAACTACAGCCTTGCCGATGACCGCGCCTATGCATCCGAAGACAAATGCCAAAACTACGAGGATGGCGATCGTCTTTACATTGATAGCGGCAAAGAGGTTGTTGACGTATTCTGCCGAATAACCGCCGTCAATAAGATCCTGACGGTAAGAATCAGCTGTTACGAGGATCGGGAAATAGTTTGCGCAGATCCAGAGATTGAAAACACCGAAGCTGAGCACTGTTTTCTTGGCGCTCTTATACTTGCCCGATTTAGCGATAAAGTCTGCAATGAGGCCCGAGATAATGATGAGCGGTGCTCCGAGATAGCCCATGCCACCGACGAACATGATGATCGCCATGAGCACTGACACGATCGTGATCATTCCGAACTTCTCTACCTTGGTATAGAAAAGCATCATCGGGATGGCGCTCGCCAAAGGAAGTATGACTACATACGCTGCAACGATATAGGGATGAATATATCCGAGCATTCCGAACGCGAATTCCACAGCGAAAAGGATCGCCGCAAAGATACCGATAGTAATAAAGTCTTTTGCTTTAAGTTTGTTGCTTTTGTTTTCCATTTCTATTCTCCTGTTTATGATATCTTCCAGCTCACAGCCTGTTTTCTGCCTGATACGAAGTTCCTGTAAATACCTTCTTCATTCATCAGTTCTTCGTGCCTGCCCTTTTGAACGATATGTCCTTTATCGACAACGATGATCTGGTCAGCATTCCTTACAGTCTTTAACCTGTGAGCTATCATGATGATCGTCTTCTCTTTGGTCAGGTTCTCGATAGCTTCCGTAAGTTCCTTCTCATTTTCCGGATCGACATTGGCCGTGGCCTCATCCAGGATAATGATCGGAGAATCCTTCATGATCGCTCTTGCGATAGCGATCCTCTGCTTCTCACCGCCTGAAAGTGATGCGCCGCCCTCTCCTACAAGAGTCTCGTATCCGTTGGGAAGCGCCATTATGAAGTCATGGCAGGAGGCCTTTTTCGCTGCCGCGATAACGTCTTCCATAGGTGCATCCGGCCTTCCGAATCTGATATTGTTTGCGATCGTATCTTCGAAGAGATATACACGCTGGAATACGAAGCTGAAATTCTCCATCAGCGAATCGAAGCTGTAATCTCTTACGTCTCGCCCGCCAAGCGTGACCTTGCCTTCCTGAACGTCCCAGAATCTTGCGATAAGGGATGTGATGGTTGTCTTACCGCCGCCCGAAGGTCCTACGATAGCAGTAGTCGTGTTCTCCTTGATATCGAGAGTGACGTTATCGATGATCTTCCTGTTCTCATAAGCAAAGCTAACGTTCTCCAGACGGATGTCTCTGTTGGCAGGCTTAATGTCTTCTCCGTCGATATCCATCTGCGGAAGGTCAGTGATCTCATTAGCAAGATCTACACCCTTACCGATGATCTTAAGGAGCGCAGTATAAATGCCTGCAGCATCAAGGGCTTCGAAAACCATGAATGAGCACATGAGCATCGTGATCGCATATTCGAGCGCCATTGAACCTGTCAGATAGAAGTAAACAGATGCGCCTGCGATTACTACTCCGGTAAGCTTGCTGATAAGCATCTGCACGCCGACAGCAGGGATTGCCGCAAGCTCCGCTGTTATGTCAGCCTTGACCTTACGATCGATCGCCTTGGAAACTCTAGATGAATTAAGAGAAACAATGTTGTAATTACGTATCTCGGCAATACCCTGGATATATTCGAGGATTACACCTACGATGTCTCTGTCTGATTCGAGCTTTTCGTCTGCCACTTTAGCGACTTTGTAATTTGTTACCTTGTTCCAGAAGAAGAATATGATTATTCCTACAACTGATATAACGCCTATTCTCCAATCGAAGAAGAACATGCCCAGGCCGATTACGATCGTAGTAATACTTCCCTGCAAAACCATCATGATAGCTCTCGTAGCAATATCACCTACCTGCTCCATCGTGTTTGTCGTAACAGAAGTGATATGGCCAAGGCTCGTATCATTAAAGTATCCCATCGGCAGATATCTTAAGTGCTCTGCGATCTGAATTCTCTTGCTCGCACATGTATCATATCCGCCTTCAGTCTGAAGCATGTATGAAAATCTGTTGATGATCATCTTGCCTACAGTGCTCATAAGCATGAGGGCAATAACGATCAATAACGACTTGGTATTGATGTCCTGTTTTATAATTGCGTTGAAAGCAAAGAATGCAGCGGGGATCTTCATCGCGCCGAAAATTGCTTCGAAAACGCCAAGCACTACGGCAGTATATAGTTTTCTCCTGTTCTTCTGATCACAAAAATCGAAGAACTTTTTAATCATCTCAACCATTGAAGGCCTCCTTTCCGCTTATGGCACCTACTGCATCCGCATTATCTTTTGCCATACTGTGAGCAGCCCACATTTTGCTGTACAGCGCGCAGCTGACAAGGAGTTCTTCATGTGTACCGGAAGCTTCCAGATTACCCTGGTTGATAACAAAGATCTTATCTGCATCAACAATTGTTGAAAGACGGTGCGCAATGACGATAAGCGTCTTGCCTTTTACGAGTTTAGCAACACTCGATTGGACAAGAGCTTCATTCTCAGGATCTGTATAGGCGGTTGCCTCGTCGAGAATAACTACAGGTGCGTTCTTAAGCATTGCTCTTGCTATGCATATTCTCTGGCGCTCACCGCCCGATAAATGTCCGCCTGCGCCGCCGACTATTGTGTCGTAGCCATTTTCGAGCCCTAAGATGAATTCATGACAGCCGCACTTCATCGCAGCATCAATTACTTCTTCATCAGTAGCACCCTTTTTGCCGAGTCTGATATTCTCTTTGATCGACAGGTCGAAAAGATAGTTATCCTGCGCAACATAAGCTATCTGGCTCATATAGTAATCAAGAGGCATATCTTTAATGTTTACACCGCCGAAAGTGATCTCACCTTCATTGGGATCCCACAAAGAATCGATGAGTCTGGCGACCGTACTCTTGCCTGAACCCGAAGGACCTACAATGGCACTTACTTCGCCCTGCTTGATCTCCATGTTTATGCCGTGCAGGACTTCTGTATCCTTATATTTGAACTTGATGTTGCTGAGCTTGATATCAGATCCTGAAGGCTCTTTTGTAAGGTTTTCAGGTCTCTTCATATCCTCTCTTTCGAGGATCTCAGTAACTTCACCAAAGATGGTCTTTATCTTTAAGAAATCATCTGTATATGAGAACGCAACGATCAAAGGCGTGATAAGACCTGCAGACAGAATAACACTCATTACAAACTTGTCTGGCGTAAGGCTTCCGTTATTTACAAGTAGCAGACCTACAGGCAGAACACCGAGGAAAGTAGCAGGCATAAATGACATGAATCCGGTCTGCCACCAGATGCACCTTCTCATCCAGCCGATAAAACAGTCAGCGCCTTCCCTGGCTGCAGTTACGAACTTATCGTAAGAGGTCTTCGATTTTCCGAAAGCCTTTATTACTTCGATTCCGTTGATGTATTCTACCGCAGTATCGTTAAGAGCTTTTGTCTTTTGGACTGAGACCTCATAGCCGCCTCTGCTCTTTAAAAGCATGCCGACAGCCATAAATCCGCCGATAACGACAGAGATGAGATTAGCAAGGCCCATTCTCCAGTCAACAGTAAGCAGATAAACGAATATTATTATCGGAAGAATGATATTTGCAGAAAACTCCGGAATGATATGGGCAAGTGTAGTCTCCATGGAATCTACACGCTCAACGATTATGTTTTTATATGCACCGCTGTTATCAGCAAGCACCGAACCTAAAGGGATCGTTGAAAGCTTCTCGCAAAGCTGTCTTCTGACACTTCCCAAGACATTAAATGTGCCCATATGGGAAAGAGAAGTAGATATTGAATGCAGAGTGAGTCTTAATACCCAACAGCCTGCCATGAGCAATACTTTCTGCAAATAGTATTGCCATTCCCTGTTATCGTTTAATAATTGAACTACAATATCGGACATTATCAAATACGGCGCAAACGATAAAGCAACACCGAATATTGCGAGCACCACACTCCATCCGAAATACGTGATCTTCCTGCCTGCAAACTCAAAGATCCAGGACAGTGTACTTTTCTTCTTCACTTAACACCCCCACGGAAAATTTTTCAAAAGTTAGCCGAAACTAACATTCGCAGAACATCATAGTTAGTTTTGACTAACATGTCAACACAAATTATTTTGATATTCGTCAGTTCCTTGTGATAATTGACGTTTTTGGCAATTTCCCCTTGCAATTTCTCCAATCAAACATATAATGTTAGCCGAGACTAATTAGGCTTGCCTAACTTGTGTAAGTTTTATTTATCTTTATAGGATGGTGTAAGAAATGATGCCTATTGTAGTAGCCGACAGCGGCGAAGAAATGATCGTAAGGAAGGTAGGCGGCAGCCCTGAAGTTAAGCTTCATTTGGAAAACCTCGGTATAGTCCCGGGCGGCCTTGTTACCCTGATCACTGTCAACGACGGCAACGTCATTCTCAAAGTTAAGGAATCCCGCATCGCTCTTAATAAAGATATGGCCATGAAGATCATGGTCTGATGAAGTTTATTAAATAAACAGGAGGAATATATGAAGACACTTAAGGAAGTGAAGGTTGGACAGACCGTTAAGGTCGTTAAGCTCCACGGCGAAGGCGCAGTAAAGCGCAGGATCATGGACATGGGAATCACCAAAGGCGTTGAGATCTATGTCCGCAAGGTTGCTCCTCTGGGTGACCCCGTCGAAGTTACTGTTAGAGGTTATGAATTATCTCTTCGTAAGAACGACGCTCAAATGATTGAAGTCGAAGGCGAGTAAAAATACATTTGCTCGCTAAAGTCCTCCGCGCTTCGCTTGTGCGGAAGTCGCTCGCAAACGTATTTTTACTCTTACAGAACAATTAACCTGAACTAAATGGAGGAATTAATAATAAATGGCTAATCAGGAAATCAAGATCGCATTAGCGGGTAACCCGAACAGCGGTAAGACAACGCTCTTTAACGCTCTTACGGGTTCCAATCAGTTCGTCGGTAACTGGCCGGGCGTAACTGTCGAGAAGAAGGAAGGTAAGCTCAAAAAGCATGACGGCGTAACCGTTACTGACCTTCCTGGTATCTATTCCCTCTCCCCTTATACATTGGAGGAAGTCGTAGCACGTAATTATCTCATCGATGAGAATCCTGACGTCATCCTCAACATCGTAGACGGTACAAACTTAGAGCGTAACCTCTACCTCACAACACAGCTTACGGAATTAGGTATCCCTGTCGTTATGGCAGTTAACATGATGGATATCGTAAATAAGAAAGGTGACAAGATCGACCTCGACATGCTATCCAAGCAGATGGGCTGTAAGGCAGTCGCTATCTCCGCTCTTAAAGGCACCGGAATCATGGAAGCAGCTGAGGAAGCTATCAAGGCTGCAAACGGAACAAAGACTGTTCCTCCCCATTCTTTCTCAGGCCCTGTTGAGCACGCTTTGGCTCACATTGAAGAGGCTTGCCTCCACGAGATGAATCCCGATAAGCAGAGATGGTATGCAATCAAGATCTTCGAGAGAGATGAGAAAGTAATCGAGAAGCTCGGACTTTCAAAAGACAAGCTCGATCACATCGAGAACGACATCAAATCAGCCGAGACAGAGCTCGATGACGATGCGGAGTCCATCATCACAAACGAGCGTTATGTTTATATCGCTTCCATCATCAAGAGCTGCTACAAGAAACAGTCCAAGGCTAAGCTCTCAACATCTGATAAGATCGACAAGATCGTTACAAACCGTATCCTTGGTCTTCCTATTTTCGCGCTCATCATGTGGCTCGTTTATCTCATAGCAATGACCACATTCGGTGCAAATATGACTGACTGGACTAACGACAACCTCTTCGGCGACGGCTTCTTCCTTTTCGGAATCGGCCAGAAGCAGTACGACGAGGATGTCGATAACTGGGCAGGCGAAGCAGTATTCGTTGACGGCGTTAAGGCTGTTATCGACGAGGCTGTCAAGAATGACGTAACAGGTGCAGAGAACCTCCAGGCTGACTTCGAAGATGCTGATTTCGGTGCTTTCGAAGAAGACTACGGATTCTATGCCGACGAGCTCATGGATAAGGGCTACGACATCGAGACTCCTCTCGTTGAATCCGGCGCTCTCGAAGACGGTGAGTTCACCGCTCCGGGAATGGATGAGACAGAAGGCGCGGTATTTGTTAAGAGTATTCCTGATGCAGTTTCAGGTCTTCTCGAAAAGGCCGGCGCCAACGAGTTCGTAACAGGACTTGTCGTAGACGGAATCGTAGGCGGTGTAGGAGCAGTCCTGGGCTTTGTTCCCCAGATGCTCGTACTATTCTTACTCCTCGCATTCCTTGAGTCCTGCGGTTATATGGCGCGTGTAGCATTCGTATTAGACCGTATCTTCAGAAGATTCGGTCTTTCCGGCAAGTCATTCATCCCTATGCTCGTATCCTCAGGATGCGGCGTTCCGGGCATCATGGCATCACGTACGATCGAGAATCAGCGTGACCGCAGAATGACCATCATGACAACAACATTCATCCCCTGCGGCGCTAAGCTCCCTATCATCGCGCTTATCACTGCAGCATTGTTCCGTCACTCACTCTGGAGCGGCTCATGGGTAGCACCTTCCGCATACTTCATCGGAGTTGCAGCAGTTGTTATCTCAGGTATTCTCCTTAAGAAAACAAAGCCTTTCGCAGGCGATCCCGCTCCGTTCGTCATGGAGCTCCCTGCTTACCACTGGCCTACAATCGGCAACCTCTTGAGATCAATGTGGGAGCGCGGATGGTCTTTCATTAAGAAGGCTGGAACAGTAATCCTCATCTCCTCTATCGCTATCTGGCTTGGCTCAGTATTCGGCAATACAGGATCAGGATTCGGCTTCGATCCTGACATGGAGCTCGAAGCATCCGTCCTCGGTATGATCGGTAATGCAATTATGTGGATCTTCGCTCCTCTGGGCTTCGGCAACATCAAGGCGACAATCGCTACAGTAATGGGTCTCGTTGCCAAAGAAGAAGTTGTCGGCGTATTCGGTGTCCTTGACTTCGAAGGCCTTACACAGCTCTCAGGCTTTGCGTTCCTTATCTTCAACCTCCTCTGCGCTCCCTGCTTCGCTGCTATCGGCGCTATCAAGAGAGAGATGAACAACGCAAAGTGGACATGGTTCGCAATCGGCTATCAGTGTGTATTCGCTTATGCGATCGCACTCATCGTATATCAGTTCGGTCTCCTGTTCACAGGTGCCGCAAACGTTATCGGTCTGATCGCTGCTCTCATCGTCCTTGCAGGTCTTATCTACCTCCTTGTAAGACCTGCCAAGAAAGATTTAAAGGTAAAGGTCTGATACTATGATCGACTGGCTTGCCGCAAACTGGGTAAACATACTGGTCATAGCACTTGTTGCTGCCGCCATATTCTTTGCCGCGCGCAGTCTTATAAAGGACAAAAAGGCCGGAAAGAGCTCTTGCGGCTGCAACTGCTCCCACTGCGCGATGGCCGGCAAGTGCCACAGTCAGCATAAATAAAGTTAAGTATTCATATGCCATAAAATGAATTGGGGCTGCCTCTTTATTAGAGACAGCCCCCTCTCTTTTTCGAGCCGTTTGACAATATCAATTAACACACAATTCCCATAGAAAGTAATTGTAATGATAAAGTGCTTAGCTGATAATAAATTATCAATAAAATTACGGGGAGACACCTGAATATATATGATCAAAAACGTAGTACTCGACATGGGAAATGTTCTTCTGGATTTCAATCCGGAGTTCGTCCTTAATACCTTCTGTTCTTCCGATGAAGAGAAAGAGATAATCAACAAAGAGCTCTTCAACGGACCTGAGTGGAGGCTCGGTGACAAAGGCGACATCAAGGACAAAGACAGATTCGATCTGGTTAAGTCCAGGGTGCCTGAGAAATACCACGAGGCATTGAAGAACTGCGCTGACAAATGGGGCATCTGCATGGTGCCTTTGGACGGCGCGAAAGTATTCTGCGAATGCGTAAAGCAGAATGGTTTTGGGATCTATATCCTGTCAAATGCCAGCGACCTGTTCTATGACTATTTTCCGAAGTTTATGCCGCTCAGCTTCTTTGACGGCGTATTCGTTTCATCAGACTACCTTATGCTCAAGCCCGATGTTGAGATCTATAAGACTTTCCTTGATAAGTATGAGCTCAATGCTGATGAATGTCTTTTCGTTGATGACAGAGAAGACAATATCGAAGGCGCTCAAAAAGCTGGTATGAACACCTTCCGGTTCAAGGGTGATTATGAGAGCGTATTAAAGCACCTCCTGAAGAATTGAGTATTTGCTAAAACCGCAATTAAAGATCCGCCGGGAAAGCTCCCGACGGATCTTACTATTATTCCTATTATCTGTTTGTGTATCTGATCTACTCTTCAGTAGTATCTTCAGGGATCGTATCATCGATCTCTTCTTCAGGCTCTGTTGCCTCTACATCTAATGTGGATTCTGTTTCTTCTACAACAGGCATCATATCAGGATCAGCAAAGCACACAGTAACGCCGATCGTCCAATAAGGAATGTCTTCCGGATGGATCATTCTGACTGCTGCATAGTAATTTAATGCGCCTTCACCGCACTTAAGCTGATGGCCTAAGAAGTCGCTATCTTCTACTGTTAAACCTTCAGATCCCGCAAAGATCTCGTCTACGCAATCACACAAGTTCTTATAGGCAATGTTAGCTCTTTCTTCATCGTAGATATTGATCTCAATGTCGCCGATACCGGGCCTTGTAGGATTGACATAGCTCTCTTCATAACCGAGTACGAAACAACCTGTTGTGAGCCAGTCAGTATCATCTGTCTCATAATTGGAGTAACCGATGCTGACTAAGCGGTCTCTGTCCTTAACATAATCAGCGATCTCAGATCCATACGAGAAATCAAAAGTATGCAGATTGCTGTACATTCCTGATTCCGACGGTTCTTTGCCAAGGGAATCACTGATCTTTTTGTAGATGTCTTCGCCGTAATCACCGATCTTAGGCTCTGAGGTGATCAATCCGTCAACGAGCTTCTTCATCTGGGCTTTATCATTGACGTCGATAAAGTAGTACAGGCCCTCCCAATATGCGGGATCATCCCAAAAGTACGTCTCTTCAGAATCTTCATCCTGAACAACTTCATCGGAATCTTTCCTCGAATCTCTTGAACCCTTGTCGGAATCCTTCTTGTTGCATGCGCTAAACCCAACCAGCATAGATCCGGCCAGAATGATGCTAATGAACTTCTTCATGTGAAAGTCCTCCTTAATCTATCCTTATTGCTTTAGTGAGCCACCGCTTCCGACGGTATCCGGCTCTCCCTTAACCAATTCGATTGTATTAAATATCAGTCATTTTTGTCAATATTCTGTGATTGTACAGAATTACCAAACAGAAATACGCCTTTTATTTCTTTATCGCACTAAAATGTCAAATGGCACTCTATATTCATCAATTAGCCCCTTCGGATAACCCGAAGCCAATGCCAATGTGATAATATAAATAAATACAACATTACGGATGTGGGGGAAAATGGAAAAGATCGCGCAGTTCTTATACGCACTGTATTTTTACGGCTCACCGGTCGTTAATACTATAAGTCTTATACTCGGCGTCATAATCGTTTACAAGAAAGATACTCTGACAAAGCTTCTTGGATTATGGATCGTATCAGGCGGTCTCAACTATTTCATTGGCAGTATCATCCCCCTTGCAGCCACCCGTGTCAGTCCGCAGGCATACAACAATCTTTCCATGGCATCTTCAATTCTTCAGGCAATGCTGTCTCTTGCAGCGTTAGCATCTGTCTTCCTCTATGCCAAATTCCGTTATAAAGCAAAAGGCTTTATTCCGCTCATTCTCATTCAGTTGTTATCCATACCTTTGCTCCTGCTCGTGAGTTTACTGGGCAACAAGTATTTAGTTAAAGACTTTGCATCGCTTTACAATTTTTCACTTATCAGAACTATTCTTTCATCAGTCATCAGCATAGTTTTATTAGCGATCATAATGATGGCTTACTATAAGCACAGGGATAAAGAACCGGACATTCCCAAGATGTGGTATGTCCTGTGCTTCCAGATCGGGTTTACCGCATGCTGCATAATCCTTTATATCGTTCTGATCATCATCGGTCATGAAATCTTTAAAGGACGGGATATAGTCGATTTCATCGAGCTCATCTTAAATCTTCTGTGGATATTCGTAATGCCTGCAGCAGCCGTTTATATTTTAAGAAACGGTAAAAACAAAAAAGCCGGTACTAAAGGCGGAGGCAAAAAATGGCGATAATTAAAAGTCACGTCTGCAATATGTGCGGCGGCCTTCTGGATATTGACCTTGACCGCCAGATGTATATCTGCCCTTTCTGCGGAGTCTCTTTTGACTACGAATATTTCCGTGAAGACAATGTTTTGGAGATAGCGAATAAGTCTCTGAACAGAAGTGAATTCGGCGCAGCCAAGGATGCTTTTGATTTTATTCTTCAGAAGGATCCTCATGATTTCCAGGCACTTCGCGGACTGATATTGTGCCGCTGCAAGTGGAGAAATCTTCTTCCTATGATGACTTATAACCAAGTTCATCTTAGAGAAGATGATCCTTGCCTTGTCTCTGCCATCGAGAACTGCCATCCTGAGAAAAAGGAATATTTCGAGAAGATCAGAGATGCTGTCGTTCTCTTAAAAGAATTCAGACATAAGAGAACCGAACTGCAAAAGCTCGAAGATTCCAAGAGCGCTTCCGAACAGCAGCTCGAAAGGCTTCGTCTCGCTAAATTGATCAATCACAGCCGCTTTACTACGGCAATGTCGGATTTCTTCAATGACCTGTTTTCTGACTACCCTAAAGCCGCAGAACTGGTGGTGTTCATAGCACTTCTGATCCTGTTCGGAATCGGATATGCGACCTGGGCATTGGGCTGGATGGTCCTGGCGATAGCAGTAACGCTGGTCGTTATTACGATCGTCATATATAACGTCGATAAATCAATAAAAAACAAGGCTCTCGATGCCGCTATGGTGCCGTTAACTGCAAAGATCGAAAAGCTCAATGACGAGATAAAGGAAAACCGTGCAGAGAGCGCAAAGATGCTGTTCCGCTATGAGACTATGACCAAGGAAATCGTTAAAAACGAAGCCAGAACGGTCGGCGGAAATAAATCTGAAGAAAGCGATGAGGATGAAGAAGAATGATCATTCGCAAGTTCGAAGATAAAGACCTCCCTGCCATGATTGCTATCTGGAACGAGATAGTTGAAGAAGGCATCGCATTCCCTCAGGAAGAGCCATTAACCTCCGAGACAGGGAAAGCATTCTTTGAATCACAGAGCTATACAGGTGTCGCAGATGACGACGGCAAGATCGTCGGTCTTTACATCCTCCACCCTAACAATGTCGGAAGATGCGGTCATATCTGCAACGCAAGCTATGCGGTAGATTCAAAGTTGCGCGGCCTGCACATCGGCGAGAAACTCGTTCTCGACTGCATGGAGCAAGGAGCAAAGCTCGGTTATAAAGTCCTGCAGTTTAACGCTGTCGTAGAAAGCAATACCCATGCCCGTCACCTTTATGAACGTCTTGGCTTTAAGCAGCTCGGCACGATACCCGGAGGCTTTAGGATGAAGGACGGCCATTACGAGAACATCTGTCCTTACTATCACACTTTATAAAAGCAGATAATTATTTAAATAAGAAAACACCGTACTCTTAATGAGTTACGGTGTTTTTGTTATAATGCAAGAGTTAACTTTTTTCCAAAGGAGTATGTTATGGACAAGATTATTGCTTTCATACTCTATTTCGTCGTTGTCCTTGCCATCGGTATCTACTTCTTCTTAAAGAGTAAGGGCGGAGACGAGAAAGAGTATTTCTTAGGCGGTCGTCACATGGGTCCTTTTGTTACTGCGATGAGCGCGCAGGCATCGGACATGAGCGGCTGGCTCCTGATGGGTTTCCCCGGAGCTATCTTTGCTCTCGGTATGGGACAGGTTTGGATCGGTATCGGTCTTGCTTTAGGAACAGCGGCCAACTGGATCTTCGTAGCTACAAGGCTGCGCCGTTTCTCTAAGGCTTCAGGCGACTCCATCACTCTGCCTCAGTACCTCACAAACAGATTCGCAAGCCAGAGCCCAGTATTGAAGGTAGTTTGCGCTATCATCTTCCTGATCAGCTTCACTGTTTATGTAGCTTCCGCATTCGTTGCAGGAAAAACAGTATTCGTATCTGTAATGCCCTGGTTCGCTGATAAAACTGACCTCGCATTGCTCATTTTTGCAGTTCTGATTCTCCTCTACACATTCCTGGGCGGTTACAAGGCTGTTTGCTGGACAGACTTCTTCCAGGGTCTCATGATGCTTATCGCACTTCTTGCTGTACCGATCGTTATGGACGCTGTCGGCCACTTCGATCCTACACAGTATTCCGCATTTGCCGATAAGGGTATTTCCGCTTTCAACACAAATCCTTTTACGGCTTCATGGCAGGATATCGTAACCGGTTTAGGCTGGGGCTTGGGTTACTTCGGTATGCCTCACATCCTCGTCCGCTTCATGTCTATCAACAAGCCTTCACAGGTTAAGAAGTCCGCTGCAGTCGCTATTGTTTGGGTAATCCTCACACTCGGCGCTGCCATCATCATCGCTTACCTCGGAAGAACTTATATCACTTCTGACGGTTCAGCTCTTACTCAGAATCTTCTTAAAGTGGTAAATGATGCAGACGACCGTAAGTTGATCTTCGTTAATATCGTTTGCGATATCTTCCCCGGATTCATTGCAGGCATCCTGCTCTCCGCAATCATTGCGGCAGCAATGTCTACGGCTGACTCACAGCTCCTCGTTGCTTCTTCTGCGTTTACGAGCGATATCTATAAGCCTCTTATCCGTAAGAACAAGGCTTCAGATAAGGAAATGCTCTGGGTAGGACGTATCGTCGTTATGATCGTTGCTGTTGTTGCATTCTTCATCGCAAAGGCAGGCAATGATAACCCGGCTTCCTGGACAAACGACATCATGAACATGGTAGAGAACGCATGGGGCTTGTTCGGCGCTGCCTTCGGTCCTGTCATCATCCTCTCACTGTTCTGGAGACGCTTTAACTACAAGGGCGCTGTTGCAGGCATCATCGCAGGTGCGGTTGCGGATATCACATGGCTCCTCTGCTTCACAACAACGATCCTTCCTGCTGACAAGATCATTTACGATACAAAGGTCTACGAGATCGTTCCGGGCTTCATCTGCGGCCTCATCGTAGCTGTCCTTGTTACAGTAATTACTAAGGCACCCGGAAAAGAAGTCGAAGCTATCTACGCAAGAGCAACAGATAAATCAATCGACGACTGATCTTATCAACAACTCAAATCTTCAAGCACCTTTATCTTCGGATGAAGGTGCTTTTATTTTCCATTTGATTTTCTTAGCTTATTAAGCTAAAATACGCTTCCGGCTTTGAAACACTTATTTTATTTGGGTATATTAGGCACATGACTTTAGAAAAGGATCTGACATTTCGAAAAAAGCTTATCTCGCTGATACTGCCGATGACGCTGCAGCACTTCGTGTTCGCGCTCGTACCGGTATCAGATGCGGTAATGCTCCTCTTCCTGTCACAGGAAGCTATGACATCTGTCTCACTTGCAGCATATGTCGCTTTTGTCATGTCCTTATTCGGTTATGCGATCACAGCCGGAGGCTCTATTTTCGCGGCGCAGTATTGGGGTAAAGGCGATACCGAATCTATCGAAAAGCTCTTCGGCTACATGTTCCTTCTCCTCCTGCCTGTAATGGTCGTCTTCTTCTCAACAACCTTTTTCATGCCTGAGGCTGTAATGAGCGTCTTCACAAATGTACCCGAACTTATAGAAGGCGGAATCCCTTACTTAAGGATCGCTTCGTTCTCATATGTTTTCGGACTTCTTACCATGACTTACGAGACGCTCCTCAAGAACGTCGGTCTGGTCAAACAGTGCACGATCGCCAGCGTCGTAATGGTATTTCTCAATATCATTCTCAACGCGGTCTTTATCTTCGGTCTTTGCGGAGCTCCGGAAATGGGTATCGAAGGCGCCGCTCTTGCGACAACCATATCGAATTTCTCAGGATTTGTTATCTGCCTGTACTTCAACATCACCAAGACCAAGTTCAGGCTCAGGCTCAACAACGTCTTCCGCGTAACCATGGATCTGAGAAAGCGCTTCTCGAAGTACTCTCTCCCCTTCCTCTTAAACCAGCTCCTGTGGGGCTTCGGCTTTGCCATGATTACGATCATCTTAGGCCACGAAGGACTCGATGCAGCCTCCGCAAACAGCATTGCGGGCATCGTTAAAGACCTTGTATCCTGCCTCTGCTTTGCCATCGCCAGCGGCAGCGTTATCGTCGTCGGCAACGAGCTCGGCGCAGGCAATCTCGACAAAGCCAGGGAATACGGCGACAAGCTCTTCAAGATCACAATTATCTCAGGCATCATCTTAGGCCTTGTCGCTGCCGCTTCAGCTCCGGTCATACTGCACTTCGTACATCTTACAGAGACTGCTGAGCACTACCTGCTCATAATGCTCCTGATGTGCAGCTACTACATTCTCGGAAGGTCCATTAACTCCACCCTTATCGGAGGCATCTTTTCCGCTGGCGGAGATACCAAATTCGGCTTCATCTGCGACACAGTCACCATGTGGGGATTCATCGTCCCCGTCGGTATGCTCGCCGCATTTGTTTTTGACTGGCCCGTCATGGTCGTCTACTTCATTCTTAACCTTGACGAGATCATAAAGATCCCCGTTGTTCTTGCCCATTACAAGAAATACAAGTGGGTGAAGAACATAATTAACGAGGAAGTATAAATAAAACGCCGAAGCCATTTAGCTCCAGCGTAAAAGTTTCCCTTTGATAATAAATAAGATTGTATTCGAGCGGCCTTCCGCACAAGCGCAGCGCGGAGGACCCGGCCGCGAGAAACGATCTTATTTATCTTGCATAGTCCGTCTTTTCGAACGACTCGTAAAGTTCTTCAATATCCTTCTTGATCGAGATAAAGATGCGTCCGAGGTGCGGATCAAAGTGATGGCCAAGCTCAGTCTTAATGATGTGGAAAGCCTCATCGTAGGACATAGCATCCTTGTAATAACGTCTGCTTACAAGAGCGTCGAAAACGTCTGCCAGAGCCATTATCCTTGCTTCGAACGGGATGTTCTCGCCTCTTAATCTGTCAGGATAACCTGTGCCGTTGTACTTCTCGTGATGGTAGTGAGCTACGTTAGCAGCGACTCTTACGAATTCCTTATCGTCAACGTCTTCGAGGACCTTGCCCATGATCTCAGCGCCTGCTGCGGCGTGTTGCTTCATCTTCTCGTACTCTTCGTCTGTCAGGCCGGATGTCTTTCTCAAGATAGCGTCGTCTACGGCGATCTTACCGAGGTCGTGGAGAGGAGCAGCATTGATGACTGCGTCCCAATAATTCTCGCTCATGTTATAATCGTCAAGCTTCTTAAGGTGATTTACAAAGAGAGCAACACAGGCTGATGTTCTGTTGATGTGACCGCCTGTGGAGTTGTCACGAGATTCGATCATGGCAGCCATGCCGAGGATGGTGGACATCTGCATCGACTTAGCCTTCTTAGCTTGTCGCTCAGCTTCACGCTGCAAGGACTCACCCCTAAAGCTCATGGACTCGATCATGTTGTGCTGCTCTGTGTCGTCGTTGATCTCAACGAGATAGCCTGTGACATGGTTATTAAAGCCGAAATGGATAAAGCTCATTTCGCACATAAGGTGTCTTCTGTCGCTGGGGCTTCTGTCGTTGATAACGATCGCCTTCTTATATTTGCCGCTGGTCTGCTTGGTATCATTGGCTTCGGTAGCGTTAGTGATGACCCACTTAAGAAGATCCTTGAGGGCATAATCCTTAGCGATGATCTTAGCGTCGATTCTTACATTTCCGATCTCAGGGAAAAACTTCTCTGCTACCGTGTTGCTTCCGACATAGCGGAACTTTCTGTCAAATGCGATATAACCGTATGTACTGAGCTCGTCGATCTTCTCCTGGACACTCAGGTTAACGTCATAGATCGTCGCTCTGGTTACTACGTAGTCGAGCATAGCCGAGCAGATGAGGTAGAAGAACGGAAGCGGATCATAAATGAGATTGAAGATGCGTCTTACCAGATAGATAATGACCGCACCGACCAATGAACCGAAATATATGAGCATGAGTCTGAATGACGCATTTCTTCTGCCCAGATAAGTAAGGATCGTAAAGAATGCCACCAGCGCCAGCTCAACGGTAAGGATAATGAACTTGACATAATAAGCAGGTCCGGGTTCCTTAAGAAGTCTTGAAGGGTCACCCTCGATAAATCTCATCGCAGAATAAAAGAGCGGAACTCTTTCGGGGATCAGCGTAGTTACATAAACGCCAATATTGATAAAGATCATCGTACCCGTAAACCAGATCGGGACCTTGGAATCGGAATAGTCGATGAGGATATAGACAATAAGGAGCGGCAGGAAGAGTCCGCCGACATAAGTCAGGGAATTCGCGAGGACAGCCTCGCTCATAGTTGTGGAGCATGAGAGAACAAAATATCCGATGTTGCTGATCATGATGCATCCGGAGACCAAAATCTCAAGCGTCTTAGCACCTCGTCTCGAAAAGAGCACGAGTGCGAAAGTAGACAGCATGCTGAGCACCATCACTACAGCCAAAACTATTGAATATATACCCATGGTCACCCTAACTACAGATATTTATAAAGCACTAACCAAGATTATTTTACCTCATATTAGAAACAAAGTGTTATTATTTTTCTGAATGAAGCAAATCTTGCTGTTTTCGGAAGGCAGACAGAAAGTAGGACGGAAAATGCTTAAAGACGATGTTCTGAAGCTTTTATCAAGGGAAACCGGTTATTCCTCGGGAGAGGCCATAAGCCGTACATTAGGTGTAACGCGCGCAGCCGTAAATGCAGCGGTAAAAGCTCTCAGAGAAGACGGCTACGAGATAGAATCCTCTACAAACAAGGGTTATCTCCTGATCAGCAGCCCCGATATACTTTCGAAAGGCTCGATCACAGCCCTCCTGCCTGACGACAAAAGTGATGCTGTATATGTCTACGATTCAGTCGACTCTACAAATAACGTCCTAAAGGATCTGTCTTCCGGCGGCGCACCGACAGGTACGGTTGTCATCGCCGACTGCCAGACAGGCGGCAAAGGCAGACGCGGCAGAAGCTTTACATCGCCTTCAGGCGCAGGCATTTATCTCTCTTATCTGTTAAGACCCGGAGCAGGCTTTGATAAGATCTCAGACCTTACGAGCTGGACCGCCGTCGCCGTAGCTGATGCCATAAAGAATGCATACGGCCTCGATTCACAGATCAAGTGGGTCAACGACCTCCTCATGAACAGAAAGAAGATATGCGGGATCCTTACGGAAGTATCCGTTGAGGGCGAGAGCGGCTATATCGATACCTGCATAATCGGCATCGGCGTAAACGTTAATGAGTCTTTAAATGACTTCCCTTCTGAGATCTCGGAGATCGCGACCTCTATCTCGATAGAAAATGGCGGAAAGAAATTCTTCCGTGCCAGGCTCGCCGCAGAGATCATAAAATCCATGGACAAGCTCAGTTCTGACTGGCCGGACGAATCTTCTTATTACCTTGAGCGTTACCGCGGCATCAACGTTACTGCCGGCAGCAAGATCACAGCTTATTCTCTGATGGCAGAAAGCGGCAACGGACGCATGGGCACAGCGCTCGCCATTAACGACGACTTCTCCCTTAAGGTAGAATTCGCAGACGGCTCAGTCTCTGACCTTAAAAGCGGCGAGGTCAGCGTCAGAGGCCTTTACGGCTACACGTAGCTTTCAGACACAGATATAATCCTTGATCTGTTTAAACTTTGACTCACCGATACCGGTGACGTTCTTAATGTCATCTATCGTTTTGAACGGCGTATCCTTCCTGTAATTGATTATCGCCTTGGCAGTTACCTCCCCGATACCAGGAAGGCTCTTAAGCTCCTCTTCCGTGGCAGTATTGATATTCACCATCAGAACCGCAGTCTGATCCGGACTTCCGGATGTGCCCGGCTGGGCGCCCCAGACATATACACCGTCCTGTCTTATAATGTCACCTCCGGTAAAGCCTTGTGTTATCTCTTCCTCCGAGGGGATGTAGATCGACATGTTGCATTCTATCTGATAGACGAGATTGATATTATTCGCAGAGGCCGCTTCGGTAAGTCCTCCGGCAGCCTCGATGATCGTATTGAGCATTACTCCCTTGGGAGCTTCGTAAATGCCGGGATTATTGACCTCTCCGCAGATATAGACGCTTATAAGCTGCACAGTCTGCACTGTCGTATCAGAGACCTCCGAAGCTGAAGTGCTCACAACGCTCTCTTCGCTCACTTCTGTAGTTTCCGTGATCTGCGTAGTCTTCCTGCTCTTAAAGGCCTGAATGGAAAGCTCCCCGCTGCCTTTGAACACAAACTTATATAAGGCACTCATGATGACGATCAGAATGAATGCCAGAGGATAGATCATCTTCTTTATCCTGTTTGACGTGCTCTTCTTTACCATAAGAAAAGCATAACACCAAGCTTTGTCGGTTTTTCTCGACAAAATACGACAAAACCGACAAGGACGGACCCTGTCGGCTTTTGGTGATCTCTTTTGTATTTAAGGATTACTCTTCGTCTTCCCTGCGCTTTGTAGCCCAGAACTTCTCGATATTGTAGTTCTGACGCTCTTCCCTGCCCATTACGTGTACGACAACATCTTTGTAATCCAGGAGGATCCACTTGTCGCCGGAACGTCCTTCAATGTGGTCTGGAACGATATCAAAGTCCTTCTTGAGGACATATTCAACTTCATCAGCCAAAGACTTAATCTGAGTCGTTGAATTACCGCTTGCAAGCACGAAATAATCTGCCAAAACCGTCTTTCCTGTCAGATCGATCGTCTCAATATCAATACCCTTCTTCGAATCAAGAATATCAGTGATCTTAGCGGCTAATTCTTTGCTGTCCATTAGTTATCTCCTTAGTTTTTTCTTAATGAATTGATTATATCATAAACACGCTGTCCGATTAGCGGAGGCCCTCAGCGGACAGACTGTCACATGTTCAGCTCTTTCATCATTGCTATAGTAGCCGGGTGCTGCTCTCTGCCCTGGCTTATAAACTTGTTTTTGATCGCCCCGGCAGTCATGCGCACAGCTTCATCAAGATCTTTCTCTGCAGCTTCTCTTATCGGTCCGAGATCCATGTAGTTCCTCGAAGGCTCGATCTTATCCGCAAGATAAACGATCTTCTCAAGTACCGTCATGTTTCCTCTGCCGGTCGTGTGATAGCAGATCGCATCGAGTATCTCTTTGTCTTCAATGCCGAGTTCTTCTTTCGCGAAGGTCGCGCCGGCGGATGAATGGACGATCTTCTTATCCGTGAACAGATCGCCTGAGTATTCCTTCGCCATCTCAAGCTGCTGCTCTATGGGAAGCTCTTTCGCGCAGTCGTGCAGGGCGCCTGCGATCAAAGCCTTGTCCTTATCACAGCCATAAAGATCTGCCAGATGTGCGGACAGATAGCCCACGTTGAGAGTGTGAAGGAGCCTCTTGGCACCGAGGTACTGATACATCCATGTGGAATAGTCGAAAAACTGTTTCCGCGCTGTGTCACTTACACCTTCAAGCCTGGTGTTCTCAGTATAAAGGGCGTGCCTTTTAATGAACTCCTGAGCGGGCTTGGGGACCTGCGAAAAATCTCCGCTCGATGTGATCTCCGAAGACGAACAGCAAATGCCGTCGAGCCTGAATATCTCGACCCTTCCTCCGAGATTCCTCTTAATAGAAGATGCAGCCTTATCAACGTCAGTGTCATCACCGGGACGAACTGCCGCAAGAAGAGCCGCATATTTAAGGATCTCACCGGGCTTGTACCAGGTCTCAAACGTGCCCAGGGTATCAGAACCCATGATCCAGAAAAATTCATGGTGCTCTTCAGCCTTCTTTTTCTTGACGTCGTTTGATATCAGGAAATCCCTTATGTATTCATCTGATGTCAGCTTGGCCAGAACAACTGCGGTGTAGCTGACGCCGTCGATACCGTATTCGATATCGCTGACATAGCAATTCTTAAGTCCCAGACCTTCTACGGTCTCCTTCATCATGCAGAGACGGTACGGCGGCGGGAGCTTATTCGCATAGAGCTTAAAATTATTGCGGACAGACGGAATAACGATCACACAGTCAATGAACCCGCTCTTTAACGCGGACTTGATCATTGCTATGTGCCCGTTATGGACGGGATCAAACGATCCTCCGTAGATGCCGATCTTCATTTATCAGCCGAGTGTCCTTCCTATATCGTGACGGAAGTGCATATCCTGGAAGGAGATCTTAGCGACACCTTCGTATGCGCCATCGATAGCCTCGTCAAGTGTATCTGCCTCATCGTATACGCAGAGAACGCGTCCGCCGCTAGTAACGAGCTTGCCGTCCTTAAGCGCTGTGCCTGCCTGGAATACGATCTTGCCGCAGGTATCAACGCCTGTGATCTCATAACCCTTCGCATAGCTCTGCGGATATCCGCCGGAAGCCATGACGACAACGCAGGAACACTTATTCTTCCACTTGAATTCGACCTGGTCGAGCTTGCCGTCGATGACTGCATCGACTATGTCGAGGAGACTGTTTTCGAGCAGGGGCAGTACAGCCTGAGCCTCAGGATCTCCGAAACGTGCGTTGTACTCAACTACCTTCGGGCCTTCAGGTGTAAGCATGAGTCCGAAGTAGATGACACCCTTGAAAGGTCTTCCCTCTTTCTTGAGAGCTTCGACTGTAGGTGTGATGATCTCATTCTGGATGCGAGCCTTAAGCTCATCGGTCATGTCAGCGCCGGGTGTAACAGCACCCATGCCGCCTGTGTTGAGGCCTTCATCGTGGTCGTATGCTCTCTTGTGGTCTCTCGAAGATACCATCGGAACACAAGTGTTGCCGTCTGAGAAAGCAAGTACTGTAAGCTCGGGACCTGTCATGCATTCCTCGATAACGATCGTGGAGCCTGCCGATCCGAACTTCTTGTCTTCCATCATGTCCTTAACAGCCTGCTTAGCCTCATCGAGGTTCTGGGCAATGATTACGCCTTTGCCCAATGCCAGACCGTCACACTTAATAACGATAGGCATCGGCTGTGTCTCAAGGTAAGCTAATGCCTTCTGTTCGTCTTCAAAGATCTCATATTTTGCTGTAGGGATCGAATACTTCTTCATGAGCTGCTTGGAGAAAGCCTTGGAACCTTCGATGATAGCAGCGTTTGCCTTGGGGCCGAAGCTTCTGATGCCTGCTTCTTCAAGCTTATCGACCATGCCCATTGCGAGCGGATCGTCAGGAGCTACGAAAACGAGGTCAAACTGCTCTTTCTTCGCATAATCGACCATGCCTTCGATATCAGTAGCCTTAATGTTTACGCATGTAGCAATAGAAGCGATACCGCCGTTACCCGGAGCGCAGTAAAGATCCGTAACCCTGGGATCCTGCTTGAGCTTCCAACATATAACATGCTCTCTTCCGCCGCCGCCTACAACAAGAACCTTCATTTAGTGTTCCTCCGAATGATTATTTAACGCGATTATTGTAGCACATATAAAAAAGAAAAAGGCTGATTTTCATCAGCCCTGTCCGTAGTATGCGTTTGCTCCGTGTTTTCTTAAATAGTGCTTGTCGAGAAGCGTCTGCTGCATGTCCCTGTGCTCCGGATTGAGCATCAGAGCGTGATAATCCATGAACGCGACCTCTTCCATGACCACAGCGTTGTGAACGGCGTTCATCGGGTCTGTGCCCCAGCAGAAAGGTCCGTGGGAATATACATTAACAGCAGGGATCGCGTCAGGATCTTTGCCCTTAAATGTCTCAACGATGACGTTGCCTGTCTCCTTCTCGTACTCGCCCTTGATCTCTTCATCTGTCATGGGACGTGTGCAGGGGATGTCTCCGTAGAAATAGTCGCCCTGTGTAGTGCCCATAGCGGGAATGGCCATGCCGGCCTGTGCAAAGCTCGTAGCCCATCTGGAGTGTGTATGGACAACGCCTCCGATATTAGGGAAAGCCTTATAAAGCACGAGGTGTGTAGCCGTATCGCTGGAAGGCTTCCACTTGCCTTCTACGACCTTGCCGTCCATGTCTACGACAACCATGTCTTCGGGTGACATGCCGTCATAATCAACGCCGGAGGGCTTAATTACGATAAGTCCCTTTTCGCGGTCGATACCGCTGACATTACCCCATGTAAATGTAATAAGTCCGTGTTTGGGCAAAAGCAGATTAGCGTCACATACGACTTTCTTAAGTTCTTCAAGCATCAGCCGATAACCTCCGTAGCAGTCTTCTCCATAGGGAGAGCCTTGACGTAAGCGGATAAGAACTTTGCAAATCCTTCAACGTCAGCGCTGTCTGCCATTATAGTCGAACACTCGGCTCCGGCAAATACCTTATTGTCGAGATAATCAGGGAGAGTCTCGCCTTCAGCCTTGTTAAGCATATAAGCGACGAGAAGGGCCATTCCGTAAGGACCGCCCTCGCCTGCCGTCTTCATTACCGATACGGGCGCGTTGACTGCTGCGCTGAGCATTCTCTGGCCTACTTCGGGAGTCTTGAAGAAACCGCCGTGGCCCAAGAGCTTATCGATCTTAACCTGCTCCTGGCTCTGGAGGATATCCATTCCGATCTTAAGTGTTGCCAAAGCTGAATAAAGATGTGTTCTCATGAAATTAGCGATCGTAAATGAGCTGTCTGGTGTTCTTGCGAAAACAGGTCTGCCCTCATCAAGATCAGTTACGCCTTCGCCTGAGAAATAGTTAAAAGACATAAGTCCGCCGCAGTCGGGATCGCCCTGTGCTGCTGCCTGGAAAAGTTTTGTGAAAAGCTCGCCCTTGCTGTAAGAAGCGCCCATAAGCGCAGCAAACTCAGAGAAGAGATTGACCCATGCGTTGATATCGGATGTGCAGTTATTGCAGTGAACCATGGCAACGGGAGCACCGTCAGGTGTCGTTACCATATCGATCTCTCTGTGAACGCCGAGCCCGTGATCTGTAACGATCATGGCAAAGTCTGAAGTACCTGCGCTGACATTACCTGTTCTGACACGGACGGAATTCGTAGCGACCATGCCTGTTCCGGCATCGCCTTCACAAGGTGCGAGAGGGATGCCTGCCTCGAGGTCACCCTCGGGATCCAAGAACCTGGCACCTTCTTCAGTAAGTGTGCCTGCATCTGCGCCTGCTGAAACCACATTGGGAAGGAGGCTTCTGAGATCAAGGCCCGTAAGCTCATTGAACTTCTGGACCATTGTCTCGTTGTAGTCGCATGTAGCGCTGTCGATCGGGAACATGCCGGATGCTTCGCCGACACCCATTACCTTCTCGCCTGTGAGCTTCCAGTGGATATAACCTGCAAGAGTCGTAAGGAAAGCTACATCCTTAACATGGCTCTCCTGATTAAGTATTGCCTGATAGAAATGAGCGATGCTCCATCTCTGCGGGATATTGAATCCGAGCAGATCCGTAAGCTTCTCTGCTGCTTCACCTGTGATCGTATTGCGCCAAGTGCGGAACTCGGCAAGTCTGTTGCCGTCCTTATCGAAAGGAAGATATCCGTGCATCATGGCAGAGATTCCGATACCGCCTACTGATGTAAGCTTAACGCCGAACTTCGCCCGGACATCAGCCTTAAGTGCCGCATAGCACTTCTGGATTCCCGTGTGGATCATATCCTCGGAATATGTCCAGATGCCGTTAACGAGCTGGTTTTCCCATTCGTGATCACCTGATGCTACAGGCAGATGGTTCTCGTCGATGAGAACAGCCTTGATCCTGGTGGAGCCTAATTCAATACCTAATGCACACTTTTTCAGATCCATGTTAATACCTTCCCCTTTTGCTAAAAGCGAATTTGTTACTTTAGTATTTTAACCCAATAGAAGCTAAATGTACGATTTATTTCTTCTGACGGTGCCTGCGGGAAAGAACGATACTCTGTACAAGCAGGAAGATGCAGAGCATGCCGCCAACTGTGATGTTGGTCCACCAAGCATCTTCAAGGCCCAATGACGTAACGATATTCTTGATGGTGGCAAGTGACAAGACACCAACAAGTGTTCCGGCGATATTTCCGACACCGCCTGAAAGGAGCGTGCCTCCGATGATCGATGAAGCGATGGCATTCATCTCGGCGCCCTGAGCGTGAAGAGGAGAGCCTGATGCTGCATGGAGGAAGAAAAGATATCCGCCGATGCCTGCGCAGAGACCGCAGAGAACGTGAGCGATGAACTTTGTGCGCTTAACGTTGATACCGAGCATGTTTGCGCTCTGGTTGTTACCGCCTACCGCATAGAAGTTTCTTCCGAGCTTTGTCCACTTAAGCAGACAGAAAAGAAGAATGACTACAATAATAGCAACGATTACGCCGATCTCTACATAAGCCGGAATGTAAATTCCTTTCTTGTTTACAGATCCCAGGAAAGGAACGACGACCTCTGTTTTGCAGAGTGTGTCAAATGCAGGACAGTTATCTTTGGTAATACTTACACGGTCACTGCTGATTATCGTCGTAAGACCCTTGGCGAAGAACAAGCCTGCAAGCGTAACTATGAACGGCTGGAACTCTAAGTAGGCTACCAGGAATCCCTGGACTACACCGAACGCAAGACCGATACCCAGTGCGATAAGCATGGAGCCTAAAACACTTCCGTGATAGTTTACAAGATATACTGCACATGACATGCATACGAGTGATGTTACCTGACCGACTGAAATATCGATTCCGCCTGTGATCATGACGAGCGTCATACCGCAGGCCAAAACAATAAGCGAAGCATTCTCATTGAGAATATTGAAGAACATCTGCGGCTTCAAAAAGCCCTTCTTGAGGAAGATTACCGCACTTGCGTACATTGCTACGAAAACGATGCAGGTAATGATAAGAAGCAGATTTGTATCAGAAAGAGAAGCGCGGCGTCTGAGCTTATTGCCTCCCAAAACGTTAGTGTTGACTGACATATCAGACACTCTCCTTTCCTGCATTAACATCTGCATTTATGTCTGCAGCAACCTCTAAAGCCGCTTCAGCCTTTGCTGCCCTTGCAGCTTCTCTCCTGCTCTTTCTGTCATCTAACCATCTGCGGATGAAAGGAGATGACATGATGATGAGAAGGATTACTACTACTGCCTTATAAGCAGAGATAGCACTTGAGCTGACCTTCATTCTGAACAATGTGGTAGTAAGGAACTGAATAACATAAGCACCCAGAACAGATGATGTCATGTTGAACTTACCGCCGCCTAAGTTGTTACCGCCTAACGCAACAGCGAGGATCGCATCCATTTCGATGTTGTTAGCGATGACAGCATATGTGATAGAAGATGTTCTTGAGACCTTTATGAATCCGCATACTGCGACGCAGACACCAAGGATTATGAAAGTAATAAGCTTAATGACCTTCGGATTGATACCGTTAAGTCTTGAAGAAGAAGCATTGATGCCGACAGACTGTGAATAGAGTCTTAAGTTGGTGAACTTCAAAACAAGCGCGATAATGACAAGACAGATCGCAGTTATGAACACCGGTGTAGGCACAGGGATTCCGGGAATGAAGTTGCCGAAATACCCGAAGCGTTCATCATTGATCGAGATATTATCGTTATTATTAATCCAAGCTGCTATCGAACGTCCTGCCGTAAACAGTATCAATGTCGCGACCATCGGTTGTATCTTGAAAACAGCTACAAGCATACCGTTGAAAGCACCAAATGCTGCAGAGACAACCACACACAAGAGGAAAGAACATATCATAACAACTGCAAATTTGCCGCCGGAAATATCAGGAGCGTATCCCTTAACTATTCTGAGAACAGTAGATCCTGCAATCGCTATAGTTGCGCCTACGGAAATATCCTGACCGCCTGCAGCTGAAGTTACGAGCGTCATTCCGACAGCAAGCAGAGCCAGCTCGGAAGCATTGTCGATAATGGTAATAAGGTTACCCGACAGTATCTTGGAGCCTGTTGAGCTCGGCTTAAGAACGATCTCGAAAAATGATGTGTCAGCATGCAGGAACCAGTCTGCAGCAAGGTTGAACAATACCAGAAGCAATAATGCTACAAATGGAATGAACAACTGGTTGTGTACAACCTTTCCCAAGAAGCTCTTAAAAGACTTCTTAGAGCTTATTGTTACTTCATTAGTTGACATTAGGTTCACCTCCGGCAATTGTTGCCATGATCTTATTTTGATTGAGATCGTCGCCCTTAAGCTCGCCTACGACCTTACCGTCACGCATGACTATGAGACGTGAACAGGTGCGGATCATCTCATCGATCTCGGAAGAAATAAACGTAACGCTCTTTCCTTCCGCAGCAAGCTTCAGAACGAGCTTCTGGATCTCGACCTTAGTACCTACGTCGATACCTCTCGTAGGTTCATCAAGGATCAGATACACAGGATTTGCAAGGAGCCATCTTGCAAGGATGACCTTCTGCTGGTTGCCGCCGGAAAGCGACTTGATCGGTGTATCTGTAGAAGCAGTCTTGATATTGAGCAATTTAATGTATTCGTCTGCAAAAGCTTCGGCCTGTGCCTTGGAGAAAGGTCTGAAGAAGCCCTTCATTACCTGCAGCGCGAGTATGATGTTATCTCTTACGGAGAGATCGCCTATGATACCGTCATTCTTACGGTCCTCAGGCAGATAGCTGATACCAAGCTTCATAGCATCAAGAGGCTTTCTGATCCTGACGGGCTTACCGTTCATCATGGTCTTGCCGCCGGCTACTCTGTCGGCGCCGAAGATAGCACGTACACTCTCGGATCTTCCTGAACCCAGAAGACCGGTAAAGCCGTTAACTTCGCCTTTATGTATCTTAAAGTCAAACGGCTTGATACCTGTCGTTCCGGTAAGATGGCGTGCCTCATAAACGGGCGATTCATTAAGGACGATGTTATTTGTATCTGAGTCGCTCTTGATATCTGCCATGTCATCGAAATCTTTTCCGAGCATCTTGGATACGAGCTGGACTCTGGGCAGATCTTCGATGATGTATTCGCCGACCAGCTTACCGTCACGCAATACGGTAATGCGGTCACATACTTCATAGACCTGCTCAAGGAAATGCGTTACAAAGATGATTCCTACGCCCTTCTTCTTAAGGTCGCGCATGAGTACGAAAAGCTTCTGTACTTCCTGCTCATCCAATGAGGAAGTAGGTTCATCGAGGATAAGGACTTTACATTCCATATCGACTGCACGGGCAATCGCTACCATCTGCTGGACAGCTATCGAGCAGTTGCCGAGCTGTTCTTTGGGGTTGACCGGGATATCAAGTTCATCGAGGAGCTTGCCGGCTCTTCTGTTCATGTCTCCCCAATTTGTTAAAGGTCCTCTTGTTCTTCCGATATACATATTCTCGGCAACAGTAAGGTTCGGACAAAGAGTGATCTCCTGATAAACCGTAGCGATGCCATGATTCTGTGCATCCTGCGGTGATCTTATATTAATCGGCTTGTCTGTGCCTTTAAGCCAGACAGCGCCTGCATCCTTTGGATATACGCCGGTAAGCACTTTGATAAGTGTCGATTTACCTGCACCGTTCTCGCCCATCAGAGCATGGATCTCGCCTTCTCTTAAAGTGAAATCTACATTCTCAAGAGCGCGCACGCCCGGGAAAAATTTAGATATCCCACGCATCTCCAAAACTGCGCCATCTTCCATGATTTTCCTCCTGCTATTGTTGCCTTGTGTTCTGTTTACGAAAAGAATGTGCGATGCGATGAGACGCATCGCATCGCACATTCACTGTCCTAAATCTTCAATTTGGTTTAAAGGTTACTGCTTAATTCGGGTGGGGGACCAAATATCAGATTCCGTAAGTATCAACGTCTTCCTGTGTGATTGTCTTAGCGTCGAAGCCCTTCTCTTCCATGATGACTACCTTAGTCTTAACGCCGTTCTTGATGATGTCGTCAATGTAGGAAGCCTGGAAAGGATTGCACTGACCGTCATAGTTCCAGTTGCCTGCGAGGAGCTCTTCAAGTGCCCATGTGTTGCAGTCGAAACCGATGATGATAACGTCCTTGCCTACGCCGTGAGAGATGTTAGCCTTATCGAGTGCAGCTGCTGCGCCCTTAGCCATGTTGTCGTTCTCAGCATAGATAACGTTGAATGATTCCTTAGAGTCGATAACAGACTGAACGATCTGCTGAGCTGTCTCTTCAGACCAGTCTGCTGTCTGCTGAACTACGATGCTCCAGTTAGCCTCTGCAGCTACCTTCTCGTCCAAAGCGCCGGAACGGCCGATCTGAGCGGATGAACCCATAACGCCCTGGATGTGGATGATCTTGTATTCGTCGAGACCCTGGGAAGCGAGCCAATCAACTGCCTGCTGGCCTTCCTTAGCCATGTCGGAAACGATGGAAGCTTCATAGAGGCTCTCGTCTGCGTCGATTGTTCTGTCGAAGAGGATAACCTTGATGCCGGCCTTCTGTGCCTGCTCAAGAACTCCGTCCCAACCTGAAGTACCAGCTGCGGAGATCAAGAGATAATCAACTTCGTCCTGGATGTACTTCTGAGCTGCTGCGATCTGCTCTTCGTTCTTAAGGCTGTAGAAGAAATCTGCATCGTAGCCGTTAGCTTCTGTAAATACCTTCTTCATGTCCTCTACGTTAGCTGTACGATAACCTGACTCGTTAGGATCGTTGTTGATGATACCGACCTTGATGAGTTCGCCGTCGTTACCGCCCTGTGTAGCAGGAGCTTCTTCTGATTCCTTGCTCTCTGTGGGAGCAGGCTGTGTTGTGTCGCCGCCCTTATTGTCGGAACCGTTGCATGCTGCCAAGCCCATAGTCATAGAAAGAGCGAGAGCACCGGCAAGCAGAGTCTTCATGAATTTTTTCATGTTTCTTACCTCATTTCTCATAATGAATTTCTTGGAACCACAGGCATATCCTGTGCTCTGGCTACACTTAACCATTTTCAAGCGGGGCGTTCCACGAATCTCATACAGGCTTTCGCAAATGGTAAAACTGACTAAATACAACTTCCGTTTTTTCGCGTTCGCGGCATACAACTTGTATGTTTAAGAACTGAATCAGGCCGTTTTTGTTGGATATCTTTTGATAACTTGTCGAAAATCTTGTGAGCAGATTACACAAGGCTTTCAAGGTCCGTATTGCATTTTGCCGAAAGACATAAATCTTGGAATGTAAAAATTTCATCTTCGGTAAACAAAGCCGATAAATTATTCGCATCAGGATTTTTTAAGCCCGCGGAATCTAAAGATTTTTGCATTTATCGGATATGAAGTTCACATATATGTTTTCTTATAATTTAACTAACAAATAAAGCAATGAAGGGACTTGGCATGGAAGACAAATACCTCCGGATCGCATACCAGCTTGAGACTGAGCTCCGCCGTATGCGCGCGGCCGGTATTACAAGGCTCGCTTCCGAAGAGACCCTTTGTGCTGATTTCTGCTGCAGCAGACAGACCATAAGAGCCGCACTTAATGTGCTTGTTCAAAAAGGTCTTATTATAAAGAAGCGCGGAAGCGGATCTTACTTAGCTGACAGCTCATCCGGTCTTCAGGATACGGTAGTATTCATAACAGGCGACAAGTATGAATATGAGAAACCTGAATTTATCTCACAGTTAAAAGATCTTCTTAAGAAGAAAAAATACGATCTTATCTGTTACAGCACGGATCATTCTTTTGCTAAAGAACAGGAAGCACTCAATAAGATCCTTGAGACTACTCCTGCCGCTGTCCTGATAGAGCCTACATCAGATGTGATCCCCAATCCGAATATTGAATTGATCACACAGATAAATAAAAAAGGCATTCCTGTTATCTATCTCTACTCTGCATATTCAGAGCCATCCGGCGCTGTATGCATCAAAGAAGATGATCTTAACGGCGCCATAAAGCTTGTATCGCATCTTAAAGAGTGCGGGCACAAAAAGACATGCTGCATCTTCCGGTGCGATGATTCGCGCGGTCTGACGCGTTATAAAGGCTATATCGAGGCATGCAGAGAATACGGTCTTGTTTTTGACGAGCAAAGCTCTTTCTTCTTCACTGCCCGTGACAGGAAAAAGCTGGTCAAAGGCGACGATGAGATGCTTATAAGATTCATAAAAGAAATGGATCCCGGGTGTTCTGCGATAGTATGCCACAACGACGAGATAGCGTTCAGACTCATTAAAGCTCTCGAAAAGCGCGGCAGATCAGTGCCAAAAGACATCGCGGTAGTAAGCTTTGAGAACAGTTACAGTTCAAAAGATCCTGCAAGCATCACATCTTTGGGACACAGCGGGAAAGAACTTACCCAAACGGCTGCAGATGCAGTCTTCTCGGCAATAGATCATAAGATGATAAGGATAGATCCTGTACGCTGGAATCTTCACATAAGAAACAGCGGTTAAGAAATATCAGTATTCTCTCGAATCAATAAAATCCTGTGTAAGATCTGAGTACGTGAATGCCGTCTCTTCGACATATACGTGCTTCGGGATCTCCTCACCGTTGCGGTATTTTGTTATCAGTTCTTCAACTCCCGGGCCGTGCAGAGGATTACACTCGACGCAAAGATCTATCTTGCCTTCCAGGCAATACTGCAGAGCTCTCTTCGTAGCATCGAAAGAGATGATCCTGACCTGTCCGTTCCTGCCGTATGTGATCCCCGCATCTTCCAATGCGCGCATCGCGCCGTAAGTCATATTATCGTTCTCGCTGTATATGACATCGATATCCTTGTCGTTCCTTAAGTAATCCGTTACGACCTCATAAGCTTTTGCTTCCGTAAAGTCACCGTAGAGCTGGGCTGCAAATTCCCAGTTATCATGCTGGGATACTGCTACTTCCAATGCCTTTGTACGAAGGAGCTGTGCGGTAGCGCCGTATGTTCCCTGGAGGTGAAGGATCCTCAGATTGTCTTCTGCAGACATGGATGATGTCTCGCTTTCGAGCCATCTGACAGCCATATTGCCCTGCTCAAGGAAGTCAGAACCGTAATTAGTAAGATACAGGTTCTTATCATCTACGGAAACTGAACGGTCCATGATGATAACCGGAATGCCCGCATCCTGGATCTCTTTTAAGATCGTGTCCCATCCCTCTTCTACGGTAGGCGCGATAATGATGCAGTCAACGCCTTCGAGAATGAATGTACGGACCGCAGCGAACTGGTTGTCCTGGCGCTGCTTCGCGTTCTCCATCCTTAATTCATAGCCCTTATCTTCAGTGAAAGTATCGACCATTGATTTAGTATTAGCCAGCCGCCAGTCTGATTCTGAACCGACCTGTGAAAAGCCGATAACATAAAGGTCTTTATCCTTAGGCTGCTCCTTCTTGCCTGAGCAGGAAGCGATATTGACAGCCAGAGCCAAACACAAGATAAGACTAAAGAATCGTTTCATTATCAATGTCCGCCTTTCTCGGGATGCTTATCATGATCGATGTTCCCTCACCTGCTTCGCTGGTGACATCAAAATCGAATCCGTCTCCGTAAAGGAGCTTCAAACGCTTATATGCGGCTACCAGTCCGAAGCTTGTAGTATCTTCGTTTTTGATCTTCGACTTGAGATTTAAGAGGTGCTCCTCATCCATTCCCGCACCGGTATCCTTAACCGTAAGGAATATCTTCTCTCCGTCGGTGTTGCCTGTAACGGTTATCATACCCTTGCCGCGTTTAGGCTTAAGTCCGTGATAGATGGCGTTCTCGACCAGAGGCTGCAAGGTAAGCTTCGGAAGCTTATAGCAGTTTATCGCAGGATCGACCTCGATCTCATATTCCATAATGTCACGGTAGCGTACCTGCTGGATCTCAAGGTAACTTCTGATATGATTAGTCTCTTCTTCTATCGTAACGATCTCCTTACCGTCACTTAAAAACGAACGGAAATACTGCGACAGGCTCGTTACCATCTGCTCGGCCTGATCGTTCTTACCGCTCTCGATAAGCCATACGATCGCATCCAAAGTGTTATAAAGGAAGTGAGGGTTGATCTGTGCCTGGATCAGCGAAAGCTCGGTCTCTCTTAAATGGATCTGTTCCTGACGGTTGAGCTCGATCTGTTTGCTGAGTCTCTCCGCCATGTCTTCGATTCCGAGTGAGAGGAGCGCGAGATTCCTGTCATCTGTCTTAACAGGCGTATGCGCGCTCAAGTCACCGTCACCGATGGCTTCAACGCGGCTGTTCATCTCGATGATGGGATCCGTGATGCTCCTGCTGAGCTTGAACGCGCGCTTGAGAACGATAGGCGTGACCACAACGATCACGATGATAACGAATGCGATCTCGGCCATAAGCCAGTAGTCGAGCTGCTTCTGGATGCTCGCAAGCTCTCCGGCCTCGTGATAGAGATATGAGTAGAAGTTATCCTCGATGAGCTGTGTAATGCCGTAGATATTAGTCTCGAGCTGATTCATACGTTCATCGTACTGCTCGGTCTGCTCGATCTGGTTCATGTATTCGCTCAAGTTGTCGCAGAGCATGAGAACGTTCTTCATCGCCTTGCGGCTGTCTTCGTTCTTGGTTCTCTCGAGAAGGTTCTCTGCGAGCTCTCTTGCCGAGTTAACATCTTCCCACGGTATCTCGTCGTTACTGCCCGTAACGTACAGATACATCTCAAGGTCTACCTCTTCCTTGAATTCACGGTTGAAGCCCGAAGCATCGGCAATGTTGCCGTTAACAGACGCAAACATGATGTTACGCGTGAGCACCATCGCGATCATGATTACAAAGATAAGCGTGATAGGAATAAACATCTGCATGAGCAGCCTGGACATCTTGCCCCTGATCGATTCTGACTTAAACAGCTCGCGAATCTTCGTCATTCTTCCTCTGTCTCTCCGTTACGGTACTGGCTGGGCGTACAGCCATGCTTTTTCTTAAAGACGAATGAGAAATATCTCGGATCCTTGTAGCCTACCTCGCCTGCTATCTCGCCCGATCTCTTATCGGTCTTGCGCAGAAGCTGTCTGGCTCTTTCCATTCGTTTCTTGGTAACGTATTCGACAAAAGATAATCCTACCTTCTGGCTGAACAGCGCAGACAGGTAATTCGCACTGATGTTGCTCGCTATGGCAACGGAATCGAGCGAAATGTCTTCATCCGTATAATGACTGTCAATATAACGCAGCGCGCTGTCGATAATGTCGCTGCTTCTCTTCATCGCCTCGGCATCACGCAGAGTGATCGCAGACTTAAGGTATTCCACAAATCTGTTTTTGATCTCTTCTGTAGCAATATCCATATCGACAGAAGGCATCAGGAAATTGATGTCCGGATCTTCTACTCCGGTCTCTCTGAGAGCCAGCTCGACATTAACCCTGATGCTTACGAGAAGATAATATCTGAACAGGAAGTTATTCTCTAATATCTCGATGCTCGCGATATATTCATCAGCAAAAGATTCGACCTCAGCCTGTGTGCCGTTCTTTACGAAGTTTCTTATGATCATCGGATCGAGCTTTGCAACGTCCAATGAATCAAGATCCTTAGTATTCGGGGCATACTGCTCTGTCTTAAAGAATTCCGATGTGAAGATGTGCTTCTCAGGGAAAAGGTGCCTGTAGGCAAAAGCCCTGTTGGCATCTGCATAGCAGCGCGAAAGCCCGCTCAGTCTGTTAGTCGGCACACCTACTGCCGCATACCACTCGAGATCCGAATCAGCCTCTTCGCAATGCTGCCTGATCATGTCTACACAACGGTCACCCAGCTGCGTGAGATCATCAGCATCACCCTTGATAAGGACCGCATAAGAAAGCAGATTGCATCTGAAAAGGATGTAATCGGGGTACTGCATGAAGTGATTGAAAAGGCTCTCCATGACGTTGGCCGCATCGTCAGCATAGCCTGACTGGTTCGCGTCACTGATCGTAAAGATAACGAGGTTATAGCCGTTTGCTGTCAGATTAAGATGAAGCTCATTGGCCTGCTCATAGATATCCTGCACAGACAAAGAGCCCTCTACGAGCTTCTCGAAAAAAGCCCTGTGAGAGAATCGCTCGAACTTCTTGAATTCCTGCTCGTATTTGCTGATGTAGTTCAGCTGCTCGGATTCTTCAGTGATCTTCTGCTTGATGCCTTCCAATGCCTTGATCATGTCGGCACGTGTGACCGGCTTTAACAGATACTGCTCTACTCCCAATTCAATGGCTTTACGGGCATATTCGAAGTCGCTGTATCCGCTTATGATGATGATCTTGGTATTGGGAAGCTCTCCCATGACGATCCTGCAAAGTGACAGACCGTCCATGAAAGGCATCGTGATATCGGTGATGATGACATCAGGCTTTAATTTGCGGATCATGGGCAGCGCCATCTCTCCGTCCGGCGCATCACCGACGAATTCGAACCCGTACTTTTCCCACGGGATCATATCGCGCAATCCTTCACGCACGATGCTTTCGTCTTCGCAAATAAAAACCTTAATGTTATCCATATGCTTTTCGAGGTTTCTGGGGGGGGCGACCCCTAAGAATTACTTCAGATAGTGCATCCAGGACTTAGCGCCAGTCTTAGCGACAAGGTCAGCAATATCCTTATGCCTGATGCCCTTAACGAGGACTGCCTCATCGGACAAAGCGCAGCTCTCATAGCCTTCTACCGTCTTGGAAGCATCTGCTCTGATAACGATATCAGAGACGATCTCATCGTAAGGAGTTACTTCAACGCTTTCCTTGGTCCAGTTTCTGTCTTCAGTGGGCTTGCCGTTCGTAGCAGCAACCTCGAGGATATCTCCGCAAACCGCAGAAGCCGTAGGGAGCGTGCCTGCGCCCTGGCCGTAGAACATAGCCTGGCCCAAGCTGTTGCCGTCTACCATGATCGCATTGAAAACGCCGCAGACGTTGTACAGGAGATTGCTCTTGTCAACGAGCGTGGGAGCGACATAGACAACGGGCTTGTCGCCTGCTTCATAAAGAGCGATAAGCTTGATGTCGCAGCCGATGGAAGCAGCGAACTCCATGTCAGCCGTCGTAACTGCCGATATGCCCTCTGCAGAGATCGACTCAGGAGCGATATACGCGCCGTCGTTAGCGATCGTTGAAAGGATGGATATCTTTCTCTGTGCATCGATGCCTTCTATGTCAGCAGACGGATTAGCTTCGGCAAAACCGTTAGCCTGAGCCTGCTTCAAGGCAGTATCAAAATCGATTCCCTCATTCTTCATCTGGGAAAGGATGTAGTTTGTCGTACCGTTAACGATACCTGCGATCTTTGTGATCTTGTTGGCTGCAAGGCACTTATACAAAGGTCTGATGATCGGGATACCGCCGCCAACGGCAGCCTCGAAGTAATAGCAGCAATTATTCTGGTAAGCGATCTCAATAAGCTCGGGGCCGTGTGTGGAAACGAGCTCCTTGTTGGACGTTACGACGCTGATTCCTGCAGACAAAGCCCGCTTAGTATACTCATAAGCTACTCTTGCGCCTCCGATCGTCTCAACGGCGATCTTGATATCACTTGTAAATACCTCGTCAGCATCATGTGTTACGAGATCTGCGAACCTGCTGTCTGGGAAATCCCTGATATCAAGGATATACTTAACGTTGATCTCCTGTCCGATACGCTTTCTGATAACATCCTTGTTGATGTCCAACGTCTCGGCTACACCCGAGCCGACCGTTCCGAATCCCAAAATTGCGATGTTAATTGCCATTTCTTACTGTTTCCTTTCCTTATTCCCTGCTCAGCACCATGCACTTGCGCACGCCTGCGAGCTTAGAAATATCATTGATTATGTCGTCAACGGTGCCGTACATTGATACTGTCTCGATGGAGATCGAGATGTCTGCCAGACCGTTGATCGGAATATTCTGGTTGATAGTCAGAATATTCGCGCGTGACTCTGCTATCGTTCTGATGATCTCAGAAAGGATTCCCTGGAAGTTTTCTACAGAGAGAAGAAGCGTAACCTTCTTGCCTCTTGCCGCCTCATAGAACGGCAAAACGGAATCCTTGTACTTGTAGTAAGCACTTCTTGAAAGACCGGTCTTTCTGACGGCCTCATTTACGGAAGTGGATTCACCGGTATTAAGACGCTGCTTGACTTCCATTACCTTTATGAAAACTTCAGGCAGGACTCTCTTATCGACGAGAAAATATTCGGGGTTATCCTGGGGCATATTTATTTGTCCTTTCCTCGAGATTTTCGCGATACAGTACTTTCCACGGCGGACATTTGTACGCGCCTGACAATATTAGCACGATTAAGCCCTGTTTTCAATCTAAATATATTTATATTAGGATAAATCTGCTTTAAGCCTTTCAGCCATTGCTCTTGAAGCTTTTCCCCTGTGGCTTATGGAGTTCTTCTGCTCCTTGGTCATCTGGGCGGTGGTCATGCCGAATTCAGGAACATAGAAGATAGGATCATAGCCGAATCCCCCGTCACCCATGGGCTTCTCGTGCAATACGCCGCACACTTCGCCTCTTACCGTAAATTCAGAGCCGTCAGGCCTTACGACAGCGATGCTGCACACAAACTTGGCAGTCCTCTTCTCTTCAGGCACGTCCTTGAGCATCTCGAAGATCTTGGCAAATTTCTCGGGATATGTGGAGTCCTCACCGCAGAACCTGGCCGAATAAATGCCCGGCGCACCGTCTAACGCGTCTATGCAAAGGCCCGAATCATCAGCCATAACATAGGCATTCTGAGCCAGTGCATGCACCGCTCTGGCTTTTATAAGCGCATTCTCTTCAAAAGTCTTGCCGTCTTCTACTATATCAGGGTTAAATCCCTCTTCCTTCATTGTCGAGACAACAAAAGGCGTGTCACTTAATATCTCTGCAATCTCTCTTGCCTTGTCCTTATTTGAAGTAGCAAGAATGAGTTTGAATTCTTTTGTCATATAAGCCTCCATGCTTTGGGATACATATTTTTCGCAGTCTGTCCGTTGATCTTCGCAAATCCTAAGGGGAAACTGCCTATTCCGACGATTATCGTACCCGATGCTTTGAGCCCGTCATCAGGCAGGATCGATATTGTCTCGCCCCTTAAATATTTTGTAAGCCTGTCATCGTCTCTGCCAAGTGACATGTACGAATCGTCCCTGATCGCGTCTTTGCCGAGAGTCAGCGCTATGCTGTTGGAAGGCTCGAAAACCTTCTTTCCGGACTTCAAGGGCTTAAGATCACCCACATAAAGGCCTGTCTTTACTACCTTAAGGCCCTTAAAGATCTTCTCGTCAAAGGTCATCTTAAAAAGGCCTGTCCCGTGGCTTACAAAACGCCCCGTAAGAAGCTCTTCCCTGCCGCCCTCAGACAGCACTTCATCAAGCACGCTCAAAGCTGCTTCGGCATTCTTGTCCTTGCTGCCTACGACATCCCTGATAAGGTATTCTTCAGCCGATCTCAAATCCTTTTCTTTGCCCTTAATGAGGTGAACGCAGAAATGGCCGTCGCCTTCAGATAAATGAGGCCAGATCCTCATAGAGCCCGGCAAAATTGAGTCTTCGCCTGCATGAGTAACGCCTTCTATCTCAGGATGTGCCTTAACGTGGTATTCAGGGTGGCGTGAGATAAACGAAGCGATCTGTCCTTCGTCTTCATCTACACAGAATGTACATGTGGAATAAACAATGGAACCGCCTTCTTTAAGGCATTTGTCAGCCGCCTCAAGTATCGATTCCTGCAAAGGAACACAGACCTTAGGCCCGTAGTTCATATAGCTCTTTGTGGTGCCCTTGTCCCTTCTGAACATGCCTTCGCCCGAGCAGGGAGCGTCGATAAGGATCTTATCGAAGAATAACGGAAGCCTGTCAGCGATATTCTCGGGGGTCTCATTAAGGATGACGAGTCCTTCGATACCGGAGCGCTCGATGTTGCGCAGCAGCGCCTTGGAACGCTCGAAGCTGATCTCATTTGCGACCAGGATGCCCTGCCCTCTCATGTCTTCGCCCAGTCTGCATGCTTTGCCGCCGGGGGCAGCACAGAGGTCAAGCACTATCTCTCCGGGCTTTGCCGCCATTACCTGCGCAGGCAGCATGGCTGAAGGCTCCTGAGGATAGTAAACACCAGCGTGATAGAGAGGATCTTTTCCGCCGGGCTCGTTATTTACATAGTAGCCGCCGTCGCACCATGAGACAGGAGTGATGTCCTCGTTCATGTCGGATAAAAGAGCCTTCTCCTGGTCCTTAGAAGAGATTTTCGATCGCGAGAAACGGATGCCCTTCAAAGGTTCTTTATCAAAGCTGTCATAGAATCCTTCCTGCGGTACATACTTGTAACGCGAGAAGAAATCATTCATCTCATTTACAAAGCTCTCAGGGAGTTGCATCTCAAGGCCTCACAGATTAAGGAAGTCCGCGCAGGTATATGCCAGACGCTTGATAACGTCGACGTTAAACGGTGATTCGATGCCGGCCTTCTTTATAAGATTAAGGAATGTATCGCTTCCGCCAAGCTGGCAGAGCGTATTGTACTTCTCCAGAGCTTCCTTCATATCCACTCTTGATTCGTCCCAGAGCTCAAGAGCGCATATCTGTGAAAGACAATAATCGATATAGTAGAACGGTGTTGTGAAGATGTGATCCTTCTTCATCCAGGCGCCGCCCATAGCATGGAAAGGCGTGTCGTTCTCATCGTATTTGATGAAGGGCTGGTATGTCTCTTCAAGCTGCTTCCAGGCCGCATGACGCTCTTCGGGAGTCATGTCGGGATTGTCATATACGATATGCTGGAACTCGTCGACCATACAGCCGTAAGGAAGGAACAAAAGGCCTTCAGTCATATGGAGCTCGCAGTACTGGTCAGCCTGCTTGCCGTAGAAAATATCCATGAAAGGATAAGACATATATTCCATAGATGTCGAATGGATCTCACATGTCTCAAGCGTCGGAGATAAGCACTCTACAAAAGGAGATGACTCAGCGCCTGACAAAGCCGCATAAGCGTGACCGCCCTCATGAACCACTGTAGCGACGTCATCGAATGTGCCGTTGCCGTTCATGAAGATAAAGGGAATGCAGTAGTCTTCAAGATACATGCAGTAGCCGCCCGTGGACTTCGAAGGACGTGACAGAAGATCGGTATAACCGTGTTCTGACAATACATCAAAGAAACTGGGCGTGGCATCAAAGATCTTTCTGAAGAACTTGCCTGCAGCGTCTTTATAAGTATCTTTGTTGATGACAGGTGCCGGATTACCCTCTGCAAAAAGGCACGGAAGATCGTGGAACATAAGCTCATCGACCTTAAGTCTTTCCTGCTGGAGCTTTCTTATCTGAGTCGTAAGAGGCACGATATATCTCTTGATATTCTCCCTGAATGCGGCTACTTCTTCTCTCGTGTAATCGTAGCGCTCCATGCGCTTATAGCCGAGCTCGGTAAAGCTCTGGTATCCGAGCTTCTTAGCTGCAGTAGTCCTCACCTTAACAAGATCGTCGTAGATCTTGTCATAGGTCTCTTTACGGGACATATAGTAAGCATCAAGAGCCTTGCATGCACTGCGTCTTACGTTCCTGTCCGTTGATTCCAGATATGGCTGGATAAGGCTCAAGTTAAGTGTCTTTTTGCCAAGAATGATCTCTGCTTCGGACTGCTTCTGGGAATACTCATTTTCGAGCTTTGATTCCTCAGTAAGATCATCGATAACTTCGCTTGAGATAATCTCCCTCTGGTTCTTGGCCTTGCGGAAGATCATGGGGCCGTACTTGACCTTAAGCGTATCAGCGCAGGGACAGGTAAGAAGTCCGGATAATACGGCAGATGAAAGCTCCTGCACTCTTGCGGAGGCCTCATCGAAAAACTCCAGCTCGGTGTTATAGAACTCATTGGAAGTATCAAGGTCATGAAGGATCTGGCAAAGCGCATACTGCGTGTCAAATGAGCTGATGGCAAGCTCATATTCGCCGATCGCTTCATCTGCAGCTTCCGATGTCTTTGCAGTCATCAATCTGAGCCTGACATTCCTTACGGTCTCAGTAAACTTATCAAGATCAGGTCTTGAATACTTAAGATCCTTAAAATCAGGTACCGAACTGTTAGTTGTGTTATCCACTGTGTTCGCCCTTTCTAGCACTTACATCTTCTCAACTACGCCGATTCCGAGCATATCGAGGCCTGACTTGAGGCAGTCACTTACTGCCTCGCAGAGCTTAAGACGTGCGTCTCTGACCTCTTCGTCTTCGACATTGAGGATTCTTGAATTGTTATAAAAACGGTTGAAGTTCCTTGCAATAAGAGCGATCTGGCGTGAGATCATGAAAGGCTCATAGCTCTCAGCTGCCTTAACTACAGCGTCCTTAAAGTCTGCAAGGCTTCTGATTACCGCATATTCGTCTTCAGCCGTAAGCTTAGCGGCAGAATCGATCGAACCGCCTGCTACGCCTGCATCAGCAGCCTTACGGAGAATGGACTTGATCCTCGCATATGTGTAGATGAGGTAAGGAGCGGTATCGCCCTCAAAATCAAGCATATCGTCCCAGTCAAAGAAGATATCCTTCTCTCTTCCGGCCTTCAGATATGTGTATGTAACGGCACCGAGGCCAACTACTTCAGATACTTCAGCGATCTGCTCGTCGGTCATGTCGCCGCCTCTGAGCTCGCTGTTCTTTCTGATTATCTCAGCTGTCTTCTCCGTTGTTTTATCGAGGAAATCATCAAGCTTTATGATATTTCCCGCACGTGTGGAGAATGCCGTGTTGTCCTTGAACTTCAGAAGTCCGAAGCCTACATGTACACAATCGTCAGCAAAATCATATCCTGCCTTCTTCAAGACGGCGAAAACCTGTCTGAAGTGCAGCTGCTGGGGAAGTCCGACAACGTAGATATTCTTATAGAAATTGAATTCTTCATGTCTGTAAAGAACTGCTGCAAGGTCTCTTGAAGCATAGATAGTGGTGCCGTCGCTCTTTACTACGAGGCACGGAGGAAGTCCTTCGTCATCGAGCTTAACGACCTTGGCGCCTTCGCTCTCTTCGAGAAGGCCCTTGCTCTCAAGCATCTCAACAACTGCGGGGATCCTTGAAGAATAGAAGGACTCTCCGTTATAGTTATCGAACTTGATGCCCATTCTCTTATATGTCTTCTCAAAGACCTCAAGGCTTAAGTCCCTGAAGCGCTTCCAGAGTGCTACCTCTTCAGCCTCACCCTCTTCGAGCTTTCTGAAGTTATCTCTTGCTGTATCCTCAAGCTCCTTCTCGCGCTCTTCGCTTACTTTGCACTCATCGTGGAACTTGACATAGATCCTGGTGAGCTCGTCGATCGGGTTATCCTGCATGGCCTGCTCGTCACCCCAGAGCCTGTAAGCAGTAATGAGCTTACCGAACTGTGTGCCGTAGTCGCCCAGGTGATTGAATCTGATGACGTTATAGCCGAGTCTTGTATAGATGTTCGACAGAGAATTTCCGAGGATCGTCGTAAATGCATGGCCTACGTGGAAAGGCTTGGCAATATTAGGCGAAGAGAACTCGATAATGACGTTCTTACCCTCACCGATGTTCTTATTGCCGTATTGGTCGCCTGCTTCGATGATCTCAGATACGACATTTTTGGCAAGGATGCCCTTGTCGATCCTGAAGTTGATGTAAGGACCTGCCGTATCAACGGTAACAGCACCGTCAAAGCCCTTAATAAGCTCGGGATTTTCCTTAAGCTCGTTAGCGATCATGGGCGGAGCCTTATGAAGGGTCTTAGCCAGCACAAAGCAAGGAAAAGCATAATCTCCAAGCTCGAGCTTGGGCGGGATCTCGATAAGACCTAAGACCTGAGCCTTGTCCAGGCCGGTACAATCAGATAAATTTGAAGCGATTAAATCTTTGTAATCCATATGTTCATACTCCTTATAAC
>JAEFBB010000047.1 GCA_016292215.1 Saccharofermentans sp. | reverse complement strand
TAAGAGCCGAATTCCCGGATATGTCGCTGACGACTGATATCATCACTGGCTTCCCTGAAGAGACTGAAGAAGAGTTCGGAGAGACCGTCAAATATGCCCAAAAACTTAGGTTTGCGAAGATCCATGTATTCCCGTATTCAGTCAGGGAAGGCACCAGGGCTGCGGATATGCCGCAGATAGACATGAGCATAAGGAAAGCCCGTGCCAAGAGGCTTATTGAAGTGTCTTCAGAGCTCGAAGCGGAGTTCGCTGCGTCCATGATCGGAAAAGAATCTGAGATACTCATCGAGAAGATAGAAGAACATGACGGCAAGACGATTGCCGAAGGATATACTGCTAATTATGTCAGGACTTTTGCTGATGCTACGGGTAGGGAACTCTCGAGAGGCAACATCGTAAAAGGTGTTGTTACGGGCAGCGAAAACAGCAGTTGCTTTATTACAATCGCGTAATATTTATTTTTTCCGACGTTTATTATCAGATTTGTTATGTAATTGTGAATTATTTATGAAATCTTCCCTTTATTTATAATATAATGCAATTTAGATTATGCTAATAAACTCTGTTGAGGGAGGATATTAAATGAAAAAGGGAATTACCAAAGCATTAGCTATGTTCTGTGCTACGGCAATGATCGTAAGCGCTTTCTCGTTCTGTGTTTTCGCTGATGAAGTCGATGAAGAGCAGAACGAGCAGAATATCAGCGAGGAAGAAGAGCCGGAGACACCTGCCGAGCCTCAGTTGGGAAGCGAAGAGATAGAACTTCCTTTTGCTCCCGCCCCTGAACTTAATAATCAGGAGCAGGAACAGAATCAGGAACCTACCAGAAATTCGACTATAACTCTTGATCAGGATTATATCGATAATCATGACGGCCATATGCCTGTTGAGCCCGGTGTTTATGAACTTGCTGAAAATATCACTGTTTCGGCTACGGCTGATGTTGTTACCCAGGATGCTCAGATCACTATCAATCTCAACGGTCATACGATTCTGTATACCGGCACAACGAGCATGTATGTTCTTGGTAAGGTCAGAGGAACAGATGGTGATAATGCGGTGCCCGGTGGATCTCAAACACCTATTGATATACTCATTTACGGTATTGTTCTGACTATTAACGGTGAGGGCACTATTTCCGGAGCAGGAACCACAGGAAGAGGATCTGTTGACTATTGGATAAATGGTACCGGTGTAGGTATTGATAAAGACAATCAAGGCAATCCGACCGGTAGAGGTGGCTGTGTTCTGATCGAATGGGGCAGTAAAATGATCCTTAACGGCGGAACTATTACCGGATTCGAGGCTCAGGATGACGGCGGCGCTATCTGCGCATCTAACGGAGCAGAATTCGTAATGAACGGCGGTGAGATAACAAATTGTACTGCAAGCAAAGGAGGAGCAGTCTCCGGTCAGGCTTCCAGTTCTAAAGCGGGTCCTGACGGAATCAATGTTGTCGCTAAGATAACGATCAATGACGGCAATATCCATGGCAACACAGCGAATAATCATGGCGGCGGTGTCAGAATTAACAGATGCCATTTCTACCTCAACGGCGGCACTATTACCGATAACAATGCTAATAGTACCGGCGGCGGTATTTCGCTCGTGAAAAATGGCAATAATATTGCTGATGTTAAGATGCAGGGTGCTCCTAAGGTCTATGCAAATAAGCTTAAAGGCAGTACCGGTGTTGACAAAGCAAATATCTATCTCGAGAATTCAATCATCATATTGAGCGGAACATTGTCTTCGGATGCGGATGTCTCATTTAGTTCTAATAGCTCAAATGCAGTAGTCAACGTTATCAAGATCAACGGTCAGTCTTACGATATCAGCTCGATCAAGAGCGATAAGGACGGTTACGGTGCATTCGTTAACGACACCAATATCAGCATTAAGTATGCTTTGCCTAAGATCGAAGGCTATAACCTGAAGATCGGTGGTGAGATCATTCTTACTACAAGGGTAAGCCTTGGTCTCTATGCTGATGCAAATACAAGTGTTTCTTACGAATACTCTTATACTAAGACAGGCAAATCACCTGTTGTTTGCAACGGTACAGTTGCATTCGGCGATCTTACGGCTTCGAACGGTTATTACACGATTGACATTCCTGTTCAGTCTGCTTGTATGACGGCTCCTATCGTTGTAACGATTACTTATAGTGATGGTGAGGTAACTGGTCAGAAAATTACGGTTGAGCAGTATGCTCAGTACATAATTAACAACAGCAGCAATCAGAAAGAGATTGCTGTAGCAAAAGCACTTCTTGTTTATGGCGGATATGCTCAGATCCAGTTTGGCATCAATGCTACTCCGGAAATGATGCCTAAACTTGAATCGATCGAGTTTGACATCAATAATCCCCCGGCTCCTACTTATGTGCTGGAAGGCGCAACATATTTACCGACATCAGATCCTGATGGTGCGTATTATGCAGCAAGCATCTCTTTGCTCTCCAGGACTGAAGTTAAGCTTTACTTCTATAAGGACAAGTTGGGCGATGCTTATGACATGACAGTAAACTACGGCAGTTCTAGCGAGACTATTTCTGCTAAATCCAGCGGCAACTACTATATTTATGTCATCAAGGGACCTACAGGAAATGGCTTCAATGCTACGGCATTCGATCAGAGCTTCTCTTATTCAGTAGGCAACGTTAGCGGTAATTACGCTGTTTATGACTATCTGAAGCTGGTCGAATACAAGTATCACGGTGATAACACTAATTCATCATTGAAGGTAGTGGAAGCATATTACGATTTCGCAAAAAAATGTCAGGATCTGTAAAGCGAGGGATAATAAATGGAAAGAAAAGAATACGAAGATTGCAAGATTGAAGTGATCATTTTCGAGAGCATCGACGTTATCGTTACAAGCGATGACTTCGATATGCCGCCGGAAGGTTGATCCGATCTTACAAAAGTCTGCCGTATCACTAATAGATTCGGCTAAAAACAAAAAGTAAGACCTCCTTGGGAACTTCCAGGGAGATCTTCTTATATATGTAAACGGAAAATATGAATAAATTATGAATTTTTCATTTTTTATTATATAATACTAAATTGGATATAAAGAATCTCTGTTGAGGGAGGATATTAAATGAAAAAAGGAATTACCAAAGCATTAGCTATGTTCTGTGCAATGGCAATGATCGTGAGCGTATTCTCGGTCAGTGTATTCGCCGGAGATGAGCCGGAACAGGCTGCTCCTGAACAGGCACAGGAGCAGGAAGAAGAGCCTCAGGTTGCAGCTGTCAATCAGAATGAAGAACCTGTAGCTGCTCCTGTAAATCAGAACGAAGAGCCTGCAAAGAAGGAGCCTGAACAGCAGGGCGAACCTCAGCCGGCAGTTCCGTTTGCTAACGGCTTAATCACGCAGGCTGATATCACGGCTAATGACGGAAAGCTGCCTATGGTCAGTGGTACATATACTCTTGCTGAGGATATCACTGTTACTGATACAGCTTGGGTTGAAACTGCCGGAACAGAGATTGTACTTGATCTTGCCGGACATAATATTTCATATACCGGTGTAGGAAGCATGTATAAGCTCGGTAAAAATGAGAAGATTAATTCAGCTATTCATGTTTATGGTGAAATCAGATTAAAAATTACTGACTCTGACGGAGCCGGAACGATTACCGGAACCGATGCTAACAAAGGCTCTGCAGACTATTATGTAAGTACTAACGCAAACCACACTGCAGCTACAACTGGTACTGATAATATAGGCAGAGGCGGCTGTGTCCTGATCGAGAACGGTTGTACATTTGAACTTGCTGGCGGAACGATTCAGGGTTTCCATGCAGAAGATGAAGGCGGTGCTGTTTTGGCATCTAATGGTTCTCATTTCATTATGAGCGGCGGAAAGATCACCGGTTGTTCAGCTCTCTGCGGAGCCGGATTTGCTGTTCATGGTGCTACAAATGGTGATGACACAGGATCGGCTGTTTATTATCATAAAAATGCTGATGATGATCCAGAATTAAAAGTCCTTTCCGTTGTTGCTACTGCTGTAGTCAGCGGAGGTGAGATCAGTAATAATACTGCTAAAAATGTCGGAGGAGGTATCAGAAACCTCAGAGCTGATTTAACAATTTCTGGCGGAACTATTGAGAATAATACTGCTAATGAAAATAATACAAGTGCGGGAGTAGGCGGTGGCGGAATATTTGTTTCCAAGGGTAAAAGAAATCATAATTTGTTTATCAGCGGTAATCCTGTAATCAAGAATAATACCGCTACGAAGAATCCTGCAAAGAGTAATTTATACTTCTATGATGATGCCGTATTTGCTCTGAATGGTGATATTAGTTCTGATGCAGAGATTTGGTTTAGTGCAAATAATACCAATAGGGGATTATTCACTGTCAACGGATATAATTGTCCTTTGACAAGTTTGAATGCTGATAACAGCGATTTAGCTCCATATATTTACAATGGATCTGTAAAGTTAACTTCTGTACCCAAGATCGAAGGCTACAATCTTGTAGTAGGCGGTGCAATTAAGGTAAAAGTCTCATTGTCTCTCGGAGCGTTCAATAACAGTGATACTGCAGTAACTTACGCATATTCTTACGACAAGAACGGCACGGTTAAGAATATGGGAAGAGAAGTTGCATTTAGTGAACTGGTTAAGAGTGGCGATTATTACACATTTGAGATTCCTGTAGAGTCCGCATGCATGACAGCTCCAATTACGGTAACTGTTAATTACAGCGGTGATAAGACAGTTTCAGATTCTGCAACAGTAGAAGATTGTATTAACTATATCCTGAATCATGAGATAGACGCTACATATACTCTGAAGGTTAAGGATGTTGCCCGGGCAATGATCCGTTTCGGAACTTTTGCTCAGATGCAGTTCAGCATTAATACCGACAAGTATCCGAACATTCAGGAGATCGATGCAAGCTTGGAGGATACAAATTACACATTACAGGGCGCAACATATGCTCCTACATCAGATCCTAGTAATGCTTATTATGCAGCAAGTATCTCATTGCTTTCACAGACTGATGTTAAGCTTTACTTCTATAAGGATCGCTTGGGCGATGCATATGACATGACAGTAAACTACGGCGGTACGAGCGAGACGATTTCTGCTACATCAAGCGGTAATTTCTATGTCTATGTTATCAAGGGACCTACAGGAAACGGATTCAATGCAACGGCATTTGACCAGAGTTTCTCGTATTCTGTAGGAAATGTCAGCGGGAATTATGCAGTATACGATTATCTTAAGTTGGTCGAATACAAGTATCACGATGATTCGACAAGCATCCAAAGAAAAGTCGTAGAAGCATATTACGATTTCGCTAGAAAATGCCAGAATCTTTAAGGAGAGTGATAATAAATGGAAAGAAAAGAATACGAAGAGTGCAAGGTTGAAGTAATTGTTTTCGAGAGCGACGACGTTATCGTTACAAGCGATGATTTCGATATGCCGCCGGAAGGCTGATCCAATCTTACAAACATTTGCCGTATCACCGATTGATACGGGACAAAACGAAAATCAACAAGGGGCTGTCTTATAGTAACGAGGCGGCCCCGTATTTTTGTTGATCGCTACGGCTCCGCAACCCTCAAACGCATTTGTTTAAGGCATTTTCGTAACATTTTAATCAATTCTTAATTTTTTTTGCTAATACATGTGTTAGAATGAATTCATCGAAGAAACTTCGTTTGGAGGTCCTAGTGGACAGCAATACAGCAAAATTTGATCTTTCAGGTGACAGAACGGCTGATGTACAGGCGTTGATGACTTATGTCCTGAGCGCACTGAAGGAAAAGGGTTACAACCCCATCAACCAGCTCGTCGGTTACTTTATCTCCGGCGATCCTACGTATATCACCAATTACAAGGGTGCGAGAGGACTTATCAAGCGTATCGACAGGGATGAGCTTCTCGAGGTAATCATCAACGATTACTGCTCCAGACTGTAAAAGGACAGCATTTCAAAGTATAATTATGAGGCGGCTTGTGGCCGCCTTTTATTTTCGAGAGATTTTCTGGAGGAAGATCAATGGGCAAAGCAGCCGGAAGAGTAATGGGAATAGACTTCGGTACAAGGCACATCGGCGTTGCCGTATCTGACGAATTGAGAGTGATCGCAAGGGGCATCGAGACCGTTAACTGGAACGGCGAAGATCCCGAGTGGGCGCTCAACAGGATATGCGAGATCATAAAGGAGATGGAGGTAAACGCCATCGTTATAGGCCGTCCTGCGAGGACTGACGGCACGAGGTCTGAGACCCAGGATAAGGCTGAAGCTTTTGGCAAGAGCCTTGCCGAGAGATGCGGAATAGAGCCTGTTTTTAAGGATGAGCGCTATACGACAGTTCTGGCTTCAAGATACCTTCATGAGAGCAATATGAAGGCCAAGAAACAGAAGAAGATCATTGACCAGGTGGCTGCCGAGATAATCCTTCAGGATTATATTGATACGCTTTCGTAAGCAAGATCCCCACATATTTGATATAATTATCAATTATGTTTTTTTAAAAGAATAAAACCAAAATAAAGGAGAATTAATATGGCTGAAGATAACAACACACCCGAGATCGGACCTAAGGATGAACTTATTGACGCAATCGCACAGTTGGATGATGAGGGCGACAGAGTCATCGAACTTAAGGATGAAGTAACAGGCGAGACCACAAAGGCAATCGTTGAGAGCACGTTCCTGTTTAACGGAAATACTTACGTTGTACTGATCATCGATACTGATGAAGAGGAAGATGTCAGCGAATATGTCATTATGCGCTTTGTCGATAAGGACGGAGAAGTCCTTCTTGAGAACGTAGTCGACAAGGAAGAAGACGTTATCTACGACTATTACGATAAGCTCTGCGAAGAGCTCTACGGTGACGATGAAGAATCAGAAGACGAATAATAAGCCTGCAGGGCTCAAGAAAAAGATCGCACTGGAGAAAGACCGCAAGGCCAAGCTCGCAGGAAAGCATCTTAAGGAGAGCCGCGGCGAAGAACTCATGGTAATGCGCGATCCTTACAGCAAGAAGGATTACTATATGTCGCGCATTGATTCTTTCATGCTCATGAAGACCGAGTATGTCGTCATGTATAACTACGTGCCTGATGACGGAAGCCACACAAAGCCCGAGCTGGTAATTATGCGCACGGCCATAGGAGAGAATGGTGACAGAGTCTACTATTCCATCAAGGACGGCGAGGAGCTCGAGAGGGCATTTGTATTCTTCATGAGAAGGTACTACGGCGCACAGGCCGCAGAGACCAGAGCTAAGAACGGAGTAGCATCCGGAGACCAGAAGTAAAAATGACTTTCAAGGAGAACGCCTTAGGTAAGATAGGTGCATTATCAAAAGCAGTCCTGGGACTGGTGATATTTGTCTGTCTTGAATATGCCGTTTTCTCGGCATTTGATTATTTCCATATAGACAGAAGCATCTACAGGGGTGTTTATAATTTCACAGTCTCTGCCGTTACGATCGCCATGATGGTCATCATCCATAAGATCAGCTCGAGACCCGGTGACCCGCTTATAAAGCTCAAAAAGATAGGGCCTGACCAGACCGCGTGCCTGGTTATCATTGCGCTCGGAATGCTTGGCTTTGTAACGCTCTATATCTCCGTTGCGGATATGATCTCTGATTATCTCGCTTCTATGAAGGAAGCTTTGGAAGAATACCGAGAGAGCGTTGACAGGTATTCTGACACGCCCCAGCAGGTCATTCCCTTATGGGATTCGCTGCTTTATATCGTGACGGTATGCTTTATCGTTCCCGTCGCAGAAGAGATGATCTTCAGAGGCGTTGTCTTCGGCTATCTCAGAAAAGGATTCGGACCTGTTGCATCAGTCCTTTTGTGCGCAGTCGGATTCGGCATTATGCATGGCATCTCTATCCATATCGGCTATGCATTGGCATGCGGGATCATTATCGCTACATGCTATTACCTGACAGACAGCCTCATAGCACCTATCCTGCTGCACATGATATTTAATGTCTTCGGTTCAGGCGTGGCTTATGTTTTCGCGCTGGACGAAGTGAAGATACCGGCTGAAGCAGCGCATAAGATACTGCAGGGGATCAATGTAACGTCACTGATACTTATGCCTGTATCGGTTTTTGCTTTCGCTTTCCTTGTTCACATCAAAAGGAGAAACGACGGCAAGAAGATCGTTGAAGAATACAAGGCGACACATACTCCTGCATCCGGGGAAGAAGATCCTTTCGCAGATGCAGGCGAAAATGATAATAAAAGCGACAGTGTAGATTCAGAGGAACTGACATGAAAAAGCACGGCAGACCGATATTCGGAATAACCAGAAGGACCCGTCTTGTTGCGGGTGTGGTCGTCGTGGCTGCAGTGCTCGTTCTCTCCGTAATAGTATTAGGCTATATCGGAGTCTTCGGATTGAGATCCGAGCTTTTTGAGGTCGCTGCGACACCTGACATGGCCGGCGATACGTTCGGAGGCACGGGCGTAAACTGCGATGTCATTCCTAATATCAATCTGGTAAGAGACGCTTCGTTCGAGAGCACGACACAGTATGCGAGCATGCTCGTTGCCGGTTCCTCGGACAGCTGTATTTTCCTTACGCCCGATGCGGTCGCACAGGCAGGTTATGACACATCCGTCTGCGCAGGCGACACGGCAAGGATCATATCGATCGACAGCGACGGCGTGATGAGCGAGAAGTTCACCGGTATCATCACAGGCTTTAAGCCCGCAAGATTCGGCGTTATTACCCTCATTAAGGATACGAAGGATTTCTGGAGCGAGGACCGCATAAAGGAAATGACTTTCTGCGGCAATGCAGCCCTGGCTCTGACGGAGAACGGCAGACTGATCGCCGAGGTCACAAACAGCCAGCTTACTGCGATCGTCGATATCAATGAGAAATTCGTTAAGATCGATTCCAATGATTCCGGCTTTATAGCCGTATCCGTGAAAGGCTCGATCTATACTTCACAGGACGGCAAGAACTTTACACTAGTCTATGAATCCGGGAACGCAGGCGGAAATACCGTTTGCGGAACAGGCAGTACCGACAGTACATTTGCGGTCTGCTATCGTGACGGAACAGTAGTAACTATCACAAACGGCAAGATCTGTGAGACTAAGATACCCGGTCCGGATGCTTCGGCATTTGCCTCGGATGGAGAGAGATTCATGGCCGTCGACAGCAGCGGCAATCTGTACTTGTCTTCCAACGGTATGATCTTCGAGAAGGCCGGAAACAATGAGATGCTTAAAGAAGCCGACGACCTCCTGGTATGCGCTTCCGACGGCATTTTCTGCTTTGTGGAAGACGGCATTAAGGCCCTTTTGGTAAGGACTACTGATTCCGGTATTCTCATTGAAGAGTTTGAACTCTCGAAAATGACCGGCTCTGAGACTAAGAGCGTAGAGCTTACAAATACGGGCATCATAATCGTCTGCACGACGGATAAGAAGGCTTTTGCAGTCAATCTTGTTACTGACAAGACGACAGCTCTTACTTCTGAAAACACGGTTGTAGAGAGCATATTGGGTGTCTCAGGCGACAAGGTCTATTACGATTCAGGCAAGGACGTCTACAAGGCACAGATACTGTCAGAGTTTGCTGTAGAGGGCAACCTCGACGGCGTTGATATCATCGCAGACGACATTCTCATAACAGGCCATATGCAGAAAGCCGCAAACGGCGCCATAAGTGCTTCTGAAGAAGAGCATGTCTGGTCTGTTACTGAAGATTCCGCATGGAATGTATACGGTACAGGCTCTAACCTTACCGTGACTGACAGATCCTACAGCGGAAGCTACGGAGCAAGGCTTACAGGAAGAAGCGAAGGCGTTCACGCCATCTCGCAGACATTCCCCGGCAAAGCGATGGATAACTTCAGTTCAGGAACATTCTACAGAATGAGCCTCTACGTTTTGTCTGATGATGTACCGGACAAGGTATATTGCTGGGTAGAAGGAGAGGGCTTCGGAAGACACGGATTTGAGCTTACGCAGATCGGCGGCAATTATAAGCTTTTCAGCTATGTTTTCGCTGTGACAGACCAGATGGCTGATGCCGGATCGGTCACTCTCAATATCGCGATCGAAGGCAGGGGATTCATCCTTGTCGATGATATCTACTTAGGACCTGACAGCTACGATACGGCAGGCATTCCTGATTTTTATTCGGATACGCTGGCAGCCGGAAAACCCTCCGCGATAAGGCTTAATAATCTTAATATCGGAAGCACGGGATTCGGTCAGGATTCCATCTATCTCATGAGCTCTGATTCAGTATCGCAGACGATTAGCGGAACAGCTTCCAGAGCTGATTACAGCCTTGACGAGGACGATGTGCTGCCGGCATTCCAGGGACAGGCAGTAACTGATTCTCTTGAAGACAGCTTAAGGCTCGTAAAGGAGTGCAGCTCTTCGCCCTGGTTCGTAATAGGACCTTATGTAAACCAGACCGAGATCGACAGGCTCTTAGAGTATATGTGCGGCTCGATGACGTCAGAATACGGCGGCCGAAGGATCGATAACGGCACGGCTCTTCCCTGGAGCAGACAGTTCTCCAGATTCTACATTGAGATCAACGACAGCGGAAGGGTATTCAGAAGTGATGTCCAGAAAGCTGCTTACGTTAACTATGTAATGTCCATGTTCACGCAGTCTGAGTATTTCAGCGATATCAAGGATAAGACAGTCTTCCTTGACGGCATGAAATACGACGGCGGCACCATGATGTCTGATGCGGATAACCACACGATGAATGTTAAGCTCGTGGCTAATGATAATTCCGCAACTTATGTCGAAAATATCGATACCAGCTATGTTCTTGCGCAGTATGATTCTCCTCATATCGTTTCCGGCAATTCCGGCGAATATATCCGTTCTCTTGAAGCGGACGGAAGCAACTGCGCAAAGGTGCTCTCGGCACTGTTTACGCAGGAAGCGGATTTTGCGGAGATGTTCCTTTTCGACTGTGCTGTAAACTTCGTGCCGTCCCAATACACGGGAAGCGGAATGTTCGTAGGCGAGAACGAATTCGTCAACATGATGACCGTCTCCGGTCTGGTGTCCGGTCTGACGGGATTTGAGGAGCTATATATCGACATCAACGAGCCTCTCGATACCACGGTAACGGCCAGCGCAGAAGAGTTCAGTTCGAACATCACGACGGCCTGCTTTAACAAGGACAATAAGACTTATATCGTGATAGCGAATTCTTCGATCAACCAGGAGAGCTTCCTTATCAACGACAACAAGCTCGGGCGTGTTGATGCGGTTATCAGGCGTTACAGCGCAAAGGGCAGTCTTTTAAACGAGAAGTCCACAAGAAATGACCACCTCCGTCATATCCTGAGGCCCGGAGAATTCATAATCGTTGAGATAACAAGTAAATAAGCGCTCCCGGTATCAGTCGCTTGTGATGAGTCTGATAAGCTCTTCGGGGACTTTAGAACAGTTGGATTTCCACTTTTTGCAAAGATTTCTTGCCGTAGCTTCGTCGTCTACCGTAACCGTTACGGAGAAAGGCTTTCCGTCGCCCTCAGAAGAGAGGATAACGCGGAATTTGCCGCCTTCTGCAAGCTCTAAAGAAGCGGAGATCCCGGAGCTCTTGGACATCTCGCTTAATATCTCTCCGGCTGCTTCGTTAAGGTGCTGAAGCAAAGGCGCGCTGAGTGATGAGATAAGGTCGTTAAGAACGGCTCTTCCGCCGTCAGTAAGTGTCAGGTTTTCTGTAGAGCCTACTGCTTCGCCCGTGAAATCGCCGGACTGGCTCTTGTCCATGAGGTTGCCCGAGATAAGCTCCTCGTAAGATCTGCTGAAAGTAAAGAAGTCCGTATAAAGCGATTCCATGCACTTATCCATCAGCAGATGGTAGCTCACGCCCGGAGCCCTGTCGACCAGATAGAGTATCTGGATCTTGGATTCAGCTATCGAAATATCAGACATCTTGTATTCCTTTATTAATCGTTGTTTTTTGTAATATTTCCACGCTTAATTATACTCGAAAAGAGATTTTTACGGGTGTATACTCTGAATGTTTTTTGAATTAACCCTTAAGGAGAGACTACAATGATTACATTTGATTACCAGAACGCCCTCGAATTCATCGGCGGCGAAGAGGCAGTCGCTAGAATGGAGCCCCAGGTTAAAGCCGCTTCTGATATGCTTCACAAGAAGAACGGCCCTGGCAATGATTTCCTCGGTTGGCTCGACCTTCCCACAAATTACGATAAAGAAGAATTCGCACGTATCCGTCAGGCAGCACAGAAGATCAGAAGAGATTCTGATGTCCTCGTTGTAATCGGTATCGGCGGTTCTTATCTCGGAGCAAGAGCAGTTATCGAGCTCCTCGGCCATTCTTTCGCTAACGCAGCATCCAAAAAGGTCAGAAAGAGCCCGCTCATTCTTTTCTGCGGTAACTCTATCAGCGCTACATATCTTGCAGACATGATGGACATCATCGAAGGCAAGGACATCTCCCTCAACATCATCTCCAAGTCCGGCACGACAACAGAGCCTGCTATCGCTTTCAGGATCCTCCGCGCTTACATGGAGAAGAAGTATGGTAAGGAAGAGGCTAAGAACAGGATCTATGCTACAACCGACAAGGCTAGAGGAGCTTTGAAGGGTCTGGCAGACGAAGAAGGCTACGAGAGCTTCGTAGTACCTGACGACGTAGGCGGAAGATTCTCCGTTCTTACAGCCGTAGGACTTCTTCCTATCGCTGTTGCAGGCATCGACATCAGAGAGCTCATGAAGGGCGCTAAGGACGCTTCCAAGGCTTACAAGAAGCTTCCTTTCGCAGAGAACCCTTGCTATCAGTACGCAGCAGTACGTAACTGCCTCCTCCGTTCCGGATATTCCACAGAGGTTATGGTCAACTACGAACCTTCCTTCCACTTCATGACAGAGTGGTGGAAGCAGCTTTACGGTGAGTCCGAAGGTAAGGACAGAAGAGGAATCTTCCCGGCAGGCGTTGACAACACAACAGATCTCCACTCCATGGGCCAGTTCATCCAGGACGGCGCAAGGATCATGTATGAGACAGTAGTTGAGATCGACCAGCCCAGAAGATCTTTCGAAATCCCCAACGACAAGGACAACCTTGACGGTCTTAACTTCCTCTCCGGCATGGACATGAATGAAGTTAACAAGAAGGCTATGCAGGGCACTATCCTCGCACACGTTGACGGTAAGGTACCGAACCTCCAGATCCACATGTCAGAGCAGACAGCTTACGCTCTCGGCGAGCTCATTTACTTCTTCGAGAAGGCTTGCGGCGTATCAGGTTATCTCCTCGCAGTAAATCCTTTCAACCAGCCCGGCGTTGAGGCATACAAGAAGAACATGTTCGCTCTCCTTGGCAAGCCCGGCTATGAGGACCAGAAGGCTGCTCTCGAGGCAAGACTTAATAAATAACTCAAAGCGATTGCTTTGAACTTTGAACAGGCAGGGGTACGCGCAACGCGGCCCCTGTTTCATTTGGTGTATATGTTTTAGTGCCCTTAGCATATTTCTATTGGTAGTTTTACACATTCCGATTTGGATATTTTGTATATTCGGTTTTTATAGGCAGAATCCCCCTGATATGTCTATAATGAATCTCAGGAATAAGGTATTCCCAAGGGATAAAGGAATACGGTTTTTTAGGGATTAGGGAGGAAAAATCACTATGAAAAATAAGATGTTGTCCATGGCAGCAGCCATTACTATGGCTGTCGTTATTCTGACAGGTTGCTCTGCAGGTTTTAACAGGGATTTTGTCATCGAAGCTGCCAAGGAATATGGTATGGATGATACCAGGGCACTTTATGAATCGGCTCAGATCAGCAACGTTGATGTGAAGGCATATTATATCTCTGACAGCAAACAGGCAGACGTAATGCGTCACATGTTTACGCATGCGGGCCTTGATACTGAGTACGATATTAAAGAGACAATTTTATTCTCTGAAGTTAAGGCAAATAAAAGCGGTGATGTAACGGATGTTAATTCGATAAATCAAACTACTACCAGAATCCTTTATATGACAGCTGCAGATGCGAAAACAGCTAAGGAACTCTATGCTGTCAATGCCGAATGGATCATGGCTCACGAAGGCACATCCGGGAAGCAGAAAGGTGTCGAGTACGCGATCAAATATACAGCCTTCACAACGGATGATGACCGTGAAGCAGAAAGCTTCTATGGTGTTTATATTAAAGGCAAAACCGTCATCTGGCTCGAGGCATTCAGCAATAACGGACCCAATGATGACTGCACAAAATATTTTTGCGACAAGCTCGGTCTGGTATCACCGCTGACGCTGAGGAAATAAGTTGCTTAAGTATACCTAAATTATTCTCAGGAATAAGGTATTCCCAAGGGATAGAGGAATACGGTTTTTTAAGGAATTAGGGAGGAAAATCACTATGAAAAAGAAGATGTTGTCCATGGCAGCAGTTATTACTATGGCTGTATTTGTTCTGACAGGTTGTTCAAATGCATTCTCATCAGCTTCGATCGCGAAAACCGCGCAGAAGTATGGGATGGACGAAGCAAATAGCTATTCTCAATATATGAGATATTTTCTTTCTTATGATGAAGGAACAGACACCTCAATTTATTATGTTGCAGAGGATAGCAAAGAAGCACTTCACATGTATGACACTGCTTTTGCAGTTCCCTTGGGTGCTTCTCCTGCAATGGAAGTTAAAGACTTTGCAGCCTGCTATGAGGTCAGATTTGAGGAAAACAGCGGAAATAACGTGCAGACCGAGATCTATATGATCACCGCCAAGGAAAAGGATTCAGCAAGCGAGCTTTATGATTCTTTAGTCGGTCTTTGCGCTCCGTATGAGACTGATTCAGGCACGAAGAACGGTTACACATATACAATTGCGTTTGTGGGTAACGAGAACAGGAGTATGGCCATCGGAGTCTATATGAAAGGCAATACTGTCATCAGCATTTCGCAGCGCGGAGATACATTAACAGATGATTGCGCAGGTTACTTCTGCAAGAAACTTGGCCTGGAGTCGCCTTACACGCTTATGGAATGATTGATTTAACCGGTTATCGTTGATTTATGCAGGGGCTGCGTTTGCGGCCCCTGTTTATTTAGCGGAATCTGTGAAGTGCTCGAAAATGACACGTTTTGAGGCGTTTTTGTGTCGCTTTCCGTCACTTATTTCGGAATTGCCAAAAAACGACACGAATTGCAGTAAAAACGTGTCATTTTTCGTCACTCATGCTTTGGTTTTTGTGTCGGCTGTTATTTGAATATAATACGCGTAACTTGTATAATAACTCGCGTAATTTATATAAAAGAGGTAGATACTATGATTTCCACACTCGAAAACGGCGCTTGGTTATTAAATGGCGTAGAACTCATTGAAGATTCCGGAAATGCAATGGAAGCAGTTGCAGCTAAGTCCGGCAAGGCAGCAGACAAGGCAGCAGCTAAGCAGGGCACTATCGCTTACGGCATCCTTAAGGATCACAATACATCAGGCAACATGGATCAGCTTAAGATCAAGTTCGATAAGCTGACTTCACACGACATCACATATGTAGGCATCATCCAGACAGCAAGAGCTTCAGGCCTTGAGAAGTTCCCGATTCCTTATGTTCTTACTAACTGCCACAACTCACTTTGCGCAGTTGGCGGTACGATCAACGAGGATGACCACATGTTCGGTCTTACAGCTGCCAAGAAGTACGGCGGAATCTATGTACCTCCTCATCAGGCAGTTATCCACCAGTACGCAAGAGAGATGCTCGCTACATGCGGCGGCATGATCCTTGGTTCTGACTCACACACACGTTACGGTGCTCTCGGTACCATGGCTATGGGTGAGGGCGGTCCTGAGCTCGTTAAGCAGCTCCTCTCACAGACTTACGACATCAAGATGCCTGATGTTATCGCTATTTACCTCACAGGCGAGCCGATGAAGGGCGTAGGTCCTCAGGACGTTGCTCTTGCAATTATCGGCAAGGTATTCAATTCAGGCTATGTTAAGAACAAGGTCATGGAGTTCGTAGGCCCCGGTGTTGCAAGCCTTTCTGCTGATTTCAGGATCGGCATCGACGTTATGACAACTGAGACAACATGCCTTTCCTCCATCTGGCAGACAGATGAGAAGACTAAGGAATTCTTCGATATCCACGGCAGATCAGGCGATTACAAGCAGCTCGCACCTGCTGACGTTACTTACTATGACGGCGCAGTTATCGTTGATCTTTCTACGATCAAGCCTATGATCGCTATGCCTTTCCATCCTTCCATCGCTTACGAGATCGATTATGTTAACGCAAATCTCGAGCAGATGATCCACGAGACAGAAGAGAGAGCCAAGGTGTCTTTCGGCGACAAGATCGAGTATTCACTTAAGAATAAGATCGTTGACGGCAAGCTCCTTGTCGACCAGGGTATCATCGCAGGATGCGCTGGCGGCGGATTCGAGAATATCTGCGCTGCTGCTGACATCATGAAGGGCACATACATAGGCAGCGATAAGTTCACGATGTCCATCTATCCTGCATCAACACCTATCTACATGGAGCTCGTAAAGAACGGCGTTGCTGCTACACTCCTTGAGACAGGCGCTATCCTTAAGACAGCATTCTGCGGACCTTGCTTCGGTGCGGGCGATACACCTGCAAACAATGCATTCTCCATCCGTCACTCCACAAGAAACTTCCCGAACAGAGAAGGCTCAAAGGTTCAGAGCGGCCAGATCTCTTCCGTTGCACTCATGGACGCAAGATCCATTGCCGCAACAGCTGCAAACAAGGGCGTTCTCACACCCGCTACGGAGTTCACGGGCGAGCTTAATAACTACGCTTATACATTCGACGATAAGATCTACAAGAACAGAGTCTTCGATTCCAAGGGC
>JAEFBB010000071.1 GCA_016292215.1 Saccharofermentans sp. | reverse complement strand
GACATGTGTTACGAAGAGCTATCGAAGCGAGTCAGACAGTATAAGGAAACTGAGGAAGGAGTAGATACTATGTGCGATATATTAGATGAGATGAAAAAAGAAGCAGCTGAAAAGGCAAAGTATTCAACGGCCTGTGAGATTGCTTTAAAATTGATAAAGGTCGGAAAGCTTTCTTTAGATGAGATAGCTGATACTTCCGGTCTCTCTGTCGAGAAAGTCCGCGAGCTTGCGGGCAATAAGTCAGCTTGATCTTAAGGCAATACATAATTTACACACATTAGACCCGCTGTTACCAGGCGGGTTTTCTTATTTATTTGAGAGGCGGATAAGACATATATCAGAGCTTGATAATATAAACTTACAAGAAAAGGCTAAATTGTCAAACGGTTTGGTTTTCGCCCCCATAATTTTACTTTATCCCTGGATTTTTTACTTTATCCCTGAGTTTTGCAAAAACCATTGTTTTCCCCCTGCCGAATATTTAGTCTGTATTTAAGCTCTAAACAGGTATAGACCAATCGGATTGTTTCTGACAGGAATAGCGAATATCTTTATTTGCTGTTCGATAAAGAAGATAAAAGGGGAAAATAGAATGAAGAGAACTATTGTTAAGGCAGTTTCTTTGGTCTTGGCATTTTCATTTTTGACGGCGCTCGCATCGTGCACGAAAAAAGAAAAACCAAAAAAGTCCAAGATCATCGCTGAGGATACGCCGTGGTTTGATTACACGACGATCGATGTCGATTCCGGCGCAGATCCTGATCAAAAGATCGAGAACATGGATCAGGAATTTGCGGGCGCTGATGACAAGTACTATGTCATCTACTCCACCGGCACGTATCAGATGCCGCCCAAGTGCGAGATCGACTACAGCACATTCAACTCCAATGACTATGACTTCGATATTGTAGCGGTGATCGACAGGAATACCGGTAAAGCCGTTAATCACATCAATCTGAACAGGGATGCGGATACCAATCGGTTGACATACGAACATGTCGAAACAGCCACATATTTGGACGGAAAGATCACGGTCATGACCAACAGGAAGATAAGAGAATACGATCCCATGACCGGAAAAGTATTGGATGAAAGGCCGAGCAATGCCGAGGATTCCTTTCCTACAATACATTTTTATAAGGTTGGAGATTATCTTATCGAGACCGAACAGATCCAGAACGAATATGTCAGGGGCAGTGGAACCGTAAAGGTCACGGCGCCTGACGGAACCGTTAATTCGTTCGATTTCAAAGAAACAGGCGAAGACCGCTATATCGAGGCTGTTATTGCCTTAAGTGACACGAAGGTCGTGATCCCGGTCTTCTCAATGAAAGGCCACATTTACTATGAGCTGGATCTGACCACAAATAAGCTCTCAACAGGAAAAGAGAAAAACTATAAATGGCTTGATACAGACAATCTGGGCGAGATAAAGAACGGTACGGACGGACAAGTCTACAGCTGCAATAGAGATGGAGTTTACAGGATCGATGCAGCAAAGAAAAGCATAGAGGAAGTGTTTGATTATAACTGGTGCGGAATGAACAGAGGCATATTGGGAAACCATAGTTTAGAGTTAGTCGAATGTGCAGGCGACAAGATGATCTTTATCGGCCAGACAAAACCCGCATCACGATATGAAAGTATACCGGCAGATTTCCAGATCGTTGAATTTTCGCGAACTTCTAAGAATCCCAACGCCGGAAAGACCATTCTGGAACTCTATTCAACCAAGGTAGATGAGGTTATCGGAGCTGCAATCCAGAAGTTTAATGAGCAAAACAGCAAATATTATATAGAGCTCGCTGATACATATAACAGCAGCGATTTTATTGACGTATCGCTTTACACCAAAATCGATAACAAAGACGAATGGAATGACATGCTGCTTAAGTCCGCTGCGGGTGAGAGCAACCAGCTTGCAATGGACATAATCAACGGCGAAGGTCCGGATATACTTCTTAACACCGACAGCTACAGCAGGCTCAACAGATCAAACTATCTGGTCGATCTTACGCCATATGTAAAAGACCTGGCTGCTGATGAATATTTCACAAACATAATAGAAGGCTCAAAGAGTGACGGTGCCATATATCAGCTGCCGGTAAGTTTTGCGATCGAAGGAATATGCACTGATATCAAGTATGCCGGAAGCTCCGGCTGTGGTTTTACGCTTGATGAATATAAGTCGTTCGTGCTGAAGGATCTTAACGGAAGGGACCTCAATATGACAGGTCAGGCAGTATATTTTACACAGTTGTTCAATACCATGAGCGAGAAATTCATCGCCGGCGGCAAGGCCGATTTCTCCGGGCCGGAATTTGCAGAGCTTGCTGACTATGTGAAGGATAACGTTCCTGAGAAGGCCATTCCAATGGGAGAATACGATAATACAGATTTGGCTAATACCGCCGAATACTGGCCGGCCAGAGGTATCGGAAGCTTTTACGGTAACATAGCGGGAAATTGCCCTGTCGAGAATGCAACCATTCTTGGAACCCCGTCGCTCGACGGGCGCGGACCTATGTTTTTCTCCAATATTTCAGTCGCAATATCCGCGAATTCGATTGATCCCGATGCGTGCGGCGAGTTCGTAAAGATCCTTCTCTCGGATGAGATCCAGCAAAGCATTGCCATGAATGATCTTTTTGTTCTTAACCGCAATGCTTTCAGGACTGCCGGCACATCCGCCAACAATTACTATAACAACGGCGGAGACGAGTCTTCCACCGGTAACGGTGCTCGTTCCTCCACTAAGTATACGGAAGCCGATATCGACAACATCGAGAGAGTCATTTTCACATGCTCGAAAATAAAACGCGAAGACTCCGACATCAGCATAATCCTGATTGAAGAAATGCCTGCCTACTTCCTCGGCCAGAAATCTTTGGATGCCGTCATTAAGATCGCCCAGAACAGGGTGCAGAAAGTGCTGGATGAGCGTGGAAAATAAGGCAAGATAAAGGGTTTTGAACCATCTGAAGGGGCCGGCGTGCCCCTTTTTTCTCTCATTATCGTTGGCGTTTTGATGCCAAAACGAAGACTATTTGAAAACCGGCAAGTCTAACCTTTATACAGAAACCTAAGGCACGCATGTGCCGGAAACAAAAGTATAAAGGAGACTTTAAGTATGAAATTTTGGTATTTTACTGAGGGCAACAAAGCTGACAGTAGTTACACA
>JAEFBB010000046.1 GCA_016292215.1 Saccharofermentans sp. | reverse complement strand
AGAAGATGGGCACATCTTTTGCAGGCAAGACAGTTGTTATCTCCGGTTCAGGTAACGTTGCTATCTATGCTACAGAGAAGGCTCAGCAACTCGGCGCTAAGGTCGTTGCACTTTCTGACTCCAACGGTTACATCTATGATCCTGAGGGCATCAAGCTTGATATCGTTAAGGACATCAAGGAAGTTAAGAGAGGCAGAATCAGCGAGTATGCTGATCAGGTTGCTTCCGCTACATACACAGCAGACGAGAACGGTTCAAAGGGCATCTGGACAATTCCTTGCGACATCGCTCTTCCCTGCGCTACACAGAACGAGCTCGGACTCGAGTCTGCTAAGACACTCGTTGCTAACGGCGTAAAGGTAGTCGGTGAGGGCGCTAACATGCCTACAACACTCGAAGCTACAAAGTACCTCCAGGACAACGGCGTATTCTTCACACCCGGTAAGGCTTCCAACGCTGGTGGTGTTGCTACATCCGGTCTTGAGATGTGCCAGAACAGCGCTCGTCTTTCTTGGACATTCGAGGAAGTTGACGCTAGACTTAAGGGCATCATGGAGAACATCTTCCACACAGTTGATGCTACAGCTAAGGAAGTTGGCTGCGAGAACAACTACGTTGTCGGCGCTAACATCGCTGGTCTCCTTAAGGTTTCTGACGCTATGATCGCTCAGGGCTGCATCTGATAATCTGATACTTTAACCAGATAAACACGAGGGGTTGTGACTTTTGTCACAGCCCCTTTTTGATTATGCCATTTATACAAAACACGCGGATTTGCCACAGTTTTCTTCTATTGTTTAATAATAGTCAAATAGGGTTCTGATGATATAATTGAAGGACTTTTTTGAGATTATATGGAGATTAACGGTAACAATGAGTAAACATGACCGTGACTTCGAAGGGAATTCACCCCGTAAGAAGTCAAAGGCCCCTCAATATATTGTAAGGATTTTCGCAGCCATTGTCGGACTGGGTGTAGGCTTCTATCTTTATTGGGCTTACTTGTTCGGCGGAACGTTCGTAGCGGTCCCCATTGTCAGCAAAGAAGATTACTCGACGATCGATATTGAACAGAACAGCAGTACTACGGGCGGAGATGTAACTTCTTCATGGAAAGAAGGCGGCCATACAAGGCTTTATTATGATCCTGCACATCCTATCATTGAGGTCAAGCAGAAGGATCCGGATATTGAGAATATCCTTGTTTTCGGTATCGACGCGAGAGGGACTGATGACTATACATGCCGTACTGACTGCATGATGGTCTTATCCATCAACAAGCGCGAGAATTCTCTCAAGCTCATTACTCTCATGAGAGACACCGGTGTTTATATAGGTGATACGCCGGATACACTTGGTACAAGACTTAACAAGCTTAATTCCGCTTACCATTACGGTGGTGTAGGTGAGATGATCAACACTATCAACATCACTTTCGGCCTGGATATCCAGCGCTTTGTAATGTTCGACTTCGGAAGCGCAGCTGAGATCATTGATCTTTGCGGCGGTGTAGATATTGATATCAAGCCCGAAGAGCTTTCGCATGCTAACCGCTATCTCGATGAGATGTATACTCTCGACAACAATACCTCGCCGCACCTTACAAACAGCGGTCTGCAGACACTTGATGGACATCAGGCAGTTGCATGGATGAGAATCAGATATCTCGATTCTGACTTCGTAAGAGCTTCAAGACAGAGGACTGTTGCTACGGCTCTAATGAAGAAGGTTAATGAGATGTCTTATGCAGCTAAGCTTCAGCTCCTCAACGATTCTGCGGGAGTTTTCGAGACAAATATGCGCTCTACTGATATAATGCGTGTGGCATTTAATTGTTTCGACTGTATTGATCATTTGGAAGAGCACAGAGTTCCTGATGACGGACTCTATGAGATCCAGAATGATCCTTGGATGATGAAGATTGATTTTGCTACCCAGAAGCAAAAGCTTAACGAATATATTTGGGGTGAATAACGATGAGTAAGACAGTAGCTACTTGTATTGCTGAGACCAATCTGGTTCAGGGTGATCCTCAGGAGAATGTATTCTTTCTTACGCTTTCACGTAAGATCGAAGATTTCCCTAATGAGTTCCTGAGAACAGCCAGATCGACATCTCCTATCCAGATCTGCGCAATATTCTCTACTATTGGTCCTGACAACCTTTCAGCAGTCCTGAATCTTGAGCTCAACGCAGAGCTCGAAAAGATCGCCGCTGCATGCTCAAACCAGGCAGTACTTGATTTCGACGGTTTTGCAAATCAGGTAATCAATAACCTCAACGTAAAAGTCTGCAATTTCGCTGCCAACAAGGGCAAGCAGTTCAAGACTTCAATGTCTATGTTCGTTATCGAGGGCGACATCCTCAGAGTTATCCACGTAGGTATTACTAAGGCAGTCTTATTCAGAAATAACCGCGTCATGCTCCTTACAGAAGAGCAGACCGTCGCACACAGATATGTCCAGATGGGCGCTATCCAGGCATCTGAAGAGCTCACACATCCCGAGAACATGAACCTTACACAGTATCTCGGAAAGATGCCCCAGGAAGGTCCTGTCAATGCGGACAAGAAGGTTCACTTAAAGCTCCAGGACAACGACGAGTTGTTCCTCATGGGCGTAGGTCTTTCAAGAAAGCTTCCTTCACAGATGCGCAATGCGATCATCGCAAAGCCTTTATCTACTGAGGTCAAGGCCAAGGAGATCATCAATTCCGCTTTGAGCTATGGTCTTAAGTCAGGCCTTACACTTATCGATATTAAGGTCGAATCAACATTCCTGCTTCCCGGCGATGCAGTTATCAACAGCAACCTGAGAACAGAAGCTACTATGGCTGCAAGGCCCGGCAATGCTGCTAAGGCAGCCGCTGGCTCAAGCGCATTCTTTGATTTTGATTCCGGCAACGATGCTTCTGATACGATCAATTATGTTCCCGGAGATAATATCTCATCAGATTCTGATTCTTCAGAGGAAGAGCCTATCGTAAATGAGAAGAAGGAAAGAATTAAGACGATAATCATTCCTATCGTTATCTTTGTCATTTGCGTATTGTTGGGCTTCGGCGTCACTTTCATGATCTTCAACATGAAGGATCTCATCAATTTCACCGAAGCTACCACAACGCTTCCTAATTCTGCAGGAACAGCTGTACGCTACTGCGCTATGGATGAAGTAAAGGTTTATTCCGAAGCTTCATTGGATTCTACGGAAGTCGCAGTCCTTAACCGCGGTGATGCAGTAATCCTTCAAAAGGAGCTTGATAACTCATTCTCTCTGATCGTAACTAAGGACAATAAGAACGGTTACGTTATGAGCGCATATCTCCTGGAAGATGATCCGACATATAACGATGCAACTTCCGAGATGACAGGCGATCCCACTCCTGTGCCGACAGATGATCCCTTCGAGACAACAACCCACATGACAACAACAGCTGTCCAGACTGACCAAATCTGGAATACAAGATCTACGACGACAACAACTACTACTGTTGATCCTAACTCTGTTGAACCCGGTGAATCCGACCAGAAACCTACTCAGGGCGGAGAAGGTCAGCAAGGCCAGGGTGAAGGTCAACAGGGCCAAGGCGAAGGTCAGCAGGGCCAGGGCGAAGGTCAGCAGGGCCAGGGCGAAGGTCAGCAGGGCCAGGGCGAAGGTCAGCAGGGCCAGGGTGAAGGTCAGCAGGGCCAGGGTGAAGGTCAGCAGGGTCAAGGTGAAGGTCAGCAGGGCCAGGGTGAAGGCCAGGGTGAAGGCCAGCAGGGCGGTGACCAAGGCGGCAATGGTGGCGCTGGCGGCGACAACAATGGTGACGCAAATACTTGATTTTAGCGAAACTAAATAAACTACAAGGGGTTATCTTTGCGATAACCCCTTTTCTTTTATGCACTTCTGTCGTTCTTAGATAACAGATATAAACAATATTGATTCATGCTTATGCCTTCTTCTTTTGCGTGAATCGAAAGAGAACGGTGAAGGCTTTTAGGAATACGGATTTTGAATTGCCCGGAATAGTTTTCGAGATCATCTGAGACTGGTTCGGGAACAGGAATGCCATCAGCAATCGCGGCTGTGATCCATTCTTTCTTAGCATCTTCAGCGTTTTTGACCGCTTCGTCTATTGTATCTCCGGTGCTTATGCAGCCGGGAAGATCAGGATAGCTTACAGCAAACCCGCCCTCGTCAGGATCAGGAACTATAACCAGTCTATAAGGAAGCTTAAGATAATCACCAACTTTTTTCATCTTCGTTTTCCTCGCTTTCAAATCGGATAAGGTTATTTTATGTGGTGTCGTATATGGTGTCAATTCGCTATTATGAATACTTAGCGACTAACACGTTTAATCGGCAAAAAAATACCGGGCAGTGAAGATCACTACCCGGTCTCGTTAGCTTATTTTTCGAGCGGTATCAGTAACGGAAGAGCTCCTTGTAGAGTACCTTTACGGCATATGAGCAGTAAGACTCGGATACACCGAACATCATGGAGATCTCGGATGCGCCCTGGTTAACGATGCGGAGGTTGATACCTGCGTTGGAGAGGGCGGATGCTGCACGTGCCATGATACCTACGGAATTTGCCATAGCTTCACCGACGATCATGACGATGGCGAGGTCTCTGTCTACCTTAACGTCAGCTTCGAGTTCTTTCTGGATCCTGTCAACGATGACAGCTTCCTTTTCCTCCGTGAAGTACTTCTTTCTAAGAACGATGGTAACTGTATCGATTCCTGAAGGAATGTGATCGATGGAGATGGCTTCATCAGAGAAGATCTTAAGGAGCTGTGCAAGGAAACCGACCTGACGGTTCATCATGTACTTGCTTACTGTAACTGTAGCAAAGCCCTTGTCTCCTGCGATACCTGTTACGAGTGAATCGTAGTGGGTACGCTTTGAAACGATCCATGTGCCCTTTGCTGAAGGGTTGTTCGTATTCTTGATGTTGAGCGGGATGCCGTTTGCGAAAACAGGGTAGATAGCTTCTTCGTGAAGGACTGTAAATCCTGCATAAGAGAGCTCTCTCATCTCGTCGTATGTGATCTCTGTGATCGGGAAAGGATTCTTTACGAGGTTGGGGTTAACAGCGAAAACGTTGTCAACGTCTGTCCAGTTCTCGTAAACATCAGCACCTACGGAAGCTGCGAGGATGGAGCCTGTGATATCGGAGCCGCCTCTTGAGAATGTGATGATCTTGCCGCTCTTTGAATAACCGTAGAAGCCGGGGAAGACAAGGATCTTGTCTGTCTCTTCCTTAAGCTTTGAGAGGTTGGAATATGTCTCAGAAAGGATGACTGCCTTGCCGGCTTCATCGTGCTCTAAGAAAAGACCGCAGACCTGAGGGTCGCAGTACTTTGCAGCGTGGCCTGTGGAGTTGAGGTAGAAAGCAACGAGCTGGGCACAGCAGTCTTCACCCATCGCCTTAACTGAATCGAGATAAGCGATGTCTTCAGTGTAGTCAGCCTTAACGATCTTAAGGAGCTTTTCCTCGATGGCGGGAAGAACTTCCTTAATGCCCAATTCATCAGCGATCTCCTCGTAACGTGCGAGGACTGCTTCAACTTCTTTATCATAAGATTCGCCGGCGATCCTTGCCTTGGCAACAGCGATAAGAAGATCGGTTACCTTGATGTCATCCTTGGTGCGCTTGCCCGGCGCAGATACGACCATGATCCTACGGTCTTCATCTGCGAGAAGGATGCTGCAGACTTTCTGAATCTGAAATGCGTTGGCAAGAGATGATCCGCCGAATTTTGTAACTTTCATAGCTTTTGTGCTCCTTGACTTGTCATTTAGCCTTAATATAATATCACAAGCGCGAAAATATATAATTATAATAATTTTGTCGCTGAATCTTAGTCTTACTGTAACAGTTGCACAGTATATAACAGGAGATAACTTTGAACATTTTCAAAGCAATGAAGCCCGAGAAAGTCTATAAGGACCTCGCCCGGATCCCCTGGGACGAGCTGTCTTCAAGCGGTATAAAGACCGCTCTTTTGGACTTTGACAACACTTTGGGCAGGGATCATGCGACAGAACCTGAAGAATTCAGCTACAACTGCGTGAAGATGATAGAGGAGAAGGGCATTAAGTGCTGCCTCGTTTCCAATGCAAAGTCAGGAAGATCAGCTAAGATCGCTGAAATGCTCGGAGTGCCCTGCGTAACATATGCCAACAAGCCCGGAACATCAGGCGTTTTCAAGGCTATGGAACTTATGAATTCCACGCCTGCCGAATCTGTTATGGTAGGAGATCAGATATTTACTGATGTTATTGCAGGCAACAGGGCAGGCCTTCGCACCTTCATGGTAGAGAAGCTTTACAAGCCCGAGATCTGGTATGTTATGCTTAAACGCCCTTTCGAAAAACTTGTAAGACTTGTAGGAAAATTTTGATAGTATTTGTAATACTTGCATAGAAACACGCTTTCAAGTAAAATTACTAAGTTAAACGCTTATTTATTAAAAAGGAGAGTATTTATGATTAGCGCAGGAGATTTCAGAAACGGTATGTGCTTTGAGATGGACGACCAGGTATATCAGGTTGTCGAGTTCCAGCACGTTAAGCCGGGTAAGGGAGCAGCTTTCGTAAGAACAAAGTACAAGAACGTAAAGACAGGTTCAGTAGTTGAAAGATCTTTCAACCCTAACGAGAAGTTTGAGCAGGCTCAGCTCACAAGACAGGATATGCAGTATATCTATTCTGACGGCGACCTCTACTACTTCATGGACGCTGAGACATATGAGCAGACACCTATTCACCAGGATAAGATCGGTGACGGTATCAAGTTCCTCAAGGAAGAGATGATCTGCAAGGTCGTTTCTTACAAGGGCGATATATTCCAGGTAGAGCTTCCTATCACTGTTGTTCTCGAGATCACAGAGTGTGAGCCCGGTGTTAAGGGCGATACAGCAAACAACGCTTCCAAGTATGCTACACTTGAGACAGGCGCTGTTGTTAAGGTACCTCTCTTCGTTAACCAGGGCGAGAAGATCAAGGTTGACACAAGAACAGGCGAATACCTCGAGAGAGCTTAATCGTTAATTACATCTGCCGTAAGCGGATTATCTGCTTACGGCAGTTATTTATCCGCACCTTTAAAGTTTAGATAATTCAAGGAACCGATATGGAAGACAATACTAACATCGAATCCATAAAAGGCGATCGTTCAATGACTCAGGGCTTTGTAGCCCAGTACGCATCTGAAGCAGCGCTCCAGATTGACGGTGTTTTGTCATTGGTTCCTTCTTTCGCGGTTGCTTTAAAGGAGAAGGCGGGCGTTGTCCATGAGGGCAAAGGAGTAAGAGTTGTTTTCGGTGATACCGAAGAAGGCTCTGTATCCATTACAGTTTATCCTGTGGTCAAGTACGGAATGATCATTCCCGAGATCGCATGGATGATCCAGGAAAAGGTAAAAAAAGACGTCGAGCGATTTACCGGATTGTCGGTAGAGAGTGTCGACGTTTATGTTTGCGGGGTTGAGGAGGTCACATGAATTCCTTTATCAGAGGTTTGATGTTCATTTATTCCGTTGTAATAGCCGTCATTTCAGTCGTGCTGTTATATGCACTTGTCGATGACGGTATCTTTGCAGATATCCTGTCACCTCTGAACTCGATCGTTACGGGCCCTGTAAGCAGATATATCTATCTCGGCATCCTCATGCTGCTGTTCATCACATCGATCATCTCGATCACAAACATCATTACTTCCGGAAGACTTAACCGTACGAGACTCAGAAAGAACGATATCGGTACAGTCGATATCGGACCTGATGCTATCGAGAGCATCGCGCTCAACGCAGCTAAGTCCGCCCAGGTAGGTATCAAGAGCGCAAGGTGCCGTGTTGCTCCTGCCAAGAACCAGGCATTGAGAGTAACGCTATCCACTGAGCTCTATTCAAATGTCGAGATCCCGGCTTCCATGGCGAAGGTCCAGGAGAAGGTAAAGAAAGATATCGAGAGATATACGGGTATCGCCGTTGACCAGGTTATCGTTAAGGTAGCCAAGGTCGAGCAGGCTCAGGCCAAGGTTGAGAGCAGATAATAATGGAAAGGTTTTTATCCAAACTTTTCGAGAAACTTCGCAACACCAAGGCCGGTGTTGTATTTGCTGTCCTGTTTTTCATAATAGGACTTCTTCTTTGCATATTCGGGTTCTTTAAGACCCTGTTTATATTATTGTTGACGCTGGTAGGCTTCTTTGTTGGTTCGTTCCTCTTTTCCGATACGAGCAAATTCAAGAAATTTCTTGACAGGATCTTGCCTCCGGGGAGGTTCAGATGAGTAGAATTGAGACACGCGAACACGCATTGGAATTGCTTTTTCAGATCGGTTTTCGAAATGATCCCATAAGCGAACAGATCAATCTGTTCAGGGAGACAAATCCCGATATTATCGAAGACGAAGCGTATTTCCTTGATATCGTTTACGGCGTTATCAACAGCAGAGATGAGCTCGATGAGAAGTTCGTTCCTTTCCTCAAGAGATGGAAGCTTGAGCGTCTTCCCATGACTGACCGCATCATCCTTGAGATCGCCGTATATGAGATACTTACAGTTGAGGATATCCCCACATCAGTATCCATCAACGAGGCAGTTAAGCTTGCCAAGAAGTTTGGTACAGAAAGCTCATCTTCTTACATCAACGGTGTCTTGAGCAACTTCGTTAAGAGCCTCTGAACTCATGTTCGATTTTGATAGCGTAAGCCGTCTTAACGGCTACATAAAGCAATCTCTGCAGGATAATCCTTATCTTGCGGAGTTTTCCGTGGTAGGTGAGATATCCCAGTATACGGTATCTGCCAGAGACCATGCATATTTCTCCATAAAGGACGAACAGTCGGTAATTAACTGCGTCATTTTCTCAAGATCAAGAAGCCAGCTCAAGATAGAGCCGAAGATCGGCATGAAGGTCAAGGTGTATGGCGGAGTGGATTTTTACGCGCAGGGCGGAAAGCTCCAGATAATCGCTACAGATATTGAAGATCTGGGCAGCGGCGACCTTCATGAACTGTTCAACAAGCTTTTTAAGAAGCTTCAGGATGAAGGACTCTTTGACAGCAGTCACAAGAAGCCGATACCGGTCCTTCCCAGGCGCATCGGCGTAGTTACTTCAGGTTCAGGCAAGGTAATCTCCGATATCGTAAACACCATCCGCAAGAGGAATCCTCATTACGATATTCTCCTTTATCCCGCGAGCGTCCAGGGCGCTGAGTGTCCTCCTGAGGTCATCAGCGGAATCAGTTATTTCAACAGCGAAAAGAATGTCGACGTCATCATTGTCGCAAGAGGCGGCGGATCTTATGAAGAGCTCTTCTGCTTCAACGATGAAGGTATAGCAAGAGCCGTATATGCCAGTGAGATCCCCGTGATCTCCGCTATAGGCCACGAGCCTGATTACACGATCTTAGATTATGTCGCAGATTTAAGAGCGGCAACGCCTACGGCAGCTGCCGAGATGGTCATTGCTTCCTACGATGACCAGAAGAAAGAGATAGATAATCTCGCTCTTAATCTCGATATCGCGATCAACCAGTATGTCGACTTAAGACGCAAGGCTCTTGATGTATATAAGAATCACAAAGCTCTTCATTCGCCTGCATACTATGCGATGGAGCAGAAGGCTGTGGTCAGAGAACTGAAGACGAAGCTTGATGCCCTGTCAGGCAAGATCGTCGAGCAGACGGCTTCCGACATCAACCAGGTCAAGGTCAGGCTTGATGCTCTTAATCCCGGCAATGTATTGAAAAGAGGCTATTCGTACGTTTGTGATAAGGACGGCAACGCCATTGAATCCGTTGATAAAGTCAGCAGAGGAGATAATGTTAATATCGTTCTTTCCGACGGTACATTATTGAGCGAGATAAAAGATATTGAACATAAAGCAGACGGAGGTATTAAAGATGCCTAAAGCCAAAGAAAACGAGATGACTTACGAAGCCTGCATGGCTGAATTAAGACAGACGGTAGCTAAGCTTTCCGAAGGCAAGGCTACTCTTGACGAGTCTTTAAAGCTCTACGAGCGCGGTGTCGAGCTTGTCGGCATCTGCGAGAAGAGACTTAATGAAGTAACCGCAAGGATCGAAGCAGTCAACAAGGCAAACGGCACCACCGATCCTCTTAACATCAGCGAGAGCGGGGTGTAATGATGGGCGCGGATATCCGTTCATTGATGGAAAGCACAGAAGCCTGGATAACACCTGAGCTTCATACGGCTTTTGATAATAAGATCAGCGAAGACATAACGGTCAAGGCCGCTATGTACAGTCTTTTCGCCGGCGGCAAGAGATTAAGACCCATGATGATGCACCTTACCTCCGGCATGCTTAAGCTGGACGGGGGCATCGATAATGACGTCAAATACTTTGCCGCAACGCTTGAGATGATACACACATATTCGCTTATTCATGACGATCTTCCTGCCATGGATAACGATGAATTAAGGAGGGGAAAGCCCACATGCCATATGGTCTACGGCGAGGGTATCGCGACTCTGGCAGGGGACCTTCTGCTTAATACTGCTATGGAGAGGCTTTTCCTCATCTGCGAAAAGAATCCCGGATACATCTACGCAGCTTCTGCTATGGCCCGGAACGCCGGTATTTACGGCATGATCGGAGGTCAGAGCATCGATATCGATTCTACAGAGAAGGAGATCTCCATTGAGCTTCTTACAGAGCTTCAGGAGAAGAAGACCGGCGCGCTTATCGAGGCTTCGATTGTTACTCCGTACTATATTGCAAAAAAGCTTAACAGAGAGCAGAGCAATAGCGACGAGACTGCCATAGCTCTCAGAAAACTTGCAAACCACATCGGCCTCGCTTTCCAGATCAGAGATGACATCCTTGACGTTATTTCTGACAGTGAGACACTTGGTAAGAGCACAGGTAAAGACGAGAGAGATTCGAAGGCTACATTCGTAACGCTCTTAGGTCTTGAAGGCGCGAAAGAAAGACTTAATGCCGAGGTGGCAAGCATCAGGAACATCCTTAACGGATTTGCTCAGAAGGGCTATGATACTTCTGATTATGAGACATTGACGGACTATCTTGCCAACAGGGAAAAGTAATGGACTATAAGTATCTCGGAAAAGAAATCACGTTTGAGACTCTCAGGGACATGAAGCCTGAAGAGCGCGTTGAACTGTGTTCCGAGTTAAGAGATAAGATCCTTAAGACCGTGTCCGAGAACGGCGGTCATCTCGCGAGCAATCTAGGTGCGGTAGAGCTTACCGTAGCGCTTTTGTCGGTGTTCGATTATAAGACTGACAAGATCGTTTTCGATGTCGGCCATCAGGCTTATTCGTATAAGCTTCTGACAGGCAGATTCGACAGATTCAACACCTTAAGACAGAAGGACGGTATATCGGGATTCCCAAGGATCACCGAGTCTCCTTACGATGCTTTCGATACAGGACACAGCTCAACATCCATATCTGCTGCCATGGGTATCGCCAGGGCAAGAGATCTGGACGGCAAGAACAATCAGGTCGTTGCGGTCATAGGCGACGGCGCTCTCACGGGCGGCCTGGCTTATGAGGCCATCAATGATCTCGGCCACAGCAAGACCAGGATGATCGTTATCCTGAATGATAACGAGATGAGCATCGATAAGAATGTCGGAGGTCTTTCGAAGCACCTGTCTAAGCTCAGAATCTCGAGCGGATATATCTCCGCAAAGCAGACGACGGAGTCTTTCCTTCAGAAATTAGGCTTCTTCGGAAGAGGCATCATTAAGATAATTCTTGCTATCAAGGACTTCTTCAGGTTCCTCTTGTACCGCAAGAGACCTTCAATGTTTGATGACCTCGGACTTAATTACTATGGCCCTGTTGACGGACATAACATGAACGATCTCATCAAGGCTTTGGAAGCAGCGAAAGAGATCAGGGGACCTGTCCTTATCCATGTCCTTACCAAAAAGGGTAAGGGATATGAGCCTGCCGAGACAAATCCTTCCGACTATCACGGCGTCGGTCCGTTCGATCTTGAGACGGGAGTTACTAACGGAAAGAACAGCTATACCACTGTCTTTGCGAGCGCAATGACAGAGCTTGCGGCCAAGAACCCTAAGATTGTTGCGATCTCTGCCGCGATGACTCTCGGCACGGGCCTTGATAACTTCCAGATGAAATATCCCGCCAGGTTCTTCGACTGCGGAATCGCGGAAGAGCACTGCGTCACTATGGCCGGCGGTCTTGCGGTATCCGGTTATATACCGGTCGTTGCAATCTATTCGTCATTCCTTCAGAGAGCATATGATGAGATGATCACTGACTGCTGCTTCATGAACAGCCATGTGGTTTTCGCCATCGACCGATCAGGCTTTGTAGGCAATGACGGCCACACTCATCACGGACTTCTCGATATCTCGTATCTTAATTCGATGGTCAACATGACTGTTTTATCGCCAAGAGATTATACGGATCTTAAGAGATGCCTTGCTTATGCCATTGATTCGGTCAAGGGTCCTGTAGCCGTAAGGTATCCCAGAGGCGCATCCCCTTTTGAGGCGGGCGGTCCTCTGTATACCGATCCTGCTGACTGCGTGCTCCCTCATGTAGTCTGTGATTACGGCAATGATTTTGCGATCGTTTCCACTGGCAAGATCTGCGAGGAAGCAGACAGGGCGATGGAGATATTGAAAGATCAGGGAATCATGGGCAAGCATATCAATCTGACCATGATAAAGCCCATGCCCGCCAAGGAGATATGGGATCTTCTGGTCGGCACTAAATATGTATTCAGCCTTGAAGAAGGCATCATCTCAGGCGGCTTTGGCGAAGCTCTCGAAAGAGAACTCCAGATATTGGGCTTTGAGTCTGACGTTACGGTATTCGGCGTAAGGAATCCTATCGTCAGAGCCATGTCCCAGAAGGAACAGCTCAAGTACTGCGGCCTTGACGGTGATACCGTTGCAGCTTCCATCAAATCCGCATTGTCCCAATAATCTCTAATTTGCTTCTGTATTTTTATTCACTATAATGATTAAATATATAAAGCTTCTAATAGGAGGACCGTCTTCATGAATTACGGAATATGTTCCAATGGTTCTAGAGATACCGGTTATGAGACAGCCATTAAGACGGCAGGAATCATCAGCCGTCTTGGTTCTGTGCCTGTCTTTGAGCCCGGTATGGATGAAGAATGCCCCGCTCTTAAGGAGATTCCGGGAGTTGTTTTCGAGGACTTCTCGAAGATCAGTCTTAAGACGATCATCTCCATCGGCGGTGACGGTACATTCCTTTCCAAAGTAGCAAAATACAGAGACCTTGATACCGAATTTGTAGGTGTCAATTTAGGTTCCATCGGCTTTTTGAACGAGATACTTTTCGATGACCTCGAGAAGGATTTAGAGCAGCTCGTTAACGGCGAATACGACACGATAGACAGAACGCAGCTCAAGTGCGACGTCTATAACAAGGACGGCGAACTTAAGGGCAGCAGCGTCTGCCTTAACGATATAATCATCGTCAGGGGCGCAAAACCACATATCACTACGCTCGTGCTCTCGATAGACGGTCAGATCATAGAGAGATTCAGAGGCGACGGCCTTGTTGTCGCAACTGCTACAGGATCTTCCGCATATTCATTATCTGCAGGCGGCCCGATCCTCATGCCTAACATGAAGGATATCATCGTAACGCCCATCTGTTCACACACGCTGAACGGATATACATATGTAGCTACATCCGAGAGCGAGATAAGGATCGGTCTTGAGTCTATTGAGTCGGCTCCTTTGATCTGTCCTGACGGAAGAGATTTTGTTGACTTGGAGAGCTACGATTCGATCGTCATCAGAAGATATGACAAGGTCCTTAAGACTGTTGTCCTGAAGAAGGACAGCTTCTTCAGCAATGTCAGAAAGAAGATAGTACAGAGAGGTTACTTCTATGAAAACCGATAAGAATTCAAGACAGGAACGCATTTTATCGCTCATCAGAGATAACGATATTTCCACACAGGAAGATCTCACCGCGAAGGTCAACCAGGCTGGCTTCGAAGCTACCCAGGCAACGATCTCCAGAGATATTAAGGAACTTGGCATCATCAAGATAACTCTTCCTAACAGGGCAACAAAGTACTGCGTTCTCGACAGGACAGGTGATACTGCTCCGGGAAGACTTCTTGCGGTTTTTGCCAACAGTATCGTATCCGTCAATCAGGCAATGAACATGATCATCATCAAGACTCTGCCCGGTATGGCCAGCGCTGCTGCTTCCGCTCTTGATTCTATGCACCTTGAAGAGTGCGTCGGAACTATCGCAGGCGATGATACCATCTTTGCCGCATGCCCCGGTATCGAGGACGCAAAGGCACTTCTTATCACCATCAATGACATGACAGAAAAAGGCTGATCCGATGCTCATAAGACTTGAGATAAGGGATTTTGCAGTCATAAGCAATATCGTTTTCGAACCTGGTAAAGGTCTCAACGTCATAAGCGGTGAGACCGGTGCCGGCAAGAGCCTTATTGTCGATGCGATAAGTCTTATCCTTGGTGCGAAGGCTTCAAGGACGCTTATCCGCACAGGCAGTTCTTCATGCTTTGCCGAAGCGGTATTTGATTGTTCTGACTTAAAGGACAAAGAGTTCGCCGGATTTCTTTCTGACAACGGAATTGAAGATAACGACGGGATGCTCATCATCAGTCGTACCGTTTATGACAGCGGTAAATCTGTCGCAAGAGTAAACGGCACCGGTGTTACTAACAGCATTTTAAGAGAAATCTCTTCCAGGCTTGTCGATATCCACGGCCAGCACGATACACAGGCGATCTTTGATGAGAGTACGCATGTCAAACTCCTCGACAGATTTGCAGGAGACAAGTGTGTAAGCCTTCATCAGGAATATGTTAAGAGCCTTCAGTCATTTAAGGATCTGGCACTTCGCATCAAGGAGATATCCTCATCTCCTGATTATCTTGAACGTCGCCGTGATTATCTTGAGTTTGCAGTAAGTGAGATAGAATCTGCAGGCTTTAAGGACGGCGAGGAGGAAGAGCTTCACGATACCAAGAAGAAGCTGTCCCAAAACGAGGTCCTCTTCGAGAGCCTTAAGAATGCAGGAGATCTGCTTAATACCGAGAATAACTATCAGAGCCCTGTCCAGTCTGTAAACCAGGCGAGCCGTGAGCTCCTTAAAGCTTCCCAGAATGACGAGAGCCTGAAAGATATCGCTGAACGCGCCCAGGCACTTGCCCTGGATCTTGACGCGCTTGCCTCAGATGTCGACAAGGTGTTATCTGACCGCAATTACGATGAGGGCCTCAAAGAACGTACCGAGCAGAGAATAGGCCTTCTTTACGAGCTTAAGGCCAAGTATGGCGCGACTATAGCGGAGATAAACAAGTTCGCTTCCGATTCGAAGACCGAGCTTGACGCGATAGAAAAGAACAAGGATATCCTTCAGGAACTTAAAAAGCAGCGTACCGTTAAGGAGAAGGAGCTTCTCGATCTGGCCGAAAAGCTCTCGTCCGAGCGTAAGGTATGTGCCAAGCAGCTCGAAAAGGCTATCACTAAAGAACTTGCTGATCTCGAGATGCCAAATGCAGTATTCGAAGTAAGCTTCGTAAGAAGAGAAAAAGCTAAGTTCTTCTCAATGGCTGGCATCGATGATATAGCATTCCGCTTCAGTGCTAACCCGGGACAGGAAGTAAGACCTCTTTCCGCGATCGTATCAGGCGGTGAAGCTTCAAGGATCATGCTCGCGGTAAAGAATGTATTGAGCCGCGTGGATCTCATTCCGACACTGATCTTCGACGAGATCGATACAGGCGTATCCGGCAAAGCATCTTTGGCTATTGCTAACAAACTCAAGGCGATCTCCGCCGATCACCAGGCACTGTGTGTAACTCATACTGCGCAGATTGCGGCAGCTTCAGATAAGGGATTCGTTCTTACAAAGAATGTTGTATCGGGCAATACAGAGACATTGTGTACCGAGCTCGATAAAGCAGGGAAGATTAAAGAGGTATCAAGACTCCTGTCGGGAAGCGATTCCGAGTCTTCTTTGAGACTCGCGGAAGATCTTATCAGTTCTTTTAAGTAAATTCTTCTATGACTTTATTCATGTCTTCGGGAAGCTCAGCCTCGAAGACTTTTAATTTGCCATCATCAAATGGATCTTTGTATTCGATCCTGTAAGCATGAAGCGCAACTCTTCCTATCTTGCTGTCCAGTTTCTCCGCTTGTTCTTTTAACTCTTCGTTCGGGTTGTCATCTGACAAAGGCCCGTACAGACCGTCGCCGAGCAGGGGATGGCCTACATGGCAGCAGTGGGTCCTTATCTGGTGGCATCTGCCGGTCTCAAGCTCGAACTCAACAAGGGATATATCAGCCTTCTCCAAATAAGAAACGGTCCTATAGTGAGTTACGGAAGGCTTTCCGTTTTCCACGCAGTCCCTGATCATTACAGAGTCAGGGCGTCTTGCGATAGGGAAGGAAAGAGTCCCTTCAGAAGGCTCGAACCTGCCGTAGCAAAGAGCGAGATAACGCTTCTTGATATCTGCAGCTGTTACCAGCATATTGTGGGCATAGCCGTCCTTGGCGACGATAAGAAGGCCTGAGGTCTCCCTGTCCAGACGCATGACGGGGTGTAAGGTCTTGTCAGACAGGCTTGTAAGGAGAGAATCCTCAAGATGGCCGTGAGAAGGGTGTGTTACCATTCCGGCTGGCTTGTTTACGACGGCATAGTGTTCATTTTCGAACAAAATGCTGACATTCGGAGGTGGAGTTAAGCTTTCCGAGTTGTCCTCGTATTCAAAATAGAGCTTGTCACCGGACTTGACGTGGTCTTTGACACGGGCATGAACGTCGTTAAGTTCAACCTTGCCATACAGTTTTACGCGCTTGACCCATGTGGTGCTCATCTTGAATTCGCGCCTCATAATCTGCTGGATCTCGCAGCCGTTATATTCATTTTGAACAAAATAAATAATTTTCATTGTTACATTCTAACAAATTATTGACAGATAGGGCATTTATTTCTACAATATTCAATGGCTTGTCAGAGCCATTTTATACGTTC
>JAEFBB010000010.1 GCA_016292215.1 Saccharofermentans sp. | reverse complement strand
TGGATTATCTGATCCGGAAAGCAGAGAAGGAAACAGTATAAAAGCCACGGAGGTTTATAACGATGAAAGCAGAAGATCTGAGACTTGTAACAGAGTGGGATAAGACATTTCCAAAGAGCGGGAAGGTTGATCACAGCAAAGTAACCTTTGTGAACCGTTATGGAATAACATTGGCTGCAGATATATATGTGCCGATGGGAGCAGAAGGAAGACTTCCTGCGATCGCGGTAAGCGGACCTTTTGGTGCGGTCAAGGAGCAGTGCTCAGGCCTTTATGCCCAGACCATGGCAGAGAGAGGCTTTATTACGATCGCATTTGATCCTTCTTATACCGGAGAGAGCAGCGGTGAGCCCCGATATATGGCATCTCCCGACATCAATACAGAAGATTTCATGGCTGCAGTAGATTTCCTTTCTCTCAATGAGAAAGTCGATCCTGACAGGATCGGTATCATCGGCATCTGCGGCTGGGGCGGCATGGCACTTAATACGGCTGCATTAGATCCGCGCATTAAAGCTACGGTCGCTTCGACAATGTATGACATGACCAGAGTTAATGCAAACGGATATTTCGATTCTGAGGACTCTGAGGAAAAGCGTTATGAGAAGAAGAAGGCAATGGCAGCTCAGCGTCTGGAAGACTTAAAGAACGGTACTTATAAGCGCGCAGGAGGATGCCTGCCACTTCCAGTTCCGGAAGATGCTCCGTTCTTCGTGAAGGATTACAGTGAGTACTACAAGGGAAGGGCATATCACGCAAGGTCCCTTAATTCCAACGAAGGCTGGAATGTTACAGGCTGTGAGTCTTTTATGAATCAGCCGATCTTAAGGTACTCGAATGAGATAAGAAGTGCAGTTTTGATCATCCACGGAGAGAAAGCGCATTCCTGTTATTTCTCGAAAGATGCATATGAGAATATGACAAAAGACAGCAAGTATAAAGATAACAAGGAACTCATGATAATTCCCGGCGCAGTTCATACGGATCTGTACGACAATCTTGATGTTATTCCTTTCGATCATATCGAAGAATTCATGAGGAAATATCTATGAGAATAAGAAGAATCTTTGCACTTCTTGTATTGGCATCAGTCGTGTTGGCGGCAGCATCATGCAGCACGCAGCAGAGCGCTGAGTCAGTTACTTCGGCTGAAGAAATATCCGAAATGACGACAGAGAAGACTACATCAACGGAAATGTCTGCAACTTCTGAAATGACCATTCAGACAGAAGAGACGACTACCGTCACGGAGACAGAAAGATCAATGACACTAAAGATCGGAGAAAAGGAAGTTCAGGTCACCTGGGAAGATAATGCTTCAGTGGAAGACCTGAAGAAACTCGCTGCATCAGATCTGACCATAAAGATGTCGATGTACGGCGGCTTTGAGCAGGTGGGTTCCATAGGGCAGGCTATCACAAGAGACGATAAACAGACAACAACAAAGCCGGGCGATATTGTTCTTTATTCCGGTGATCAGATAGTGATGTTCTATGGATCCAATTCCTGGAGCTATACAAGACTCGGTAAGATCAACCTGACTGAAAAGGAATTAAAAGATCTCTTAGGCAATGGTGATGTAACTATTACGCTAAGTCTTGATTAGATCGTATATATCAGCAATATAACGGACAAACACGACTGACAAATGTCAGCCGTGTTTTTTGCTCATAATTATAGATTTCAGACTATGGAAGCTGAAGTTTTTAACGCTGACATATCTAATCTGTGTGATAGCATTCGTAAGAGATTACGGGATTATCTGTCGTATAATAATGCTATGCTCAATGTGTTAAGAATACCTATATGGCACCTCACTATTTTTGTGTCAGGGTGTGTCTGTCATTGATTACAGGTTCTGCAGCTCAAAAAGTTATCAAGAGAACTTAACCCGGATGATATAATTATCTTGTCTGAGGGAGTGATCCCTTAGTCGAGAAAATAGACAGTAATAGCGTCTGAGTTGGGAAAATAGCAATGTCGAAAAAAATCTGTGATAAATGCGGCTACGCTTATGAAGTGAATTGTAATGCGCCAAACATTATCTATTTGTGCCCGAAATGCATTAATTATGTGAGCTGCGAATGTGGGTACGGCTTTGGCCCCATAGTTCCATGCAAGATCCTTATTGGCGGAAAGAAGATAGCCGAAATAGTATATAACGATTCAAATGGTTACCGCCTGATCTCATCTGAACTGGATATCGATAAGGACCTGATCAAGGGCTATGAACAATTAGGCGCTTATGATGAGGCTGTCGAAATAGTCGCAGAACAGGCAAAAGCACAAGATGTCAGAGTAAAGGATGTGCATGTGGAAGCTGTTGATTATCTGACAAATGCTTTAGCAGATTTTACAGTGAAGTCTGATGAGAACGGGAAAGTTGTGGAATGGGTGAAAATCCTTGTCTTAGAAGGTTTTAAGTACAATGATTTTGCCGAGGAGTTTCTTAATAGCTTCGGAGGACTGAAGTTTATAGGAACGGGCAAGGGCGCCAGATCAAGAGTAGAGGTCTGTTTTGATCCGGTGTGCTACGCAAGCGGCGAATATGAACGGATGGAAGAATTAGAGAAGATTGCAGGTGATGATCTTTTCCCTGTCGGAGGTGTGTCCGATTACGTGATCTATATTGGAAGAAAGGGAAAGTTCTACTTGGGTGACTGGATCAACTTTTATGAGTGCGGAGATTCGACGGAGTCTTTTATTGAGAATATATTCGCTGATGATCCGTTTGGCCGCATGAAGCGCCTTTACCACAATGATTATATGGACAGAGCGAAATGGGTCGATCATTGTAAGATGTCCGAAGTTGCTTTCCCGGTCATGAAAACCATTGATTATCTGGATCGGACCATAGTTGTTTACGAAGTCATTTGGGAACGTAATATGCTCTGTTATGATGCTGATGGCAATGTGCTGTGGCGCGTACACGGCTCCAATATCGGATCATTGCTCATCCGTTCAGCTAAGCTTACGGAAGACAACAAGATCATTGTGCATGATATTTTAGATGATACATTTATAGTTGATCCTGAAACAGGACTGGCCACGAGATAACTGTAATTACAATATGTAGAAGGAATAGAAATGAAGGAAACAACGTGCTATACATATTTCTCTATCAAAGGGGAGTTTGATCCGGACGAGATTACATCAATTCTTGGCATTCAGCCGGTAAAAACATTTCGATCCGGTGAACCAAGATATTATCTGAAAGACGGTCAGAAGACCGATACAGGATATAAGTATTCATGTTCTTGCTGGGATGGCTGCCGTTGTGATGAATATGACGTGATCATCAGCAATCAGATGGAAAAAACGATAGAACCACTGATTCCGAAGATTGATCTGCTTAATGAGATACGTGAACGTTTTGATGCGACTTTTACTTTGGAAGTTGTACCAAACATCTGTTGTGAGCACGAGAAACCCTGCATATCACCTTCGATGAAAGTAATAGACTTTTGTTCGAAAGTCAGGGCTGATTTGGATATTGATTGGTACATAGATAATATGTGTGATAGAACGTCAGGTTAAAGGAGGTTTAAGGGTTAAATGAATAATACATACATAATCAGAGAAGCTGTTCCGGATGATGCAGAGAAAATGATTTCCTATCTGAATCAGGTAGGTGGAGAATCCGATAATCTGATGCATGGCAAAAACGAATTCAATGTTCCGGTTGAAGGCGTAAAACGCAAATTGGCTATGAGTAAAGACTCAGAGAATAGTGTTGTTTTGATTGCCCTTGATAACGATCAGATTATTGCGAGAGCTGAATTAGTCGGATATTATCCGGCTAGAATCCGTCACAGGGCTATATTCTCGATTTCGGTAAAAAAGGAGTACTGGAATCAGGGAATAGGAACAGAAATGATAGAGAAAATTTTCGAGCAGGCAAAGAATATGAAGATCAGGATTATTGAATTGGAAGCAATCACTGATAATGAAAGAGGCATTCATCTGTACCATAAAATGGGATTTGCTGATATAGGCATTTACAAAGACTATTTCTATGTAAACGGGATGTTTAAAGATGCTGTGGTAATGCAGAAGATCTTAGGATAAGAGATGACTATGGAATTCAAAAAAGGATGCGGCAGTGGAGATCTTTGAGTCTGAAAAGAATAACCGCGAACAGCGGCGCAAAAGACGTGAAGAACAGGAAAAGAAGTAAATAATCATGAATAAAGAATGGTCAGAACAGAATAAGAAAATGCAGCTCTTGATCAAAAAGGCGGATACTTTTGATCAGGGTAAGGATGTTCTTTTTGAGCTTCGAAAGGATCTTATGGATACGCTTCTCTCATTTAAGAAAGATCTTAAGAGAGAAGACTTTGATGCAATGCCTTTTATGAATGCTGACGGATATCACTGCAAGAATATTGCGTATTCCATATGGCATATCTTCAGGATAGAAGACATCGTTGCTCACACGCTTGTTAAAGGCGATGAAGAGGTGTTGTTCTCCGGGAAATACCAGAGCCGTATCAACTCGCCGATTATTACTACCGGCAATGAACTCGTTAAGGAACAGATCTCTGATTTTACCAAGCAGCTGTACATCGATGAACTGTATTCGTATATTGCTGATGTAAAGAAAAGCACAGAAGGTATAATACGCAATCTGACGTTTGATGATCTGAAGATCAAGGTTGCGGATGAGCGGAGAGCAGACCTGCAGTCATTGGGTGTTGTAAGCACTGACGAGAATGCAGTCTGGCTGATCGATTACTGGTGCAAAAAAGATGTGCGCGGGCTTATACAGATGCCGTTTTCCAGGCACTGGATCATGCACATAGAAGCATGTCAGAGAATAAAGGGTAAATTGAGGTAATTGTTTATGGATAAACTTTTCATTACACACTACTTTTATCCGGGAACAGACCCGTGGAAAAACATAATGCTTCTTCCTGAAGAGGAAGCTTTCCGCAAGGCTGAAGAACTTGCGAATGCACATCCGGACACAACCAGTTTCGGCCGTTTTGCTGACTTCGTGAATTATTATCCTGCACGAAAGAAAGCGGATGCATTCGTTCGGGAGAAGTTCATAGAATTAGGCGGAAAACCGAAGCTTCCGAATCCTTATTCGTTTACTCTTCTGGAGTGTGATTATCTCAGAGAATGGTTTAACAGCAGCGATAAGATCATTATTGATCTGGATGATATTCCCGACGATCAGGTCAGCTTCACGCTTGGTGACAGCTGTGCTCTGATGATACATGGAAACGAACCGGTTGTTCTGACGAAAAAGCTTCTGTTTGAGCGTATCGAGGCATGTAATGGCTCAGTTGATGATTTCCTCAAAGAATCACTCGGCAAGTATGCTTATGTGGAAGTGCAGTTGTGGGACAGGATACAATAATAGAGAATGAAGAAAGCATTCCCGGTTAACCGGAAATGCTCTTAGAAGAGATAATCAACAGTAAAAATGTCCATACCGGATGAACGCCTCGTTTTCCTATAAAACATCAGTAATCTGCCTCGGATATCATTGTATCCCGTTCACAGCAATCCACGTTCCATCTCTTAATATGTAGTGATGAGTACCTGTTATTCGGAAAGTGCCACAGACACCATAAGCGTTTGCGTTAAGAACTGAAGTAAAGCTGATACTTGCTCTTTTTCCGTTTACTTCAATTGCGGGGTTTTCTATTCCGATAGTGTGATAATCCAGATTTCCGTCATCAATGTCCGCAAAGTATTCCTCGCGGGTCTGTTTCAGACCGCTCATGTGAGTGAACGTCATATCCTCAGATACGATCTCACGGAGCTTACCGATGTCCGCTTCCGTCATCGCTTGACAATACTCTGCCTGCCTGTAAAGGACAGAACTCTCTTCCGTCGAAAGAGAGTTCATGTCAGTCCCCGTAATAGTCACATTTCTGAATACTGAAAAATCAAATTCTTTCATTAGTACTGTTTCCTATTTTTCAAACTGTGGATGCCATGAAGCAAACTGCACGAGCTGCTCGTCTGTCCTGTGGTAGTATCTCTGATCTTTATCGAGCTTTGCGATCTCTGCCATCTCATCATCTGTAAGAGTGAAGTCCAGGATGTTCAGATTGTCCTTTATGTGATCTGTGTTCTTACTTCCCGGGATTACAACAAATCCCATCAGGGTATGCCAGCGAAGGATTATCTGCGCTGGACTCTTGCCGTATTTCTTTCCAAGCTCGGCGAAAACAGGTTCGTTGATAAGCGACTTGTCGCCGTGGCCCAAAGGATACCAGCTCATGAGCTTGATATCGTACTTGTCGAGTGTCTTGCGGAGCTCTTTCTGTGTGAAGTAGGGGTGAGCCTCAACCTGAATGAACTGAGGTACTATCTCCCACTTTGTCTGAAGTTCATCAATGTACTTACCTTCAAAGTTCGAGATACCGATGCTCTTTGCTTTACCTTCCCTGTATGCCTTCTCGAGCTGGCGGTAACCTGCAAGCCAGTTGCCTGCGGGCTGATGGATATAGAGGAGATCGACATAGTCTACGCCAAGTCTTTCGAGCGTCTCATCTACCGCATTGGGGTTCTCGTATTCACTGGGCCAGAGCTTGGTGGAGAGGAAGACTTCTTCGCGGTCGATGCCGCTTTCCTTGATGCCTCTGCCACAGGCTCTCTCGTTGACATAAGCGTTGGCGGTATCCACGAGTGAGTATCCCATCTTGAGTGCTTCCCTGACGCTTCTCTCGGCATCAGAAGGTGTCAGCATAAAAGTTCCGATCCCTACTGTGGGGCATTTGATCCCGTTGTTAAGTGTTACGTATTCCATTTTGAATTCCTCCTTTATTCTTTAGATCAGTCCGTTTGCTGCAAGCCACTTCTTAACAGCGTCTTTTGAGTTTGCCGCCTGGGAACCTGTGATCGACAGGCCCTTTTTAACATCAGCGCCTTTGGCGTACTTCTTTATGTCGCGCTCGGAAGATCCCATACCGCTTCCTTCGTTTGTACAGAACGGAAGGACCGTCTTGCCGGTGAAATCGTACTTTTCAAGGAAGGTTGCAACAGCCATGGGTATCGTACCCCAGTAATTTGGATAACCAAGAACAACCGTGTCGTACCCGTCTATGCTGTCGATGTAAGACGTGAGCTCAGGACGGGCGTTCTCCCTCAGATCTTTCTTGGCTTCATCGATGCAGGTCATGTAGACAGGCGAATAAGGGTTCTTCATCTCGATCTTGAAGGTATCCGCACCTGTCAGTTCCTTCATGATCTCTGCCACGATCTCGGTGTTACCAACCTTTACATATCTCATCGCTCCGCCAAAGTAATTCTCATCAGCTCTCGAAAAGAATGCTATCAATGTCTTAGCCATATATACTGCCTCCGTATTCTGTTTTCTATGTTTACATTCTCACATCAGACCGATAAAATATCCAATAGAAAGACTGGATATCCGATTTAAAATTTAAATAACGAATGGAGCAGCCATGAACACAAAACAGATAGATTACTGCATAGAACTTGCCAGGACACAGAACTTCAGCAGAGGCGCTGAGAATATGTTCGTGAGCCAGCCCACGTTCTCATATCAGATCAGGTTATTGGAAGAAGAGGTCGGGTTTTCTATTTTCGAGAGGAACGGCAAAGGTGCATCTCTTACTCCTGCGGGACAGCAGTTCGTATCATATCTGACCAACATGCGCGAAGAGATGAAGCGTGCGATCGAACAGGGGCAGAATTTCAGTGCCAAATACAGTGACAACATTTCCATCGTAATGTCTGTCCGCCAGGCTTTGTATTTCCTTCCTGAAGCAATACGCATATTCGAGAAAGAACAGCCGGGTGTACAGATCACACCGATGTTCAATTACGGCCACGGTCTTGAGGTCTTCCTGAAAAACGATGCTGATATCTTCTTTGCGCTTACAGAACAGACGAAGCATATTCCGGGAATAAATGTCCACAAGTTGTTTGATTCGCGTATCTATCTGATAACAGACAAAAACGATCCGCTTGCGGCTAAGAATACTATTACGGAAGAAGATATCTACGGCAGGACACTGATGGTCGGAGGCGGTTCTCCGGATGCATTAAGAGCTGTCCAGCAACGGCTTATAGCTTCTGGCAGGATAAGCTATTTCAACAGTCCGGACCACGACAGCACTTTGACTAATGTGGCTGCTGGGAAAGGTATATGCCTCGCGCCCGGATTCCTTAACGATCACAGCGGCCAGTTTGCCTGGATACCGTTTGAGTGTGAGGAATGTTTTCACATCGTGCTTTGCACGCACAAAACAGATAACAGAACGAGCTTGGATATCTTTATAAAGACGCTTCAAAAGCTTTACACTGAAGCAGTTGCATTCCCGCTTTAGTGAATGTAGTGAGGATGCGGATAATAAATGATTAGATACGATGATTACATTTCTCCTGAAGAATATTTGGAATTACGTAAATTGGTCGGATGGAGGCTTTTCCCGCTCGAAGAAGCAAAGAAGTGTGTAGAGAACGCTTATATGGTTCTTTGTGTGAGAGATGATGAAAAAGCCATAGGCGTTGTAAGATTGTCTTGGGACGGCGGATATGTAGCGTTCCTGTCAGACGTAATCGTTATTCCTGAGTATCAGGGACAGGGAATAGGGAAAGCACTGGTTGAGGCTGTCATCAAAAGGATAAAGGACGATATGAAGCCGGGCTATATAGTGAATCTCAATCTTAATTCTGCTAAAGGGAAAGAACCCTTCTATGCAAAACTCGGATTCGTGGAACGCCCGAATGAAGATGCAGGGGCCGGAATGAATCAATGGCTGGTCTTGGAAGAATAAATAAACAGAAATATGGACAACGTTAACCGGACATTATTCTTTCCGCTTTACGGAAAAGCTACTTCTATTTGAAAAACTCTGAAATGATTTCATAATCATAGCAATTAGTGATAATAAGGAGCGTATATGAAAATACTGGTTTTGGGCGGGACGAGATTTTTCGGGATCCATATGGTCAATGACCTTATTGAGAAAGGCCATGATGTTACTATAGCAACCAGAGGGAATACCCCTGACGGGTTCGGTGATTCGGTCTCAAGGATACGTTTCGAGAGGACGGATGAGGACAGCATAAAAGCTGCGATAGCCGGCACACATTACGATGTGATCATAGATAAGATCGCTTATTGTTCAAATGATATCCGCAAGATCATGGAAGCAGCCGACTGTGATAAGTATATTTACATGTCGAGCACGGCGGTCTATGATCCCAAACGCATCAATACCGTTGAAGAGGATTTTGACGGTGCGGGCGGCGGCCTTATCTGGTGTGACAGACAAGACTATCCGTACGATGTGATAAAGAGACAAGCAGAATATGCCCTTTGGCAAAAGTATCCTGACAAGAACTGGATCGCCGTAAGGTACCCTTTTGTGACCGGCAAAGACGATTACACAAAGCGGCTGTATTTTTACGTTGAACACGTTCTGAATCAGCTCCCGATGAAGATCGATAATCCTGATTCACAGATGGCCTTCATCAGGTCAGATGAAGCCGGTAAGTTCTTGTCGTTTCTGGTCGATAAAGATTTCAAAGGCGCCATAAACGGGAGCTCAAAAGGCACGATCTCCATAAGAGAGATCCTTGATTATCTCGAAAAGGAGACCGGAATAAAAGCTGTTATTAGTGACGATGGCGATCCGGCTCCTTATAACGGTGAACCCGGTTACAGTATCAATACTGACAAGGCGGAATCACTCGGCTTCGCTTTTACTGACCTGAAAGACTGGCTATATACCCTGCTTGATTATTATATCGATGTGGCACACGAAGCAATGCTGGGATTGTATGACGTGTTGGATTAGAGCAGAACTTAAAGAAAAGAGCCTGAGAAATTGAAATATTTAGTTTTCCAAAAGCAGCCCGTGATATACAACGTCCTCGTATTCTTCGTATTTTTTCGCTTTCAGCAGGCGCTTGATGTCGCGCTCTTTGCCGTCGAAAAGAGTCTGCCAGTAAGACCAAAGCTCTCTCATCTTGTATAAGACATTAATGTCAGGTGACATGACCTTCTGATACTCGTGATAGATGGTGTCGTGCAAGCGTTTGAACTTAGCGAAGTCGGTTTCCGCCGTAAAGCCCTTGAGCTTGTCTGCAAGAGACGGATCTGATATCAGACCTCTGCCCAGCATTACCGGGTCAAGGCCGGTGCCGAACGAACCAGAGTACTCTTCGTAGTCTTTTGCCGAAAAGATGTTTCCGTTATACACAAGAGGGCATTTGGAATGCTCCAGAGCATATGCGTAATATTCCTTCCGGGGCTCACCCTTATAAAAATCAGATTTAATTCTGGGATGCACGATCAGCTCGCTCACAGGGTACTTGTTAAAGATATCCAAAAGGTCATAGAACTCGTCCGGATTAAAGTAACCGAGTCTCGTCTTGATCGATATCTTCACGCCGTCAGATCCGGCATAAGAGTAGATGTCATCGAGGAACTTCTGAAGCGCCAATGTCTCGGGCAGGAACCCCGCGCCTTTGCCCTTCGCGCAGACGGTCCCCGAAGGACATCCGAGATTGAGATTAATCTCCTTGTAGCCCATTGCCTGAAGCTCTCTTGCGCCTTCGATAAAGTGCTCAGATCTGCATGTGAGGATCTGGGGAACCAGGCAGAAACCTTGATTATTCTCGGGCGTGACTTCCTTCCGCTCACGGGGCGTTATCGGGCACTTCTCAGACGGAGAAATGAACGGCGCAAAATACTTATCAATGTGACCGTAGATCTCATTATAAGCATTGCGGAAAATATGACCTGTGATGCCTTCTAATGGCGCGAAATAGATCTTCATCAGTGCCGGATTCCTTCAAAAGTTCGGTTCGGTTTTTCACGTATATATTCTATTGATTTTACTTCGGGAAGCAAATAAAGATTGGTATAATGAAGACCCAAGCACAACAATCCACATAGAACGGGGTAACCGCAAATGATCTTATCAGATAAAACCATCAACAAAATGCTCGAAGAGAAAACACTTGTTATCGAACCTGTTACCAAAGAACAGATTCAGCCTGCGAGCGTGGACATCAGATTAGGCAACACTTTCAGCGTTGTCGATGACTCTCCGTCAGGTGTTATCACACTGGGATCTCAGATCAACTATAAGACCATTACCACCGATACTTATCTGATATTACCGGGCCAGTTTGTCTTGGCTACGACCATGGAATATTTTGAACTTCCCGATAATCTCACTGCTTTTGTTGAAGGCAGGAGCTCATTAGGCAGAATGGGTCTTTTCATTCAGAACGCGGGCTGGGTAGATCCCGGATTTAAGGGCGAGATCACGTTAGAGCTCTACAACGCCAACAGATGCGCGATCGAGCTTAAGAGCGGCAGAAGAGTAGGACAGTTAGTATTTGCCCTCATGGATGATCACGCCGAGAATCCTTATGACGGCAAGTATCAGGGCCAGAAGGGCGCGACAGGCTCCAGAGTGTTCCTGGATGCGGATAAATGAGGAATTATAGCCTGACGGCAGGATCAAAACCACTATGAAGTACGGTGAATCCACATTTGATATCTTGTATCTTCTTTTCGCGATAATAACAGGCATCGTGATCCTTATAAAGCATCGCAACAAGAACGATGTCCTCATGGGGACGGCGGCACTGGTTTTAGGTCTCGGAGATTCATTCCATCTGGTCCCCAGAGTTTTAAACTACTTCGTCGACGCTGATTTTACGTGGTATCTGGGCTTTGGCAAGCTCGTCACATCCATTACCATGACCATCTTCTATATCTTTGTTTTCCGGCTTTATAAGAGTGTCTATAACAAGGACGATAAAAGCACCAAGACCACCGGCATCACGATATACATTCTTGCGGCCTTAAGGATCCTTCTCTGCCTGGCTCCGGGCAACAACTGGTTTACGGGCGAAGGCTCCATGCTGTGGGGCGTATTGCGCAATCTGCCGTTTATCGCCATCGGATGCATTGTTGTTTGTCTGTATTTCAAAGTCCGTAAGGAAGATAAGTATTTAAGCAGGCTGTGGCTATATACGACGCTGTCTTTTCTGTTCTATATTCCGGTCGCGGTCTTTGCGTCTTTGCTTCCGATGCTCGGAATGCTCATGCTGCCTAAGACCGTTTGCTATGTGCTTATGCTGATCTCATTTATAAGAAAACAGAGGGAATCATTATGAAAAAACTGACTTCAACAATCCTGATCTTAGCGCTCCTGATGTCTGTCGTACCGGGCCTTACCGGATGCAAAAAGCAGGTTCTTAAGAACTGGTATTTAGGGGCTTTGGACTATTACGGCAATGGCGTGAAAAACGGTTTCTACAATGAAGATGAATACCCGAATTTCAAAGTCTCGAGCGATCTTAAGAACAAGAGCAACAAGGCCGGATACCTTTTATATGACCTTGACGGAGACGGCGTTGACGAGCTCCTTATCGGTCTGATCGACAACAGCGCAAAAACGAAGTTTACAAGTATCGTTATTTACGATTCCGATCTTGGCCCCTATTGCACGTTCAGCGGCTCTAACGGTGATTATTTCTACCTGTGCGCGAACGGTATCATTAAGCAGGAGATCACTTCCTTCCGCACGAACGTCCCGGAGCTGTACTATCAATTCGATTCGAAAAACAATTCTTTTACGCAAATCGAAGGTGACGGCAAATACTTCCCCATGTTGTGGGAGCTTACGGAATTCTAATATGGCCCACATAATTGACACACCGCGCCTTTTCCTGCGCGAAATGACTATGGACGACTACGACGCGCTTTACGCCGTTCTCGCAGATACTACCATCATGCAGCACTATCCTTACACCTTTGACGAAGAGCGTGTCCGTGCCTGGATCGAGCGCAACATGAACCGCTACAAAGACAATGGTTTCGGGCTCTGGGCAGTGTGCCTTAAGGAGACCGGCGAGATGATCGGCGACTGCGGCCTGACGCTCCAGAATATCGAAGGACAAATGCTTCCCGAGATCGGCTATCACATCCGCGCTGACCGGCAGCACAAGGGCTACGCGAAGGAAGCGGCCGCCGCTGTGCGCGACTGGGCCTTTGAGAATACTGATTATCCGGCGCTTTATTCGTACTGCAAATATACCAACGTCGGTTCGTTCAAGACGGCGGAATCGATTGGTATGGTTTTCGAGAAGGAGTATCCTGATGAGGATAACAAGATCACGCACGTGTCCGTAATTACGCGCGAGATGTGGTCTAAGTGATCAGCACTTGCAAAGAAACTATAAGGGTTGCCTCATGTGAGACAACCCTTGTGTTTTTTTCAGGAATCCTGGTATGCGTTCCAGCCGACATCGTGCCAGCACTTGCCGTCTCACCCTTTCCGCACGAACACACAGTTGCAGCAGTAAGCGAGATCAACAACAGACAGGCCAATACTTTTTTAGTCTTCATAGCTACCTCTAAACGGTTAAAAGTAATATCGATTGCTGTTAACTGTTTGCCAATTATGAATAACGGATTATCAATGCTCAGTCGAATGTGAAAACGTCGAACAGTGCTCTCTTATCGTCGTCACCGCAAGTAAATTCGAAGTATACCGCGTGTCTTCCGGTGATCTTCTTTTCGAGCTCGAAAACGACCTCCTTGCTGTCTTCTGTGACAGTCTTGTCAGCTACTACTTCTCCGTCGTAAGATCCGAGTCTTATCTTGATCTCGAAGCCTTGAGGGATCTCGCCTGTGAGAGTCGCGGATGAAGCTCCGGTATCACCGAAGTTGATGTACTTAAAGCCGATCGTTGCGCCGCTCTGGATGTCTACAACAGGAGAAGAATCACCTTCGTAAACAGGCTGGACGTGAGCTACCCTCCTGTCCTTGTTTGTGCCCTCTGCGTTGTCCTGATACATGGGCTTTCCGAGGCCGTCGTACATGTGGCATGTGTAGCCTGCGGAGATGAGGGAATAAGCGTCGAGGCCGCCAAGATTAAAGCCCTGTGACGTGCAGTCAACAACGTCTGAACCTGCGGGCTCTCCTGACTCATCGTAGCGGATCTTACCGATAAAGATCTGTCCGTTCTTATCCATTGCGATGTCGACGGGCTCGACCATTGCCTGGCGTGAATATTCGTTGCAGCCGGTCTGTCTGTGATAGAAGATGTACCACTGGTCCTTGACCTTCATGAGTGATCCGTGGTTGTTGCCCCACTGGTATGTCATGATGCCGTTGCCGTCAGGTCCCTTGATGACTTCGCCGCCGTTGAAGCTGATGTCTCCGCCCATCTTGTATTCGCCAAGAGGGGAGTCGCTCCACTTGTATGAGAGGAATCCGTTGCAGCTGTTCATAACGCCTAAGTCAGGTCTCTGGTATTCGTAACGCTTGGAATAAACGAGGACATATTTGCCGTTGATCTTTCTGGGGCTCGATGCTTCGAAGAAGCCGTCTTCGGGGATAACGTGGCCGTCGTCTTCCTTTATCCAGAAAGGCTTTGAATGGCCCATCAGGTGATGGACAATAGTCTCCTGCTTAAGGGTGGCCATATCGTCGTTGAGCTCGCCTGCGTGTGATTCGCAGAAGCCCCAGTATGCATATACTCTGCCGTCGTCGTCGACAAGTATGCCGGGGTCAAATCCGAGCTCTGTCTTGACCGGATTTTCAAAAGGTCCCCAGGGGCACTTCGATGTGACGAGCATGATGGAAGAACCGCGGTTTTCAGCTGCGTACATGTAGAAAGTATCGCCCTTCTGGACAACGTCGGGAGCGTAGAGGTCGCCGCCGTCGGAGGCTGTGTAGCAGACGCCGTGGCAGGTCCAGTTGGTGGGATCGTCAACGGGTGCTGACCATACGACGTAGTCGGGGCCGCAGTAGTCGGTCTTCTTCGTGTCGTGTGAGCCGTAAAGATAAATGCGTGTCTCGCCATTGTAAGTAAATACTCGCGGCTCGCCGTCCGGAACGTGTTCCCAGAGGGGCATGTAGGGGTTTGCGCCTTTGACCATCTTCTTGTTGTTGTCCATGTCAGTACCTCACTTTTATTTTTTCGCTGTTTAGAAAAATACTACTTCGGAAATATACATCATTGCGACGCTGATTATGTTGATGAGCAGCATGATCCCGACGACTTTGATGTGGGTCTTTTTCTTCTCATATATCGTGGCAATGAATTCTCTTACGAACGCGTTGATCCAGAAATAGCGCTTGGTCTTGCTGCCGATGCCTTCTGCCTTTATGCCGAGCGATTCCGCGATCATTCCGGAGCGGAAGACGTGGTAGTTGGTGGTAGAGAAAGCGAGCTTATAACCGTCAGAACCGAAGTGCTCTCTGATAAGATCTTTTGCGAACTTGAAGTTCTCTTCTGTGGTGGTGGACTTTGTCTCTTCAAGGATCTGATCTTCGCCGATGCCCCTCTCTAACAGATAGCGCTTGATGGCTTCGCCTTCGGAGATGACTTCGTCTGAGCCTTTGCCGCCTGAGGGCACGAAAACAATGCTCTTATTGGTATGCTCTTTTTGCATGTTCGCGAACTCGACCGCACGGTCGGCTCTCGACTGCAGAAGCTTTGTGAGAGTGCCGTCCTTTCTGATCTGGCAGCCGTGAATGATGATGTAATCCTTATCGAATGCAGGCACGTGCTTGGCGGCCTTGACGGCTGTCACGATGGTGCCGATAAGGATGCATTCCAGATAAGTTACGAGCGCGGAGATGGCGTTCTCGAGGAACAGCTCGATAAAGCGGCCGACGCCTCTTTCGTAGTGAACATCGATGATGGTCGAGCGCTGAAGATAAGTGCCGATGATCACGGGCAGAAGAGCTCCGATACCGATCACGAGGCCGAGGATCACGGCCAGGAGATTGCGCCAGGTCTTGCCTTCTTTGCGCATGAGCGTGATGTTGCTTGCGGTAACGAAGACCGTGGTGACGATGACAACGGGTAAAGTGAGCACGACGAAGGCCTGTGTCGAGCTTATCGCCTGGTAGAATGCCCCGCTGATGCCGTTCCTGAACGACATTGCCTGAACCTGTGTGACCATCAGGAAAAAGACGAAGATTATGAGCCCCAGAGACAGAACGTTATCGTAGCTGTAAAGGCTCTTTCTGACCTGGGCTTCGTGCTTCTTCATGAAGTATCCGCAAAGCGCGAACAGATAGGCGATTATAAGTATACTGACTACGCGCATTCCTGTGCAGTCGCCGAAGAATCTGTCTCTTGTGATGACACCGTCTTTGTGAGCGTAGAATACGGCGATTCCGGTCCCGTTGCTATTGTCAAAACAGATAAAGAACCTGCCGGGTGCGACAGATCTTAAGTTGACGGTTAAGTTCTTTTCGGTCACTTCCCAGCTTAACACCTCGGCTTTGCCAACAGACTCTTCGTCGAAGTAGACATTTTTGATGCCGGAAGAGCTGTTATAGTCGCTTCTTACATATGTGTATTCGTTGCCGACTGCGCGGACATATAAATATCCGCCTATAGCGATGAGGACGGCAAGAATTACGAAAAAATACTTTTTAATCAATTTAACTATCATACAGTCATTAAGTATATCCCTAATAAACTTTAGATAACAGGTTACAAATTAAAGCAATTATTGACAGGTTAGCAATGGCTAACTATAATGTGGTTGACAAGTTAGCAACGGCTAACTATAATGTGGACCGAAAAGAGGGCGTACATGAATATATCTCAGACTGCGGACATGAATCTTGGTGAACTTAAGGCAGGCGAGTCCTGCGTTGTAGTATCTGTCGGAGGGCAGGGAGCTCTCAGGCAGCATTTTCTGGACATGGGCATTATCCCCGGCGCAGAGATCACCATCGTAAAGTTCGCTCCTCTGGGAGACCCCGTCGAAGTCAGGATCCACGGCTATGAACTCTCATTAAGACTCGATGACGCGGCCAAGATCGCAGTCACGAAGATCGATAAGACTGAAGAGGCCGAGGCCCCCAAGAAATCTAAGAAAACCCACACAGCTCACCCTTATCTCGGCGAGCCCGGTGTGCATCACGATAAGAAAACAGAAAAGCCCCTTCCCGACGATCACGTTCTGTCATTCGCCCTGGTAGGCAACCAGAACAGCGGCAAAACAACGTTATTTAACCGCCTTACGGGCTCAAACCAGCACGTGGGCAACTTCCCGGGCGTTACCGTCGACCGCAAGGACGGCGCCATCATCGGCCACGCAAACACAGTGATCACGGACCTTCCGGGCATCTACTCGATGTCTCCTTATTCGAGCGAAGAGATCGTGTCGCGTGACTTCGTTCTCAACAACAAGCCCGATGCTTTGATCAATATCGTTGACTCAACAAACATAGAGCGCAATCTATATTTGACGATGCAGCTTCTTGAGACTGACCGCCCGGTAGTAGTCGCCCTCAATATGATGGACGAGCTCACCGGCAACGGCGGATCGATCGACATCAATCTCATGGAGGAGATCTTAGGTGTTCCGGTCGTACCGATCAGCGCAGCCAAGAACCAGGGTATCGACGAGCTTATCACTCACGCGCTCCACATCGCGAAATACTGCGAGAAGCCTTTGGAGCAGGATTTCTGCGCGCCTGACAGCCCCATCCACGACTCGATCCATGCAGTCGAGCACCTCATCGAAGAAAAGACAAAAGCATGCGGTCTGCCTTTAAGATTCGCGGCATGCAAAGCGCTTGAAGGCGACAGTCTTATCCTTGATAAATTAGATCTCGACGAGAACGAGAAAGACCTTTTGGAGCACATCCGTGTAAAGGTCGAGAAGAAGTCCGGTCTCGATCCTTCCGCAGCAGTCGCAGACATGCGTTTTGCTTACATAATGCAGCTTTGCAAGAAGTGCGTCGTTAAGCCCAAGCAGAGCAAAGAGCGCGCCAGAAGCGAGAAGGCCGACAGGATCTTAACAGGCAAATTTACCGCGATCCCGATCTTCATCCTGATAATGGCAGCGGTATTCGTACTGACGTTTAATGTTATCGGCGCAGGCCTCCAGTGGCTCCTGGAACAGGGCATCGACAAGCTCACCGAAGTAACCGATCTGGCGCTTACCGAAGCGAACGTAAATGAAGTAATACACAGTCTCATTATCGACGGTATTTTCGAGGGCGTCGGAAGCGTCTTAAGCTTCCTGCCGATCGTCGTCGTAATGTTCTTCTTCCTGTCACTCTTAGAGGACAGCGGATACATCGCGCGCATCGCGTTCTTCATGGATAAACTCCTGCGCAAGATAGGTCTTTCCGGACGCAGCATCGTGCCTATGCTGATAGGCTTCGGATGCACCGTTCCTGCGGTTATGTCTACGCGCACTCTGCCTTCAGACAGAGACCGTAAGATGACGATCTTCCTTACGCCTTTTATGAGCTGCACCGCAAAGCTCCCGATCTACGCATTCTTCGTAAGTTCATTCTTCCCGAAGCAGGGAGGACTCGTCATGACGGGCCTTTATCTGCTCGGAATAATCGTCGGAATCCTCATCTCGTTCCTGTATAAAAAAGTGCTCTTCAAAGGTGAAGCTGCGCCGTTCGTCATGGAGCTTCCGAACTACAGACTTCCGTCTTTGCGCTCTACCCTCCAGCTCATGTGGGAAAAGGCTAAAGACTTCCTCCAGAAGGCTTTCTCCGTCATCCTCATCGCGACAGTTGTCGTATGGTTCCTGCAGAGCTTTGACACAAGATTCAATCTCGTTACTGATTCTTCCGAATCGATAATGGCAGGCATCGCCGGATTCATCTCGCCCATCATGAAGCCTCTGGGCCTCGGCGACTGGCGAATCACGACATCACTTATAAGCGGATTCATGGCAAAAGAGAGCGTCGTCTCCGTGCTCGAAGTACTCTTCGGCGCAGAAGGCGGAATCACCGCAGTACTTGGCGTCATCGAGGCCGGCACGCTCCTTATCTTCAGCCTTCTCTACACGCCCTGCGTTGCGGCCATCGCATCCTTCAAGCGTGAGCTCGGCTGGAAATACGCTGCAGCCGTTGCCGTCTGGCAGTGCATGCTCGCGTGGATCGTAAGCTTTGCTTTCCGCCTTATCATGCTGGCTTGCACGGGAGGATTCGCATGAACCCTGCAGATCTCATCCTGATCGCCATTTTGGCTGTCATACTTACCGTTGCAGTAATCATTACCATCCGCCGCAAGACCCGTGGCTCTTCCTGCTGCGGCGACTGCGCCAAGTGCAAGGGAAAGTGCCCGTCAAAATGAAAAAGCTGCCAGTGTGCAGCAGGCAGCTTTTCCGGAGGGTAGTACCTCTAGGGTTGTATGAACGTTAAGAAATCTTTCTCGCTGTTTGTGAACCCGTGAGTTCCGCGCTCAAAGACGATGTTGTCGCCTTGTGCTTGATCGGCTTCCAGCCCGGGTTTACGAAGAGGGCTGCCAAAGCGATCGGAATGTAGGTCAATATGAAGAACGGGAACGTGAAGACCGATAAGATCTTTTGTGCCGTTGTTGCGTGAATGTTTTTCCATTCTGAGATGAGTGATACGACACCCAGGATGAAGAGCATGGAGCATGCGTTGATGACCGTCTCGAGCATTGACCAGAGAGCGATCCTGATGTCGCCGCCCATGATGGCGCCGAGCGTGCCGTATGCCAGGTTGCAAGTGATAGATACTGCGGAGAGGAAGAATGCCGGCATGATGTTCATTGTCATATCGAATGCCGAGAAGCTTCCGTGGAAGATCGAGTAAATAAGGTCTTTTCCGTAATGTCTGAACACCTGGATGTAGCCTCTTGCCCAGCGCATGCGCTGACGGATAGACTGCTTCAGTGAAGTGGGCTGTTCGTCGTAGAAAACAGCTGTTCTGCAGAACGCGATCTTGCGGTCTTTGCATACGCGGTTGATCGTAAATTCGATGTCTTCCGTAAGAAGGTGGAAGGGCCAGCCGCCGATCTCTTTAAGAACCTTGTTTGAGAAGAAGAATCCCGTGCCGGAGATTGCTGCAGAAGAGCCGATCTTGTAACGAGGGTAGTTAAGATACATAGATTCTCTTAAGAAGCAGAGACTGTAGCCGGAGCTGATCCAGTTGTCGCCGAAGTTCTTGGAGTTGCGGTAAGAAGTGATCGCTTCGTTGCCCTGAAGGTGGCACTTGTGCATCTCTTCGATGTAATTGGGTGTAAGAATATTGTCTGCGTCAAAGACGAAGTATCCGTCAAAGCCTTCAGGGAAATCTCTCTTGATCTCCTTAAGAAGAGCTTCCATCGCGTAGCCCTTGCCGACGAGGTCTTTGGACTCGCGGCTGTAAGCGACAGCGTTGTGTTCGACGGCTACATCGAAAGTATTGTCGGTGCAGTTGTCAGCCATAACGAATGTCGTGACTTCGCCCTTGTAAGTCTGGTTGTTTATGCTGTCGATGAGCTGTCCTATAACGTTCTCTTCGTTTCTTGCGCAGATGAGGACCGCATAACGCTTGAGGTTTTCTTCTGATGAATCGTTTGCAGCAGGTGCATTCTTCGCAGCCTTCTTTTCGCGATGCTGCATCCAAAGCGAGATGGGCACGAAGATGAACTGATACGAGTAGCAGACGATAAAGATCGCAGCAATGATAAAGTTAATGATTCTAATGGTTTCCATACATTTTTCTCCCCTTTGTTTTCCCTCGGACAGAGTTATACCCCTGTAAATTCGAAAGTTAAAGTAGTTAAATCCTTAATATTTCCTTAAGATTGAGGCAAAACGAGTGCAGAAATTCCTTTGTTTTCACCTGCGGAAAGTATAGAAAAACATTTATTTTCAAGCCATTTAATCCCCTTACGAATTCCTTACACCTTTGTCACTTTTGATTTTCATTAGAAGGCTCCGAAGGCTATAATGTTGGTTGTAAAAGGATTTTTATAACTGCTTTTGAGGTGGCAATTATGGCATTCAGGATCGTCCGCAATGACATTACGAAAATAAAAGCTGACGCGATAGTTAACACGGCAAATCCCAACCCGGTATATGATTCCGGCACGGACACCGCGATATATACTGCCGCAGGCGCGGAAGAGCTCCTCGAAGAGCGCAGGAAGATCGGCCGCATCGAAGAAGGCCGGGTAGCTATAACGCCCGCTTTTGCACTCGATGCAAAGTATATTTTCCACACCGTCGGCCCCGTCTGGGATGGCGGCGATAAAGGTGAGAAAGACATCGTCCGTGCCTGCTACACCAACTGTCTTAATAAGGCGGTAGAGCTGGGCATCGGGAGCATCGCATTCCCGCTCATCGCGACGGGCAATTACGGCTTCCCGAAGGCTGAAGCACTGCAGATCGCGACGGCGGTATTCAGCAGCTTTCTGGCCGAAAATGATCTCGACATAACGCTCGTAGTTTTTGACAATGAATCGTTCACTTTGTCTGGCAAGATCTTCGCGGGCATCGACCAGTACATCGATGAGAATTACGTCGAAGAGAAGACCGGAGAAGAGTACGGCGACCCGTATAAGGACATGCTCATGGCTGGTGCTGCAGGTGCAGGCTTCGGTGCCGGTGCGATAGCGGGCATGATGGGCGCTGCGGCAGAGAGATCTTTTGGTGCCGCAGATGAAAACGAATACGCAGGTGAAGCTTCTTTTGACGCATGCGCCGATGAAGAAACGCCCGTTAAAGACAGGGACCGCCGCGAGAAAAACAGCCGCAGATTGTTCCTCGGCAACCGCAGGATGGAGAGCAGGGCAGAGATGTGCGAGATGCGCGAGCCGCAGGCAGATATGCTTTCTGCTCCAAAAGCGGAAGCCGCTCCTGTTGCTCCGCTTGCTTCTGCCGCTGCCGCTGCTCCTGCGCCAAAGCAAAGATCGCTTGATGACGTGATGAAAAACATCTCCGAGACGTGGTCCGAGAGCCTTCTGCGCATGATCGACGAGAAGGGCCTTACGGATGTTGAAGTCTATAAGCGCGCGAATATCGACAGGAAGCTTTTCTCGAAGATCAGAACAGATAAAGATTACAAGCCGAAGAAGCCCACCGCCGTTGCGCTGGCGCTGGCATTAAGGCTCAACATCGATGAGACAAAAGACTTCCTCGGGCGTGCGGGCTTCGCATTCTCGCCGTCGAGCAAATTCGACCTCATCATCGAGTATTTCATCGAGAACCAGGTGTACGATTTCATGACGATCAATCTGGCGCTTTTCGAGCACGACCAGCCGCAGATAGGATAACAGGCGGTTTTTAGTCAGGTCTGACCGCCAGTGACGAGAAATGACACGTTTTGGCGCTGTTTTGTGTCAGTTTTCGTCACTTTCAAAGATATTGCCGTAAAGTGACACGTTTTGACTTCAATCCGTGTCATTTTTCGTCACAGGGAGCGCGCCCGGAAAATGTCGCCTGACAGGCGACCAGTCACCCCTTCAAACCTCATATACTGAAGCCACGATCAAACAGCCGCGGCAGGAATAAGCGCGGCGGAAATAATCAGACAGCCGCACGGATATGCGGCGGAAAGCGAGGAAAAGGAAATGAAGAAGGGATTGACAGAGATCGTATTTATCCTGGACCGCAGCGGTTCAATGGGAGGACTTGAGAAGGACACGATCGGAGGCTACAACTCCATGATCGCCAAGCAGAAGGAGGAAGAGGGAGAGGCAATCATCTCAACGGTTCTTTTCGATAACGAGACAGAGGTTTTGCACGACAGGGTAAGCCTCGATAAGATCGGGCCCATTACCGATAAAGAGTATTACGTAAGAGGTTCGACGGCGCTCCTTGATGCAGTCGGCGGCGCGATCCACCACATCGGCAACGTTCACAAGTACGCGAGGGAAGAGGACGTTCCGGAGAAGACGCTGTTCATCATAACGACAGACGGAATGGAGAATTCCAGCAGACAGTATTCTTACGACAAGGTAAAGAAGATGGTCGAGAGGCAGAAGGAAAAGTATCACTGGGAGTTCATATTCCTCGGCGCAAACATCGATGCTGTAAGCGTTGCGAACCAGTTCGGCGTCGACAAGAGCAGAGCTGTCAGATACGAGTGCGACAGCGCCGGCACAGCGCTCAACTACAAGGTAATGTCCAAGATGGTCTCATGCGCGAGAGCCTGCAAGTCTTCTGCAGAGATGGGTGCTGCGTTTGATTCGGACGAGATGCTCAGTGAGATCAGGGAAGACTATAAGAAGAGACATAAGAATTGAGGCGGTTAACGCCCAAAAAACTCGCCCGGTCAGCTCAAAACTGCCGGGCGTTTCTTTGTCAATTCTGTTTTTAGGACAGTATCGGGAAAATACAAGTCTTCAGCGCGGACTGTCCAATTAATCTAATGCACGTGAATTATGTGCGGCGTATGATTTTTATGAGGTGTTACCTCCAACGGAAGGCGGTTGCCCTCCCCTTTGCCCTTTGGGAGAGAGGAGGTGATTGTATGTCCGATTACGAGATCTTGAGCCTCGTGCTCGAAATAAGTATTTTGGTCGCTACAGTCGTTATGCTTTGCATAAAAACAAAGAATAAGTAAAACCGCCCGAAGCCTAGCAAGTTAGGGCGGTTTTTCAAACTAATTAATGGGCAACCGTCGACCGGTAACACCTCATTGCTAAGCTAATTATATCGTCAGGAAAAATGCGCGTCAACGCAATGAAAGAGCAAAATCTGCGGCCACAGTCAACATAGTCCGTTTATTGTCCGCAGAATGAAATATAATATGAGCATAAGGTTCGAATAAGGAGGAGAGTATCAGTATGCATGAGATCAAGTGCCCCAAATGCGGAGAAGTTTTTCAGGTAGATGAGAGCGGTTATACAGAGCTGCTCAGCCAGGTCAGGAACGAGGCTTTTGAAGAAGAGCTTCATAAGCGCGCCAAGGAATTAGAAGACAAGAATAAGAGCGCTATCAAGATGGCCCAGATGGAGCAGGAGAAGAAGCTTGCTGAGACCATCACCGGCAAGGATAAAGCGCTCGCGGATAAAGATATGGAGATCCAGCAGCTTAAGAATAAGCTTGCTATGGGCGATTCCGAGAAGAAGCTTGCGGTAAGCGACGCGCTCCGTGATAAGGAGAAGGAAGCCGCCGATTATCAGGCTGAGATCATCAAGCTCAAGAGCCAGCTTGAGAACCAGAAGAACGAGAGCGCGCTTAACGAGAAGAATCTTGAAGAGCGCTACAAGACAGAGCTCAAACTCAAGGATGACCAGATCGAACAGTACAAGAATTTCAAGGCCCGCCAGTCCACGAAGATGGTCGGCGAGAGCTTGGAGCAGCACTGCCAGATACAGTTTAATTCTTTGCGCATGACCGCTTTCCCGAATGCTTACTTTGAGAAGGACAACAAGGTCAGCGAGACGAACAGCAAGGGCGATTTTATCTTCAGGGATTACGAGGACGGCCAGGAATTCATTTCCATCATGTTCGAGATGAAGAATGAGATGGATACGACTGCGACCAAGCACAAGAATGAAGATTTCTTTAAAGAGCTCGACAAGGATAGAAACGAGAAGGGCTGCGAATACGCGGTGCTCGTATCGCTCCTCGAAGCTGATAACGATCTTTATAACAACGGCATCGTAGATGTCTCTTACAAGTACCCTAAGATGTATGTTATAAGGCCGCAGTTCTTCATCCCGATGATCACTCTTTTGAGGAACGCTGCGCTCAATTCTTTGCAGTATCAGAAGGAGCTGGCGGTAGTAAAGAACCAGCAGCTTGACCTGTATAATTTCGAGACCAACATGCAGGAATTTAAGGACGCTTTCGGCCGCAACTACAGGATAGCTTCCGAGAAATTCCAGACTGCGATCGAGGAGATCGACAAGACGATCGATCATCTCGAGAAGGTCAAGAAGGCCCTCCAGTCTTCCGAGAACAATCTGCGTCTTGCTAACGATAAGGCCGATGATCTGTCCATCAAAAAGCTCACCAAAAATGCGCCTTCAGTGAAGAAGATGTTCGACGATCTGAAAGACGGCAAAGAGCTTGAGGGCGGCGAAGAATAAGATCGCGTTTGCAGCTGAGTCTTTAAAGCAGCGGGCACGTCCCGCTGTTTTTTGTTGCGGGTAAGTGCGCGAAAAAGAGGTAACTGCGTAGTGACGGCAAGTGACACGATTTAGGCTCTTTTTGTGTCACTTCTCGTCATTTTTTAACTTATTGCCAAAAAGTGACACACTACGGCGCCAAAACGTGTCATTTCCTGTCACTCGCCTGCCTGCCCCCACGCCAGGCCCTTATATAATGAAAAGAGCAATTTCATAGAGTATAATTATCACCATGAAGGTCTCAAGGAACAGAGTCGTGGTTACTATTTTGGCGGGCATTGTGCTCGTTCTTTTTTTCGCGACCGTGGCAGGACTGTTCTACTACAGGAGGATGATCGGAAGCTTAGGCGAGGTCCAGGAAGAGAACTTCAATGAGTATCCGAGACTTTATGCGTACATCGCAGAAGACCCCGACAGCCAGCTGTCGAACAGGATCTACAAGGAGATCTCCGAGTACGCGCAGGCGAATGACTGCTATGTCGAGATGACGGGGCAGAACCTGTCGACGAGCTATTCGAAGGCGGACAGGATCAATATCGCGATCAGTTCCAAAGTTGACGGAATCATTTTAGAGGGCGACGACTCAGAAGAGACGGCGGTGCTCATCGATAAAGCGACGCAGAAGGGCATTCCGGTCGTTACGGTCTTGTCTGACTGCATCAATTCGAGCAGAAAGAGTTTTATAGGTCTCAACAACTACAATCTCGGTACAGAGTATGGTGACCAATTGGCTGAGATCGCCAGGGAGAAGACACTGGTGCCGCTGACGGCTTTGATCCTTTTGGACAGAGACGACGGCAACGCGGACGATATCATTCACTCAGCTATCCAGGAATCGGTCCTGGGCAGAAGGATCGTTCTGACATCAAGCGTTGTAGATATCTCAACGCCTTTTACTTCGCAGGAAGACGTTATGAACATCTTGGACAGCCTCGATGAGATGCCGGACGTAATCATTTGTCTTAACGACAGAACGAGCGAAAGTGTGTACCAGTGCATCGTCGATAAGAACCTCGTAGGCAAGACGACGGTGCTCGGATATTTCGATTCGGAGACTATCCTGAAGGCTATCGACAAGGGCTCTGTTTATGCGACTTTCGCGATCGAAGAGAGGACTGTTGCTGAGCAGTGCGTTGACGCGCTCAACGAATACAACAACACGGGCTTCGTATCCGATTACTACAGCTCGAATTACAAACTCATAAACCGCAGGAATCTTGACGAATACTTACAGGAGGCGAAGGATGGCTAATTTCTTTGCCAACATGAAGATCTCCCGTAAGCTTGTCGCGGTATTCCTCGCGACATCCATCATCGCGATGGGCGTCAACCTCTTTATATACGTAAACCTCAACACGGCGCTCGACAAGATCAATTCGGTATTCTCGAGCAACATCAGTCTTAATGAGCTGTCGGACAATCTCAACGACATTCACACCGGTCTTACCGGATTCTTAGAGACTAAGGGTACTGACGACCTCGAGCTTTATTACGCGTCCACGCAGAAGATGCGCATGCTGATGATGAAGCTTAACAGCAGTGTCACCGACAACAACGTAAAGCTTTCAGAGCGTGACATCAGAAAGATGCTCGACACATATCTTACGACGGCTGACGAAGCGGTCACCGCAAAGCGAGGCAGAAATATCGATGAGTACACGGCAAAATACAACGAGTGCACAAAGATAAAGGATTACCTCAACACATACATCTATTCGATCAACAACGAACAGTTCAGGACGAACTCGAATAACTACAATGCGCTCGTAAGCTCCCTCCGTTATACGGAAATCATGAGCATGCTTATCTTCGTGGTCGCTTCGGTCATGAACGTGCTCCTCATCATCATTCTGACGAATACCATTACGAGACCTCTGACAAGGCTTTCTGCCAAGGCGGTAGAGATCTCGTCGGGCAACCCCGAGGACGTTGAGCCGCTCGAGGTCTATTCCGAAGACGAAGTCGGTAAGGTGACCAAAGCGTTCAACGGAATGCTCGGAAGCATCAAGGATTACATCGGGCGTATCAGGACGCAGCTCATCACAGAGAGCGAAATGAAGGAGAAGAACCTCCTCATGGAGACGCACCTTAAGGATGCGCAGCTTAAGTATCTGCAGTCGCAGATCAACCCGCACTTCCTCTTCAATACGCTCAACGCAGGCGCGCAGCTCGCCATGATGGAGGGCGCCGACAGGACCAACGAGTACATCAGGAACATGGCGGATTTCTTCAGATATAATGTCAAGAAGAGTTCTGACACGGTAAGGCTTTCCGAGGAGATAGAGCTCGTCGATTCGTATATGTACATCCTGAACGTCAGGTTTGCAGGGGAGATCATTTTCGAGAAGGACATCGACGAGAGTCTTCTTGATTTCATCGTCCCTTCCATGATCATCCAGCCTCTGGTAGAGAACTCGATCAAGTACGGCATCAAGGATGTCGAGCCGGGCGAGGGCAAGATCACGCTGTCTGTATACCGCGAAGACAATAACTGCTGCATCAGGGTCAGCGACAACGGCGTCGGCACCGATGAGGACATCATCGAGAAGATCATGAGCAACGAGAAAAAGCCCTCCGAGACGAGAGGCGTAGGCATAACGAATGTTATGGAGAGGCTCGATCTGTATTACAACCACAAGGATGTTTTCGAGATCAAGAGCAAGAAAAATGAAGGAACACAAGTTACGATAAAGATACCGATGGAGGCAGGCAATGTATAAGCTTTTGCTCGCGGACGATGAGGGAATCGTCATCGAATCGCTCAAGTTCATAATAGATAAAGAGTTTCCGGGTTGTTGCGAAGTGCACGAGGCGAAGACCGGAAGGCGCGTAATAGAGCTTGCCGACGAGGTGCGCCCCGACATCTCATTGATGGACATCAGGATGCCCGGGATCAACGGCATCGACGCAATGAAGGAGATCAGAAGAACGAACCCCAACATCGTGTTCGTCGTCATCTCCGCATACGATAAATTCGACTATGCGAAGCAGGCCATAAATCTCGGCGTTATCGATTACGTAAACAAACCTTTTGATAAGTCGCAGATCGTCGCTGTCTTGAAGAAAGCGATGGCCGAAGTCGACAGGAGCCGCGAGCAGAGATCCCGCGAGCTCGAGATCAAGGAAAAGCTCGATTCCATCGTGCCGATCGTCGAGAACGGCCTTATCCAGGACCTCTTATCGCACGAGCACTTCAAGGAAAATATCGAAGAATACAAAAAGCTTCTCGGGATCGACGAAGAGTACGGCCTGATGCTGGCCGTCGTGGGCGGCGACCGTGAGCCCGGCGGATACATGCGCGGCGCGGTCCCTGCGAGCGTCAAGACACAGAAAAATTACGAGACCGTTTTGCTCGTTATAAGCGATAACTTCAAGTGCATCACGGGCTCAGTAATGGGCAACAAGATCCCTGTTCTTATCCCCTGCGCGAAAAGCACGATCGCGCCCGAAGAATACGAGAAGATCGTCGATTCGGCAAAGCGGGCACAGGAAGAACTGACCGAGGCTTTGGGCCTTGATTTCAGGATCGGCATAGGCCCCGTCAAGCCCATGGACGAGATGGCTGATTCATACGCCGAAGCGCTGTCCGTGCTCGCTACCACGAAGCACACTATTGCTGAGAGTATCGACCTTCCGGAAGGCTGCGAATACGATACCGACTATCCGCAGAAGACCGAGAAAGAGCTCTTTGACGCGATATCTCAGGGCGACATCAGGAAGTCCGCTGAACAGGCAAATCTCTTCTTTGACTGGATGGTAAAGAGCTCCGGCGGTGAGATGAGCGACATCTGCCTCAAGGTCCTGGAATTCGTTCTCTGGGCAGAGAGGCTCGCGTACGGCAACGGCGGCCACGTCTATCACTTCCTCTCGAGAAGCGAATATCTGCCTGAGATCAATCACATGAAGAGCTACGAAGAGCTTCGCTTGTGGTTCCTCTCGCACATCGACCGCGCTGTAAACATGGTCAGCGCCGCAAATCTCGCGAAGACCGAGGATGTTGCCGAGAAGGCCAAGAAATACATCGACCAGCACTTCAAAGAAGACATCTCTCTGGACGACCTGTCCGGCATGTACGACATCAGCCCGTTCTATTTTTCGAAGGTCTTCAAGACGCAGACCGGCGTGACGTTTACCGATTACATCACGGGTGTCAGAGTCGCCCGTGCGAGAGAGCTCCTCGAGGGCACGAACAAGTCCATGAAGGAGATCTGCTCGGAGGTCGGCTATTCGGATCCGAACTATTTCAGCCGTATCTTCAAGAAGAATACCGGCGTAACTCCTACCGAGTATAAGGAAGGTAAAAGATGATGAGAAAGTTTTTAGCGCTGCTTGTAACGCTGTCACTGATATTGTGCGTGGGCTGCCAGACTCCCGAAAATAAGGTAGCCACGGTGACCACGAAGGGCGATTCGCTTCTGATCGGATTGTCCTTTGACTCCTTCGTAATCGAGCGCTGGACAAGGGACAGAGACGTTTTCGTATCGACCGCGAACGAGCTCGGCGCGGAAGTAAACGTGCAGTCCGCAGGCGGCGATGTCCCTACCCAGATCTCGCAGATAAAGTATTTTATCGAGATCGGCGTTGACGTGATCGTCATCATCACGGCAGACGCTGTCGCGCTCGCCGATGTCCTCAAAGAGGCTAAGAATAAAGGCATACCCGTCGTCTGCTACGACAGACTTGTCATGGAAGCGGGCGCAGATCTTTATATCTCCTTCAACAACGAATCAGTAGGCAGGCAGATGGCCCAGGCGATCTGCGACAACGTCCCTGACGGCGGCACGATCGTCGAGATCATGGGACCTGATTCCGACTACAACGTCGCGCAGGTAATGGGCGGTTTTGACGCAGTATGCGAAGAGCACAGCATGAACATCTCTTTGAAATACAACTGCGACAACTGGAAGCCTGAGCTCGCGTATGACTTCGTAAATGATAATTTCGAAGTGATCTCGAAGGCTGATGCGATCATGTGCGGCAACGACGCGCTCGCAGGCGAGACGATCCACGCTCTTGCGGAAAGAGGCTACGCGGGATCCATCTACGTTACAGGTCAGGACGGCGATCTCGAAGCCTGCCAGAGAATTGTTGAAGGCACCCAGCTCGTCACTGTCTATAAGCCCGTTGAAAAGCTCGCGATCCACGCCGCCGAATGCGCGGTCAAGCTCGCAAAGCACCAGGCGCTCGATACGATGGACACCTTCTTCGACGGCACGCAGGACATCCCTTACTACGCCATCGAACCCTCCGCTGTTACGATCGAGAACATCGATGAAGTCATCATCAAGAGCGGCTTCCATTTGAGAGAAGAAGTCTATCTGAACGTTGGTTGATCCTTGATGGGCAGGCAGTCGGAAAATCAAATGGGCAGGCAGATCTCCAACCGCAATTACAACTGGGATTTCTGGAAATTCATCGCGGCGGTCGGCGTCATTCTTGTGCACGCTCCGTATAAGGGCAACCTCGGCAGCATCTTAAGCTCCGTCGGCGTTCTGGGCGTCAGCTTTTTCTATCTCATCAGCGGATACGCGTGCTGCGGCGAACCTGAGAAGATGTGCCCGAAGATCAGAAAAAGGCTTTTGCGCAATGGCATTATCACCGTGCTCGCGGTAGCGTGGGCACTGGCCTTCAGCTACTACGCAATGAAGATGGAACATCTGGATATCATGTGGAAGATGGAGCTCAAAAAGCCCGTCACATATGTGCGCATGATCCTTCTGGGCGACCTCGAATTCTTCTACGGTTCGCACCTGTGGTTTATGGTCGCGCTCCTTTATTGCTATGTGATCTTCTATATCCTCGTGCGCTTCAGACTCAAGAAAGTCATCTATGTCCTGACGCCCATATTCCTTCTTGCGAGGATCGTCGTCGAGACATATGTCAATTCTTATAGTGGTGTCAGCTGGCACTGGAGCGCCAACGCGCTTATCGGAGGCCTTCCGATGATGCTTTTGGGCTATGTGATAGCGGATAAAAAAGAAAAGCTTGTGAAGATCCCCACATGGATTTTGATTCTTGGAATTGTTCTGTCCGCCGGCGCGGTCTTTGCCGCCATGTGCTTCAAAGTCGGCAAACTCAATGTTTTCCAGCCTTTCAACATCTTATGCTCATCACTGGTCTTGATCCTCGGCGCGAAAAAACCTCACTGGTCGATCGTCAAGCCGCTCTCATATTTAGGTAGGAAAGATTCTTTATATATTTATTTATTCCACTTCTACATCATCATGGTCATGTACGAAGTGATGAACGGCATGCACCTGTCTTCAAAGGTGATCGAATGGCAGCTCCCGCTGGCGGTCATCATCGTGTCGATTATTGTGGCGCGCGTGTTCTCCATGCTGGTGGATCTTGTGAAGCTGCCGTTTAAGCTGAAGAAGAAGAAGGCGGCAGAGGGTTAAGGCGGCTGCTTCTGTAATTATTCGCGAGAATAAGGCTTAGCTGCTTCTGTATTTTTACGCGAAAAAAAGGGCCTAATAAATACAGAAAACCCGCATTCTCTGTATTTTTCGGTCTCTTTTTCGGGCAATAAATACAGATCACCCGGACGGGAGAGCTCTCAAAGACCCCTCCCCCTTTGTCAGATTTGTGGCATTTTTGTTGTATTTAGCACAATTTAGCATTTTTGTGAGGGCTAGCACAAAATAATGCTAAATTGCCACAGTTCCTTATGAGAACTCGCCAAAAATATCAAGAATGTCGATATGCAATTCCTATATAACCAATGATAAGTTGTATGTGGCAGTTAATGCCGATATTACTTTTTAGGAGGAATTTCTCAATGATTGGCAAGAAAATTCTTGGAACAATTCTTTGTGCCGCTATCGCGTTCACAGCATTGACAGGTTGTGCTGGTGGCGGAACCAAGAAGGTTGGTATCTCAATGCCTACTCAGGATCTCCAGAGATGGAATCAGGACGGCGCTTACATGGAAGAAAAGTTTAAGGCTGCAGGCTACGAAGTAGACCTTAAGTATGCAGGCAACAAGGCTGACGTTCAGCTCTCTCAGGTTGAGGATATGATCAACACAGGCTGCAAGGTTATCATCATCGCAGCAGTTGAGGCTTCTTCACTCGGACAGGCTCTCGATAAGGCTGCTAAGAAGAAGATCCCTGTTATCGCTTATGACCGTCTCCTTATGAGCAACGAGAACGTAAGCTACTATGCAACATTCGACAACTACAAGGTTGGTCAGATCCAGGGCGAGTTCGTAAGAGACGCACTCCAGCTCGATTCAACATCAGGCCCTTACAACATCGAGTTCACAGCTGGTGACCCCGGTGACAACAATGCGGGCGTATTCTTCCAGGGCGCTATGGACGTTCTTAAGCCTTACCTCGATTCCGGCAAGCTCGTTTGCGTATCCGGTCAGACAGATTTCGATTCTGTTGCTACACCTAAGTGGGATTCCGCTACAGCACAGGCAAGAGCTGAGTCCATCATTGGTAACTATTCAGAAAAGAACATCGACGCATGGCTTTGCTCCAACGACTCTACAGCTCAGGGCGTTGTAACAGCTCTCGACTCCAGCTACAACAGCGAAGCAAGAGGCGGACAGTGGCCGATCATCACAGGTCAGGACTGCGACATCGTTTCTATGCAGAACATGCTCGCCGGCAAGCAGGCAATGTCAATCTTCAAGGATACACGTACACTCGCTGAGAGAACAGTTATCATGGTTAACGATATCCTCGACGGTAAGACACCTGAGACAAACAGCGAATATGACAACAAGGCTAAGAAGGTTCCTTCTTACCTCTGCGATCCTGTATTTGCTGATATCAACAACTACAAGACAATCCTCATCGACTCCGGTTACTACACCGAAGCAGATCTTGCTTAATCAATAAGCTTTAAGCCCTTTGCAGGCGGGGGAAACCCCGCCTGTATATTGGGGCTATACCTTTACTTTGAACTACAAACAAACTCAAAACTTATGAAAGAGGCGACACATGGCAAAAGTTTTGCTTGAAATGAAAAGCATAACCAAAACTTTTCCGGGCGTTAAGGCACTCGACAACGTCAACCTTCAGGTTGAAGAGGGTGAGATCCACGCGCTGGTCGGCGAGAACGGTGCCGGAAAATCGACATTGATGAACGTTCTCAGCGGAATTTATCCGTTTGGCACCTATGAAGGCGACATAGTTTACGACGGCGAAGTATGCAAATTTCATAACATTAAAGATTCCGAGAAAAAGGGAATCGTTATTATCCACCAGGAACTCGCATTGGTCCCTTATCTGACCATCGGCGAGAATATGTTCCTCGGTAATGAACAGGGAAGCAAATGGTGTATCGACTGGAACAAGACTTATGCGGAAGCAGATAAATATCTTGAGATGGTAGGTCTTACGGATTCCTCGAAAACACTTATTAAAGATATTGGTACAGGCAAGCAGCAGCTCGTAGAGATCGCAAAGGCATTGGCTAAGAACGCCAAGCTCCTTATCTTGGACGAGCCTACTTCATCACTTAACGAGACTGATTCAAGAGCACTTCTTGACCTCATGAAGAAGCTCCAGAAAGAGCAGGGAATGACGATGATCATTATCTCCCACAAGCTCAACGAAGTCTCATATGTAGCAGATAAGATCACGGTCGTAAGAGACGGTTCCACGATCGAGACTCTTGATTCAAAGACAGATGATATCTCGGAGACGAGGATCATCAAGGGAATGGTAGGCCGTGAGATTACCGACAGATTCCCGAAGCGTCACGACGTCGAGATCGGTGATGTCATGATGGAAGTCAACAACTGGACTGTCTATCACCCGGAGTTCTCTGAGCGTAAAGTCGTTGATGACGTATCGCTCAACGTGCGCGCAGGAGAAGTCGTAGGTATCTACGGACTCATGGGCGCAGGCCGTACAGAGCTTGCGATGAGTATTTTCGGAAGATCATACGGAATCGGAATATCAGGCGAGTTAAGACTCCGCGGCCAGAAAGTTACATTGAAGAGCCCCAAGAAGGCTATCAAAGCAGGTCTTGCATATGTTACCGAAGACCGTAAGGGCAACGGACTCGTTCTGTCTAACTCTATCCTGAGAAACACAACGCTTGCTAACCTCGAAAGCGTCAGCAAGGGCGGTCTCTTCATCGATCAGGATAAGGAGACTGAGGTCGCCCAGGAATACGTCGAAAAGCTCAGGACCAAGACACCTTCAGTCGAGCAGCTCGTAGGCAATCTCTCTGGCGGTAACCAGCAGAAGGTCCTCCTCGCAAAGTGGATGTTCGCTAATCCTGACGTACTCATCCTCGACGAACCTACGAGAGGTATCGACGTAGGCGCCAAGTATGAGATCTACTGCATCATCAACGATCTTGCAAAGGCCGGCAAGTCAGTAGTCATGATCTCTTCCGAGCTTCCTGAAGTCATCGGAATGAGTGACAGGATCTACATCATGAACCAGGCTAAGATCGTAGGCGAGATGAAGGCTTCCGAAGCAACTCAGGAAAACATCATGGCTCGCATCGTTGGCGTAAAAGATGAATCTGCAAATGCTGAAGCTGTTGACGCTGATAGCGTAGAAAGTGAGGCATAACGATGGGCGCAAGTAAAGTAAAGAATTTCTTAAGAAAATACATGATGCTTATCGCTACGGTATTGGTAGTTATAGCATTCTATTTCATTACAAACGGCCAGTCATTGAATCCGGACAGTATCGACCGACTGATCTCACAGAACGCATACGTTTTCGTACTCGGTACAGGTATGCTGCTCTGTATCTTAACCGGTGGTAACATCGATCTTTCAGTAGGTTCCGTAGTCTGCCTCGCAGGCAGCGTCGGCGCCATCATCATGTATTACAATCTCCCTTGGGTTCTTGCAGTTTTCGTAATGCTCGTTATGGGTCTTTTGGTAGGACTCTGGCACGGTTACTGGATCGCATATGTAAAGGTTCCGCCTTTCATCGCAACGCTCGTCGGCATGCTCGCATTCAGAGGACTTGCAAACATCTTCCTGAGGGGTAAAGACGTTAACGTCAGAAACAAGGCATTCATGGACGTGTTTGGCGGAAGTGACACCTGCTATGTTCCGGATTTCCTCAAGAAAGTCGGACCTGCGTTAAAGATCGGAGGCAATACACTCAATAAGACTTGTATGGTATTTGCGATCCTTCTTGCGCTCGGCATAGTAATCTACACTTTTGTCAACCGCGCGAGACTCGTAAAGAACGGCTACAAGGTCGATAATCTTGCAGTTGTCATTGTAAAAACGGTCCTTATCGCTGCAGCAACTCTCTGGTTCGGATATAAGCTTGCATGCTACAGAGGTATTCCTACGGCATTCATCTGGATCGCAGTTATCCTTGGCGTTTTCGCTTACATCACAACGAAAACGACATTGGGCCGCAACCTCTATGCTGTCGGCGGCAACGAGAAGGCTACAAGACTTTCCGGTATCGACACCAGAAAGGTTATGTTCAGCGCATACACACTCATGGGCGTTCTCTCAGGCTTTGCCAGCATCCTGGTTATCGCAAGAGGCCAGAAAGCAGGTCCTACGGTCGGCGTCGGATATGAGATGGATGCTATCGCTGCATGCTTCATCGGCGGTGCTTCCGCTTACGGCGGAACGGGTTCCATCGGCGGCGTTATCATCGGTGCTACACTGATGGGCGTCATCAACCAGGGCATGAACATGGCAAAAACACCTGCTAACTATCAGAAGGTCGTTAAGGGCGTTGTACTTATTCTCGCAGTACTCTTTGACGTACTCATGCAGCTGAAGAGAAAGGGCGGAAAGAAAAAGAAGGCCGCAAAAGTTTTAACTGCAGAAGTTGTAACTGAAGAAGTTGTAGCTACAGAAGATGTAACTACTGAAGATGTAACTACAGAAGATGTAACTACAGAGGAAGGAGGTGCCAAGTCATGAACGGATTCAGCATGAAGAATGTTATGAAAAAGAATGTAATGGCATTAGCGCTCCTCGGAATCTATATCTTATTTATAATTCTGGGATTTGTAATCGAGGGACAGAACATCCTCTCACCGGCAATTGTTACTTCACTTATTGAACGTAATGCCTACGTATACATCTTAGGTGCCGGAATGCTTATGTGTATGCTCACCGGCGGTAACATCGACTTGTCAGTAGGTTCTGTTGTTTGTTTTATCGGTTCAGTCGTCGGACTATTCTCGGTAGAGAACAGGCTTTTAGACCAGTGGTTTGGCGTCTGGGAAGTACAGGAAATTAACGGCGAAGCCACAAGAGTACTTGTCGAGCACGCACAGCCTTTGAACACACCTCTTGCTATGCTTGTCGCATTGGGCGTCGGATTGCTTTACGGTGCGTTGTTAGGCTTCCTGATCGCTTATGTAAGAATACCTCCGTGGATCGCTACACTTGCCGGTTATCTTGCATTCCGTGGCCTCGGCACACAGGTTCTCACAACGGCATCTGCTGATGCGGCTCTCACGGGTTTCCCGGATTCCTTGAAAAACATCTTCGGCGGCAGTGTTTTAGAGTACATTAGAGTTGGCGGAGAGAAACACTATTTAGATGTTCTGGGAATGAATATTCCTTGCGTTGTAGCCGGTATTCTCGCATCTGCTGCGGTAATTCTTCTTACGGTTACCTCACGCAAGAAAAAGATCTCTAAGGGCTACCAGGCTGATCCTAAAGGGTTCGTCATTCTTAAGTGCATTATCCTGACGGCTATCATTATGTTCTTTGCTGTCGAATTCTCATTCGAAGGCGGAATCCCGGTAGTAGTTCTCTGGATCGGCGGTGTACTCCTTATCTACGGCATCATCACAGAGAAGACAACGATCGGACGTCACTTCATGACAGTCGGCGGTAACGCGGAATCTGCCAGACTTTCCGGTATCAACAACAGGCTCGTCATGTTCTTTGCTTACCTCAATATGGCAGTCCTGACTGTTATCGCAGCTATGATCGTAACCGTAAGAGCTTCAGCTGCAAACTCTTCAGCCGGTGAGGAATATGAGCTTGACGCGATCGCAGCTTGTATCGTCGGCGGTGTCTCCGCATACGGCGGTTCAGGTACGATCATCGGAATGGTCGTCGGCGCTACCATGATCGGTGTCATCAACCAGGGCATGCAGATCATCGGTGTTGATCAGAACTGGATCAAGATCGTTAAGGGCCTGGTACTCCTCGCAGCAGTAGTCTTCGAGATCGTATCCAAGCAGACTAAGAAGGCCAAGAAGGACGCTAAGCCGAAGAAGGTTAAGGCCCAGAAGGGCGAGAACGGCGAAGCAGAAGCAGAGCCCGTTCAGCCTTCCGAAGAAGCTTCTGAGCTCGAGGCAACAGTTGTTTCCGAGGACACAGAAGCAGCACCTGCTCCCGTACCCGATGCGGGGTTAGCAACAAGCGAGACATAACAAAGCGTTTTTCATAATACTGTTTTCCGGTCACCCGAATATCCGGAATGCACTTTACCTCCAGCCGCCGCGAGCCACCCTCTTGCGGCGGTTTCATTTTGCGGGGCAGGGACCGGAAAAACTGCAACATTTACCTTTTATTAACTGTATTTAGGACAGAAAAGCCAATTATGGCGCTATTTTGACGCTATTCTTACAAAGTTCATAAACAAAATGCGTCTGAAATAGTATAATAACGAAGTCAATTTATTTTTAGGGTTGGATTTTACGCGCGGAAAGGGCGCGAAAATCACCGGAGAATGAGAGGTTTATATGGCTGAACAACTCGTAATGAACATCAATGTTGATGAGCTGGCAAGAGCCGGCAAGATCGTCAACAAAATCAGGACTTACTACAACTCCAAGATCGTAGGTCAGGCACAGCTCGGTGTATCGCTTCTGGTATCCATGATCGCCAACGGTCACATCTTGCTCGAATCTGTTCCGGGTCTTGCGAAGACTACTGCTGCTAAGGTCATGACCGAAGCTGTAGGCGGTGTTTTCTCGAGAGTTCAGTGTACACCGGACCTTCTGCCTTCCGACATCATCGGTACGCAGACATTTAATATGACAAATAATACTTTCGAGACAAAGATCGGACCGGTTTACGCGAACTTCCTGCTCCTCGACGAGATCAACCGTTCGTCCGCGAAGACACAGTCCGCGATGCTCGAGGCCATGCAGGAGAGATCCATCAGTATCGGAGGCCAGACATACAAGCTTCCGCCTGTATTCATCGTTATCGCTACACAGAACCCTATCGAGCAGGAAGGTACTTACGAGCTTTCAGAGGCTCAGCAGGACAGATTCTTGCTCAAGGAGATCATCACATATCCTAACGTCAACGAAGAAGTCGAGATCTTAAACAGGATCGAGGCTGACGTTTTCACAGCTACAGGCGCAGTTGCAACTATCGAGGACATCGAGTTCCTGCAGGATCTTTGCAAGAAGGTCTACATCTCACCTGCGATCAAGAAGTACATCGTTGACATCGTTCAGGCTACACGTGACCCTTCCAAGTACATTGCACCTAATCTCGCTAACTACGTCGCAATGGGTTCTTCCACACGTGCTGCTATCGCATTCATGGAAGTTGCAAAGGCTGTTGCTCTCATCCAGGGCAGAGCTTACGTTACACCTGACGACGTTAAGGCAATGAGACACGAAGTAATGCGTCACAGAATCATGCTCAACTTCGCTGCCATCGCTGACGGCATTAAGGAAGAGTCGATCATTGATGCTATTGTCGGAGCAATCGTTACTCCATGAATCTAGACTACGTCTCAAAGATCAAGTTCGGGCTCAAGCGTTATAAGACGATAGCTACGGACAAAGCTACGAGCAGAGTTCTCGACGGTTCGTACAATTCCATTTATAAGGGAAGAAGTATGAATTTCGATGAGCTCCGTGAGTACGTGCCCGGAGACGATATCAAGGATATCGACTGGAAAGCTACGTCCAGAAGCCAGAAGGTGCTTATCAGGCAGTACATTGCCGAGAAGAGGCACAATATCATGCTGATCATGGATGCAAACCGCAGAATGCTCGCCGAGACAAAGGCCGGCGAGGAGAAGGGCGAGGTTGCTCTTATGGCCGGCGGTACGCTCGGTTACATGGTCACTGATAACGGCGATTACGTCAGCGGACTTTACTATAACAATGACAAGATGGAGAGAAGCCCGTTTAAGACAGGTTTCCTCAATCTTGAGTTCCTTCTCGAAGGATATGCCAAGTGCCTCAATCCGAAGAACAAGTCGGAGCTCAACGGTATCATCAAGTACATCATGCACAACATCAAGAGGCGCATGATCGTCGTTATCGTTACCGACGTTGAAGGCATCACAAAGCTCGACAGCAGTCTTCTTAACCAGATCTGCATGGTCCACGATGTGCTCGTAATGTGCATCAGCGACTCAGACATTTACGGCAAGAAGGTTTACAGCGTCGAGGGATTGGAATATCTGCCCGCATTCATCACGCAGAGCAAGTCCCTGCAGAAAGAGCAGCAGAAGATCCAGGCTAAGATGGAGAAGGAAGCGACGGTCAAGCTCAACAGACACGGCATCCCGTGGGTCATGATAGACTCGCAGGTCAGGGTCGACGGCAAGATCGCAGAACTTTTGGAGAAGAATAAGGTCGTTAATTAATCTATATGGATGTAACCGTAAAATTCAGACAGCTATTTGATTTTTCCAAGCTCCCGATACTTATCGTGGCGGCAGTTCTTGCTTTGCTCACGATCGCCATCGTAGTTATGTACGTTAAGAGCTGGTGGGTAAGGAAGAAGAAGGTCGAAAAGCCTGTCGAAGTCGAGGAAGAATTTGTTGCTCCTGACCTTGGCAAGCTCAAGGGCACATATCTTGCGAAGCTCGATGAGATCGAAGCTAAGTTTAATCAGGATCCGACACAGATCAGGCCTGCTTACGAAGGCATGAGCCGTGTCGTCAGAGAGTTCGTTTACAAGGCAACAGGTACGGAGGTTGATAAGTTCACATTGCACGAGATCAGCCAGACCAAGTTCCAGGGCCTTGCTCAACTTGTAGGTGAATACTATCAGCCGGAATTCGACCAGATTTCGGAAGGTGACGTAAGAGATTCGTTGATGAAGTCAAGGAGATTGATGTCAGAATGGAACTGAAATACCCTCTAGCTTTATATATTTGTGCTGGTGTGGCTGCTTTATTCGTAATCGCCGCTTTCATCACGATCAGGGTAAGACGCAAGTATAAGGGCGGCAAGAAGGCATTCCTGCCCGATTACCTGAAGAAGCTTTCTTCATACAAGTCCAGGATCGTCTGGTACACGATCCTCAAGTATGTCCTGATCGTTCTCATCATCGCCAGCATTCTTTTGGCAGGCTTCCTCATGTCGAGGCCTTACAAGACCGAGTCCAAGGAGCTCGCAAACTACAACAGGGACATCCTGCTGTGCATGGACATTTCGACGACATGCGACAACCTCAACGCCGTCCTCATCGACAAGCTCGAAAACATGGTAAGAGAGCTCAACGGCGAGAAGTTCGGCATCGTTATCTTCAACACGTCGCCGGTACTCCTTGTGCCTCTGACCAATGACTACAACTACGTTATCGAGGTCCTCGAACAGATAAAAGAAGCCCTGGAGATGCGTATCGACTACTACAACGGCAAGATCATCTTCTCAGACAGGCTCTACGAGCTCGATGCCTTCATCAGCAACGGTACGCTCATAGACTACGAGACCCGCGGATCCTCCTTGATCGGCGACGGCCTTGCTGCCGCGTCTTTGGACTTCTACGATTTCGAGGAGAATCCCGACCGTACGAGATGCATCATCTTCTCAACGGATAACGATCTGTACGGCGAGCCTTATTTCACACTCCCTGAAGCGGGCGACCTGTGTAGTAAGCGGAACATAATAGTTTACGGTATCGGCACCGAAGACATGCGCGATGCCGACAGGAAAGAGATGAAAGAGACCGTCGAGAGTACGGGCGGCTCCTTCTTCTATGGTGAAGACTCTAAGGTCGTAGAAGGAATCGTAGCTGAGATCAGATCACAGCTCGCTACGCTTGACGAGACACAGTACGAGATAGTTGAGACCGAGCTTCCGGAGACTCCGTTCAAGCTCCTGCTCTTCTCTCTTAGTATGATGCTGCTTTTGGCATTTATTTTGAAGGTGTAATCAGATATGGAAAAATTAACGTTTAATCCTATATTACCGATCTGGTTCATGATCATATTGTGCCTCGGCCTTTTGGCGATCAAGCGAAAGGGCATAATCCCTTACGTCCGCCAGATCCTCATCGTAATACTTCTTTTCGTGATCAACTTAAGACCGATGGTCATCTCCGACCAGGTCAAGGTAGTAAGACAGAAGCTCAACTGCTACTGCGTCATCGTGGTCGACGACACGCTCTCCATGATGGCCGAAGACTACAACGGCAGCAACCCGCGTATGGAAGGCGCAAAGGCAGACATCGAATACCTTACGCAGCAGCTCGCAGGCGCTAAGTTCTGCCTCATTGACTTCAACAACGACGTCAATCTCCTGGCACCTTACACCGACGACCATCACTACATCCAGAATGCCGTTGAAGCGATCAAGCCTCTCGAGGACTATCACGCAACGGGTACGAACATCAACGTTTCCAAGAAGCTCTTGGGCCAGATGATCGATAACGCTGCCATGATCGGCGACGGCCACATCGTCGTATTCTTCATCACCGACGGTGAGAACACCGACAACCACACGCTCGATTCGTTCAAGGACATCTCCACGAACATCGAAGGCGGCGCAGTCATGGGCTACGGCACGAGCAAGGGCGGCCAGATGCACTACTACGATGAGTTCGCTGAAGAGTGGGTCCTCGTAGAAGACAAGCGTTCGTTCCCTTACGAGCCGGCCATCTCGAGAATCGACGAAGACAACCTAAAGCAGCTTTCGAGCGATCTCGGACTCGATTACATTCATATGGAAGATCCGGAAGACTTAGACCCCGTCATCGAAGAGATCATGGATGTTCTCGAAAAAGACACGGAAGAAACAACGGAATACGGCTACATCGATACATACTACTGGTTCGTAATTCCGCTCGCAGCACTGGTCGCTTATGAATTCATAAGCGTTAAGAGGAGGGCATAAGCATGGTAAAAAAGATAGCAATAGCGGTCTGGATCATCACGGCCTTCTTCTTCGGCATACTCCTGGTCAACTATATCGCTAACAAGAATCTCATCAAGAGATACGGACAGGGCATCTACCAGCCGAACGAATACGGCGCTTTGGGCTTCACACAGCCTTACATCGACAACTACAACAGAGGCAACGTCTACTACCAGCTCGGCGCTTATCAGGAAGCCAAGGAAGAATACCATAAGGCATTGAGCAAGAATCCTGACGATCCGTACGACTGCAAGATCAGAGTCAACTACGCTCTTGCTTACGTCACTCCGATCAAGATCGACGAGCTCAACGAATCTAACTACAAGGCCGCATTAAAGGATATCGAAGAAGCTAAGAAGATCCTTCTCGAAAAGGGCTGCGCCACGGAAGATGACGATGGTCACTACTACGCAGCGCAGAAGCTCTACAACGAGCTCAACCAGATGGAGCAGGAGATCAAGGATAAGTTCGAACCGCCGGAAAATCCGACGCCGACACCTACCCCGACACCTACACCTGAAGGCAGCCCTAAGCCTGAGGACAACAAGAACCCGTCTCCCACACCTTCTCCGACACCTACGCCGGAGGGCTCCGAGACGCCTACGCCTACACCTTCAGGCGGTTCTGAGACTCCTACCCCGACACCTACACCGGGCGGAGATTCAGGTACTCCTACGCCTACTCCCACACCGGGCGGCGAGACACCTACACCTACTCCGGGCGGCGACTCAGGCACACCGACACCTACCCCGACACCGGGCGGTGACTCCGGCACGCCTACACCTACTCCGGGTGGCGACTCAGGCACACCTACTCCTACGCCCGGCGGTGACGGACAGGGCACACCTACTCCTACACCGGGCGGCGACGGCCGGGGTACACCTACGCCCACCCAGACTCCTGAGGACCGTATCAGGGAGATCCAGGACAGAGCCAACCGTGAGCGTTACGGCAGCGGCGGCTTAGGCGGAGACGACGACTGGAACTTCGGCAACTCGGCAAGCTGGTAGCTTTAAGAGCGCGCGGCGCCGGCAAAAATCCTTTTAGGAGAAATCGTTCCTGATGTATAAGGAAAGACCAATAATTAAAATCCTGGACGGGCTGTCGATTACGGCAGCCTGTCTTACTACGTTTCTCTATCAGACAAGCCTGTGGTTTATTTTTCTGACGCTGGGCCTCACCGCGCTGGCATTTTTGCTGCCGCTCTGGTGCGCCCGCGGCATCCCTTACTCAAGGCTTAAGTGCAGCAACTACGGCACCTGCATCCTGACTGTTTTCCCGTTCACGCTGCTCGTCATCGTGCCGGTATTCATCCTCGCGCTGATCTACCACGACGACGTCGGAGGCTGGGGCCCGGTAATTGTTTTCTCGGTCGTAACGCTGCTTCTCATGAACGCGTTCTTCTGGACGGGCATCATCCTCGTTTACCTTACGGCAAACCAGCTCGGCATCAGCAAGAGGCTTTTGGGCGCGTTCTGCGGCATGATCCCCGTGGCGAATCTTTTCGCGCTGCGCGTCATCGTAAAGACCTCGGGCAGGGAAGTCCGCGAAGAGAGCGAGAGATACTGGAGGGACGAAGCGCGCAAGGACCAGCAGGTCTGCAAGACAAAGTACCCGCTGCTCATGGTGCACGGCGTTTTCTTCAGAGACTCTGAGCACCTGAACTACTGGGGCAGGGTCCCCGCTGAGCTCATCAAGAACGGCGCGACTGTTTTCTACGGCGGTCAGGAATCGGCCGGCGACGTCAAGACCTGCGCGCTCCAGATCAAGAAAGCCATCGTCCAGGTCCTCGAAGCGACCGGCGCCGAGAAGGTCAACATCATCGCCCACAGCAAGGGCGGCCTCGACTCAAGATACTGCATCACCATGCTCGGCATGGCGCCCTATGTCGCGTCGCTGACGACAGTCAACACGCCTCACAGAGGCTGCGAATTTGCCGAATACCTGCTCAACAAAGCGCCCGAAAAGCTCAAGAAAGCGGTCTCTTCCGCCTACAACGCCGGCGCCCGCAAGCTCGGCGACACCAACCCCGACTTCATCAAAGCGGTCACTGACCTCACCAAAGACGGCGTCGCCCGCCTCAACGCCGAGATGGCCCCGATGGATCATCAGTTTAACGGCATCTACACCCAGAGCTTCGGCTCCAAGCTGAACTCCGCTACCGGCGGCAAATTCCCGCTCAATATGAGCTACAACCTGGTCAGACATTTCGACGGCGCCAACGACGGCCTCGTCGGTGAAGCCTCCTTCCAGTGGGGCCAGGACTACCACTTCCTCGTCAACACCAAGAGCAACCGCGGCATCTCCCACGGCGACATGATCGACTTGAACCGCGAAAACATCGAAGGCTTCGACATCCGCGAGTTCTATGTGGGCGTCGTGTCCGGGCTGAAGGAGAGAGGGCTGTAAGGATTTGCGGACGCGGCTGCGGTCATCATTTCAGAATTAAAAAGGGCGCTTGGGCGCCCTTGTTTTTTGCTTGTTTTGTGTGGCTTACTTGTCCTTTTCGGCCAGCTCGGCGATCGTGTATCTCTTGAAGAAAGCCTGCATTTCCTTGCTGAATTCCTTCCACATCGGCAGCGTGACGCACGAATCGATGCGCTCGCACTTGGGCGCGTCGGGGCTCATGCAGGAGACGACGTAGAAGTCGTTTTCGGTGATCGAGATGATATCCCACGCGGTGATCTCCTCAGCGGGCTTGCTCAGCTGATAGCCGCCGTTCTTTCCGCGGTGACCCTTCACGAGGCTGTTCTGGACGAGCATTTTTATGATGGACTCAAGGTATTTCTCGGACAGGTTCTGCCTCGAAGCGATGTCCCCGAGCGAGACATAAGCATCCTTGCCGTACTTGGCGAGATCGATCATTACACGCAGCGCGTAGCGTCCCTTTGTTGATACAACCATATTCCTATCCTCCGTGGACTCGTTTTCGGGTGCCCATAAACCCATACAAGTATAAACCTATTATACTGGAAGGATAATAGGTTTTGTAATAGCAGATATGGGGTTGTTTGCGTGATAACTTGGCGGGAACATCACGTTTGCCCGCATTTGACGGGGTTTGCACCCGCGGGCTCTCTCATTTTCGCGCCGGCCCGATTAAGTGATTATCTTGATCTCGTTGCTGTTCTTGTACTCGCGCCACGGCAGCTCGCCCTTGTAAGCGAACTCGCTCCAGATCTCGCGCATCCGCTCGCCGACGAGCGTTGATACCGGGTCGTCGACCTTGGCGTACGATGTGGACTTTCCGAAAAGCACCGGCAGGTCGCTCGCGTGATAGCATCCCGCGCCGCGCGCCTCGATGTCGGGCGTCTTGTACCTGTATTCATAGACCCAAGCGCGGCCCTCGATCTCCTTGGCAATCTCGCGCGCGGGCCTCGTGTAGAACTTCGCCGTGAAGCTGTCCGACATTACGCGGTGGCAGCCCTTGCCGGGACGGAATTTGAAGCCGAACCAGAACGCAGCCGCAGGGAGCGCCGTCGTCCTTATCGGCATGACGAAAGCATCGCCTTCCTGGCTGCATGTGCCGATGAGGATCGGCTTGGTGAATGTTTTTGCGAGGTCGGCCGGACGCCCCTTGATGGTGACGCCGTCGATCGCCGGCGAGAACGCGCAGTTGGACTCGCCCTCCAAAAGTGCCTGCTGCTTGAGCTTTTTGTTCGCGAGGTGGATCGTCTCGATGTCGAGGTCCTTGAGCTTACTGAGGTCCGCCGGGTCCACGCCCGCGAACTTCAGGAACTTGCGCGTGTAGTGCTCGCTCTGCTTTTCGCTCCAGAACGAATCAACGCACGGCGACTGCAATATCGCCTTGTCGAAAAGCGGCACCGCCTCAGGCATGCCCATCAGCGCAATGATGCACGCCGATCCCGCGCTCTGCCCGAAAACCGTTATGTTATCGGCATCTCCGCCGAACTTGTGAATGTTGTTGCGGACGAACTTCAACGCGGCCATCTGGTCGTAAAGGCCGTTATTGGAATCGAAGCTCTCGTCCAGAAAATGCAGATTGAGGAAGCCCTCAAGATTAAGCCTGTAATTGAACGACACGACGACGGTCTTCGTCTCGCGCGCATACCTCGCGAGGTCATACACGAGCTCATCGCTCTCGTTGCTCTCTCTGCCGCACCCGCCGTTCGCGTACGAACCGCCGTAAAACCACACCATGACCGGCGCGTCCGGCGGCAGCTCCTGCGGCCTGAAAACATTGAGGTACAGACAGTCCTTGCCGTCCACCTTGATCGTCGAGCGGCCCTTTCCCTGGACAGGACTGATCGGGCCTCTCACAGCTTTGAGAATGCCATCCCACGGCTCCGGCGGCACCGGATGCTTAAACGCCAGCTCGCCCACCGGCGGCGCCGCGAAAGGAATCCCCAGGTACTCCTCGCACCCGTCCTTGACGATGCCCTGCACCAAGCCATATTCAGTTGCTACTGTTCGTGCGTAATTCATAAAAGAATTTTAACATGCGGGGAGCGCGGGGTGCAAACGGTGGTTGTTTTCGAGGCTTTAAAGGACAAAATGTACATACAAATGTACAAACAGTTTGTACACATGCTTGTACATTTGGTTCTAAAACGCCGATTTGTACAAGCAACTGTACATATGTGTTGTACATTTGCTTGTACATACGACCCTAAAATACCGTTTTGTACCAACAACTGTACAAGCATAGTTGTACATCTGCTTGTACATCTGAATCTAAAAAGCGGATTTGTATAGAAAACTGTGCTTTCAGAGCTGTTCACGTGATTTAAGTGAAAAATTAAGAAAATCCCCGCAAACGCAAACACAGCAGGCTTTTCGAGGAAAAAGCGTTCTTACAAATGTGTTTTTGACCCCCCAAAATTGAGACTTTAGGTACCTTATATGAGACTGCAAAATGTGCGCATAATATCAGCAGAAGGATTTCAAAGGGAGGTTAGGCACATGAACGCAATTCTATTTCCGATGAAAGTGCACGCAGTAAAGCTGGAATATAGGAGACTGGCATTGGAAAAGATGCCGCACGGGTATTTTAGCGACTGGCGCGGTAAAAAAACAGTATTCATAACGTATGATCCTGAAATGCCAAAGGCAAATACGAGAAGGGCTAGAAGGCTGTCGTTATCCTCCAAGCGCGGCAAACTCTACTCCGAGAAAATTAACGAATACCTCCACCTCAAGGCCGAGTATGACGCGCTCCTCACCAGCTGGAAGGCGATGTACAGTTTTGCGCCGCCGAGGGTGAAGTTCCCGATAAAGCAGTTCTCGGATCCGCACAAAATGAACAATGAGTTTTTCGAGCAGGCGGCGGACAGGTGCGGGTCGTATGTGCCGGACAATCCGACGGTCAGCGATCATGGGGACCTGAAGTCGAAGAATGAGCTGATGGGGGCGGATCTGCTCAAGCTCATGGACATTCCGTTCAAATATGAGACGGAGGTGTATTTGCCGGCGGTCGATGAGACGATCAATCCGGATTATCTGGTCAACTTTTATGAGATCGACCGGTGCGCGTATCTTGAGATCTTGGGCATGAATGACAAGGTGGATTATACGCTGCGGACGGCGACGAAGGTCACGGGATTCTCGAAAGAGCTGTACCGGCCGGGCAGGGAGGTCATTTACGTGCATGTTTATGACAGGAACAATTTCGACCGGGATTATTTCGTGAGCCAGGTGCTGTCGGCGTTTAATGACATGATCCCGGACAGTGCGCTGGATTGGGAGATTTTAAGCCAGGTGGTTTGAGCGCGTGCGGAGCGCTCGAAAAAGTGGTGTGCAGATGCGCGTGCGGAGCGCTCGAAAAAAGAGGCGCGGCGCCCCCTTACTTCACCCTCACCACAACAACCTCAGGGTAGTCATTGATCCTCACGGGCACAACGCTGTTGCCGAGGCCGCGGCTCAGGACGAGCTGCATACCGGAGTAGTCGGTGACGCCTTGGTAGGGCTTAGGGAAAAACTCGAATTCAGGGGAGATCAGGCCGCCGGCGCCGGGGATGATGATCTGGCCGCCGTGGTAGTGGCCGGCGAGGACGAGGTCGGCGCCGAGGCGCTGGTAGAGCTCGTAATACTGGGGCTCGTGAGCCAGCATAATGACAGGTTTAGAATCATCGAACGCGCCGTAAGCTCCGTACACACCGGACGCACTATAAGCGCCAAGCGAAGCGTCCCCAATACCCGCGAGCACATAATCAGAATTTTCTACATAAGTGTCATCCAGGAACACCACGCCCAAAGCGCGCATCTCAGCGTAAAACGCATCGAGCTTATCCCCAGCCAAGCGAACCTCGTGGTTGCCGCTAACATAATAAACCGGGGCAATCTTTACCGCGCCTTCGATGAAGTCGAGCGCAATACTATAAGACGTGTGTGTCGAGTCGACGATGTCGCCGGTGACGACGATGATGTCGGGCGAGGCGGCCTCGACCGCACTCAGCAGCTTCGACTCCCCGGCGCCAAACACCTGGTTATGCAGATCAGATATCTGCACGATAGTTAGATCCGAATCAAGCCCCAAGTCGACTTCGTACTCGGTCGTGACGAGGTGGTAATTCTGATACAGGCAGAAAACACATATCAAGACCTCAAGCACCGCGAGCACGGGGACCACATAAAACTTGGGTTTCAGCGTCTTGTGGTGGAATATGCGCATGCCCAAAAACGCGCCGATGGAGCCGCCGAGCCAGGCCCAGAGGAGGAGGGTGCGCTCGGGGATGCGGCGGGCTTTCTTTTTCGCGCACGCCTTGTCGTAACCGAAAAGGATGAACGCGACGAGGTTGACCAGGATGAGCCAGTAGACGAGGATCATGAAGATTATGCGTCCAGGGGCGAGACGAGCTTGAAGTGCTTGCAGAAGTCTTCGACGACGTCGTTGTCATATGCTGCGGACCTGATCCAGATGACGGTGTTGCCGGACTTATAAAGAGCGACCGTGGTGGTTTTGGAAGAGTAGCCTTCGTTGTTGGCTATGAAGTAGGAGTAGGACTTCTCTTCGCCTTTGTCTTCGTTATCTAATTCAAAAGTTTTGGGGTATTTCTTGAAGAACTTCTCCGCGTCTTCGACGTCTTCGAAAGTGGCAGCGACTATCATGCAAAAGCCGTCATCGCCACTAGCTACAAGGGCCGTGACTTCGGTGAAATCGTATTTCGGTTTGTCAATTTCAAAACGGTAGATGATCGTATTGAAAAGGTCCCTGGCATCGCGCTTGGTGGCCGTAATATATGAATACCGCTCATCATTAAAGAAGCCGACAGCGTCATAAAATTCATCGTTGTCGTCGTACTCGTCATAGCCCTCGGCTTCTGCATACTTGCGGATCGCCTGCTGTGAGAATTTTGCTTTATTGCATCCGGTCATCCCGAAAACAACGCTCAGCGCCAGTGCCAGACAAAGGATTCTTTTCATAGCTTTCATAGTCAGTACCTCCTCCCGAATACCTTTAGAAAACCACAAATACCGCCAGATTACAATAATTCGGGCTCGAGGTGCTTCATGAACGCCTTAAGGCCCACGCAAAGGTCGTCGTAGGTCTCATCGAAATTATCCGTGTACCACGGGTCGGCGATGCTGCGGCTCATGCCCGCAAAGCCCAGCAGCGCAAAGATCTTGCCGTCTGGGTCGCCGCCTGCGAGGCGCGTCATGTTGGAGATGTTGTAAGAGTCCATGCCGATCAGGTAATCGTAGTACTCATAGTCGGCGCGGGTCATCTGGCGCGCGCGGTGCGGAACGACGCGGATGCCGACCTCGCGTAATTTGCTGACGGTGCCGTAGTGCGGCCCGTTGCCGATCTCCTCGCGGCTCGTCGCAGCGGAATCGATCTCGAACTGACCAGCGATGCCTCTTTTATTTACCATGTCCTGGAACATCGACTGCGCCATAGTGGAGCGGCAGATGTTGCCGTGACATACAAAAAGCACTTTTATCATGTATATAAAAACTCCGTAAACATTGAATTAAACGGGGATATTATATCAGATGCTCCGGTGTACTTGAGACAGCTGTCATGGTTCGAATGATAAAGAATGATAAAAGTAGGGTTTAATGTTTACGCTATTGCGCTTTTTGCAAAATCGGTAATGTTAACTGGACTTTAACGTTCTCTGGTGGTATTGTTTTTATAGGAATTAAGGAGAGTGAATATATGGAAAAGTTTAAACGCGAAAACTACTTAAGAAAAATACGGGGTTTTTATGACGATGACGATATCATCAAAGTAATTACCGGTGTCAGACGTTGCGGTAAATCAAGCCTTATGGAAACGATAGCAAAAGAAATAAGAGACAAAGGTGTTCCAGAGGCAAACATCATCTATATTGATCTTGATAAGCGAGGCAATAGAAGCATCAAAACAGCTGATGCGCTGGAAAATAAGATTGACAATTACAAAACGGAAACCGGACTGAAGTATCTGTTTATTGACGAAATACAAAATGTCGAGGGTTTTGAGGAACTGATTAACGGATATAGGACCGAAGGCGGATGGTCGATTTTTATTACTGGATCTAATTCTTATCTGCTTAGTGGTGAACTGGTTACAAAGCTAACCGGACGTTATCTGGAATTTGAGATGTTCCCTCTGACATTTGAAGAATATGAGGAAATGAAGCAATTCTATGGGTTACCAGTTGATTCTCAGTTGCAGGTTGAACTGGTGAACTACATTCAGGAAAGTGGTTTTCCAAGAACAATCTTCCTTAATGATCTTGCTGATAAGAGGAAATATGTTCAAGGTGTAATTAACGAGATATTTGAAAAGGATATTCGTAAGAGGGTAAAGATAAGAAAAAAAGATACATTTGAAATAGTTCGCCGATATATAATCAACAATTTCGGCGCAACAACAAGCATCAACAATATATGCGAAAGTCTTAAGAACAATGGGCTTGATATAGGAAAAGCAACTGTATCCAGATATATAAAAGCACTAGTTGATGCTAAGATCCTTTATGAGTGCGACCGTTTTGATATGAAATCCAGACGGTCATTAAGCGGTGAGAAAAAATACTATCTTTCAGATCTAGGCTTTTACTTTGCATCCAACACGGATAACAGAATTAACTATGGTCCGACATTAGAAAACATTTTGTATGTATATGCGTGTGCTCATGACTGCTCTGTCAGTGTTGGTAGAATCGGAAAACTAGAATGTGATTTTATAATCCGTAATCGTGAAATGGACTATTCCTATGTTCAGGTAGCATACACCATAGCATTAAGCGAAGAAACGGAGGATCGTGAATATCGCCCGCTTGAAATGATCAAGGATAATTACCCCAAGTATGTTATGACTACAGATTATCTTCTTCAGAAAAGAAACGGCATAAGGCATGTAAACATTTTGAGTTTTATGCAAACAGGGCAAGAATTTTGATGTCCGAGATTAATTTATTATATTGCTTAGTTACGGAAATGCTGTATCGGGCTTGTTTTTGGTTTTCGCCAATCCGGTATATGGGACATACCAGTCGGTATAAAGTCGGTATAAAATGTGCTAACTTTACTCCGCAAACGCAATGAATTAAGTGATTTTCAGGTTTTCGGCAGTGCCGTGCCGTGACAAACGAAAAGCACTTTAATCATGCGGTTTTCTCCTAAATAGATTACGGATAGTATTTTAGCATGACGTTGGAATATTAACATATTTCAGACTATTTATAGTTTGTTCATTATAAGGTCCTAATAATGGAACTAACTAGGGAGTAAAATTATGGTGTAGATGAATATGATTTGATTCTGAATGGAGCGAACCAGAGAAAATGAATATTGATGAATTTAGTTATTTATGGACTACCGAAAAGGAAGAATGGGTTCTGGTTAACACAGAGTTTGGATATGCAATTATTAACAAGAAAACTCAAATGATGCTGCATATCGATAGTGATGAGCTTGAGGAAGCAATTATTCAGAAGATGCATGAAGAAGGAAATAAAATATACAAAGACATATTGGATGCTTATGCAGATGTATGATTACCGAGACTGATAGGAGTAACTATGTGGCCGTATAAGAATCATAACGAAGAGCAGTTTAACAAAACGATCGGATTTCTTGAAGATTATGCATTATCTTTAGGTGCGGAGTTTGTATGTGTTAAAGAAGAGAAATTTACGACTTATTCTGGAAATAACACCATAGAAGAAAAACTAGAAATGAAGGTTTTCAAGTTTGGTTCGGAATATTTCTGGTTAGAGGATCATTTCCTTCCGGATTGTCCGTATATTGTATTCTCGTTTGGAGATGCCATAGATACTATCTTTGAGGATGCAGAGCCCTTTCCATATAATTTGAGCGAGGAAGAACTGAAAGCGGAAGTAAGGTATTCCTTAGGAATTGAGAAGTATCCAAAGTAGACTATGGTTGAGAATATGAAGAAAAGAACGCTTATCAGTAATTTAGAGGTTAATGATGATATTGAAGAAAGTTGGAATCTATAAAGAATTATCTTATGGTGAAATGAATGATCCATCTATTTATGATGCTATTGGATCAGAGATTTCTAATAAAAAAGAAATATGTGATTACTTGAAAAGCGGTCATGTTCTTGCTGCCTGTGCTGGAATTGTTCATGATGTGATTAATCCTGAAAAAGGACCTATTTGCCCTCCGGATTGTCTCACTGATGGAACATGGGCTTGGCATGCTGACTTAGCTTATTATGTTGCGGAATATGATTTGAAGCTTGATGATGCGTTTCTCGAACATATGAAGGTTAATCTTTGGCAGATTCCTAAAGATATCGATATGGATTTTGATGATGTTGAAATGGAATAACGAATATGATTGATTTAGCGGTATTAGAAAAAGTCATGCTGGACAAATGTATAGAGCATTATGAGGATATGATTTGTCCCCAAGAGAGCTTTGATGAGTTCCTAGATAATATTGGTTATGAGGGCGATCGTACAAAAATCAAAAAGAAGTATGCGGAGAGAGACATGTCAGTCCCGCCGCTTCAGCTTCTGCGGATTGAAATGCTTAATGCTGTTCGCAGGACTGAACGCTTCTATAGGAAGACATTTGCAAAGTGCTGGATATATAAAGATGGTGAATTAATGTCTTACAGTGAAGAAATCGATCTTCAAAACGAGATTTCGAGCAGCCGTGTTTATCTCAAATATGCTGATTCTTCATTCTATTGGGATCTTGAACGAATGAAGGGATTTGTGAATATGATTTACGGCCCCAAATTCGGCCGAGGCTATGTATATGATATCAAGCAGGACGGCGATAACATAATCCTTGATAACGAGCAAATTAAATGGGTGTCATAGGCAGTTTCTGAGTATTATAAAAAGGAACATTAAATTCTGAGGAGGTTCTTATGTTCAGCAGCATAGTTACTGTTAAGATCGAGAAGGATGAGAATACCCTTCAGTACATTAAGATTATCAGAAACTACGACAATACATTATCGTTGAGCGGTATAAAGAAAGCTATAGAAAATGGCGATGTGGTTTTTTCATTTGATCCGGATGATAATCCGTTGATTTCAAATGGTAATGATAACAGTCATAAATTTAAGCAAGATTTTTTCATTAAGGCACTAAAAGATTTAAAGAAAGCCGGTGCCAAGATGGTCGTGTACGAAGAGAAATGGGATCTTGTGCATAATGAGTTTTCGACAGCTAAAAAGACAACCAAAAGAAAGAAGCAAGGAATAACCGATGATTCCGTTATGAAAGCAATTGAACAGAAATGGAATCTGCCTCAGATATATTTGGATTACCTGAAAACTCATCCGGAGAACCAAGAAGTGGGAATTGCAGCTGGTGAGACTGAAGAAGAGATTACTATAACTCTTTATGGAGCGAATGATCTTATAAGAAATCAGGACGGATATGCATATAATCCAATCGAAAATCAGATTATTGAAGATTGGAATCCTAATTTAGTTGTAATAGCGGATGCGGATGCGGATCCGTTCTGCATTGATATCAGTCTGAAAGACACACCGGTACTTTATTCAATGCATGGTATGGATGAATGGTGTTTTGATGAATACTGCGATTCACTAGAAGTTTTTTTAGAATTACTGAGCATATAGTAGTGAATATCATAATGCTGTTATGTTTTTGAATATAGGCATATGTTTATAGGGCATTAAATATTCCACACTGGGCCTTGGTTTCTTGGGGGTCAAACGGGGGTCAAAAAATCAAGAAAAATACCCTCAAAAGCCCTGAATTAAAGGGCTTTATTTTTCCAACCTAATATTGCCGTGACATACAAATAGTACTTTTATCATACTTATAATTTGCCTTTCAATTCTCAGCTTATAACTCATCCATCATTAAGAAATCTTTAAGTTTATAGTGATATACCGTACTGGTAGAATAGTCTATATCATCACTTGTTATGATGATCTTCTTCATTGTGTTATCAATGTTTGAGAAAGCAGAGAATTCTCTTTCATAAGCCTTGTCTTCTGCAACAGAATACGCAACCTGGATCAGATATGTCTTTCCATCCTTTTCAGCCCTGAAATCAATCTCTCTGCCTTTATTGTCATATACGGTAACTTCATACCCCATGAACAGCAGTTCGTTAAGGACGATATTTTCGAGATTGTGTGTAATATCATATCTGGTACCGGAAACCCGGATACTATTCATGGAAACATCTTCATCATAGAGTTTGTAATAATAATTCAGTTTGGACTTAGCTTTAGGAGAGTAGAGAGCAACATCTGCGATTACATATGCTTCCTTAAGATATCCAAGATACTTAATAACAGTCGGAACCGAAACGGATATGTTCTTTCCTTTCATGTAATCCGATATTGACTTTGCGCTGAAGATACGCGCGTTGGATACCAATATATAATCTACTATTCTTTCAAACTCTTCCGTTTTGCGTATCTTATAGCGATTCTCAAGATCGTTATATACGATCGTATCGTTCAGATCGTTGAGATAACGCCTTTTTGCGATAATATCGTCTTGTGCAAGCGCGGCAGGGAAGCCGCCCCAGACAAGATAATCGGTTATGCTGTAATCTTTACCATTCTGTTTTGCATATTCCAGGATTTCTTTATATACGAAAGGTCTTATCCGGAACGATATATATCGGCCGGAAAGTTCCTTGGTGAACTCTTTGGATAGAAGTTTGGAATTGCTGCCCGATATGAAGACCGAGCAATTTTTCAATCTCAAAGTACGGCAAGCTTCATTCCATTCTTTAACATTCTGTATCTCGTCAAGGAACACATAAAGTTTTTCTTTTTTTATACACTTACCGACATAGTCGATAAGTGAATCAGCATCAGGAATCAGGTTTCTTGTCGGCTTAAGATCAAAGTCAAGAAAGAGGCAAGGCTTACCTGCCGCTTTTATCTCATCCTGAACCTGTTCCAGGATGACAGACTTTCCGCACCTTCTTATTCCGGTAATGATCTTGATCAGATCACTATCGTAAAATGGCCGGATCTGCTTTAGATAGTGTTCCCTTATTACCATGTTGATACCTCCGGTGCTTTGAGTTCAAGATGATTCTACTTTAAGATTTTACCGACGTCAATAAAATCTTAAAGTAGAACTTAAAGATAATCCTTTGTTCTGCAAAATCTTAAATACGTTTTGTTGCGAATAAATGCTTGAAATTTACCACACCGGGCCTTTGTTTTTCCTGGGGTCAAACGAGGGTCAAAAAATCAAGAAAACACCCTCAAAAGCCCTAAAATAAAGGGCATTGTTTTTAAGTCAGCAGAGTGCCGTGACAAACGAAAAGTACTTTTATCATGGTTACGATTTACCCTTCCGTATTATGTACCTTTGCAATCTCAACGAGCTTTTCAAGCTCATCCGGTCTTTGCTTCAAATACATCTCCTGTTTTCCGGCTTCTTAATAGATAGCAGCAACGAGCCCCAGCGTTTCCGAGTCCCATTTTCTTTCATTAATCAATGAGTAATTGAAGTTTCTCATTTCCTTAACCTTCCATCTATTCCCTAAAAAATATTAGCACGCTTTAAGGGAATATTAACATTGTTGGGAGATAAAAAATGTTGCATGTGCATACCCGGCGGTGTAACATAATTTTGTAAGCATACATTATTTTTTTGTCCGAAAACGACTTCATATAATTTAGGTACATCAAGGGTCTTATTGCATTTTAAGTGCACTCTACTAAGCACATACCATGGGGGGTATTATTGTATGGCTAAGTATTCTTGCAGACCGGCACCGAAGAACCTATTGTCACCCAAGCAACCTGCTAAGAAAACAGGCTTTGCCAAGCCTGTCTTGATCGCTGTCCTGGCCGGTGCAGCGGTAGTTGTCGGCGCAGTTGTATGGATAGTAATCGCTACGATCGGGAAAAAGCCCAAGGACATTAACATTAACACTAACATTAAAGCTGACGGCGTCTTCGTAACCGAAGGATCTGTCAGCAGCAGTGCTGTAACAGCAGAGAAAGAAGGCGTCGTAAGCGAGGTCCTTGTAAGCGACGGAGATCAGGTCTCCGCCGGGCAGCAGATAGCACTCCTGGACTCTGAAGAAGCCCAAACGAAGCTTGATGAATTGACGGCAAGACGCGACAGCGTTGATAAAGTCACTTTCGATTCCAAGAACGATCCCATTACGGATGACACCAAAAAGCTTCTGGACATAAAGTCACAGTGGATCACGGCATCCTCGGAGCTTGATACCAACAAGGCTCTTTTGAAGACAAAAGAGAATGAACTTGCAGAGCAGCAGAAAAAGGTTACAGAAGCCAAGAACGCTCAAGAGGAAGCGTGCAAAGCTTATAACACGATCTCCGCCACGACAACAGCCGATACGACTTCACAGCAGAATGCATATAATGATGCACGTTCTGCGCTTCAGACAGCAATGGACGATCAGGAGAGCGCAGAAGCAGCACTGGCACAGGCACAGGATAAACTTGATGATCTTCTGGCACAACTAAAACCATTTGAAGATTATCTGGCATCAGCGAAGAATGCTCTCTCGGAAGCTCAGGCTACCGCAATGTCTGCTAAAAGCCACATGAAAGACATGGAATCAGATATGCTTGCTGCAAAGAGCAATTGGGAATCCGCAACATTTGCCTTCCAGAACGCCGGACCGAATGAGGACAGACCGGCACTGGCTGCAGCGGCTGATGCTGCAAAGTCATCTTATGATAATGCGTACGACTCTTATGTAGATGCCCAGAGAGCATACGATACAGCAGCATCTATGGTTAAAGACGCGCAGGATAAAGTTGATGAATGTCAGAAACCGGTTGATGATTTAGAGCCAAAGATTGCTAAAGCACGTGAAGAACTTGCAAGCGCGCAGGATCTGGCAGATGCATGGAAAGACAAAGTAGCCGCTGCACAAACTACTTGTGACGAGGCAGAAAAGGCTTATGAAGATGCCAAGCAGGCCCAGGCAAAGCGCCAGGCAGATATCAGCAATGCCTATACTAAATATCAGGAAGCTTCAAATGCTTATTCCAAAGCAACCAAGGATCTTACAGTCCTTCAGAACAGCGTGGACCAGCTTAAAGCCAGGATAGCAGTTCAAGAGGCAAATCTTACCAAGCAGGAAACCGAACTGCTCCAGAAGTTCAACTCCACCAAGGATTCTATCCTCGAGCAGCTGGATCAGGAGATAGCTGAGAACAAACAGATAATCGAAGAAGCTGTTATCCTTTCCACGATGGACGGTGTTATCTCCGGGATCAATATCGCAAAGGGAGATGCCGTCGAGCAGGGCACTACGGTATGCGATATCGTATATGATTCGAACACGGAGCAGAAGGTCATATGTTATGTTCCTGCAGCAGAAGCCGGCAAACTCAAGACCGGAATGAGCGTTGATATAGTTGTTTCCGGATTCGACGAAAAGGAATACGGCCACTTGGAAGGCACCGTCCAGAACGTTGCCAAATCCGGGTCTTCACAGGATAAGGTCGCAGTCACAATAGCATTGCGCGCTGATTCTGATACAGTCAGCGGCTTCTGGTGGTCCGCTAATAATGGCGCTTCAGTAACCATCGCAGACGGAACCGCTGTTACGGCAGAGTTTATTGCGAAGGGATAATCGAGGAAGGCGATAACAAACGATTGGAAACATGACAACAGCCGGACAGTGTTCGGCTGTTGGTTTCTTTATCACATCTATAACGAATAGAATTATGATTGATTCATTATTTGAACAACCCGGCTTTCCGGTATCTCTTCGATCTCATCCATTATGCTGAGGATCCATATCTTGCGGTCTTGTCTCTCAGGCTAAATTAATACAGCCGTGACATACGAATAATACTTTTATCATGCCTTACTCACCGACCTCATTCTCGATCCTGCCGCCGGGCACAAACTTCGGCGCGAACCTGACCACTTTGCCGCAGTAAAGGCAGGTGCCGGTAAGGGGCGTGGTGCCGTTGTCCAGGATCAGTCTGCCGCAGCCGGGGCAGGTCGTTGACAGTTTTTCGGGAGCATCGAAAGTCTCGGGTCTGGCCACGATCTCTTCGATCTTGGCGTTTATGACATCGGGATCGACGCCGCGGTCGGCCATGATCTCCATCATGGCCTGGACCATGATCCTGAGAGTCAGGACCTCGCTTCTGACGTCGTTGATGCTCCTGCTGACATCATTGACTCTTCCGGCATTGCGGCCCTCGGCGGAGATATTTTTGATCTCGCTCAGATTGTTGTTGTAAGTATTGTATCTATGCATATTTTTTCCCTCTTCCATAAGTGATAAAAATATCTTAACACATCCAAAGCGCTTCCGGCTCGATCGAAAAGCCGTATATTCACGCGGGAACTGTCCACATAAAGATATTTTCGAGCTTTTGATGATGACGATATAATGTATATGTCAGGTCAAGAGATCAACTTCAATGACAAAGACCCGTTCATCAATTCCGGTTGTGCAAAA
>JAEFBB010000070.1 GCA_016292215.1 Saccharofermentans sp. | reverse complement strand
AAACGTCCATGAGGGAGAAGCCGGAGTAAGCACTTGCAAGACCGTGCTCTGTAACGTCAAGACCTGTGAGCTCTTCTTCCTCAGAAGCTCTAAGACCGAAGATAGCCTTGATGATGAAGAATGTGATTGTGATCGTAACTGCTGTCCAGGCTGCTGTTGCAAGCATACCTACTGTCTGTACGCCGAGGAGCTTGAATCCGCCGCCATAGAACAAACCAACCATCTCATTGCCTGCTGCATCAGCGATAGAGTATGCAGGAGCTGTGTTTGTAGCGAAAAGTCCTACTGCGATCGTACCCCAGATACCGTTGAACATATGAACTGCAACTGCACCGACAGGGTCGTCAACTCTTAATACGTTATCAAGGAACCATACACCGAATACTACGAGTACGCCGGAGACTGCACCGATGATCGTTGCGCCGAGAGCGTCTGTTACGTCACAGGGAGCTGTGATTGCTACGAGTCCTGCGAGGGAAGCGTTGAGACACATAGAAACGTCGGGCTTACCATACTTGATCCATGTGAAGATCATGCAGACTACTGTAGCGATTGCGGGAGCGATTGTTGTTGTTACGAATACAGATCCGAGCTGGCTCATATCTGTGCAGGCAGCGCCGTTGAATCCGTACCAACCGAGCCAGAGGATGAATACACCTAAAGCACCCATAGGAATGTTGTGGCCGGGGAAAGCGTTAACCTTTGTAACCTTACCTGCCTTATCCTTAACGAACTTACCGATACGGGGTCCAAGAATAGCTGCACCGATCAAAGCTGAGATACCACCTACCATGTGGATGCAGTTAGAACCTGCGAAATCATGGAATCCCATCTGAGACAGCCACCCGCCGCCCCATGTCCAGTGAGCTTCGATAGGATAGATGACTGCTGAGATAACTGCGGAATATACGCAGTAAGATAAGAATCTTGTTCTCTCTGCCATAGCACCTGATACGATTGTTGCTGTTGTGGCACAGAATACAAGGTTAAATACGAAGTTTGACCAGTCGAAACTTGCGTAGTTTGTGAATATACCGAGGTTCGGGATTCCGACGAGTCCGAAGAGCGCATCTTCGCCGAGGAACAGACCGAAGCCGATTGCAATAAATACTACTGTACCGATACAGAAATCCATCAGGTTCTTCATGATGATGTTGCCGGCATTCTTAGCTCTTGCAAATCCGCACTCAACCATCGCGAATCCGGCCTGCATCCAGAATACCAATGCCGCGCCGATCAGGAACCAGACGCCAAAGACTTTCTCATCAATCAAGCTGCTGATTAAATTAGTGTCCATAAACTCTCCTCCTTCAACCATAATCAAAAGGTATTGATATTATGTTTCAATGCTTTTTGAATATCGTTATTTGATTTCAAGTGCAATTGTATCGTTAAGCCCGCAACAAATAAAATACGAATAATTTGAGCATAATAATACCTTTTAGATATGATTTGATTTTTAGCATTTCGGCCTGATCTGCCCAAAATCCATTGTTTTAGGCATTCTTTCGAAAAATAAAGGCCCCGGTAAACCCGGAGCCTTTAACAAATATCAAATCTGAACTTAAAATCGACTATGCCGCATAGTCAAAAAACGTTATCAAAAACTTACTTAAAATGCTTCTCCTCGATCTCTTTGATACCGTTTACGCGTGTTGCATGACGTCCGCCTGCGAATTCTTCTTCGAAGAAAGCGTCGATCATGCCGAGAGCTACGCCCAGGCCGACTACACGCTCACCGAACGCGAGGATCTGTGCATCATTATGCTGTCTGCACATCTTAGCCATGAACTCGTTGGTGCAGAGAGCGCATCTGATTCCCTTGTACTTGTTGCAGACAAGAGAGATTCCGATACCTGTACCGCAGATGGCAATACCTCTTTCAGCCTTGCCGCTTGATACGTCTTCTGCAACCTTAATGCCTGCATCAACGTAAGAGTAGGAATCCGTTCCGTTCGGAGCGCCGCCGTCAAGAACTTCAAAGCCCTTCTCCTCAAGGTACTTTCTTACCTTCTGTCTTAATTCATAACCTGCATGATCTGATGCGATTGAAACTACCATATCTATTGCCTCTTTTCTTAATTAAATCTCGTGATGGATGTGCTTGAACTTCTTTGAACCGTCGCAGTAAGGTCCTACGATGTCGCCGTTGCCTACGAGGCGGTACTTATAGGATACGAGTCCTTCAAGGCCTACAGGGCCTCTTGCGTGGATCTTGGATGTTGCGATACCGACTTCGGCACCGAATCCGTAACGGAAGCCGTCCGCAAATCTAGTAGAGCAGTTTACCAGAACACTTCCTGAATCTACCATGGTCATGAAGCGCTCGGCAGAAGCCTTGTTCTCTGTAATTATCGCGTCTGTGTGGCCGGAACCGTAGTGATTGATATGTGCGATCGCTTCGTCCAAATCCTTAACGATCTTGACGGAACACTTCATTGCAAGATATTCGTGATGCCATTCCTCGGCCTTTTCGACGCCAAACTTTTCAGAGACATAGTCATCACCGAATACTTCAACGCCTGCATCCTGCAATGCCTTTATGAACTTGGGAAGGAATGTCTCCTTAAGTTCCTCATTTACAAGGAATGTCTCTGTAGCGTTGCAGACAGATACATACTGAGTTTTGGCGTCGATCGCAACCTTCAGAGCAGTTGAAGGGTCGGCATCTACATCGATATATGTGTGGCACACACCGTCAGCGTGGCCGAGAACAGCGATATTCGTGTTCTGCATGATGTACTGTACAAAAGCGTTGGAGCCTCTCGGAATTATGAGATCGATATATTCGTCGAGCTTAAGCATATCGGCGATCTCAGAACGGAGCGTCAGGAGATTGAGCCAGCCCTCAGGAAGACCTGCTTCGATGCCTGCCTTGCTTATAACGGAAGCTAAAGCCTTATTCGTATTGATAGCCTCAGAACCACCCTTAAGGAAAACAGCATTGCCGCTCTTAATGCACAGGGATGCGATCTGGACTAGTGCGTCAGGCCTGCTCTCGAATATAACGCCGATAACACCGATAGGACATGTAACTCTCGTGAGCTCAAGTCCGTCATCCAATGTGGTCCTTAATGTAACCTTGCCTACAGGATCAGTAAGTTCGATCAGGCTCTCGATACCGGAGACCACGTCATTAAGCTTATCATCATTGAACTTAAGTCTCTTGATAAGAGGAGTCTCAAGGTTCGCCTTCTCTGCTTCTTCAAGATCGATCTTGTTGGCAGCGAAAATCTCATCTTTCGAATCCTTAAGACAGGAAGCTACATTTGCGAGCGCCTTATTCTTAACATCGCTCCCCAAAGAAGCCATGATGTACGAAGCTTCTCTTGCAGCCTTGGCAATATCATGGAGTTCAGACATAATATCCCCCTATAATTATTATTCTTTAGGAACTGATTATAACAAATAAAACTTCATGTTGCTTATATGTTTAGAGCCGTCCG
>JAEFBB010000045.1 GCA_016292215.1 Saccharofermentans sp. | reverse complement strand
AAATACGGCAAGTACATGATGAGGGCATCTTCATCGGTTCAGATATCAGTCGATTACAGTTCGGAGAGCGACCTTGTGCGCAAGCTCATTGTACTGCAGAAGATTTCTCCTATCCTCATGATCGCGCTCGAGAACAAGACTTACGAAGACTCCGTCATTGAGAAGGGATCTAATAAGACACACCTTCTGAGGATACAGGAATGGAGCGATCTCGATCCTTCGAGAACAGGTTTTTATCCGCATTCATTCGATGAGGATTTCGGTTATGATAAGATCGCTGACGTAATATCCAATACTCCTTTGATCCTTCTTACCGATGAAGGCGAGACATCTTATGTCGGTGACTTAACAGCCCAAGATCTTATTAACGCCGGAACTATCGGCAGGAATATCCCGGAATCCCGCAAAAAGCTTCTGATAGAGCATTTTATCTCTATGGGATTCTTCCATTTCCGCATCAAGAAATACATCGAGATCAGAGTGGCAGACAGCGTTCCTCTCGGACGCGCGCTTAGCTATGTCGCCCTTATAAAAGGTCTGATCTATTCGGATGAAAACCTCTCCATTCTGGAGACTGAACTTAAAGATATTAACTCTATCGAACAGATAGAGGATGCGGTCGACGCGGTAATCGTATCCGGATTAGATGCAAAGATCTATGGTGACCGGACGGCCCGCGAGTGGTATAACTATCTCCTGGAACTGGCAGGCAATTCTCTTGATGAAAAAGAACGGGAGTATCTGAATAATGTGTGAGATGTTCGGAGTATCATCCGACAGGACAATTGATGTTACCCGTGAACTTAAAGCGTTTTTCAGGCACGGCGAATACAACCCGCATGGCTGGGGCATCGCCACATGGAATGATAAAGGCAGGATCACCATCGATAAAGAGCCTGTAGATTCGACCAGAAGTGCGAAGATCGCCAAGATCTTATCTTCCGGCGTCTCATGCCGCGGGATCATCGCGCATATCCGTAAGGCCACCATCGGCTACGTCGAGCACAAGAACACACATCCGTTCATTGCGCACGATCCCAATTGGCGCGAATGGGTATTAGCCCACAACGGAACAATATTTGAGTCTGATGAACTCCTTCCTTATAAGGATATCCAGAGCGGATCTACCGACAGCGAGCGGATACTGCTTTATATCCTTGATCAGAACAAGGGGATCAGGGACGAGGCTGAGCGCTTCAAGATCATGGATTCGGTAACTGTAAAGCTTTCTGATAAGAACAAGCTGAATCTTCTTATATTTGACGGAGAGGATCTCTACGTTCATAAGAATGAAGCCGGTACTTTGTACCGCAAGAATAATGACGGCTCTGTCTTCTTCGCTACCAGGCCGTTAGATGACGGCGCGTGGGAGGAAGTCCCGCTTAACAGACTTCTGGTATATAGGGACGGTCAGCTGGTATATGAAGGCACTGTCCACGAGCATACTTATATTCACGATGAGAAGCAGATGAATATGCTCTTTATGGAGTATTCGCAGCTCTGATCTGAAGACGATCTGCTTAATTTTCGCTTTGCAAAAGGCCTTAAACAACCCTCAAACCCAATGAAATCAGGCATTTTAAGATTTTCGAAAAAATATCAAATTACCTATTGACATAGTAGGTAAGTACCGATATACTTTCACCATCAACTCGAAAGGAGGCGTGAAAAATGTATAACTCTATCAAGAACACAGTAAACAGCATGATGTGTTGTCGAATGCTTAGCTCCCGGGCACACAAGATGGCCACGGCGATGAGCTCTGATAGTTCACGCCTTGCGAGACGATGTTAAAGCTTTGATGCGCTGAAATGACATGCCATGTGCCCGGGAGTTAAATCTGACCCCCGGGCATTTTTCTTGGCCCTGAACAAGGAAACAAAACTTAAAACCAAACACATTCAAAGGAGAAAAATATTATGAAAAACACATTTAAGAAAGCAATCGCTTCAGTACTCACATTCACTTTAATCGGTTCATTCGCAGCATGCGGAAAGGCAGACCCCACAAAGGCAGCTGATACAGGCGTAGGCAGCGATACACAAACAGAAGCACAGGCTGACGTACAGGCTAACGTAACGATCAAGGTAGGCGCTAACGTAACACCTCACTCTGAGATCCTCGAAGTTGCAAAGCCGATCCTCGCAGAGCAGGGAATCACATTGGAGATCGTAGTTCTCGAAGATTCCATCACACCTAACACAGGCGTAATCGAGGGAAGCCTTGACGCAAACTATTTCCAGCACGTTCCTTACCTTGACCAGTTCAATAAGGAAAACAATTCCGACCTCGTATCCGTTGGCGCAGTACATTATGAACCCTTTGGCGTTTACGCAGGCAAGACAACAGACCTTAGCCAGCTTCCCGAAGGCGCTATCGTAGCAGTTCCTAATAACGTAACAAACGAAGCAAGAGCACTCCTTCTCCTTGAGCAGGAAGGCATCATCAAACTTAAGGACGGCGCAGGCATCACAGCTACCGTAGAAGATATCATCGACAACCCCAAGAACATCCAGTTCAAGGAACTCGCACCCGAGCAGCTCGTTGCAGCACTTCCTGACGTTGAAATCGCAGTCATCAACGGCAACTACGCAATCGAGGGCGGCCTCCACGTAAGCCAGGCACTCGCAGTTGAGGCTAACGACGGTCTCGCAGCTCAGACATACGGCAACATCATCGCTACTTCTGCAGACAAGGCAAACGATCCCGCTATCGCAAAGCTCGTTGAAGTACTCCAGGGACCTGAAGTAGCAGCATACATCAACGCTACTTACGACGGAGCAGTAGTTCCCCTTTTCGGATAAGGAGCAATAACCCATGATCGGATTTGAGTACTACAACCCTGCGAAGATCGTATTCGGTGAAGGAAGCGAGAAGAGTCTCGCAGAACTCCTTAAGCAAAACAACGTAAAGTCACTCCTATTAGTAACCAGCGGAGATTTTGTAGAGACACTCGGCATTTACGACGTTATCAGGGACGCTGTAAAAGAACTGGATATAAAGTTTTCCGAGAGCAGGGAAGTAGTGCCGAATCCGTCGATCGAGCTCGTAAGAAAGCTCGTAGAACAGGGTAAGAAAGACGAAGTTGATTTTGTCCTGGCAGTAGGCGGAGGAAGCTCCATCGACACAGCCAAGGCAATAGCAATCGGAATACCTTACGAAGGTGACGTCTGGGACTTTTTCTCAAATGGCGCCGTACCGGAAAAGGTATTAGGAATCGGCGTTATCGCCACCACGGCTTCTTCAGGATCTGAGACCTCTAATGCCGCCATCCTCTCATATGGAGAGTGGAAAAAAGGCTTTGAAGACGACCGCATCATTCCGAGATTCGCGATAATGAATCCGCGGTACACAGTAAACCTTCCCGAATACCAAACTTACGTCGGTATCGCGGATGTCTTATCGCACCTTCTCGAAAGATACTTCTCAGATGAGAAAAATTCTGACACTACAGACTATCTCATCGAAGGAGCCATAAGGGCTCTTCAGGTCAACGCAAGAAGGCTTATTGAAGATCCGAAGAACATCAACGCCAGAGCGGAGATACAGTGGCTCGCATCAGTAGCGCACAATAATTTCCTCGATGCCGGCAGAAGGGCAGACTGGGGATCGCACCGTATCGAGCACGAGCTTTCCGCACAATACAACATCACACACGGTGAAGGAATGGCCATTGTTTTCGTCGCATGGACGAAGTACATGGCGGAAGAAAAGCCCTGGAGGCTGGCTCAGTTAGCTTCAAGAGTCTATGGCAAAGACGCTTACGATTTTAGTGAGAAAGAAAGAGCGTTTCTTCTATCTGAAGAACTCGAGGAGTTCTTCAAGAGCCTGGGACTTAAGACGAGATTAAGCGAACTCGGCATAACAGACAAGGACTTTAAGACAATGGCAGAGCGCGCTACGGCCGGCGGCAATGTTGGCCACTACGTTCCGCTCGACAGCAAAAAGATCATAGACATACTAAAGATCGCACTTTAAAAAACAAAAATTAAACGCACAGAAAAAGGAGAAACACAACATGGCACGAATTAAACTGGTAGAACAGTCAGAGGCAACAGGCGCAGAGAAGGTACGTTACGACGAGCTTGCAGGCAGAAACGCAGTTACGAACATGAAGAAAGGCCTTCTCAATGACGCAGCAACATACGATGCTTATATGGCATGGTACACATCCTGGAACAGATTGGTTGAGGTAATCGGTGAGAAGGATGCGATCCTTTATGCACATAAGATCTCCACAACTAATTCCTGCCAGTTGTGCTCCCTTTTCTTCATCAGCGACGTTAAGGGCCTGGGCTTAGATCCCGCCAACCTCGTTTACGATGAGAAGGAAACACTTCTTACTACACTTGCAGAGTCCATCGTTAAGGATCCCACATCAGTATCCGATGAACTTTTCGCAGAACTTAAGAAGCACTTTACAGATCAGGAGCTCGTAGTTATCGTAGGCTTCGCAGGTCAGATGATCGCAACAAACAACTTTAACTCCGTCTTCAAGATCGACGTAGATCAGCGTCTCCTTCCGCTCGTACAGGAGTTCAAGCCTGCCACATGGAGAGCTGACATTAAGAAGTAACCGTTCCGGAACCCCGCATGCTTTTGGTGATTCTTTATGCGGGGATCCGTACGGACTCAAGGCCTCGCTAGAGGTATCCTTGGGATGTGCGTTGGACGGGTATCCTCTCATCTGAGGTGCCCGTTCTCGCATTTTTATCAGTTCGAAAATTTGATCTTACAAGGATCTCTCTATTATCCCGCCGCCAATGATACATCCGTCTTCATCGTAGAATACGGCTGACTGTCCGGGTGATACGCCGGGGAACGGTTCACTTGCGGTGATCTTTATATGCTCCGGGTCGAGCCTCTCGACGACCGCAGGACGCTCGGTCTGATGATATCTTGTCTTGGCGAAGCAATTGATCTTCTCGCCGTCTTTAATATCTTCTATGCTCATGAAGTTAACGTCTCTGCAAATGACCGTCTTAGACCGCAGCGCTTCGAGACTTCCGAGCACAACTTTATTCTCTTCAGCAAGGATCTTTGTAACGTAAGCAGGGTAGCCCAATGCGATCCCGAGGCCCTTGCGCTGTCCTACAGTATACTGGTAGATGCCTTTGTGGATTCCCAAAACATTGCCGTCCTCATCAACAAATTCGCCCTCCTCGGGAACGGGCTTATCTGAATGGTCTCTTATAAAGTCAGTATATCTTCCGTCAGTTACGAAGCAGATCTCCTGCGAATCGTCCTTGTGTGCGCAGGGGATACCGGCCTTTTCGGCAATCGCTCTTACTTCATCCTTGGTATATCCGCCCAGAGGCATCAGCGTGTGTTGGAGCTGCTCCTGGGTAAGCTTGTAGATCATGTAGGACTGGTCTTTATTTGCGTGAGGGGACTTGCGAACGGTGAATCTTCCATTGGGAAGAGCGACTATCGAAGCGTAGTGTCCGGTCGCTATGTATTTGGCGCCGAAGACCTGCGCGAGCTCTAACATCTTCGCCCACTTAACATAGCGGTTGCATTCGATGCAGGGATTGGGTGTAAGGCCCTTGAGATAGTCTTCGACAAAAGGCTTTACAACGCAGTTGTCGAAAAGTGACAGGCAGTTATGCGGGTGGTACTTGATACCTAAGACCTCGCATGTCCTTCTGGCCTCATCGATCTCACAGCACCTGCTGTCGCCGCCGTCTTCTTCCTGCCAGGTGCGCAGCGTAACACCGGTCACTTCGTGGCCTTCCTGCTGAAGAAGATATGCGGTAACCGCGCTGTCAACGCCGCCGGACATTCCGACTAAGACTTTTGCCATAGGACATCTCCTTTTTCAGAGACATTATAACATTTGATAAAAGGCATCAAATAAAAAGGAACTGCCATAAAGACAGTTCCTTTAGTAGTTTGGTTTTCAGCAGAATCAGTTATTGCCGTCGCCTAAAGGGGGCAGACCGTCACTGTCAGTGATAATGTCGATGTTCTCGAATTTGACGATGCTGATCTCAAGTATCTCGTATTTTTCTTTTTCCATTTCTATTTCCTCCATTAACCAGCATATTGTATCAGAGCCTGGCTGTAATAGTACAGAGCGCTTACAACTTCTTTCAGCTCAGGAGTTACAGCTGCATCGTTTGAAGTAAGTGCAAGCTGGCAGTATCTCATAGGTGCGCATCTGGCGCTTCCGAGGTAAGTACTGCCTGCATATGCGTCAACATTAACACCTGTTCCGATATTCTGAGCGTAGATGCCGGTGATCGTTACTACAGTGTAGCTGCCTGATTTTGAAACCTTGAGCTTGGTAGGTCCTACATAGAAATCAACGCCTGATGTATCGCCTGAGAAGTAGAGCTTCATCGTGATCTCTGACTTAAGAGAGAGGCTTACCTTTTCAAGCTTGATATCTGCATTGACTACCTTTGCGGAAGAGGTGAATACCATAGCAGTAGGATCAACATAAGGGATCTTTCTATCGTTATCGGACAGAACGGAGTTAGCAAGATTATCTAACTTGTAGCCGAAGAACTTCTGAGCGCTTGCGCCGTAGTTCAGCATAGCCTTTACGACAGCAACTGTCTTAGCGCCAAAGTCGTTCTGGTGGTTAAGGATATAGACTGCGTAATCTCTGACAGAGTATGTGTAAGCATCACCGTCCGCATTGCCGTCTGAGATAAACATCTGTGCAGAGATGGTATCAGTCATTTCCTTAGCAACAGTATCGCAGCGGAAGACGTAATAAACTCCGTCTCTCTTAGCATCGCTGACCTTGACCTTCTGGGTCTTGCCGTTGACCGTGAACTGCATGTAAGCAGTAGAAGCATTATTAAGAATGTCATCACCGAGTGTCATGTAGAAGTTGACACCGATGTTACCGTCCATGCTCAACGTATAACCGCAAAGGTGTGTGCTGCTGCCGACAGCGATATTGCCTGAAGCGTCACCGACCAGATTGTCTGCAAGTGCCGGGAATTTCTCCAGATATTTATCGAGATATTCTGCAGGAACATGGAACTTGGTATTGGAATTAAAATTTCCACTGTATGTATTGAATATCAGATTTTCCGGATCAGCATAGCAGTAGATATCAGTCATGCTTTGTCCCTGACCCAATGCTCGGAAGCCTACTTCGGTAACTGTGCTGGGGATTACTACGGTCTTGATTTTTGTGCAGTATTCAAATGCACATCCTTCTATGACCTTAACACCCTCGCTGAAAGTTACGGATTGAAGCTGTCGGTTAGCATTGAATGCATTTTCTTCTACCTTTTCTAAGGATCCCGGGATAGTAATACTTGTGATCTGAGTGTTTTGGAAAGCTCCGTAACCGTCACCGCCCTCGATTCTTGTAAGGCCTTCCGGAAGGACTATTGACTCAAGTCCACCAACTATTTCCGTACTGTAGCTAGGCAATCCAAAAGCCATATGTTCAATAGTCTTTAAGCTTGCAGGGAAATCAATTTGTTTAAGGCTCTCGCAATCCCAGAATGCGCTTTGTTCGATAGTTTCCAAAGTATCCGGAAGAGTTACCGATTCAAGACTTAAACAATTGCAGAAAGCCCAGCTGGATATAGTTTTTGTGCCGTTGGGGATAACTACCGATTTGAGGTTCTCACAATCACGGAATGACTCATGTCCAAAGGCATTTACTGAATCGGGAATGTCAATCGTTTCAAGAGAGTGGCAGCTGTTAAAACACTGTTCAGGAATCTCTTCTACGCCATCAGGAATTGTAAATGTTGTAAGGCCTGATCCTGAGAAGGTTGCTACACCGAGTTTGTTGACACTGTCCGGAAGAGCAAGGGTTGTTATAGATGTACAACCGCCGAAAGCGCCGTCTCCGATAGTTGTAATACCTTCGGGAATAGCAACAAGATTAAGGGCATAGCAGGAACTGAAGCACGTGTTAGGTATAGTTGTGAACTGCAGATTATCGCTGTCAGGGAAAGATACTATTTCCAGTTGGTCACATAGACAAAAAGCGCCGTTTCCGATGCTTGTAACGGTATCAGGAATAATTAGTGTTTTCATGCCTTGGCAGTAATAGAAAGCATAGTCTCCAATCGTTGTGACGTAATGGGGGAAGTTCGGGAAAGACAACTTCTGATCCCAATAAAACGCACGCTCACCAATAACCGTAACGTTATCAGAGAGATTTGCTGTAGTCAGTTCGTAGCATTGATAGAATGCGTAATCACCGATATTTGTGACAGAGGAAGGTATAGATGCTGTGACAAGATACCGGCAGTTATAAAATGCGAAATCGCCTATATAGGTGACACCTTCTGATATGGTTACTGACGTGATGCCTTCTCTATCAGCACACCATGGCATACTGCCTCCCCAGCTGGTATCATCCATCATAGCTCCGGTACCGGTGATCTCCAGCAAGCCGTCACTATAAAGCTTGTAGGTAACGTTATCGCCGTTTGCACCGCAGTTACCCTGAGAAACAATCGTAACATCTGCTGATACTGCAATACCTCCGAAGACGGTAAGAACGGCTACAGTTACAACGAGTGAGAGCAATGCTCCCCAAACACTTTTCTTTTTCATAGATAAACCCCGTGCTTTTTCAAAAGATACCTAAGTCCCCTAAGAGGGAACACTCCAAGACATATAATAATACGCGCCCGGTAATAAATAAACACTATTTGATATTTTGTAAATTAATTGTCTAATTTTCACTAATCCGGAAGTACCCGGCATGCGGATGACACAACCGGGAGTAAGAGTTTGGTCAGAACTGACAAGTCATCTTGCTTGACTTTTCGCCGGGTCCATATTATAAATAAGTCCTGCAATGAAGGTGCGTAAGTAGTCTTTTTGCTTCCGGGAAAGAGAGTCGTGTCTTGGGCTGAAAGCACGATCCGAAGGGCATCAGGATGAATTTCAACACCGGAGCTTCTGTCGGAAACGGCGTTTATTCACGCTGATTAAGCAGATGCGGTGCGCGGCAAAACAGCGCGATTTAAGTGCGGAAAGCTATAATGGTTTTCCGAACATGGGTGGTACCGCGAAGGTGCAGATAATTGCGAATTCGTCCCGTGGCAATGACAAGTTGCCGCGGGATTTTTTATTGCAAGAGGCGACGAAGAACAAGGAGGAAAACATGGCTGAACTTAGTGAATTAAGCGCAAAGTTATCAGAGATCAAGAGCCGGATCGAGAGCGATCTTACAGGTCTTACAAGCTCCAAGGCAGTTTTCGAGTATAAGAAGAGTGTCATGGACTCCAAGGAAGGCATGATCGGTTCTCTCATGAAGGAGATGGGCAAGATCCCGAAGGAGCAGAAGGCCGAGTACGGCAAGATGGTCAACGAGATCAGAGGCTGGGCCACAGAGCAGTTCGACGCTTTGGACAGCAAGCTCAAGGCTGAGGAGCAGAAGGCCAGATACGAGGCTGAGGCTATCGATGTAACGCTGCCTTCAAAGAAGCTCAAGAAGGGCTATCTCCATCCGAATACACAGGTCAGAAACCAGATCGTTGATATCTTCGGTTCAATGGGTTTCTCTGTTTACGAGGGCAACGAGATCGAGACTGATCACTATAATTTCACGGCTTTGAACATTCCGAAGGATCACCCTTCGCGCGACATGCAGGATACTTTTTATTTAAGCCCTGAGTTCCTTCTGAGGACACAGACCTCGGCAGGCCAGGTCCACGTTATGGAATCCCAGCAGCCGCCTATAAAGATCATCTCACCCGGTAAGGTTTTCCGTTCGGATGACGATGCTACTCACTCTCCGATGTTCTCCCAGATGGAAGGACTCGTTGTAGATGAAGGCATCACACTCTGCGACCTCCAGGGCATGCTCGACGTATTCGTTAAGAAGATCTTCGGCGAAGAGACAAGAACACGCTTGAGACCTTCATACTTCCCGTTCACGGAGCCTTCCGTCGAAGTCGACGTATCATGCTTCCAGTGCGGCGGCAAGGGCTGCAAGCTCTGCAAGGGAACAGGCTGGATCGAAGTCCTCGGCGCAGGCGTAGTAAACAAGAAAGTCCTTGAAGGCTGCGGCATCGACAGTGACAAGTACAGCGGTCTGGCGTTCGGTATCGGTATCGATCGTATTGCCATGCTCAAGTACGGCATCAACAACATCAAGCTCCTGTTTGAGTCTGATCTCAGAGTACTTGAACAGATCGATGACTAAGCGAAAAGGAGGCAAGTAAAAATGTTAGTACCTTTAAGTTGGCTTAAAGATTATGTGGATATTGATGTCACACCTGATGAGCTCGAAAACAAGCTCTTCAGCTGCGGCTTCGAAGTAGAAGAAAAATATCAGGTAGGCAAGGACATCAGCAAGGTCGTTGTCGGTGAAGTCAAGACTTGTGAGGCTATCGAAGGTACGCACCTTCACCTCTGCACAGTCGATGCAGGTGAGAACGGCGTGCTCCAGATCTGCTGCGGTGCTGATAACGTTGAAGCAGGCGGCAAGTATCCTCTGGCCTTGATCGGCGCGCAGGTCTACGCTACGGCTAAAGACCATGTAACGGTAGAAGGCCTCATGACGATCGGCCAGGGCAAGCTCAGAGGCTATGACTCATTCGGTATGCTCTGCTCCGGTGTTGAGCTCGGCGTTACCGAGGACATGTTCCCGGGCGCAGGATATAACGGACTTCTCGTGCTTCCCGCAGATTCAGTACCGGGCGCAGATGTTAAGCCTATCCTGGGTCTGGACGATTATATTTTCGACGTTTCCATCACGGCAAACAGACCTGACTGCCAGTCGATCTTCGGTATCGCCCGTGAGGTAGCTGCAGTTCTCGGCAAGGATATTAAGGAGCCCGCTCTGGACTACACGGAGAGTGATGTTGCGATCGATTTCAACATCCGTGTATCAGCTCCCGATCTCTGCCCGAGATACATCGGTCATTATGTTTCTGATGTTACTATCGGTGAGTCACCTGCCTGGATGAAGCGCCGTCTGGCTCTCGTCGGATGCTCTGCGATCTCCAATGTTGTAGACATCACAAACTACGTTCTTTACGAGCTCGGCCAGCCGATGCACGCTTTCGATTATTCTTACCTCGAAGGCGGTGAGATCCATGTCCGCCGCGCTGAAGATGGTGAGAAGATCGTTACTTTGGACGAGAAGGAATTCGCTCTTACAAAAGATAACCTCGTCATCTGCGACGGCGTTAAGCCCGTTGCTCTTGCAGGCATCATGGGAGGCCTTAACTCAGAGATCCTGGATTCGACTTCTGCAGTCATGTTCGAAGCTGCAAAGTTCGCTCACGACAATATCCGTAAGAGCTCAAAGGCTCTGGGGCAGGTATCCGATTCCTCGATGAGATTTTCCAAGGGCGTCGATGAGTATACGACTGTCATGGCAATGAAGAGAGCTCTGCACCTTATCGAAGAGCTCGGCTGCGGCAAGGTATCGAAAACATCTTTCGATGTTAACACCGGCAACTCGATCGAGCCCAGAAAGCTTACCGTAAGCGTTGCAAGAGTTAACGGCGTTCTCGGAATCACGGTGCCTGATGAGGATATCGTCCGCATTCTGACAGGCCTCAACTTCGCGCCCGAGCTTAACGGCGATGAGCTTACGATCTATATCCCGGGTTACCGTGTAGATATGGAGTCCTATCAGGATGTCGCTGAAGAAGTCATCCGTATGTACGGCTACGATCACATCACGCCTACATTCATCCCGACTGCAAAGGTCACATCCGGCGGATACAATCTGAAGCAGCGTTCAGAGCTCAAGATCAAGAACGCGCTCTGCGCAGCAGGCGCTTCCGAAGGTGTGCACTATTCATTCTTCTCACCTGCAGACTTCGATCTTCTTCGTCTGCCTGAGGATGCACCCGAGAGATTCGCGATCCAGCTTGTAAACCCGATCAACATCGATCTGTCCCTGATGCGCACGACGTTAGCGCCCCAGATGATCAAGGCAATGGCAAGGAATCAGAAGAACGCTATCCTCTCAGGCCGCATCTACGAGATGGGCAACAAGTTCCTTCCCAAGAGCCTGCCTCTTACGGAATACCCTGACGAGCGCGAGACCATCTGCATCGGTGTCTTCGGTGAGGACGAGGATTTCTACTCACTTAAGGGTCTTGTCGATGTTATCGCTTCCGCGCTGGACGTTAAGTTCGATTACGAGAAGGATTCCAAGACATTCCTCCACCCGGGCAGAACAGCAAAGGTCATCTGCAACGGCGAGTGCGTAGGCTACCTGGGCCAGGTCCTCTATGAAATCTGCGATGAGCTCGACATGAGAGTTCCCGCATACGTTGCAGAGATCGACCTCCGTACTTTAAGCAAGTACTACGGCAAGGACAGAAAGTTCACACCGCTTCCGAAGTATTTGGAAGAGAAGCGCGACTTCTGCTTCGTCATGGACAAGTCCGTTACCTGCGCAACAGTCGAGAAAGAGATCGAAGCATCCTGTGACTACATCACGAAGATCGAGCTTTTCGATATCTACGAAGGCGCACAGCTCGGCGAGAATAAAAAGAGCCTTGCATTCAGCGTCGTCTTCACTCCGAAGGACGAGGAGTTCAAGCCCGAAATCATCGACGGCTTCGTTGCTTCCATCCTCACGAACCTCGAGGAGAAGTACGGCATCACGCTGAGAGCATAAGCCGTTATAAACTTAAGATTTAAGGGCCGTCTCCTCACGGGGGGCGGCCTTATTCATTCTGATCAGCCGCGTCTGAATCTGCCGGGTGTCATGCCAGTGATCTTCGCAAACTGCCGGCAGAAATGCTCTGTGCTCTTGTAACCGCACATTTCCGCTATTTCCGAGATGGATCTCGAAGTGTATTTGAGTCTGTCTTTTGCAAGCCTGATCCTCGCGTTGATCACGTCATCGATGGGACTGATCCCGAAGGTCTCCTTGTACAGCGTCTGGAATCTCGTTCTGCCAAGATTGATGCGCTCGAGCATTGATTCCACGGTCCATTCGAGCTCCGGATGCAGCATCATCTCACGTCTTATCGCGAGGAGTTCGTGATGGTACGGCCTGTTGATCAGGTCGATGTTCTCGTCAGACAATTTCGCGAAAAGCACCTTGAACAGACAGAGCATCTCCGGATTATCTTTCTCCTTTTTGGCATTGCTCTCCCACGCTATCAGCTTGAAAAGATTATGCACGAAGTCCGGATCCTGCGGCGAGAACGGCACATTGGTAACAGGGAAGCCATCGATGAATTCCTCATCAGTATCGAATCTGATCCAATCGTTCTTATACGGCTCACCGGGCAGAGAGCTGTAGTATTTCCGGTGTCCCGGAGTGAAGAGTATTACTGACTTGGCAGGGTAGTAGCGGAGTTCGTTTTCCACCCAGAAAAGCGCCGGCGTATGTATAAACAGCATCTGATAACTCTCAAAGCCGATCTTTCCCATATCCGTATCGTAAACAAATCCGGGATCGTGCTGATAGCTGTAGCCTGAATATAAAACATCGATCACCGCCGGGGCCTCCTCAAAAAGACTGCACAAAAATGCAACATTTTTATACAAGTTTCTACTACTTTTCTTACTTTGTAAAGGTCGGAGTGAACAATATATCAATTTAAGTGTATTAAAGTTCATTGTCGCTTCCGATGCGAAATGCTAATGTTTGTGGCGATTAAAAAGAAAGGATCCGAAGTAATCGTGAGTACGCTTGTTCGCGACATGACAAAGGGAAATACGACTAAGCTCCTTCTGGAGTTTTCAGTGCCCATGCTCGTTGGCAATATATTCCAACAATTGTACAACCTTGCCGATTCCGCGATCGTAGGCCGTGTTGTCGGTGCTGACGCCCTGGCTGCAGTCGGTTCTACCGGATCACTTTCTTTTCTGTTCTTCTCATTCTGCATTGGCGTCGCCAACGGCGGCGGCATCACCGCTTCCAAGTATTTCGGTGCCAAGGATGAACAAAGGGTCAAGAAAGTCATCGTCAACAGCGCCTACATGATGCTCGTCGCATCTGTCTTCATGGCCATTCTGGGCTTCGCTCTTTCAGCGCCCGTCTTAAGACTTCTCGACACACCGGAGAACATCATCGAGCTCTCGACACAGTATCTGAGAATAATGTGCCTTGGCATTCCTTTCATCGGTCTTTATAACTACGGCGCTGCAATGCTCCGCGCCCTCGGCGACTCCGTTACGCCGCTCGCATTTTTACTTGTCTCATGCGTCATCAACATCGGACTGGATCTTCTGTTCGTAAATGTTTTCGGATGGGGCGTATTCGGCGCGGCAGTCGCAACGCTCATCGCACAGTTCGTCTCGGGCATCGGCTGCCTGGTTTTCGCTTACTTCAAGAACGATTATTTCAAGATCAACAAGAGCTTCCTGCGCCCCGACTTCAAGATCGTCAAGGAGTGTACGAGAATGGGATCGATGCTCGCTCTCCAGATGTCGCTCATCGCAGTCTCATGCATTGCTCTCCAGCGTTACGTTAACGGCTTCGGCTCCATGACCGTCGCTGCATTCACCGCGGTCGGCAGGATCGAGCAGATCGTCCAGCAGCCTTACGGCTCGCTCAGCATGGCGTTGTCCACCCACGCCGGCCAGAATCTCGGAGCCCGCAACTACAAGCGCATCAAAGAAGGCTTCAAGAAGGGCATGATGATCATGGCGATCTTCTCCCTTGTCGTTCTCCCGCTCGCCCAGATCGGCGGTGAGACCGTAATGAAGCTCTTCGTCGAAGACCCCGAGATCATTGCTCTCGGCGCAAGCGCCCTCCGCATCACGAGCGTCTTCTACTTAGCCCTCGGCACGATCTATGTCTGCCGCGGCGTCCTCAACGGCATCGGTGATGCAGGCTTCTCCCTGACCAACGGCATCGTCGAAGTTATCGGCAGGATCGGCTTCCCGCTCCTCCTCGCGCTGTTCCCCTTCATCGGTGTCTGGGGCATCTGGATCTCCGCCGGCCTGACCTGGTTCATCAGCGGATTCTTCGCCCTCGTCAGATACTTCGTAAAGATCAGAAGCACCGGATTCGTCAGCTCTTTTGCCACCAACCCCGAGCCTCTGAACCGCACCGCCGAAGTGACCGCCCTCAGCAAAAAGGTCTCATAAAATAAGGACTGTAACACTGTTAAACATACCTGCCGCCTCCTCGTGAGGCGGCTTTTTGTATCTTCACCAAGCTCTGCTCTCTTACAGGGTGCGCTTGTCGATTTTGTCGAGTTTTGTCGTGAAAAACCGACAAAGGCAGGCTTTATAATCAGGGTATGGAATTGTTCAACACTTACATCCCGAGGGAGTACCTGGCTCTCAAAATCAACTACATTCGGCAGCAGCTCAATACGTTGCCCGTTGTTATGCTGCAGAAATACTCCAAAGCAGATTATGACCCAATGAAAATAATAGTTAACAACCATAGGTATAATCTCTCTACCGAAAAGGGTAAATACTATTACGAGGTAATGAAAACCCGCGACACCCTCACGCGCGAACTTAACGTCTACCAAGCCATCTGGGACAGCAACTTCAAAAGCGACCCGCCCAAGGATTGTGAGCCGCACCCGGCCAACCGTATAGTCTACGTTGACACAAACAAGCCTGTCTTCATGAACAAGGCGTATTTTGACAGCCTCGAAAACGATGCCAACACCAGCTACCCTAAGCCCGATAACTACGAATTTAACGGTATCAAGTACCGTTCAGCTGCCGAGCGCGAGATAGCGATCTTTTATACTGAATCCGGCATCCCGTTTAAGTACGAACCCAAAGTATTCCTTAAGGGCATGGCCAAGGCGACATATCCTGATTTTGTGCCGTACTTTGAAGAAATTGACAACTGCAAATTTCACGAACACTTCGGCATGAGTGACTATTCGGATTACTACAAAACAAGCAAGATCAAGTTCAGCAACTTTGTAAATGCCGGGTTGGTCCAGGATCTCGATGTGATCTTTACCACCAGCAACGATGACACGTCATTCGATCCGCGCCATCTTTCTGCCAAGCTGAATGCCGCGATATACGGCAACATCTGTATGAACAAGCCGGCATCGTAAGATGCGAGGTCGGGCTTCCGACCTCTTAAACACTAAGCAAGCGCCTGCATAGTATCGGCGGTCAAGGCTGCCGAAGGCAAGGCTTGCCGTGCCTTGACGGCAGATACTGCAGGTGCTACTTCCCCGTATCCGGAGTGCGTGAATCGTGCGTAAAAGTTGTTATTTTACGCACGGTTTTACGCATTTTTTCGCAAACTAGCGTAAATCCGTGCCTAAAAGTGCCTGAATTAAGCACGATTCACGCACGGGCTCTTTTTACGCCCCGCTCTCGCCACTTCTACGCCGCCCACGCCCCTCTACTCCCGCCGCCTCCTTCTTTCTTACTCCTTTCCCCAAAATCACCCCCGGAAAAGCAATATAATCAGCGGTGGAAAAAACTTAGCGGCAAAATGTGTAAAAAGCACTCTCTCATTCGTCTTATAGGTGAGATCTCAAAAAATCTCAGGAAAGGAAGGACACCACTCGATGGAAAATGAAGCCGTGTTGCGCTTATTTGATATGTATGCGGACGACATGTTCCGTCTGGCGTACTCGTATCTCGGGTCGCGGCAGGAAGGCCGGCCTCGCGGTCGCTGCAGCCGGCGTGATCGCACTGGGAACAGTTTTCTGCATCCCGTCTGCGAGGAATACCATAGTTGCAGGAGTAAGAGCGCTTTTCGCGAAAGAAGTGCCTGAAGACGCGATCGATGCGATCGACTATGAGCAGCAGGGAAGAGAAGAAAGAGTCATTCCGGATGAGGTACTGAGCGATGAAGAGGTCCTCGAGCAGATCGCTGCCCAGGACAGAGCGATCGACGAATATAACGAGAGCGTAACGGTCACTTCAGATTACTACGCGGATGACGAATACCTCTATGAACTTGCCGTCTTCTACGAGCAGCAGGGATGCACGCTCTTTGATCTCGGTAAGGGAGCCCAGATCGATTATGTGGAAAACTACGCGGCCAAGAAGTGGTTCAGCAAGGGATTTACAATAAACGTCCAGGTCGGTGACAATGCTTACGGACATACTGAGTCGACGTGTGTTTTCAAGGCAGACGAAGAGCAGCTCCATAATTTCCTCGACTACCAGCTCACAAGGATCAACTATGAGAGAAGAGGTCACGACCAGGAAGAGGTAACTTTCGATGAGTTGTGGACGAAGGACGTTGACGGTGAAGGCAACATCGTTTACACGGGTTCGTGGACAGGGCCTGATCCGGAGCTCAAGCTGTTAGACTCCGACAGCGCGCGCTACCTTACGTATGAGATTACTTACGATCCCAACACTCAGATAGCAGTCTGCCTTATCAAAGATGGTGGCGGCGTAGGCTGATTAGGCTATAATTACCCTATGAGCATACTTATCAAAGACACAACAAGAGAAGAGCGCGAGAAGATCGTGGCCGAGTCCATCGGGAATATCAGCGGTTCGTGTGACGGATGCATGTCGGGCCTCGTCGAGATGTACCAGGACTACATCGACGGCAAGAAAGAGATACGCGAGATCAACATGGAGTTCAGGGCACAATACGAGTCCGGAATGGACGGTCCTGCCAAATCCGACTGCGGATACATGGGTTAAGCCGCGCTCAAAAAACTGTTTGACGTATCTTCATGCGTTGTAGTACAATCTCGAAAACCAAAACGGGAGGTACGCACAAGATGCGGACATCATTTAGGACATCAATGATGGTTCAGCAGCAGGCCATTGCCAAGGAAGGCATCTGGCTTAGTTTGTCGCGCACTTAAGATCCCCAAAAATCAAAGTCCAAACGGTCAGAAGCCTCAGAGCTCCTGGCCGTTTTTTATTTCTCAAGCGAAAGGAGGCATCGGTATGACGCAGCAGTCCAATGAAGATCACCAGGAAAAGTATCGACAGTGTTTTTACGATTTGAAAGGAGAACAAAATGAAAGCAATAGACAGTTCAGCTACGGCATTTTACGATGCCGGATCAGAGTTTAACCGGCTGCGCACGGGCATCGGCCGGATAGAATTTGCAAGGACGAAGGAGATCCTGCTTGGCACGCTTCCGAAGCCGCCTTCAGTCATCTATGACATCGGAGGCGCGTACGGCGAGTACGCCTGGTGGCTAACGTCACTGGGCTATGAGGTGCACCTGTTCGACTTGTCGGAAAGAAACATCGAGATGAGCAGACTTCTGAAAGATGAATACCCCGGTCTGGAGCTTGCCGCCGCAGAAGCCTGTGACGCAAGAAATGTCCCGAGAGATGACGCAAGCTGCGATGCAGTGTTGTTCATGGGGCCCCTTTATCACATCACCGATCACGATGAACGGATCAAGGCGATAAGAGAGTGTTTCCGTCTTCTTCGAAAAGGCGGAAAGCTATACACAGCAACGCTTACGCCGTTCTCGTGCCTGCT
>JAEFBB010000044.1 GCA_016292215.1 Saccharofermentans sp. | reverse complement strand
CGTCTTCGCCCTGTGCGTTTGTAAGGAACTCACCGAAGAGGCCCTTCTCACCTGTAGCAGGGTCACGTGTGAAAGCAACACCTGTACCGCAGTCGTCACCCATGTTACCGAATGCCATGGACTGAACATTAACTGCCGTACCCCAGGAATAAGGGATATCGTTGTCTCTTCTGTAAACGTTAGCTCTCGGGTTGTCCCAGCTTCTAAATACGGCCTTGATAGCGCCGATGAGCTGTTCCTTAGGATCTGTAGGGAAGTCTGTGCCGATCTTAGCCTTGTACTCAGCCTTGAACTGTGAAGCGAGTTCCTTGAGGTCGTCTGCTGTGAGCTCAACGTCCTGTGTAACCCCTCTTGCAGCCTTCATCTTGTCGATCAATTCTTCGAAATACTTCTTGCCGACTTCCATAACAACGTCGGAATACATCTGGATAAATCTTCTGTAGCAGTCCCATGCCCATCTGGGGTTATTGGACTTTGTAGCGATAACGTCTACAACCTGCTCATTCAGACCTAAGTTAAGGATAGTGTCCATCATGCCCGGCATTGAAGCTCTGGCACCGGATCTTACGGATACGAGGAGCGGGTTCTCGAGATCACCGAACTTCTTGCCTGTGATCTCCTCAAGCTTTACGATGTACTCCATGACCTGAGCCATGATCTCGTCATTGATCTGACGGCCGTCCTCGTAATACTTGGTGCATGCCTCTGTGCTGATCGTGAAACCCTGAGGTACAGGGAGACCGATGTTTGTCATCTCAGCAAGGTTAGCGCCTTTACCGCCAAGGAGTTCGCGCATGTTTCCGTTGCCTTCGGTGAACAGGTAAACGTACTTTGTCATTCTTTTTATCCGCCTTTCATTTATTGGATTCAGTTTTTTGTTTCTCTTATGGCATTTTAGCCTGCTAAAAACTTATCAGTTTATTTTATCAGAATAATGTCTTAAAAATCGAACTTATCTGAGAAAAATTCTTCGAGTTTGTCGATAGGGAATCTGATGTTTCCGGGCTCATACTCGACGTTCTTCATGGAGTCTCTTTCTCTGATAGTTACGCATCCGTCATTCTCCGAATCGAAGTCGTAAACTACGCAGTAAGGAGTACCGATCTCGTCCTGTCTTCTGTAGCGCTTACCGATGGACTGACGGTCATCGAGCTCGCACATATACTTCTTTGAGAGCTTCTCGAAAATAGGCTGAGCCTTGTCTGTAAGCTTCGCAGAAAGAGGGAGCACGCCGATCTTGATAGGAGCAAGGAACGGGTGGAAATGCATAACTGTTCTTACATCGCCGCCTTCGAGCTCTTCCTCATCGTAAGCAGAGCAGAGGAAAGCGAGTGTAACACGGTCAGCACCGAGCGAGGGCTCGATAACATAAGGAATGTATTTCTCGTTCTTGGCGGGATCGAAATATGTGAGATCCTGCTTGGAGAATTCCATGTGCTGCTTGAGGTCATAGTCTGTACGGTCTGCGATGCCCCAGAGTTCGCCCCAGTCAGTGAACGGGAATGCAAACTCGAAGTCTGTCGTAGCTCTCGAATAGAATGCGAGCTCTTCCTTAGCATGATCTCTCGTGCGGAGCTCTTCTTCCTTGATGCCAAGGCCGATGAGCCAGTCGTGGCAGAACTTCTTCCAGTAATCGAACCACTCAAGGTCTGTGCCGGGTTCGCAGAAGAACTCTAACTCCATCTGCTCGAACTCACGTGTTCTGAAGATGAAGTTGCCGGGTGTGATCTCGTTACGGAAGGACTTACCGATCTGGCAGATACCGAACGGAAGCTTCTTTCTTGCAGAACGCTGAACGTTTGCAAAATTAACGAAGATACCCTGAGCTGTCTCAGGTCTTAAATAAACCTCAGATGTGGCATCCTCGGTAACACCGATGAATGTCTTGAACATGAGGTTAAACTTACGGATGTCCGTGAAGTTGTGGCCGCCGCATACAGGGCACGGAATATTATTCTCCCTGATGTAAGCTACCATCTCTTCAGGGCTCATACCCTCTACGGGAACGTTCTCAATACCGTTCTCCTTATTCCAGTCCTCAACGAGGTTGTCCGCTCTCTGACGTGCCTTGCACTGCTTGCAGTCGATGAGAGGATCGGAGAATCCGCCGACGTGGCCTGAAGCGACCCATGTCTTGGGATTCATGATGATCGCAGCATCAAGTCCTACATTGTAAGGGCTCTCCTGGACGAACTTCTTCCACCATGCTGCCTTAACGTTATTCTTAAGCTGAACACCCAACGGGCCGTAGTCCCATGAATTTGCGAGACCTCCGTAGATGTCAGAACCCGGATATACGAAGCCTCTTACCTTTGCGAGCGAGACTATCTTATCCATTGTTTTCTCTACTGCCATATTGATCTTAACTCCCCGGAATTATTCTTCGTCTTCAGCTGAATCATCAGCGCCTTCGTCGTAAACGACTTCCTCTTCCTCGTCGGAAGTGCCGCCTGCCAAAGCATCGATAAGATCATCAAGGCCCTTGGAGTTGAGGCCGTTTGCAACAGACATTCTCTCTGCTCTTTCTTCCTCGAGCATCTTTCTTCTGTTCTCGGCTTCTTCTCTTCTTCTGATCTTCTCTTCTCTTGTGATCGGGATGACTGCTTCATCCTCAACGTCACCCTTAACTGCAACGACCTTGTCAGCTGCGACTTCGCTGCATGCAAGTGATACAACGTTAGCTGCGTTAGTATCGTCGATCATGGGCTGTGCGCCGTCTGTCAGTTCTCTTGCGCGCTTGCTGACGAGTACTGCAAGATCATAAGGGCTTGCTGACTTCTCTTTGAGTTTCTCGATTGAAGGTTCTGTTAACATCTTTTTACCTCTCTTCTCCTTTTATTCAAGTTCTTTTGCTGTACGTATATTCTTCGAAGCTTTAAGCTTTTCAGCGGTGATTATCGCCAGAACTTCTCCGGCTGCCTTGTCTAAGTCATCATTGGTGATGATGTATTCGAATTCACCTGCGCGCCTGATCTCAGCCTTAGCCTGTTCAAGTCTCTTGGTGATCTTCTCTTCAGTCTCGGTGCCTCTGCCTCTCAAACGGTTTTCGAGCTCTTCCATAGAAGGCGGAAGGATGAAGATCGTTACTGCATCGTCGCCGAACTTGCGGTCTAACGCGAGGCTTCCTTCGATGGTAATGTCGAAAAGGATATCCTGTCCCTTATCCATCATCTCGACGAGCGGTTCTGACGGTGTGCCGTAGTAGTTGTCCACATACTGGTCGTACTCGACGATCCTGCCGTCCTTTATCATCTGCTCGAATTCTTCCTTCGTTCTGAAGTAGTATTCGACACCGTCTTTTTCCTGTCCTCTGGGAGCTCTGGTAGTAACGGAGATAGAGTGTCCGACACTGCCGGGATCAGCCTTCTCCATGATCTCTTCCACCTTGGCGAGCACAGTGCCTTTGCCGACACCGGAAGGACCTGATATTGCAACAATCAATCCGCGTGCTTTCATCCCAGCTTCTCCTTTATCTCAGATGTTGCGAGAGCGGATGTAAGAACGAGTCCGCTGTCAGTGACGATCACCGACTTGCACTTCTTGCCGGCGCAGCAATCGACGAGCATGCCTCTGTCCTTGGAATCCTGCATCATGCGTCTTACGGGTGAAGACTCTGCGGAAGCGACGCAGATTATGCGTCCTGCCTGTGCTATATTGCCGAAGCCGATATCGATAAACTCGGATGCCATCTTACTAACCTTCCGTTATACGAGATTCTGGATCTGTTCTCTGATCTCTTCTATGAGGTTCTTCATCGTGAGGACTCTCGAAGTGATCTCAATGTCATTGGCCTTGCTGCCGGTAGTATTGACCTCGCGGTTGATCTCCTGTACGAGGAAATCCATCTTCTTGCCGACGGTCTCTTCTTCGGCAAGGATCTTTCTTGCCTGTGAGAAATGGCTGTTAAGTCTTGCCATCTCTTCGTCTATTGCGCACTTGTCAGCGAAGATAGCTACTTCTGCCGCAAGTCTGTTGTCATCATAGAATTCTCTCTGGTCGCTCGTAAGGATGTCGTTGATCCTTGCTGTGAGCTTCTGCTTGTAGCTCTCGACTACCTCAGGTGATCTTGCGACTACTTCTTCTCTTAAAGCAGCGAGCGAATCAACCTTCGTAAGGATAGTGGCAACGAGGTTATCGCCTTCGCGCTTACGCATCTCGAGCATACCGTCGATCGCTAAGTTCAATGTCTCGATAAGCTCTTTGGAAGCTGCTTCCTCATCGATCTCTTTTGCAGTGACGCTCAAAACATCCTGCATAAGAGCGATCCTCTCAACGCCGAAATCATCTTCTCTTCCAGTGACTGCAGCAATAGCCTTGGCGGCTTCGGAATATTCCTTGGCAAGACCTGTGTTGACCGTAACTGTCTGACCGGACTCGCCCTGGTCTTCGTAGTTGACGAAGACGTCGATCTTGCCTCTCAATAATCTGTCTGTGATTATTCTTCGTACATCTGTATCCAGATAATTGAACATTCTGGGCATTCTGATCGAAATGTCGCAGAATCTAGAATTAACGGATTTGATCTCAATGCTGTATTTCCTGGTGTCGTAAATCTTCTCGCCGCGGCCGAAGCCTGTCATCGAGTATGCCATGTGATTACCTCTGATACTGATATAGACAAAAAAGAGCCGCCGCGTAAGAGAATATCCCTTAAGCTTTGGCTCGTGAATAATTATATATTATATATATAAAGATGTCTATCAAAATAATTTTATGTATCCCTGAAACGCCTTTATTTATTGCGTTTGCGGACACGAAAAAATTTTTGGCGTGATATTTGACAGGGGTGATCTCCGTCAGATAATCCGTACCGGTTTAAACCCGACATAATCTGCTGCCGTGCATATAAACTTCGTGCCTTCAAAGTCCCCCTCGAAAGCCTTCTTGTGAGACTTGCCGTGAAGGTGTCCGTAAACGCAGATATCTATCCCGCCTTCTGCCATCTGATGAGCGAATTCAGTGAATCCCATGTTGGCTGTAATCGGCGGATAGTGGATCATGAAGATATGCTTTTTAGAGTGCGAAGGATCAGCCTCATTGAGCTTATCGATGCACATCTGTATCCTTAATCTCTCGCGTTCGTAGATCTTCCTGTTATCAGAGCCGCTGATAGCGTCACGGGACTCGATCATCCAGCCTCTCGTGCCGGATATAAGGCACCCTTCGGCTTCAGCAACATTTGTCCTTATGAATTCAAGATTATTAAAGTTCTTCTCTTCGAAAAACTCTTCCATCTTCTTCATCGTGGTCCACCAGTAATCGTGGTTACCGCGGGATAAAAGTTTGCGTCCGGGGAGCTCCGAGATAAAACGGAAATCTTCTTCTGCGTGGTCAACATATGTAGCCCATGAGATGTCTCCCGGAATAAGCACGGTGTCTTCATCTGTGACAACCGCTTCCCAGTTCTCTTTGATCCTGGAGACATAATTATCCCAGGCGGACCATACGTATGCCATCGACTTTTCGGGGCAGCTTAAGCAAAGATGCAGATCTGCCAGCGCGTAAATTGACATTAAGACTCCCTGTGGAAATGTCTGTATATTGCGTCAGCGTCTTTCTCAGAAATGCCCTTGGCACTCTTGAGTTCTTCTACGGACGCGTTTTCCACGGCCTTTATTGTACCAAAATGCGAGAGCAGATTCCTGCGCTTTGCAGGTCCGATGCCCTCTATGGTCTCAAGCTTATATCTGATGTTGCGCTTACCGGAGAGCTTGCGCTGATAAGTGATCGCGAATCTGTGGACTTCGTTCTGGACAGTCGTTAAGAATCTCAAAAGACCCATCTCCTGATCGGTCAGAGTCCTGCCTTCAAGCCTTATCTCACGGCCGTCTTCGAACACGATCCCTGAAGTCTTGTGGTGATCGTTTTTGACCATTCCCGCAAGGTAGATATTATCAGTACCTTCCATGCTTCTTACGACCGATGCGACTGCTTCGAGCTGGCCTTTGCCGCCGTCAACAAGAATGACATCCGGATACTTAAATCCGTCATCTTCACTGTGGCTGAAACGCCTCTCCAGAGTCTCTCTCATGGATGCGTAATCGTCCTGTGATTCGACTCTCTTCATCCTGAATAATCTGTAGGACTGCTTGTCTGCCCTGCCGTCTTTGAAGACGACCATGCCTGCGCAGATATCGTCATTGCCGAGGTTGGAAATATCGAAGGATTCCGCTCTCGAGATCGCGCCTTCGGGTGCTCCCAAAAGTTCTTCGAGATACCTTACGGGAAGCGACGGATCCGCATTAGCGGAGCCCCCTCTTAAGACTCTTCTGACCATCATCTCGCGGGCATTATTCTTTGCAAGATCAGAAAGTTCACGGAGCTCTCCGCGCTCTGCGACATGGAGTCTGCAATGCTTTCCGAGCTTCTCGGTAAGAGTCTTCTCGATGTCTTCAAGATCATCTTCTTCCATCTCGAAAGGCACGAGTATAAGGGGCGGAATGAACGGCGCATCCTCATAGTACTGCATGAGGAAATTCTTTAAGATCTCTTCCCTGTCGCCGTCTTCTCCGGCAAAGAAATACGTGGATGATCCGACTATTCTTCCCTGTCTTAATTCGAGCTTTCTGACACACGTCTCACCGCAGTCGGAATAAAGACCGATGGCATCCACATCGCGCTCGATATCAAGATAAACTCTCTGGTTCTGACGTATCGCGCGGAGCGCATAGAGCCTGTCTCTTAAAGCTCCCGCCTTCTCAAATTCGAGGTTTGCGGAGCACTCTTCCATCTGGGCTTCGATGCTCTTCTCGATGCCGTCGTATTTGCCTTCAAAGAACTGAACGATCTGGTCTGTCATGGCGCGGTAATCCTCGCTCCTGACCGTGCCGAGGCAGGGCGCCATGCACTTGCCGATATGGTAATTAAGGCAGGGTCTCTCCTTGCCGATGTCACGCGGAAAGACCTTCTTGCAGCGCTTGAGCGGGAAGATATCCGATATCGCTTTCAGTACTTCGAAGCAGTCTGAACCCATATATGGGCCATAGTATTTAGCGCCTTTTTTGCGCGCTTCCGGGTCAGGCCTGAAAGCCTTAAAAACTCTGGGGTATGCTTCATTCAAAGTGACGCAGATATAAGGGTAGCCCTTGTCGTCACGAAGCAGGATATTGTAACGGGGCTGGTATCTCTTGATGAGATTGTTTTCGAGCAGCAAGGCTTCAGGCTCGGAACCTACGACCGTGTATTCAAAGTCTGCCACGTGCGATACCATCGCCCTGACCTTCGGGCTTGAGATCGTTCCGCCTCCGAAATAGCTCTTCAGTCTGTTCCTTAATTTCTTTGCTTTTCCTACATAAATAACACAGCCCGAAGAGTCCTTCATAAGGTACACTCCGGGGCTTAATGGAACCGTGTCCAGCCTGGCATCAAATTTACCGGCGGGCATTACACTGCGATCTTAGGATTCTTGAGATGGGAGATGAGAGCTTCGCAAGCTTCCTTCTCGTCGTCGCCGTTAGCTTCGATCTCGATCTCGGCGCCGTTCTCGATACCGAGGGACATAACACCTAAAAGGCTCTTTGCATTAGCTCTTCTGCCGCTGCGAACGATATAGATTGTGCTGTGGTACTGTGAAGCTTTCTGGATCATGACAGCAACTGCCTTCATCTGCAAAGCATCTTCACAATCAAATACGATCTTTTCTTTAGTCATAGTTCAGGTACATCCCCTCATTAAATACGACATAAGTATATTTTTGAGCCTTTCGAAAATCAACCAAAAACAAGCCGTTCTGTCTATTTTCGGCTATTTACCCCAAATGGAATAGTTTTGGCAAAACCTTTTGGTAAAATCGACAATCAAAGCTCTTTGGTCATAAGGATGGCATCCTTACCGGGACCATAGTAATCGCGCCTTTGGCCGTACCTTGTAAACCCGTGCTTCTCATAAAGAGCAAGTGCAGGGCTATTATCGAATTCGACTTCGAGGAACACTTTGGTGATATTGCGCTTAGAAAGTTCATCCATCAGAGCACTCATCAGCTTATTGCCGTAGCCCATGCCCCTGTAGCGCTTGTCAGTCACGATGTTGCCGATATTGCATTCGTCGAGCACTGTCTCCGCGCCGACATATGAGATTACCCGGCCGTCTGCTTCGATAACCAGGCAAAGCTTGTTCTTGTCGTTTATGAGGTCTTCGATCGCCGCGCGTGTCCAGGGATGCTCGATGGAACCTTCCTCAAGACCCATTATGGTATCGATGTCACCGGCTGTTGCTTCGCGGATACGAAGGTCTGCATCAGGCATCTTTATCTTCCTCAGCCTTCTTCGGCTCTTCTTTCCTGAGCCTTTCCGCCTGAGAGACCGCACAGTAAGACGCCTTGAGGTCTCTCGCGTCGATAAGTTCCTTGCCCGCAAACGCGGCCAAAGCAACACCCTTCGGCATTATCGCAGCACCGGGTGCATAGTAGATATTAAGTCCTGACTTCGCCTTATCGAAGGCCTTCTTCATAACGGCAGCGCCGCTTCCGACGACTAATATCTGACGTCTGACGCCGTATATGATCTCAGGGATCTTCTCGATCTTGGAGACAAGCACATCAGCATCGTAAGCATCTTCAGGCAGCAGCGCCTTTAGCGTATCATCCTCAGCCGCCTGCGCGAAAACCCTATTGTTGCGCGCATCAAACGCAGGAACTATAAGTGTCTCATTCTTGGGTGTCATGGTCGCATTCTCGCAAGACCTCGCGAGAGCCTCAGTCGATGAGACCGCGATGCACTTCTTGCCCGCAGCAAGCGCCATGCCCTTTACCGCCGCAAGTCCGATCCTGATACCGGTAAACGAACCCGGTCCGACCGTCACGGCGTAACCGTCAAGGTCTTCGTGCTTTAAGCCCGCCTTTTCCATCACACTGTGGACCAGCGGCATGAACGTCTCGGAATGAGTCTTCGTCTCGAACGAGAGCTCATAGCAGATCTCCTTGCCGTCTTCGAAAATTCCGGCAGAACAGTTCTTATCAGATGTGTCGCAAACCAGTAATCTCATTGCCTTACTCTTCGATCTCCGATCCTGCCTTCAAGACAGCTTCTTCAATATATCTCTGATGTTTCCCGGAACAGCTTAAGCAGAACAATCTCTCGTTGCCGTCCCCGGTTATTGTCATCTTAATCGTGTCTTCAGGCAACAGTTCCTCAATGATGTCGCTCCATTCAATGACGCAAACGCCGCCCCTGAAGAAATACTCGTCAAGTCCGCTCATAAGGAAATCATCCGGTCCTGACAATCTGTATGTATCGAAATGGAAGAGCATCAGCCTGCCGCCGTCGTACTCATTCACTATCGTAAATGTGGGACTCGATACATGTGATTCCGATCCCAGGCCTTTGGCAATTCCCCTTGTAAGACATGTCTTTCCTGCGCCGAGATCGCCCGTCAGAGCGATAACGTCGCCGCCAACAAGAGACTTGGCCAATTCATAGCCAAATTTCTCCGTCTGCTCAGGTGATGTCGTCTTGAACTTGATCATTCCTTATTTATGCCTTTTTCTTTTTGCGTGTTATTTTACATTCAGGGAAATGAAATAGCAAAATATAACTTCACAGTATTTATCCTGCCAAAAAGATATTTTTACCCTATTGCAGCAATTTTCGATTTTGCCTCAGCCGGCCCGTTACTTTAGAAATATGTTTGGAAACATATGTAATAAGCTTCTGCACGAGAACAGGAAAAGCCAATCCGCCGATTACGTACAGAATAAGCATGTACGATATTCCGAAAGGCACATAATACCACCATATATCCGTTTTGAAGGACAGCCAGTCGAAATCTGCAAAAAGAGGCGTAAACTTGCTGATACAGGCAAAAAGTGACTTCACCATCAAGATGCCCAAAAGATGGTTCATCATTATGGAATAGGTGCTGTCAGCAATCAGATTGACCATCCTGCTTTTTGACGCAATCGGTTCGAGGATCACAGCCACTCTCATGTAAAATATGATTCCAACCGTGACAGTGATGAGCGGCATGACCGGACCGTCAATAAAGTCGCTGCACCAGCTCGCCGTGTAGTCGGGCATTCTTCCAAGATTTAATACGATTATCAGCTTGACTGCAAGAACGGTGGCAAAGACTATCCAGTTCGGAATCTTCCTTGCGACAGGTTCCAGGATATGCTTGTAAAATACTCCAATTCCAAAATACGGCAAAAGATGCAGCATTCGGACCAGCATCAGCTCCCAACCCTGGTTGTGGCCCAGAATAGCCAGCTGATTTCCAAGGATTCCCAGCACAATGCAGATCAGTGCGCAGAACCATTCGGGTGTTCTCTTGAAGCAAAAGTGCAGGAACTTCCGGAAAAGCACGGTACAAACCTGCACCATAAAAAGCGGTATAACGAACCATCCGCCCAAATTCAATATGAATTGATGTCCGTCATTGAGCGGTGCAATCAGCAGATTATAAAGGGTGAACCCGCCTCCCATCTGAAATCCGAACAAATGCAGCAGCTGTACTATCAGTCCATAGACGAGGTTATAAATATACAGCGGGAGAATGAGTCTTTTGAGCTTTTTGAGAATATAGCGTCCCGCATTCTTCTCTGCGGAATCCTTATAAAGATAGCCGGAACAAAACATAAACAATGCCACATGCAGTCCGCCGTACGGGAACCAGTCGAACAGAAGCACGATGCCGCCGCCCCTGCAATGGGCGAGCACGACCATGCAGGCCGCAATAGCGTAAAGCAGTTTGATCCGGTAATCAACGTTTCCTTCCGGACGCATATCTGCAGTTCTGCCAGTTTCTAAAGCGTTCTTTCCCATAAAACCACCATGTCTTCGTACTGTAAGGTTCTTCGTTTATTGGAGCATTTTGCTCATGGTTCCAATACATGCCCAGGCAAACAGCAGTAACCATACCAACGTAAGCGCAGCCGCCGGATGCAGCGCCACGGCCTTCTTTTCTCCAGATTCTCTGAGGGACAAAGAAGTATTATCCATTCCGTAAGCGATCAGATATCCGAGCAGAAGCACAGTCGAAATGACATAACGCCCCTGGGGCTGATAGTCCCTGGCGTAGGACTGCCAAAAATGCAGCGCGATGTTGATAATGACAGAACCCGCCATCATGATCATCAGCAGTCCGTCGCGTCTGCACGGACGACGGCGTACCATCACGGATACAGCAAGCAGGACTCCACAGACAAATACCGCGGAATATATACCATAAAGAGCTGACGGGAGATAGATCGTCATGCTGCTGAACACACCCACGAAGCTCTTTGCCGACATCCAGAACCACTCATAGTCTTTCATACGGAAGAATTCCAGCATCGAATATCCATCGCGGCGGGGACACACATACTGGTACATCTTATAGCCCATAGCCTCAATCCGGGCCCTCGAGGCCTCTTCATAAGCGATTCCGAAAAAATCTCCATCATGGAGGATAGCGTTACGTATGAAAAACCATCCGGCGAGCAGAAGACAAATCCCCGCAATCAGCGCCCCGCGCTTGAGGATCAGACTGCTTCTTTTGGGGATACCACGGTCCATTATGACGGACACAACCAAGAAAAGGATGCTCATCAGGATCCATCCGTAGATTGAATAATAAGTCAGCAAACCGATTGAGAAGCTGACCGCCAGGCCAATACAGCTCTTGACCGGCCACCTCTTGGAATAACCGTCCACGAGGAAGTACAGCATCATACAGACAGCCAGAAGCGACATGGCATCGTTGTTGTGATACATTCCAAGATACATGACCTGGGGCTGAAAGCAGACGATTGCCGCAAACAGCAAAGCGGAGCTGCGCCTGTTAAAGAGCCTGCGTCCAAGCAACAAACATAAATAACAGCAGCCTGTAATGGAAAAAACGCTGCACAGTCGAATAGCCAGCAGCACCCGGGCAGATCCCGTAAACAACGTGGCAATCTTAACAAACACCGCACTGATCATCGCGGGGAGGAATGGTCTCAGCGCGTAGGAGAAGCCGTAATTCAAAGTCTCGGAAAGCATCATGGTCTCAGGTTCGTCTCCTGTGGGAAGTGTTCCCTTATCAACCATCCAATAGATAATATTGCTTCTCGCATCTTCGTCCGGGCACATTTCCGTCGGCAGAAGGATCGCTCCAGCCAGGCAAATAGAAAAGCATAGCAGCAACAGGACATATTCAAGCACAGAAAAACGCTGTTTTATGTTTTCAATTCTCATGGTTAGCACCTCGAATCATGCGTTCGGACAAATTTCAAATAGAAGAAATCTTCCCTGTCCAGAGAAAAATTGGGGTTGTAGTAGGGGTCGCCCGACTCCAACACTTTCTTCCAGCGCTGTTTAAAGCGCGAGCTTTCAGAGCGGCGGCTCTCATGCTTATTATCCCCGTCGTCCGGGATATCGTTTTTTGGTCCATAGTAATAAAGTTCGGAATAGGGAGTCCACACAATGAAGTATCCCGCCTGCCGCAGACGCAGACAGAGATCCGCGTCATAGAGTGAGGATAACCCCTCGTCCAGACCCTTTGCCTCTTCCCAGACATCGCGGCGCAGCATGATACATTCACCTGACACTGCTGAAAGATTCTGGGAATAGAGGAGCCGTCCCATGTAGCCGTAATTTGCTTTGCTGACACCCTTAAAAAACCGTCCGGTCTCTCCGCACAGGCCAATTCCGATACCAGCGTGTCTAACCGTGTCGTCCGGATAATAAAGCCTGGCACCTACCGCACCGACATCACGTCGCTGTGCGAACATTAAGAGCTCCTCGATCCAGTCCGATGTGATGATCTTGGTATCACTATTCAAGAGAAGCAAATACTCTCCGTTACAGAATTGTGCGCCACGATTAATGAGAGCAGAATTACCGGATTTCCCGTCACAGACAGCAACGCGCAGGTTTTTATACGTCTTACGGAGCATATCGAAAAAGATGTCCTTCTCCGGCGAGCTGCCGTCAGCAGCAATGACTATCTCATAATTGGGCCAGGTCGTCTTTTCTGTGATAGAGTCCAGACAGACTTTCAGTGCCTCCTGATGTCCGGATTCCCTGATCAGTATGGAAACTTTTGGTTCCCCTGCGATCTTATAGCGGACACGATAGATCGGTAATCCCTGCAGGACCGGTGCGACCTCGCCCTCCATTCCGAGGCGTTCCAGCTGCTTTTCAACCGCGCGGACACCGGCTTTGATCGTATAGGGCTTGCTCCCCAGATCTCCCGCAACAGAGTCCTTGTGTGCGCGCCAGTAGTAGAGGATCTCCGGAATATGCATCACGCGTTGAGCTTTTTCCGTCAGACGAAGCACCATGTCGTGGTCCTGGGAGCCATCGCATTCCGGGTCGAACAGGCCGGCCTCATCCAGCAGTGAACGCTTGAACACCGTAAAATGACAGATATAGTTATTGGTCCGGAGAGTATCCGGAGCAAAGACCGGCTTAAAATGCGGGAGAGTGGCATCCTCCGGCACTTCATGGAAGGTGCACTCATCCGTAAAGACGAAGTCGGCATCCTTCTCGCATATGGTCCGCATGACTTCATAGAGCGCCGCAGGATGCAGCAAGTCATCGTGGTCGAAAAGCCCGATATAATCTCCCCCGGCCATCTCCAGACATGCGTTGGTGTTGCCGGAAATACCTAAGTTCTTTTTCAGCCTTCGATAGCGGATACGGCTGTCGCTCTCTGCGTATTCCATGCAGATACGCTTCACGTCGCCGTGCTGTCCATCGCTTCCGTCAGCCATACAGAGCTCCCAGCCGGAATAAGTCTGGGCAATGACGGATTCGATCATCTCCCTCAGGAACTTCTCAGGCGTATTATACAGCGGCACCACAATGCTAAATTTGATCTCCCGCGGGAAGCGGTGTGCACGCTGTTGCTCAAGCTCCTTTTCGGAAAAAAGTGCCTGTTTTGCAAGCTGCGTATAATCCTGGCCAAAGAGCTTTTGCTTTGTCTTCTGCCAAGTGACACGCAGACCGTTTCTCCGTAGGCTAAGGAATCCCTTTTGTATGAGAGACTTCTCCGCACGGGGACACAGAAGTCTTTTGAAGTCACCCGAAATAATCCGGAACGGCTTCGATATTTTATAGGTCAAGGACTTGGAAATGCTCTCATACGCTTTTTTCGTCTCGTTCAGTTCTTCCCTCAGGATATTTATTTCCTCTTGACGCTCAGCGGCAAGACACTCGGTCTCATCCAGTTTTTTTGTAATTTCAGTAAGTTTGCCGTTCAGCTTGACAAGCGCTTTCCGCTGGCCTTTGTTTTCCGCTTCGCTGCTTTGTATGATGTGCTCATATTCACCGATTTTTTGCGCGGAACGCTCCGACGCTTCTGTGAACCTGCCGTTTAAAGCGCTCAGTTCTTCCTGAAGCCTCTGAATCTCCGTTTCTTTTTTACTGATGACGCTCTCATAATCTACGGCCTTGCGTGACGATTCTTCAGACAATTCCGTGAGCCTGCTGTTTAACGCGAGCAACTCCTGTTGCTGTCTTTGAATCTCCTGCTCGCTGTTTTGGATAAAGCGTTCATAGCTCTCGATTCTTTGCAGATTATCGATTTCCTTACGGAAGCATACCGCATGAGGCGTCACATATACGGGTCTGTAACCGAGGTCATCATAGAAGCCATTCTCAGCAAACATCCGGGCCCAATACTCTCTTGGCCGGACATTTACATGTGTCGGTTCTTCCGTGTCATCCGGCGTGGAAGAAAAAAGAATTTGCTCAGAGAGCCCTGTCAGATTCCGTATTGCTCTCCTTCCGTCTTCCTCATCCATATGCTCAAGGACCTCGATCGTCACGACAAGATCATAATGCCGAGGCAGACTATCCGGTAGCGGCTCGGTTATGGAACCCAACACACAGTATTGCCGGATATCCTCCCGGCACTTCGAGATGGCATACTCGGAAAAATCGATTCCGTAAGCCTTCACGCCCCTATCACGCAACGCCGCAACAAGATATCCCATTGCGCAGCCCGCATCCAAAACAACTTCAGGCTTCTGTTCTGCGACGATATGATCCGCGACTGCTCCGAAAAACTCCATCCAAGGGCCCGGCTCCTCATAGGGAATCGGTCCGCAACCGCTATGGTAATATTCCTCGTTATACAGCTCACCGCTCATTTACTTTTCCCCGGTTAATAGTTCCTGCTGATAAGCATCACACACCTCATCTGCCAAGCCTGTCATCTTTACTCTTCCTTGCTCAAGCCAGAGCGCGCGTCCGCACATTTCCCTGATCTGATCCATAGTGTGGCTAACGAATAATACCGTGGTGCCGCCGCCCATGAGTTCCATCATCCGGACGCGGCTTTTTTCCTGGAAACTTGCATCGCCTACGGAGAGAATCTCATCTACAATGAGGATTTCCGGTTCGACCATGGAAGCAATGGAAAAAGCCAGACGGGCCAGCATTCCGGAGGAATAATTCCGGATAGGGACCTCGATGAACTGACCCAGTTCTGAGAAAGCCACGATATCATCATATTTCGCCTTCAAAAACTCCTCACTATAGCCAAGGATCGCACCATTCAGGAAGATGTTTTCCCGGCCTGTCAGATCCATGTCGAATCCGCTTCCAAGCTCAAGCATGGGAACCACGCTGCCCCGGGTAACTACGCTGCCTTCCGTCGGCTTCAGAATGCCTGAGATAACCTTAAGCATTGTGCTTTTGCCAGCACCGTTTCGTCCGATAACACCCAGTGTCTCTCCCTTTTTCACCTCAAAGGAAATATGATCAAGAGCGGTAAAATCGGTGTATGTAATCTTCCCGGCCAGCTTCCTGACCACGAATTCCTTGAGGGACATGATCCTATCGGTGTTCATGTGGAACCTCATGGTTACGTCATTAACCTTTATCATCGTCTCACTCATTATATTCCCTCACAGGTACAGGACAAATTTGTCCTGTTTTCTATAAAATACGGCTGCGCCTGCCAGCAAAGTCACCAGTGCGATCAAAAAGCACTTGATGTACATGACCGGTTCCGGAGATATGCCGTCCATGAGGCACATTCGTGCGCTTTTCAAAAAGTAATACAGCGGATTGATCAGCAGAACTATCCTGAATTTGTCGGGAAGGATCGTCTCCGGGTAGAAAATAGGTGTTGCATACATCCACACCATACTAAGGACATTCCAAAGAAACAGTGTGTCCCGGAAGAAAACCATAGATGCAGCAAGAAGCATCCCGATACCCAAACAAAATATAAACAGGCATGCAAAGAAAAACAGAGCCAAGATCGCGCTCTTTTTCAGGCGGACCCCGGTTACGAGACACACGATCAACATGGGAATTATGGAAATTGCAAGATTCACCAAGGCCGACAGTGTCCTGGACAGCGGATAGATGTACTTTGGCATATAGACCTTGGTAATCAGTCCGGCGTTACCCAAAATAGACGTCAAAGAAGAACCGCATGATTCAGAAAAAAAATTGAACATCACAGTACCGATGATCAAATATGCGGCAAAGTTAGGAATATTACTCTTGAAGATAGCAGAGAATACGAAATACTGTATCAGCATCATGAGCAGGGGATTCAGGAAGCTCCAGAAGATCCCCAGAACAGACCGCTTGTACTTGGTCTTGAAGTCCCGGGAAACAAGCTGCCTGATCAGAAATCTGTATTTTTTCACAGCCAGCAAGGTACTGACAATGAAGCTGCGCTTTCCCCTGCGGTAGCGATACCACACCACAAAAAACAACAGTACCAGAAGTACGCCCAATGCAGCCGCCAACTCCCAGTAGTGAAGGCCCATCCAAATACTGTCAGTTCCATAGGCTGAGAAGCATAGCATTCCCTCCGCCTGTTCGCCATTCAGATAAAGCGAGAAACCGTCCTTTGCAGGCTGTGTTGTATTCATGAGCGGTGTTACGGCAGCCCCCGGTTCGGAATCACCATAGATGCGGATAGTCAGCGGAACATCATATACATCCTCTATGGGCGTATCAGAAGACAGGGTAAGGAGCATTCCCTCCTGTATATCTGCGGCATCGTAGCTCTGCTGAAGAAGTAATCCGTCACCGCGCCAAAGTTCCATGATAACGGTGCCGGAATTCTGCCGGTAATAAACACCGAACTGGACGGAAACGCTATTAAGCCGCTGGATATTAAGCCGGATATTCTGCTCGATCACAGCTCCCTGACTCATCTCTACGGTACCCGACTCAGCAGGCAGCAAGTCTACATTGCCACTGGAATCGCGATACCTGAGTTGGTCCCCGGCCAGGAAATAGAAACTAACGACCAATGCGATATATACCGCCAAGGTAGAGATGATGATCCGTTTCAGATTCAATGCGCCGTTCAACATAGGGCAGCCTCATAGAAATCATCACCATAAGAATGACTGACAGGTTGGCAAATTGTCTGCTGTACCGTCATGTCTGTCAACCCCTTTTATGTGAAACTCAGTCGTTTTGATAATTATACATTATTTTTCACATTGCATTTGACAGAATGTTTATTCCTAGCACGATACAGAAAAACTCACCAGACAACACCGGATGGGATAGATCATCTTTTCAAGTTCTTATTCTTCGATTGATACCGAGTTCTTGCACATTCCCATCATCACAGGAATATCTTCCTTTGTTGTTTTCCACATGGCTTTTTCATCCAGTTCACCATATCCGTGAGCAATGATAATAAATGTGAATTATTACTTGTTCATCACGCTGTTTCATATACTATCACCTTCTCCTTATTTACATTGTTAATGAATGTTTTAGATCTCTCCATAGTCCGCTTCTGCAAAAGAGTTTCTGAAGTTACCAGATCTATGGATTTGTTAAGTGACTCTTTGAGATCATCCATGATCCCTACAATATCAAGAGCTCCAAAATCCCCTCCTTCAATCATCAGATCCACATCGCTGTCAGCAGTCGCTTCACCTCTTGCATAAGAGCCAAAGACATATACTTTTGGGATGTTATATTTCCGTGCTACGGGAGCAATCAATTCAGCAATCTCTTCAAGCGAATATATGCGTTCATTGTTGATCAGAGTTTCCATCTGAACGCCCAACGCCTCGGCAATCTTAAAGATTGCGCCGGCATTGCAATTATTAATACTTAACTTCTCATTGACCAATCTGTTTATGGTCGTATAAGGAACATCTGTCTGTTTTGCCAGACTGTACATCGACATTCCGCTGTCGTTCAAAGCTTTCTTAAAAACGCTATTCATATGAATCCCTCCCCTGGCAAAGGTATAACACTGCCGTGTTATAGTTGAGATTAGTATAACACTACCGTGTTATAGTCGCAACACAAAAAAAAGACCGTTCCAAACGGAACGGTCTTTGAAGTTCTTGTGAATCGAACAATCGATTAACGCTTTGAGAACTGGGAAGCCTTTCTTGCCTTCTTGAGACCCGGCTTCTTTCTTTCCTTCATACGTGCGTCACGTGTGAGGAATCCGCTCTCCTTGAGAACTTCCTTGTAGCTCTCTTCGTCTGCTTCAAC
>JAEFBB010000043.1 GCA_016292215.1 Saccharofermentans sp. | reverse complement strand
TCTATTTCAGTTAACTTCAAACTCGAATTATATGTTTTGGGATCGTAACGGCTTATTGTTAACGATAGCACGCCATTATTATAAGAGGCTTCATTGCAAAAATCTGTGGAAGTAAATTCGTTTGAAAGGTCTATTCTCTTTACCTGCTTGGTTTCTTGATCTAAAACTGAGATAAGAACAAAATTGTCGGCATCATCAATATCGTCCGATCCGTCGCTGGATCTGTATGAACCACTTGCAACGATCACAATGTTCTTTTCATCAGCACCGGCCATCTTGATCAGGTATCCGTCCAGCATCCTGGTGGTATCCAATCCCAGATCAACTTTTGTTACTTCACTTTCAAACCAGGGATCGTCTTCACTTATTATCTCTGCATCACGTTTGTTGCCTTTGAACTTACCACATGAAACTATAGATAATGTAACTGATATGGTCATTATCAAAGAGCACAATTTAAGAAATTGCCTTTTCATCATATACACCACCAAATAAAGTTTTGAAATCTATACAATAAGAATACTCTACAAGTGGACAGATTTGAGACTGATTCTTGGCAAACCCTAGAGAAAAAATAATACATTTATAGTTTCTTCTCAAAGCTGAGGATTCATTCCGAAATACTTTAATGCATCCAAAATCGCCTTTTCTTTTTGCGGGGTGCAATTAGGCTGTCATGAATTCTCAGATTTAGGAAAAAAGAAGGACTACCGTCTCAACGTGGCTTGCGTTCGGGAAAAGGTCGGCAGGTGTGACTTCCTGTATCTCATACTTCCCGGTAAGCATCTTAAGGTCTCTTGCAAGTGTCGCGGGATCGCATGAGATATAGCAGATCTCAGGTGCGCCGAGTTCTTCTATCTTCTTAACCACACCTATATCAAGGCCCTTTCTCGGAGGGTCGACGATAATGCAGTCCGGAGGCAGGATCTTCCCGCTCTTTATGAGCTGCGCAAAATCAGCCTTGAGCACATCCTTGCAGATGAATTCGCACTCATTTGCTTCCGCCTCATCAAGCGACAAAGACCGGTTGATCTTTGCGGAAGCTATCGCTTCAGGAACGACTTCGATTCCAAGGAGCTTTTGCCCCTTCTGCTTTACTGCCAGGCCGAGAGTGCCGCAGCCGCAATATAGGTCATAGATCACCTTTGCGCCGCTGCATGCTTCAGATGCCTTTTCCGCAAGTTTTTCCGCCTGCTTTGTATTCACCTGGAAGAACGATCCGGCCTTGATCCTGAATGTCTTTTTGCAGAATTCTTCATCGTAGTAATCCACGCCTTCTATGACCGCCCTGAAGCCTGATCTGGTCCTCTTGGAAACCTTGCCCGGACTGATCCTGAAAAGCAGGCCGTTTAGCTTATAACCGTCACCTTCGCAGACGTCCTTTATCACGCCCGGAAGACCTGTGCTGTCTATGTAATTTTTGGCATCCCTGATGACGACCTCATGCGGCGCGTCAGAAGGGCTTACGAGCTCGGCTAAGACTTGTTTTGTCCTTAATGAGCCCCTTAATACCAGCCCGTCGAAAAGTCTTGTCGGCGCGCGATCGAAAACCTCTTCGACCGCGTCTTTTATCTTCCCGAAGATCTCATATTCGATGAGCTCTCCGTCGTAACCGCCGAGCTCACCGGACCCCGCGCAGAGAAGGCCTATCCTGCCTTCTTTTATCGCATACTGCATGTGGTTTCTGTATCTGAAGGGGCTGTCGGCGGCCATTATGGGCTTCATGACCTTTTCGAGAAGTTCCGGATCGAATCCTCCGATCCTCAATAAACACTCACGGACACGCTCCTGCTTGAACTTTAGCTGGGCTTCATAGGACAGGCACGCGAAAGGCAGTCCTCCGCTGACTTCGTCCGAAGGCATAAAAGGCACTGTCCTGTCAGGCGACTCCTTTAAGATCTCGCGGGCTTCGGCGACGGCATACTTGGGCGTTTCCGATTCGACCGCGGCCATGCAGACCTCACCCGGGAACACTCCGGGGACGAAACATTTCTTACCTGAGGGCAGGTTTCCGATGCCCTGTCCTTCGCTTCCTAAAGCCGTAACCGTTATCTCAATAAGTTCCAATGAATCCGCGGGTCCTTTGCTTTGCCTCATATTAGTAATCTAATTATATGAAAAAACGTGGTAAAATTGTCGTTGAAAAATTAAAAGTATCTTAAGGGAGACGTTATCTTGCCTTCGAGCGGTGACAAAAAACAGAGAACGACAAAACCCGTAGCGCCCGAGAACAGCGCTCTTGCTGACGAACTTCGAAGCCAGCTCAAGGGTAAGCCTACAAGGTGCGGATTCAACCGCAGCTGGAAGCATGAGATATTCAGCTTTATCGGCGATATCGTACGTGTCTTCGTCGTTGCCGTCTTATGCCTTTTCTTCGTATTCGGCGGTTTCGGTGCCGGAATGCTTTTAGGCTATGCTTCAACGACCAAGCCGCTTTCAATCGGCGACCTTACTTCAGCCGAAGAATCACAGACTTCTTTCGTTTACGACGGCAATGGCAACGTCATCGCCAAGCTCACAGGCGCAGAAAACGTCGACAGGATCTATGTCTCCTATAGCGACATCAAGGACACTTATATTGACGAAGCTATCATCGCCATCGAGGACGAGCGTTTCCGCGAGCACTCCGGTATTGACATCAAGCGTATCGGCAGCGCGCTCCTCTCGGCAGTCGCAAACGGCGGTTCTGCCACACACGGCGGTTCGACCATCACACAGCAGACAGTAAAGCTCATAAGCGGACAGGACGAGCACTCCACTTCACGTAAGGTCCAGGAATGGTTCGCCGCAATGCAGCTCGAGCAGAATCTCTCCAAGGACGAGATCCTGGAGCTCTACATCAACCTCGCTCCGATGGGCAACAATTATGTCGGCGTCCAGGCTGCTGCAATGAACTATTTCGGCAAGAACGCATCCGAATTAAATCTCGCTGAGAGCGCCCTTATCGCAGGCCTCCCAAAGAGCCCTTCTTACTACAATCCGCTTAGAGAATCAGGCAGAAGAAATGCCCAGAGAAGACAGCGTATGATCCTCGAGAAGATGTTCGATCAAGGCTATATCACAGAGGAAGAGTATGAGAATGCCCTGAATACCGAGCTCGAGTTCCGTCAGAGAAACACTGACAAGAACACCACGATCAATTCCTATTTCACTGAATACGCGATCTCTGAGGTAATCGGCGACATCGCGGAGGCAAGAGGAATCTCCCGCCAGCTTGCGTCTTCGCTCGTCTACAACAGGGGCTACCATATCTACACGACGCTTGAGCCTGAGACACAGGCCATACTTGACGAGGCATTCTCCAACCGCGATCTTTTCCAGAGCGATCCGGACCTGATAGTCGATTACCCGGAAAAGCCAAATGCTTCAATGGTCGTAATCAACAACAGTACCGGCGCTATCGCCGCGATGCAGGGCGGTTATGGTGAGAAGACCTTGAACAATTCATGGAACCGTGCGGTCAACACCAAGCGTAACCCCGGATCCTCGATCAAGCCTCTGCTCGAATACGCTCCTGCCTTCGAGCTCGGAATCATAGCTCCCGCTACCATCTATATCGACGAGCCCAAGCATCTTGACCCTTCCAGGCCCAATGCCGACTGGCCCGTTAACTACAGCCGTTCATATGCCGGCCCCGTTACTATCAGGACCGCGCTCGTTAACTCGCTCAACACGATCGCTGCCGAGCTCTGGACCAATGTCGGCGGCGAGACAGCTCTCTGGTACTTGAAGCAGGTAGGTATCGACAGGACCTCCGAAGGCGCTTATCCTTCACAGTCTGTCGGCGGCTTTACAAACGGTATGTCCACGCTCGAAATGGCTGCCGCTTACCACACTTTCGCGACGGGCGGCACATATGTCGAGCCGTACGCATACACCCAGGTGCTCGATTCCGACGGCAATGTGATCTGCCAGTCAGATCCTATCAGCTACCGCGTATATTCCGCCGAGACATGCTTCTTCATCGGCGACATCCTCAAAGGCGTAGTTACCAACGGTACACCTATCTACTACGGCGGCCAGATCGAAAACGCTGATGACGAACACATCGATACTGCAGGCAAGACAGGTACTACATCAGATAACAACGACAAATGGTTCTGCGGCTGGACCCCGTACTATACCGCGGCGGTCTGGTACGGCTACGACAACAGGCTCAGGCAGACCACCATCCCCAAGGCCGATTTCAACTCAGCCGTAAAGATCTGGTGTTACTGCATGAACAAGATCCACGAGGATCTTCCGGGCGCAACATTTACAAAGCCCGATACCATCATTACGGCTTCCGTCTGCAGCTCCGGTTACTATCCGACAGATGCCTGCCGTGAAGCAAAAGCCACTATCTACACGGATTACTTCGTTTCCGGCAGCTACCTCTGCCCGACAGACAATAAGCCTTGTCCGGTACACGTCGCAACACCGACACCTACCCCGACATTACCGCCCGATCCTAACAATCCGAACAACGGCGGCCCAGGCGGTGGCGGCAATCCGGGAGGCGGTCAGGGCGGCGGACCCGACCCGAACAACCCGAATAACGGCGGAACGGGCTAAAGGAATTCCGCATAAATTCAGTATTTTCTTGCTTTTTTATACACAAGCGTATATTCTTGTTGGGTTGATTATCTAAAGAATAAGGAGATCTACTTTGGGCAAATACAGCGGATCACGCAATCCTGTTAATTTTGCGAAAAGAATCGTCGTCAAGGTCGGCACATCGACCCTCACATACGACAACGGTAAAATGAACCTGGGCAACATCGACAGGCTCTGCCGTTCCATCTCCGACCTTATGAACCGCGGCAAAGAGGTCCTCCTCGTAAGCTCAGGCGCCATCGGTGTCGGCATCGGCTACCTTGACCTCAAGGAGCGCCCGACCACGACCCGTGAAAAGCAGGCTATCGCTTCCGTCGGCCAGTGCGAGCTCATGAACGCTTACGCAAGAAGCTTTTCCGAGTATTCCTACCGCTGCGGCCAGATCCTCCTCACCAAGGACGGCATCACAGACAAGCTCACCAGAGCTAACGTTACAAACACCATCGAGACTTTGCTCGAGATGAGAATAATCCCCGTCATCAACGAGAACGACTCCGTATCCACAACGGAGATCATGCACAACGGCACCTTCGGTGACAACGACACCCTGTCCGCAGACGTAGCAGTCCTCGCCAATGCCGATCTGCTCGTAATCCTCTCCGACGTTGACGGCCTTTACGATTCCAACCCCCGCGAAAACCCTGACGCTGAGCGCATCTCCTACGTTGACAAGGTCACACCCGAGATGCTCGACTTCACCGCAGGCAAGGGCTCCTGGCTCGGCACAGGCGGCATGGCTACAAAGATCACCGCCATGAGCAAGGTCACCGAGAACGGCATCATGGGCGTCATCGCAGACGGCGCCGGCATCCAGGTTCTCGAGAAGATCATCGACCAGGACGACGTCGGAACCTTCTTTGCGGCACAGTAATTATCCATTGGAATCATTGCTTTAACAATGTTAAACCCGCTCTGTTGAGCGGGTTTTGTTTTCTAATCTAAGTTTATCGAAAATGCGTTTTTATCAGACTATCAAGCAACGAGACATCCAATGGTGTCTTATCTGACTCGAAAGTTAAGAACAGCCTGTCCCCCAATACGATCCCGACATCGTTATAATCTTTGATCCTGGTCAACATATCCTCGGTATATTGGGGATCGCCTATTTTCCCGCAATGTTCAAGATAAACTGTTTTTCGATCACTCATCCTCAAAATGGAATAATCCGGATGGATTATCTTTTTCCCCATCTTCAGGGGACATTCATATCTGTACGGAATCCCGTTAGCATACAACCTGTCGGCGATAATGACCTCAGACTTCGACCTGACCTTTTCACCCTTTAACGTGTAAAACTCAGGGCTTCCTTTCTTAAAAGATTTGCGCACATATGGTGTCTCCATCCACTTGGCTGCAAAATCATCATCGCAGATGTTGATGGGGTGAGCGTATTTCTTATGGCTTTCGGGTAGCCGGTCAAACAAATCTTCAACAAGAGTCTCAGGATAGAGTTTTTGCATTTCCTCTATTGCGGCTAATTCTCTTTTCACATCTTTCAAGACTTTTTTGAGATAGTCTTTTTGAATCAGTTTTTCGATAAGCTCTCTGTCATCAGGACCAAGATACTTATCATTTGAATCAATTACATACAAGTAATAGTATGCTTTGTTATTCTGACGCCTGACATTGATTCTGCCTTCCGGCAAAAGCTTGATTTTCTTCTCTATATCATCGATGCTTTTGGCCAGCAACTCGCTTCGGGTAATCAAATCTCGTCTGATATTAATAGCCATTTTGAATCACCTCCAGGTATAGAGTGGATTCATTATATGACCTGTCTGACAACTTGTGTTGCGTTTTGAAAAAGTTGAGACTAGTCTTCAAATTTTATTGTTTTTGGGGGCAGTGCGGCATGACAAAAATCGCTTCTGTAATAAACGATGAAAAATCTTCGCAAAATTACAGAAAATCGCGAAAACCTGTAATTTTCAGCGTTTTTTCAAGCGTTTATTACAGAAAGCGACGCGAAGGACGAGATGGGACGCTAATGACGCGAAGGGCGCGAAAAAAGGGGGCCGCAGCCCCCTTAAATCACCTGATTATTCAAATTTTTACGCGCTCGCCTTAACCGTATTCCAGATCTCGGTGTACTTCTCTTCGATCACGTCGGAAGTGTAGTAAACCTCGAGGGAAGCGAAAATATCTGCCGTAGGATAGTAGTAGATGTTGCCGGAGACCTCCGGGTCGAGCATATCCTTAGCAGCGGTGTTAGGTGTGGAGTAGCCTACGTATTCGCAGTTCTCGAGAGCGATCTCGGGATCGTACATGAAGTTGATGAATTCCATGGCGCCGTCGTAGTTCTTGCAGTTTGTAGGAACGCACATCATGTCGACTGACCAGTTGGAGCCCTCGGGGAGAACGAAGCGGAGATCGATGTTGTCGTTGCCGAGTTCTTCGATTCTGTCGAGCATTACGATGTGGTCGCCGGACCATGCGATGGATGCTGCGAGCTCGCCTGCTGCCATCTTGTCCTTGAGGTTATCTACGCCGTAAGCGGGGTGCATGGCGCTCTTCTGGGCGATGAGGAGCTCGAGAGCTTCCTGGAGCTCTGCTTCGTTGGTGGAGTTGATGGAGTAGCCGAGGTAGTTGAGAGCCGCGCCGATGGATTCACGCATGGAATCGTACATGCCGATGCTCTGTGTATTCTCTGTATCGAAAAGAACGTCCCAGATAACTGCCGGATCTGTCGTATCCTCGGGAAGAGTGATCTTGTTCGCATCATAAACGAGGCCTACCGTGCAGTAGAGATAAGGTACTGCATAATCGAGGACCTGGCCTGAGACTGTTGCGTCATCAGTGTAAGTTACTTCGCGGAACATGGGATCCATGTACTGCTGGACAGCGGGAAGCTTGTTCCAGTCGAGAGGCTGGATCCAGTCTTCTTCGATGAGGCGGCAGACCATGTATTCGGAAGGGATGATTACGTCGTAGCCGTTTCCCAAGTTGGGGTACATGGACTCGTTGGTCTCGAAAGTCCTGTAGACGACTTCGTACTGGGGGAACTTAGCCTCAAACTTAGCGATCGTCTCTTCGGCAATGTACTCACCCCAGTTGTAGATGATGAGCTGCTGCTTCTTTGAGCAGCCGCAGGGCAGGATGGCTGCTCCGGCCATCAAAAGTGCTGTTACTGCAGAAATCACTTTCCTTACGTTTTTCATTTCTTTACTCTCCTTTTATATGCAATTGCATTTAACTGTATTATGTCCTGCTCTTACTTCTTCTTCGCGCCGGCAGGCTTTGCTTTCTTGAACGACGACAGATTGGACAATACCATGAGGATCAGGACTGCGCCGAACATCAGCGTCGTGAGCGCGTTCATCTTCGGGTTAACACCGAGCTTTGCCATTGAATAGATCATCATCGGCAGCGTCTGGATGGAGCTGTCTACGTTGAAGTTACTGATGAGGTAATCGTCGATCGAGAGCGTGAATGTGAGAAGGAGCGACGAGAGGATACCGGGCATTATCTCGGGGATGATGACCAGCCTCAATGTCTGGAATCTCGTGGCACCGAGGTCCATCGCGGCTTCCGTAAGGCTCTTGTCGAGCTGCTTGATCTTAGGACTTATCGACAGGATCGCGAAAGGCACGCAGAGCGCGATGTGCGACATGATAAGCGTGAACTCGCTCTTCTGTACGCCAAGGAACGAGAACAAAAGCATGAACGAGATACCCGTTACGAGATCGGGCATGACGTTAGGCACGTAAGTCATCGTCATGGCGAAGTTCTGGATCTTCTTGTTAAGGTAAGCAAGACCAAGTGAGCTCATTACACCGAAAGCAGTTGATGCTACAGATGCGATGGCCGCAACCTTGAGAGTCTCTATAAGTGACTCGAGGATGCCGCTGCCGTCGGAGCCTTTGAACAGGCTCTTGTAGTTATCGAAAGTAAAACCGCCCCAGATAAATGACTTCGGCAGGCTGTTGAACGAATAGATAATGAGCACTGCGATAGGCAGGTAGATGAATACCAGAATGAGCGCGAGGTATGCGTTCGGTACGAGCTTTTTGAGGAATCTCATAATGCCATACCTCCGCTTCCGGCCTCTTTATCCTGGCCTCGTAATATACCCATGGTGAATAGCACGAAGATCAAGAGCAGGAGCGATAACACGTTGCCCGCCTGATTGTATGTCGTGCTCTCGTTTAAGATGAAGTTCTGGACGGTGTTGCCGATCGTCGTTTTCGAGCCCTCGTTAAGGATATCGGGGATCATGTAGAACGTAAGTGACGGCATGAATACCATCTGGATTCCGGAGATGACGCCGGGCAGGGACAGCGGGAAGATTACCCTGAAGAATGTCTGTACCTTGGTGGCGCCGAGATCGTATGCGGCCTCCGACAGGCTCGGGTCGAGCTTGATGAGCACCGAGTACAAAGGCAGTATCATGAACGGCAGGAAGTCGTTCGTCATTACGAGCTTTGTGATTATGTCAGCGAGCACCTCGTTCTTGAGGAAAAGGACCGGCGCGTCGATCATGCCCCACTGCTGCAGGATCGTGTTAAGAACGCCTGTCTCGCTGAAGAATGCGCGCCACGCGTAAGTCCTGAGCATCGTGTTCATCCACATCGGGAGCACGAAGAGCATGAGGAGCCTGGAGCCGCTCTGGCGCTTAGCCTTGGACTTTTTCGCAAGGATATAGCTTGCGGGGTATCCCAAAAGGAGGCAGCCGATCGTTGTCCACAGAGCATAGTCCAAGCTTCTTAAGAAGATGGAGAAATATTCCTGCAGACGGACGTCGCAGCCGTAGAATCTCGTGACTACTGTCTTGTTCTGGAAAAGAACCGCAAAGCCTGCCGTCGTGAACTCATATCCGCCGCCTGCAGCCTTCTTAAAGAAAGCGCGGAAGAGGATGAGGATCAAAGGCAGGATCGTGAAGATAACGATCCACGCAAGATAAGGATATGAGAATATCTTGTAGTTCATCTTGAGGTTGAGCGCGCCGTAGAGGCAGGCTGCAGCTCCGATGAAGAGCACGATCACCATGAGGTTGCCGGCAAAGGACTGCGCTACATAAAGTCTCTGGGGAGTCATGTTGTTGTCGTTGATCATCTGCTCGGAGACCATCTTGGACAATGTGATGACATGGACTATTGCGCGTGCGACAAAGAGCACCAAAACGCCTAAGTAACCGAACTTTCTCTTCTTGCTGGAATTGTAGTAGAACGGATAGCAAAGCGCCAATGTGAGCGCTGCAACGGATACAACGATCGTGATGACGAATGCCCATGCCGCAAAAGACTGGAAGTTAAGATTTACCGTGCCGCTCCTGATCCTGGTGAAGACCCTCGGATTTAAGAGGAGCGAGAAAAGTGAATATGTGCGGAAAGGCACATACTGCACGAACAGCTCGAACATCGGTATGAAGATACTGATGAAGGAGTAGAGCGCCGCGAAGATCATGACAAATGCATGGAGCGGCATTACCTTTAGTCTGGCTTTGAGTTCAGTCATTTATCAGCTGTCTCAACCTCCGCGTCTTCATCTGCCTTTTTAACATCTGCTTCTTCTACGACGTTCTCGCCGATAGTATTCTCGTTAGTCTCGCTCTTGCCGGTATTTGCGCCCGGATGCTTGATTCCGAAGCTTCCGAAATCAGGCGAGAGCTCTGATCTTCTCATGATCTGGATATCGTCAGGATCGACATAAAGACCTACGCGGCTGCCGACCTTGAAGGGGTCAACGTTCTGGACGAGCCACTCGATGCCGTCATCGGACTTTACGATCATCTCGTAGTGAACACCCTTGAAGATAAGGGAGATAACTTCGCCGTTGATCCTGCCTTCTGCTTCTTCGTCTACATAGAAGTCCTCAGGTCTGATAACAACGTCTACGAGGTTTGCGATGCCTTCCGTAAACTCAGGGAACAGAGGGTCAACGCAGTCAAATGTGATGCCGCTGGAGAGCGTAACTTCCTTATCCTTCTTCATTGTGCCCGCAACGATGTTGGATTCACCGATGAAGTCTGCGACATAAGCATTCTTGGGTTCGTTATAGATATCGATAGGTGTGCCGATCTGCTGGATGACGCCGTCCTTCATGACGATTATCGTGTCAGACATCGTGAGCGCCTCTTCCTGGTCGTGCGTAACGTAAACGAATGTGATGCCGAGCTCTCTTTGCATTTCCTTGAGCTCGATCTGCATCTCTTTTCGCATCTTGAGATCCAAAGCTCCCAAAGGCTCGTCCAAAAGGAGGATCCTCGGGCGGTTGACGATGGCTCTCGCGATGGCGACTCTCTGCATCTGGCCGCCTGAGAGCTGGTCGATATATCTCTCGCCGTAGTCGGCAAGACCTACTGTCTCCAGAGCCTTGTTTACTCTCTCTTCTATCTCTTTCTTATTGACCTTCTTGATCTTCAGGCCGAACGCAACGTTATTGAAAACATTGAGGTGCGGGAAAAGAGCATATCTCTGGAATACCGTGTTGATGTTGCGCTTGTTGGCGGGGACGCTCTTTAAGTCCATGCCTTCGAAATTGACGATGCCGGAATCAGCTGTCTCAAAGCCCGCGATGATACGGAGCGTAGTTGATTTTCCGCAGCCGGAGGGTCCCAGGAGCGTGATGAATTCGTTGTTCCTTATATAGAACGTAATATTCTTCAGTACCTTAGTACCGTCGAAGCTCTTGCACAGATCTTTGATCTCAATGATGTGCTCGCTTCCTGTGCTGTCTTCAAGGATCTGGTTGTATGCCATTATTTTCGCGCCCCCCCTAAGTAATTTCCCGTATCAATATCAGAAGCTCGGCGGCGATGAGATCCATATCGCCTTTGCCTGATGAGCTGTGTTGTTCTCAAGATAGTGCGGCTTGTCGCATGCGAGATAGAAGCTCTCGCCCTTCTTAGCCTGGTGTTTCTCTTTATCTATAACAATGGTGATAGTGCCTTCAAGTACATATCCGAACTCTTCGCCCTCGTGAGGGTTGTCGGGATAGGTGGATCCGCCCGGCCGGATCGTAACTAAGATGGGCTCCATCTCGTTCTTCTGCGCATTCGGGATGAGCCAGCAGATCTCGTTCTTGAGATCGAGGTCCTGCTTTACGGAGAAGTCTGCCTTGCCGTAAACGACTCTCTCGCTCGATTCCTCCCTGAAGAAGTGCGCGAAATCAGTGCCGAGGGCGTTCAATATATCCTCAAGAGTAGCCATTGAAGGCGATGTCTTGTCGCTCTCGAGAAGAGAAATAAATCCTTTGGAAAGTTCACATCTGTCACCCAGTTCTTCCTGGGTAAGACCGTTTTGAAGCCTGAGATTTTTGATCTTTGATCCGATTTCCATAATCTTTCCTGTTCTAAACCAAGAGTTTACTGGTACTAAACTTCAATGTGTGCGATTATACAACCTGCTAAACTCGTTGTAAAGTATTTCTAAACAAATATCCTATATATTTAATTATTTTTTCGAAGACTTGGGCCGGAGCCAAAAACTTCGGAAAAACAATATGCTTAGAAGGTCAAAGAGTATTGAAAAATAATTTGTGCAAAGTATAATAAATTTATTGAAGATAATTAACAAAATCTTTACAAAAGCTTGACATTCAGGGGGCAAAGGGATGGCAAACATTTTGGGTAACTTTATTAAGGGAAAAGATGGTGTGAACGTCGCTACACAGGGTGCGGGTTCCGGCTCTGGTACGCCGAACGTAAGACCGGCTAATGCCAACATCTCAAACATTCAGACATCAGGACGTCCGGGCGGACAGACCACCCGTACACCGTCCAATTCTACTGCTGCTCAACTTGCCAGAGAGCGTGCAGAAGCCGCTAAGGCCCAGATCGAGATGCGTAAGGCTGCAGAGGCTGCACGTAAGGAAGAACAGCTTAAGGAAAAGGGCATTGATGCCTCTGATAAGAAAGAGATCACACCTGTAGGACTCAAGCCGCCGATCAAGCGTCCTAAGTCCGCATCAGTTAATCACGCACAGTACATCGCAGAGCAGCAGAATGCAGCTGAAGGCGAAGGCAAGCCCGCGATCGAGCGCGCACCCCTGCCCGGCAGAAGCGCTGCACAGTCAGCACTTGCTGTTGCCCAGTCTGTTGCATTAAGAGCTCAGAACGAAGAGCGCAGAGCTAACCAGAAAGCTAAGGGCGCTGCCGCTAAGGTAGTCGAAGCAAGAAGCGCCGTTACAGCTGCTGAGGAAGCTCTCATCGCTGCACGTAAGACAGAAGAAGCCACGATCGCCAAGGAAGCTGCCGCAAAGGAAGCTACCCTCAAGGCCGTTGCCCGCGCAGAAGAAGCACGCGCTGCAGCTACAAAGGCTGAAGAGCTTGCCAAGGCTGCCATCGCCAAGGCTGAAGAAGAAGAGAAGGCTGCTGCCGCTCTTACAGCTGAGGAAGCAAAGCTCACAGAGCGCAGAAAGGCTGACGAGAAGGCAAGGATCGAGGCTGAGAAGGTTGAGCAGGAGACCAAGGCTGCAGTAATCACCGCAACCAAGGAAGAAGAAGCTGCTTCACAGGAGCTCGAAGCCGCAAAGGAAGCTCTCGCCAAGGCTCAGAACGAGCTCGATATCGCTAACCAGATGAAGGCTGAAGAAGATGCAAGAGCCGCTGCCGAGAAGGCTGAGAAGGAAGCACGCATCGCAGCCGAGAAGGCTATCGAAGAAGCACGCATCGCTGCTGCAAAGGCTGAAGAAGCAAGACAGGCAGCATTACTCGCAGAAGAAAAGGCAAGAGCCGCAGCAGCAAAGGCTGAGGAAGAAGCACGCATCGCTCAGGCTAAGGCTGAGGAGATCGCTAAGCTCAGAGCTGCAGCAGGCATCTTAGAACCCGTTAAGGAGACCGCAAAGGAAGAGCCCGCCGAAGAGAAGGCTGAAGAAGCGCCTGCTGCTGAGGCAGCTCCCATGAGACCTGCAGCTACAAGACCGGCAGGAAGACCCGGAGCTCAGGTCGAGAAAACTGAAACCGCATAATTTCAAAATTTTTAACTCAATTCAAAAGGGGTTGTCTCAAATAGAGGCAATCCTTTTTTGATGGTTTTCGAGCTCAAGAAAAAAGCTGCCCCGTGACCGGAACAGCTCTTTCTGTAATTTATTTTCGAAGTGGGTAATTATCCACGTTCGTCCAAAACTTTCTGTGCTCTGTCCTGAGCGATCGCGATTACCTCCGACAGCGGCTTCTGACCGGAGAAATATGCCGGCATCTCCTCAATGAGGATGAGATTGATCGCCGCATCCGCAACATTGCATGATGAGCAGCTTAAGACGATGTTCTCCATGTCTTCAACGTTCTTCTCGGTAAACTTGATATGGTCATCCGGATTGCCGTAAGCCATACGGTCTGAACCTTCCCCGCCGTAGTATTCGACAGCTTTCTTTCCTGCTTCTCTGAAGGCTTCACGGCTGATGACGAAATTATCCATCATCGCAAAATCCGTCTGTACTTCGTCGGATAAGAGCATCTTTACGAACTCACCGCAGGCGTCCACATTGTAAGCCTGTGCTGAAATGGCAACAGAGATATAAGGTGATACGACAGGTCCGCGTCCGTCAGAAGAAGGCAGTCCGAGGATGGCTGTGCCGCCCTGGCATTCATACATGCTGTAGAAATATGTGGATAATCCGTAGCAGCGTGTATAGATAGCAGGTCCTGCCTGATCAAGAGGCATGTCGCCCTTCATGATGGTTGCGCCCACAGCAAAAGACGGATCCATATCATTTCCTTCGTCCCATGATCTGGCTTTCTCAGGAACATTATTCTTTACATATTCTGCGAGCTGTTCAAACTCAGGGCCGGAAAAATCGATCTTGCCGTCCTTAACGAATTTATCGCTCATGGCAGTATAGAGTTTTACAAAATAGAATGCCTGTCCGGAAGTGATAACATCCTTGCCGTTCAACTGGCTTTTAAGGAACTTCTCGTACTCGTCTGTCGTAAAACCTATGCCGGATGCACCTGCATTTCTGGCATCTGTCTGAATGCCTTCCACTACGAAGCAGATAGGCAGATTATAGAGTTTGCCGTTGACCTTTGAAGAATCTATAACATTCGTAAAGTACTTCTCGGGATCAAGGCTGCCGACATAAGGTGTAAGGTCAGCCAGATAGTTGTCGTTGTTGAGCTGGCCGTATGTGCAGACATTCATAAGGATATCCGGACCTTCGCCGTTTAAGATGTCCATGGCAAGCTGGTTGCTCATTTTGGCATCCGAACCGAGCTGTATCTGCTCGTAGTCATCATCGCTGTTGATGTCTCTGTAATCTGCGTCGTCAAACTTCGAATAACGGTCAGTGACTTCAATAAAATATTCACTGTTTGTCTCATTGAACTTCAGGATCGCATCAGAGATCTTATCTGATGTATAGCCGTATGATGAATAAAGCTCGAGAATGTACTTGCCTGCATTAGGATTCTTGGCAGCCTTCGTAAACTCCACGATAGTGAAGTTCGCAATGTTATTGGATGCATACGCATTTGAGTTATAGCTGTCGCCGCAAAGAACGAAGGAATCATCATTGATCTCTGCGATCTGGAGGTTTGACAGGATATTTCTGTTCACGCCGCACCAGCTGTAATTAAAAACCGCTTCCATGCACTTTTCCTTGAAGTTGATCTTTGTTATGCCGACAGGTGTTGAGAAATATACACTGCCGTCAGAACCGGTGAACGGATTGTAGCAGAATTCGAGATCCAGCCATTCATAAGCACCTGCATCTGCTTCTGTCAGATTTCCGGACTGAAGATCCATCTCGAAAAATACATAATCACCGGCGCCTCCCTTGTTGACGGGAACTACAGCCGTTTTTTCATCTTTGAGAAGAACTACGGGGATGTCATAATAGTCCTCTCCTGCCTTCTTAACCTCAACAGTAGTCTTATGGCCGTCGGGCGCTGTAATGTAAAGGATGTAACTGGATCTTTCTTCCCATACCATTTCAGTATCAACTTTGTAATCGCCGAGCTTAAAGGTACGCTCGATATTCATACTATCGTCGGAATCGTCGCCTGAGCTCGAATCACTCACCTTGCCTGTGGCAGGATCGATCTCGACCGTCTTATTCATCGATTCATATGTATTCTCATCATAGACATACAGTGAAGCAATGATCATGCCGTTCTCATAGACAGCGTGGTCATAGTATTCATTCTCGCCGAAAGCTTTTGAAAGATCGATCTTATTGATGCTCTCTCCGGAGGCTCTGTCGATTATCGAAATCTGGTTGAATGAATATTCCGAATAATCAAATGTTTCCCAGTTGATCTGGTCATCAGGCGGCATCTTATACTGGCCGCCGGTGAAAAGGATGATATTCTTGTCATCGGCACCTATCAGCTGCTGATATGTGGACTCGACCTCTCTGGAGGAATCGACATCGATCTCAACATCTGTGATCTTGCTGTCAAACCACGGCGTGTCTTCCGTGATCTTCTGCCCGCTGTGACTGGTGTCACTATTGTTGATATCATTTTCCTTATTCTTCTTACAAGCTGCCAGCGATCCCAACATCGAAGCAGCAAGAATCAAAGAAACCGCTTTAACGGATAACTTCTTCATGCGTTATTCTCCTTTAAATCCCCATTTGGTTTTAACAAGGATGATTGTAGAACCGCGAAAAATACATTCAGCATCAAAATCAAGGCAAAACTCAGGTAAACACGTTAAGGACATATTTCAAGTTATTCTGTTTTCGAGAATCTTTATAAGACGCGAAAAAGGGCTGCCCCTAAGGACAGCCCTTCGTTTCTATTCCTACATATCTCAAAGGATTAACCGCGCTCGTCAAGAACCTTCTGGGCTCTGTCCTGAGCAATAGTAACGACATCTGAAAGAGGTTTCTGGCCGGAGAAATATGCCGGCATCTCTTCTATGAGAATGAGATTGATCGCTGCATCAGCCGAGGTCATTTTCGAACAGCTCAGGATAATGTTCTCAAGGTCAGTAATCGTCTGCTCCGTAATATTAAGGCGGTTATCAAGAGGCTCTCCTGTAGCCCAGTCATATGACATGATCTCATACTTGCCTTCACCGTTATAGTAATCAACAGCCTTCTGGCCTACAGCCCTGAATGCTTCCCGGCTGAGAACGAAGTTGTCGTTCAGGGCAAGATCCAGCTGGACATCATCACTCAGGATCATCTTAACGAATTCACCACAGGCGTCTACATCGCATGCCTGTGCGGAGATCGCAATAGAAGTATAAGGTGCAACCATCGGTCCTCTTCCGTCGCTCGAAGGAATGCCGAGGATAGCTGTCGCGCCGTTCAGCATTGACATATCGGAAATATAACTCGAGAATCCGTAACAATATGCATAGCATGCAACCTGTTCCTCGTAACCCCTGTCGCCCTTAAAGACCGATGCGCCTACAGCGTAAGCTGTTTCATAGTATACATCATCGGAGTATACTACCTCGTCATCCCATGAAACTGAGCTCTCAGGGACATTGTTCTTAACGAATTCCGCAAGAGATTCAAAATCAGCGCCTGTAAAGTCAGCCTTGCCGTCTACGATGAACTTATCGGACATGTTATTGAAAAGCTTTGCAAAATAGATTGCCTGGCCCGAAGGAATTACATCCTTGCCGTTCAATGTCTCGTTAAGGAACTTCTCATATTCGGCTGTTGTGAAGCCTACGCCGGAACTTCCCGCATACTTCGCGTCTGTATGGATGCCTTCGATCGAGAAACATACCGGCAGGTTATAGAGCTTGCCGTCAACCTTTGCAGCATCTAATACGTTGGTAAAATACTTCTCCGGATCAAGGTCTCCGACGTACTTGGTAAGATCCGCAAGATAGTTCGTGCTGTTGAGCTGGCCATAGGAACTTACATTCATCAGGATATCCGGACCTTCGCCGTTTAAGATATCCATTGCAAGCTGGTTGCTCAGCTCCGAATCGACATTGAGCTGAACTTCCTCATATTCATCGTCACTATTTACATCATTGAAGGCCGAGTAATCGTTAGAGCTGTAACGGTCAGTAACCTCGATGAAGTAATCTTCGTTGGTCTCATTGAACTTCAGAAGGGCATCACTGACCTTGTCTTCTGTGTATCCCCAGGCTGAATAAAGCTCAAGGATAGTCTTGCCGGCATGAGGGTTCTTAGCTGCCTTTGTAAATTCGTAAATTATAAAATCTGATTCGTATCTGCTTGAGAATGCGCTGCTCGAGTAATCCTCACCGCAAAGGATGAAAGCATCATCTGAGAAAGAAGCTATCTCAAGGGAAGACAGCTTGGATCTGCTGACTCCGCACCAACTGTAATTGAAGACTTCTTCTGTTTTCTTCTCTTTGAAGTTGATCGTTGATATACCGGTGCTTGTCGTGTAATAAACTTTGTTGTCCGAACCGGAGAACGAGGAATAAATGCTGCTTGTATCCAGCCATTCGTAATCCTTGGCATCAAGCTCCGTGACAGTTCCCGTTGCAAGATCCAGTTCGAAATAGTACTTATCCGAAGTATCAGAAGTTACGGGTACAAGAGCTTTTCCTTCATTGAGCAGGAAAATGACGGGAATATCGTAATATTCTTTTCCCGCTTCCTTAATCTCAACCTCTTTTCTTGATCCGTCTGCCGAATGAATATAAAGTGTATACCAGGCTTCATCTTCCCAGTGCATCTCTGTATCTACTTTGTAATCGCCGAGCTGGAATGTACTCTCGATATTAGAGTCACCGAATTCTTCCTCACGGGTATCTGTCTGCTTACCTGTCTCGACATCGTAATCGACTTCTTTTCTTACCATCTCGTACGTATACTCATCGTATGAGCTTAAGATGGCAGTAACCGTTCCGTTGGAATATGAGGCATCCTCGATGAACTCGTTATCTGAGATACTGTCAGTCAGATCGATGGTCAGATTGGTCTCGCAGGTTTTTCTGTCGACTACCGTGAGCATGGCGATCGCGTAATCATTGTAATTGTATTTGTTCCAGTCAAAGTCGTCGGGAATCCTGTAATTGCCCGTTGTAATGACAACGATATAGTCATCGTCGGCTCCTGCCAGACGGTTATATGTATACTCGACTTTCTGGCTCTGATCGAGCTCCACTTCAACATCAAGCTCTTTGGCATCATACCAGGGCATGTCGGCTGTAATCTTAACGCCGCTCCTGCTGCCGTTCTTCGCTTTCTTCTTTCCGCAAGCGGCAAGCGGCATTATCATTGATACCGCAAGCGCCGAAGCGATGATCCTTATAGCAAATTTATTCATAAACACTCTCTCCTTAAAAGCTTTAGACACAATTCGATAGCCTGATTGTAAATTCCGGTAATATCCAATCTGCATCAAATTTATGGCAAAAGTTAGGTAAACAGATTAAAGACATATTACAAGGGATGTAAGCCGTGAAAAAGAGCTCCGGGAAAATCCCGAAGCTCTTTGAAATCAACTTGATTAATCTAAGTATAGATTACTCGATGATTGTAGAAACTGTACCAGCGCCTACTGTGTGGCCACCCTCACGGATAGCGAACTTAAGACCCTGCTCCATAGCGATAGGAGTGATGAGGTCTGCTTCGATTGTTACGTGGTCACCGGGCATGCACATGTCTGTTCCCTCAGGAAGCTTGATAACGCCTGTAACGTCTGTTGTTCTGAAGTAGAACTGAGGACGATAACCTGTTACGAAAGGCTTATGACGTCCACCCTCTTCCTTTGTAAGAACGTAAACTTGGCCTGTGAACTTTGTGTGAGGAGTTGTTGTGCCGGGCTTAGCGATAACCTGACCTCTTTCAACTTCCT
>JAEFBB010000042.1 GCA_016292215.1 Saccharofermentans sp. | reverse complement strand
TCTGAGTCGTTCCCCTGGTCTCTCCCGTGTTATACATATCAATGGTCTCTTTACCGAGTGTGGTGTTGAGATCCTTAAGGGTTGACTGCTCCGAGCCTCCCAGAAAGATCTGGGAATCGCAGTTACCAATGATGGTATCCGCATTGTCTTTGTAAATTGCTTTCAGCTGCGATTTTGCCTGCAGTACCAACACTGCCGATATCTCCCTGCTTCGTATGGTGGCCATGAGCTTTTCCAGGTTCGGGATCTGTCCGATATTGGCCGCCTCATCAATAAGGCACCGCACATGCACCGGAAGTCGCCCGCCGTACACATCGTCCGCCTTTTCACAGAGGAGGTTGAACAGCTGGGTATAGATCATACTGATCAGGAAGTTGAAGGTTGCATCCGTATCCGACATGATCAGAAACAGTGCCGTCTTCTTATCTCCAATGGTGTCCAGCTCCAGTTCGTCCTCTTTTGTGATGTCACGAAGCTCTTTGATATCAAAGGGTGCAAGTCTTGCACCACAGCTGACTAAGATACTTTTTGAGGTCTTCCCGGCGGCAAGTTTGAACTTGGCATATTGCCTTACGGCAAAGTGCTCCGGATCCTTCTGCTCTAGCTCCTCAAACAGCAGATCCACTGCGTTTTTGAAGCTTTCATCGTCCTCACGAACTTCCATTGCATTGATCATTGCCAGCAATGTGGAGAAGCTCTGCTCTTCCACCGGTGCCTCGTAATGGATGTAGCCGATGAGCGCCGTATAAAGCAGCGTTTCGGCCTTGGTCCAGAACTCATCTCCGCCTTTTCCTTCGCCCTTGGTGTTGGAAATCAGCGTGGTTACGAGCTTTAAGATGTCCGTTTCGCTGTGAATATAAGCGAAAGGATTGTATCTCATGCTCTTTTTGAAATTGATGGTGTTAAAGATCCTGATCCGGTACCCGTTCTTCAAAAGTGCCATTCCGCATTCGTTGACTACCGTCCCTTTTGGATCGGTAATGACGTAACTGGAATGCATCTGGAGCAGGTTTGGCTTTAAGACAAATCTCGTCTTGCCTGAACCGGAACCGCCGACTACCAGGACATTCTTGTTCCTGGCATACTTCGGATTGGCCGGGCGGCTTTCCATGGTCAGCCTCTCTGTCTGCGACAGAATGACATTGTTTTGAAATACCGGATCCATGTATGGCTCGATATCCGCATGGGTTCCCCATCTGGCGGAGCCGTACTCTACATTGTGGCGAAACTTCTTGGCGTTCTTGCCCTTCATATAAACGGCAAATCGGAGGATCGCTCCGATGGCGATACCCACCAGGAGATCAACCGGATGAAGGCTGGGCAGAGGATTGGCAAAAGCCTTTCCAAAGCACCCGTCCAGGACAACGCTCTGCACCTTTTCAGATGCGTTCGTGCCGCCTGCGATACGGAATACTTCGCCGATGTTTGTCGCGAACAGCGCCACAATGATGTATGGAATATTCAGGATCAGGAGCTTTTTCAAATTCTTCTTTTTCTTCATCGATTCAGCTCCTTCTTCTTTTCTTTGACCTTGCGAGGGGTCTTTGCCACGATATCCTTGAGCTTGGCAAGCTTCTTTAAGAGGCTGGGGCGCTCCTTTTTCTTATCCATCTTCAGGCTCTTGGCTGCATAAGCCTCCATAGCTTTATCGATGGCCGCACCGTCCTTGGCCTTAAAGAAAATTGTATAAACCGGCGGATCCTGATTCTTGTCCTTCACAACCGCAAAATCCACCCCATACTTCCTGGCCATCTTCTGAAAGTCCTTCAGCTCGGTCTTGTCGATATCGATCTTGGAGACGCCTTCGCCCTGACCGATAAGTTCCTTCACGGTCTGCTTGCCATGAACAGCTTCGTCCGGCGATGCCTTTTCGACAGCTTTCTTTTTCAGCTCTTCCATGCCCTTTTTCCAGGCTGCATAGACCGCACGAAAGGTCAGTTTTATGGTCTGGACAGCCAGGTTGACTGTCCTGTTTTCTACTTCTTCCTGCAATTCATCACTTCCCTTCTGTTACGCCTGGTTAATCACCACATTCCAGCACTCCCTCAAGAGTCGTGGGGATGACCTTGGAACGTCTGGCGATGGAGATATCCTCCCTGACATCGTCATTGATCTTCTTTCCGCAGACCACCAGGAATCTGGCACGCTTCAGAAGATCCTCGGACATCTCACGCCTCTTCTTTTCTCCGTCCGGGTCCTCATCGCTGATGATCCCGGAGAAAGCAAGCACAGGGCACAAAGGAAGATATCCTGCCTTTACCAGCTCACTGCAGTACTTCCTGGCCTGATCCTCCGCATCCACGCGGTTCTTACTCCATGCTGCCGTCACATAGGCTCTGGGTATCGTTCTGCTCATGACACACCTCCTTAGTAGATCTCGTAGGCAGAGAAATCCTGCCCGTTTCCCGCAAGGGTCACCAGTCTGCTGGCAAACTCCGTTGCTGCAGCATCAAACTCGTCTCCGGTAAGGAGATCAAGGCCCCGGCCTTTTCCCTCGTCCTTCATGATCACTGCAGTACCGATGAAATACATACCGGTCTCAAGAGTCAGGATCTTCTCGGCATTGATGATCATGATGTATTTGGAATCTCCCATGAACTCGCCGTAAGATACTTTCTCTAACTTCGACAGGATCTCCACGGTCTCAGCCAGGCTGGCGATCTTCCTTTCGCCATTGGTAGCGATGATGAGGGATCCGATGTCCTTCTTTTCCACGTTGATATTGATGATGGATGCTCCGTCATTTACGGGATCCAGTGCGATATTTACTTCCATAGATTTCATTGAATGTATCCTCCTTAGATTCGCCCGGTGGCCATATCATGGTTCACCAGGGCCTGATAATAGCTGCTGATGGTAAGCGGCGCATTGTAAAGCGCTGCCAGTAGGTATTGTTTGATACACCTGACCTGGGTGGTGTTTTCCTTCAGGCCGTCCAGAACAAACTGAATGTGGGTGTTGTCGAGCTTCATGAACTGGCTCTTCACGATGCTCACCGGCTTATAATCACCGGCAATACGGATCGTTTTCTTGTGAGAGCAGACAGTGTCTATGATAAGCTCATAGATCTCGTCGATCATGTCCCGGTCATAGGGATAGGTTTCTTTCAGCCATTCGATCTGAAGTCTGTCAGCAAAATAGGTGGCGCAGGAACGCCTCTCTTCCTCTTCGTCTGAAAGAATAGAATGAGTATTACTATCTTTAGTATTGTTTTTATCAGTATTATTAGATGCTGATTTCCATACTTCCTGCGGTATGATTTCCATACTTTCAGAGGTATGATTTTCATACTTCTTGAGGTTTGAATTCCATACCTGGATAAAGTTCTTCACATAGATCCGATCCGGCTTCCCAAGGCCCTGCTTCTTCCTCTCGATCAGGCCAAATTCCTCCAGCTCCGACAAAAGCCCGCAGGCCTTCTGGTGTGCACAGCCCATCGCTTCTTCGATGCTGCTTACCGTCATATAGACGTATACTCTGCCTTCCTCGTCGGCCCATCCGTTTTTGGCGGACAAAGAAACCCGGTCCAGAAGGATCCCGTATACGGTTTTTGCATCTGAGGAAAGTCCTCGGAATCTTTCATCCGTATAGAAGACCTTCGGGGTCCTATAGAATGCATACTGTTCCGACTGCTCTCCATAAAAGTAGTCGAAATTCATCTTCTTACGCTTCCTTTACTACCGGTCTCTTCGCTGCTCTGTGCTCCTCCATGATCTTCTTCATACAGGGAAAGCAAAAAGCTTTGTCCTTGCCGTAGGGGCATTCATGCTTGCAGTTGCAGGGATGTGCGTTGGGGATCTTGGCATTGATCGCGGATCTGATCGCTACTCCTTTTGTTGAAATCGGTACTTCCCATCCATATCTATCTGACATTTTTTAAATCTCCTTTTCTGATGAAATAGAAGAAGCGCCGGACCGAAGGACAACTCCTCCGGCCGACGCCTCATTCTGATTATTTGGTTCTAGATGGCCTCGCCACCTTTTGACTTGGCAGCCTTGTCGATGACTTCCTTTCTGGGAGTCTTGGCAACCTCGTCCTTCTTTGCTTTAAGGCTTCCGAGAACGGAACCCTTTTCAGCATCCTGCTCTGCAGCCTTCTCTGCCTCCTTTTCAGCCTGGCGAGCCACGAACTTTTCACCAAGTTCGAAGATCTTCGCCTTGCTGTCATAGTGGTAAACGCTGTCAGTCAGCTTGTCTGCAGGAGCAACCTGAGTGGCATTGACTTCCTTTACCATGGACTCAAGCTCCTTCAATCCCATCTTCCCGTTGTCGGGAACGATGAGGATCTCGTGGATACTCGAGGGTAAAATGAAGAAGTCACCACCGGCTCTTTCAGCAGCCTTTTCCATGAAGTCCTGATAAGCAAGAACTCCGGCGCCGTGTACCTTGTCAGGCACGGTTGCCACATAGATCTGCTCGTCTTCGGGAGCCACAGGGAAGATACCCATCATCTCAGCCTGCTCAACACCCATCATCTCAGCCATGACCTCGCTCATACCCTTGATCTCGACAGGCTTGATCTGAGGCGCGTTCTCCATCGCATCAGCGTGAAGCTGTTCGGGAGTGACGCCCATGCTCTGAAGCAGCTGATTGGTGACCAGGATCGATGCCCTGCCCTCATCATCAGAATTCAGAACGAAGCGGTAAACAACCGCCATATCCTCGATATTCTGATGAGGTACGGTAGCAAGCATCTCCGCATTGGTCTCAGCCGAAACAACCTCCATCGCAAGTTTTTCCTTCATCTGAGAGTAATCAGATAAGGCGTTGATATCGAAGTCAGGTCTCTGGCTGATGCCACCGTTGATCACTTCCACGGCCTTATCGACTACTTCCTCGTAGGTTTTGCCGTTGTCCAGCGCCTCGTAGAACTTGTCGATGCCGATGTTCACACCGATGTTACTGCCCTCCGGAGTAACAGTGACTGCCTCGTAGCTCTCATTGAGCTTGTTCACAGTGTGTACCGAGATGTTCACCTCGGCCCCGGACTCGTAGAGCTTATCACGAAGATCCTCTACAAATCTCTCTTTGAAATTTTCATAATCCATTGTGCGATATCCTTTCTTTTGTTGGTGTGGCCCGGGATCGTCACCCCGCAGCCTGTTTCCGGGCATAAAGAAAGCGCCGTACCCGAAACTGCTTTGCAGCTCCAGGCCGACGCTCATCATTTACCCTTATTCTTTTGCAAAAGAAAATGGACTTGGCTTTGAGGTGTTTTTGTTTTCCTCATCGCTTTGTCCATTGTAAATATAACACAGGGATTTTTGAAAGAAAATACTAAAATCGTTGCAATTCGTTGCAAATCGTTGCAATTCGTTGCAATTCTTTGCAAGGGGCAAAAAACTCATCAACAAAAAAGTGAGCACGCTCCATAGCAGGCCATAGATTGACCACGCATCTTTTTGTTATTCAAAAAAGTGCGTGTGACATAACTGAACAACCTCTCACTGGGCCATGTATGCTTTTCATCATAGAAATAATCCATGGGCAAGTCCAATTTAGGAATATACGAATCAGTAATACCCGTGAAACGCATTGTGATTTCATCCCGATAGCCAAGATATCCCGGGTCTTTCATACTCATTTTCCGCCCTCGATATGGTTCGAAATCAAGAGCATTACAATACGGGAGCAAGTTCATATACTCTTCATCTGTCAGTTTCTTGCCCCAAACAAACGACACTGTCGTTTCTAGGGGATTTAATTGAGTTCTGACCACATGATCTGTCTTACCTGTCTTTACCCATCTGGTCGCAACCCGCTCTTCAGATATAAATGTCTCATCATCAAATCTATCTATAGATAATCTCTGTGCATTGGGAATAGTTTTGGTCAGTTTCTTCCAATCCCGCTCATATGCCTGATATACTATTTCTTTCTGCACCAGATCAATAACAAGATTGGACGATAATCGGGCATATCCAAGAATTTCGACAAATTCTATTTTTGAATAATAAATCGGTTCCATTCGAGTTCTCCTCTTATTGTTTCCTGTTCATACGGTTTTTACGCAGCTCTTTCATGCGCTCAATTTCCGGGTATTTATAATCGTTCCAATGTTTCGTCATCACCGTGATTAGTTCATCCATATAATCAGAATCAATCTGAAGGCCCATATCTTCAAAGTCTATAGCATTCTGGGATTTAATCTCTTCGGCTGTATACTGACCTGAAGCTACCATTAGCGCGTATAAAGCTGTTTTTATCTCATACCGGAACGGCACCTTTAAAAAGGTCCCCTCGCTACCCACACCCTGAACTGTATCCATAAGAGTCAGGTATCTTTCGATATCTTTCATTCCGCGCTCTGCTGTGGTGATCTTATCAAACAGGCATACATTGACATTCTTACTTTTGCCGCTATATTTGCACACAAGGTAGTCTTCGACATGCTTCATGAACTCTTTTTTCTTCTTCAGCGTATCGGCGTATTTCTCGTCAAGCATGCCTTCCAGTTCCCCACAAGCTATTCTGATCTCACCCCATCCGTCTTTTTCCGGTATAAAAGAGAAATACTCCTTGTCTCCGTCATAATGGCGATACATCTTCATCTCTTTAAGGATTGCCATATCGGCATCGGACAGTTCTCCGAACCATTTCTCTTCAACGCCATAGAAATCACATAGCCACTTCATATGGTTCTTATCCGGCTTTCTGACTCCTCTTTCCCATAGAGTAACCGTCTGCCTGGTTACGCCCATTCGCTCTGCCAATGCATTTCGCGTAAAATTGCTCTTTTCTCTAATATACTTGATACCATTCATAGCAAAAGCTCCTCTCGTTTTTTAACAGGATACGATCTGTTAACATTTGAGCGAAAGACGTAACAATACTTTTTGAATGAAAAAAACAAAAAGCATATTATAAAAACTCTAATCCTGTCATATCATCCCAGTTTCCTTCCAGAATTCTACTTAATAGGCCATAAGGCATTCTGCATTTGATTATTTTACATGCAAAGGGAACTTCTTCAGATGCGCGGTCAATAGTCACAGCATTCATCCCTGGATCAAACGATAGTTTATGTCTGTCTATTATTATTTCGGATGGCTCTCCTGAAGATAGAGCATCTAATATTCTTTTCTTGTCATATGGATGCTTCTGCGTCCAAATAGCAAAGTCTAGTGACTGAACCATATATAAATCACCTTCTTCATTTTTCTTCATTTTCTTGTGATTAGCTTGTGATTATACATTACACGATAAGGTGTCCGTTAAAAATGCCTGAATAGATTTCTCTCTCTCCTCTCTCTCAACATTTTTCTAGCAAAACGTTACAATTCGTTAACGAGGTCAAAAATCTCCCTTTCAAGCACTGGCACGTACCTCCCCATCACAGTCCAATACAAGGATCTCATCTATAGATACTCCAAATAAGGTTGATAAAACGACCAGATTATCAACCGTAGGAAGGGCGATGCCCTGTTGCCACTTGTAAATAGCCTGAGGAGTAGAGAAACCACAGACCGCCTGGATGTCTTTTACGGACAGTCCTGCCTGCTTCCGAAGTCTTACAATATTTTCTCCTGTTGCTTTGATATTTACTGTAGGAATATTGAACATGATTACCTCCTGCGTTCCAAACGCAAAAAAGCCTGACCGGTTATACTCACACAGGCCAGGCTTCTCTCCAAATCCGGTTCTCCTTATACAATATCCCCGTTCGGAAGAACCACTTTCAACCTATATGAGCGCATTCGAATAAAGCTCCACTCATCCATAAGCGGTGCCATCACGGGGACGATATGCGGGTTCTGCAGATATAACGAAATCATTGAAAGCGTTTCTCCTTTCCGAATCTTCAGATTCATTTTTTTAGTCGGAATGACAGGACTCGAACCTGCAACCACCTGATCCCAAATCAGGCATGCTACCAAATTGCACTACATCCCGAGAATTGCGGGGATGGGATTCGAACCCACGTTACAGAGCTTATGAGGCTCGGCTGGTACCAACTCCAGACCACCCCGCGAGTCGCAAAGGCAGGATTCGAACCTGCGTTACAGTCCGTATGAAGGACGGCTGGAGCCATCTCCAGTCCACTCTGCGATGCAAATTAAAAAGCCGCTTTGGAAATTCATCCTCTGCGGCTTGTCTTCGTTATTAAATATTCAGCTATGCATCTATTGACTGCATGTCTGTATACCTCCAAGTCGCATGATATTTTTAGGCATAATACGGCACGGGAAAGCGGGCATACTAACTCTGTATGCGCTCTCTACACAGATATTCATTTCTACGTTTCTGTTTGCCATCATAATTATCTGCCTCTTTGTACCAGGGAGCTCTTAGCTCCGCTTCCTTTCGAGTATAAAATATCACAGTCGGGGAGAAATGTCATTCAACTTGTAATATAATCTGCGTGTTCAGAAAAAACATCTGTGCGGTCCAAAGTGTTCTTCATTCTCTTCTATCAATGTCTTGAGCCTTTCCAATCTATCAGTGAATTCCTTTTTTCTCCTCTCGTAAACCTCATTGTAGATTGCCTGATACTCCGCTTCATTATATGTTTCACCAGGTTGCTCATCATATTTGTCCTCAGCCAATGAATTCAATGCTGAAGAGTCCCATAGAACCCACGCATCGACATTTGAAGCAATATCCCTGTACAGGATTTTACAAAAATCGATCATCTTAAGATCAACCCCGAACATGTCATAGTACTTGTTGCCAGCATCATCTTTGAAGATGATGAAGCTGTTCCAATAACTAACTGTACAAAGCATTCTATTCGGTTCACAGAATCCATGCACTGTAAAAGGCTCCAAAGTTTCCAGACCATGAATTGCCTGGTCAAGCCATTCAATACCTACGTCGGTCAGATAACCCAAAGAATAGGTATGCGCCTCATCGATTGAAAAATCCGTCCATCCCGATTCCGGTTTTGTAAGCATGATTAACCTCCATTACCAGAAATTCACATCTTTAAATCATCCATATGCAAAAATCCTTCTATCAGATCTCCATATGCAGCTCCAAGCGGGAGCTCATACTCAACCTTCAGACGGTTTCTAACCGCCACTTCCTTTTCATTCTTTAGCGGATTGAAACCTTCTTTTTCATACTGTTCCCGCCAAATTCCGATGCCACGTTTCTGCCAGGAAGGAAGTTTGTCAAAATTGATCCCCCTCGAAAAGAGTAGTTCATTCTTAAAAGAAACTGACTGTCCTTCCAACATTGCTGTTGCTTCCTGCACTGACTTTCCTTCTTTCCGAAGTGTCCAGTAGCAATAAGAATTCAAAGAATTTCTGTGTGCATCCTCCTGTCTCCAGAGGAAGTAATCTCTTACCTTTTCTACATTCGGAAGCGGAACGATTCTGCAATCAAAAGTAGCCACCTTTCCAAGTGCAAGGGAAAAAGCTGCACTTGCTTCGCCCGCAAGCGTGGAATTGTATTTGCGGACCTTTCTCCCGAAGGTTTCATCCCCCGGCACGAACAGTAATGAAATCTCATCACTCTCTGTGAATCCATAGGCTATCCTGAATCCACAGTCCATCAATGCTTCCACAGTTTTAACCATTAAATCGCGGAATCGCGCGTCGAACGGAGCCTCAAATTTGCAGATTTCCTTTGTCAATCTAGTGAAGCCGCGACCATCCAACCGCGCCACCATATAAGTCTCCGGAAGGATAACCTGATCCAGCGACTGTTCATATACTCGCATTTTCTTATCAAGTTCATCAAAGTTCATTCGGAATCCCTCCATTCATCGATATTAATCGCATCATCTACAATACTTACAAAATACAATTCATCAAAACCTTCCGCATAAGACGGCATCTCCAGTTTGTTAGAAGTATTGGCTATCGCAGTTCGGGGAATCTTGGCTTTGCCCTCACGCAATTCATTTCGGGCAATACAATCCTGTAATTTAGACTGCATAAAGTACCCTACGACCTTATATCCCGCAGTCTTGGCTCTGAAAATGTATTTTGCCCTGTCATCCACCATAGGGTTTGTATTATCAATGACCAGATTCACCTGCCTTGAGATTGCTTCATCAATTGCCATATTCTCTTTGTTGCGTGTATGAAGTGTATCCAGATTCACCCGAACATATTCCGCGAGCTTTTCCGCGCAGAATCTGCTTTTTCCGCTTGCCTGGATTCCAATCATAATTGCCATAGTAGGCATAGTTGTACTCCCATCAATGAACGGAAAGGAAGTAAGGTCATATCCATACCCCTTAACCACCCACATTATGTACTCTTTTTTGTCAATTTGTTTCAGTACCGATATTTTGGAGGGCCTATCGTTATTTCTCTTTTTTCTGCATCAGCAGAAAGGCATAATCCCCAAAAACTACCTGTGTTTCCTTGCGAGAGCAAAACTTTTGCCGTCTCCAATAGCGCATTAATATACCGCTCCGATAGGGGCCAGCTCTCCTCGAAATATGCAATATCTATATCTTCAAGATAATAGTTAGATCGTGGAATACCCGGAATTTCATCCATATCAGGCCAATAATTTGCGTTAGCCCCGTTCTGAATAAGAAATTCTGTCATTGGCGCATCCGCATATCCCATAGTTTCCATCAAAGGGGTGTCATCTCCCTCATTCATATTATATTTCTCCTGCGCCAACCAACTCATAGCCTCATATATACCAAATTTCCTCTCCCTTAACGGCTTTGTTAATTCCTCCGGATAGGGCGCATCCTCTGCAGGATTCATATCCTCGATGCAGTCATAATAAGTCCGCAAAAAAGTATGGACTACTTCTTTTTCTATTTTTCCTGCTTTTATTTTATTAATGCAGGTTTGCAATTTTTCATCCATTTTTATCTCCATCCTGCGACCAGCAAATGAACTATGAAAATAATATATCCATTTCCCTTTCAAAAGAAGTAACTTCGCCCTCTTTCTCATAAGGATAAGTCATTTCAATATCTGATAATCGATCTTTCCCAATTGCCTTTAAGTATATAATCCGCTTTAAATCTAACTGATGACCATAATTTGATTTCTCCCATCCAAAGAATCCATGTCGCTTAAGCGCTTCGACGCATCCATTAGCAACTGCTAGGGCAAATTCTTTATAAGGAACCGTAAATTCAAACTGTTCTTCATCCTCATAATCTGTTTCGATTCTAATTTTAAGGGTAAAATCATTATCAGCAGTAACGCTTCTTTCTATATTCCAGTCGGTACTTCTTCCCTCTGCATCCCAGGATAAATGAACGGCTTGAGGAATATCCTCACAAAAAACAATGTCTCCGCCTGCATATCCTTCTTCATCAACAGATTCGACCAACCGATCACCATTCTTCTTTTTTATAACCCGAAACGGTTTATCACATCGGTCTAAATATGCATAATCAGTGCCATAGCAATACTGATAGAAATCTGGGCTCATATAGCAAAGTGCCTCTATGAGTTCTCCCAATTCATACGTATCCCAAATGCAAGTAGTTAGTAGGTAATGCTCTGAACCATTGACTAATACCTTATAATCTTCCCATCCGCCGCCCCAAACAACTACTTCAAATTTAACTTTATCCACAGAATCATCTCCTTTAGGAATAGCATTATAACCACATTATTTACCTTCCTAATCTTATCTAACTATAATCTACCAAAAAAGGTGTCCCTTAAAAATGACAGCTCACAAGCCGCATCAGAACACCTTTTTTCAAGTATTCATCATAGCGTTTGCGGGTGGATTCGAACCACCGGTGCGTTACCGCACACCTCCTTAGCGGGGAGGCACCATCAACCTCTCGGACACGCAAACATAAGTGGGCAGGGTTGGACTCGAACCAACGATGACCGAAGTCGACGGATTTACAGTCCGCTGCACTAGCCGCTGTGCGACCTACCCATATGACCCCTGCGAGACTCGGACTCGGCATTTGCAGCTTGAGAGGCTGCCGTCCTAGCCATTAGACGAAGGGGCCTTAGTGATCCCAACGGGACTCGAACCCGGTATCTCCGGCGTGAAAGGCCGGCGTCCTAACCATTAGACTATGGGACCGTGTCGGAGCCGATAAGCCTACCGGCTCCTTTTATTCTTTCAAGCGCTGATCTGCGCTCTGGTATCGGTATCTACAACGATGATCTCATCCATTGTCACACCGAAGATCATTGCCAATGCGACCAAATTATCGATGGTAGGCATTGCCGTACCATGCTGCCACTTGTAGATCGCCTGAGGGGTCGCAAATCCAAAGAAGATCTGTAAATCCTTCACGGTCAATCCTACGTTCTGTCTCATCTTCGCAATATTTCTTCCTGTTGCCACCATATCGATGGCAGGCATCGTTAACATCTTGTCCTCCTGTTCCGGCACTCCGACCGGAACAGGAAGTTCCTTAGTCGGATGCCTTAAAGTTGTATATAGGTTTCATTACGTCGATGACATCTACCGACTCCTTGATCACATCAATGATGTCCTCAAGGCTCTTGTATGCCATAGGCGCCTCGTCCAATGTATTTTCATTAATTGAAGTGGTATAGATACCCTTCATGGTCTCTCTGTACTCTTCCAGGCTCAAAGTGCTCTTCGCCTTTGTTCTGGACATGATTCTTCCGGCACCGTGAGGAGCTGAGAAGTTCCATTCAGGATTTCCTTTACCGACAGCAAGTACGCTTCCATCTCTCATATTTATTGGAATCAGCACTTTCTCTCCACTATGGGCCGCTATAGCGCCCTTTCTTAAAATCATTTCATCTGTATCAATATAATTATGAATCGTGTGGAATGCGTCGCTGCCGGTCATTCCGGTTCTCTCTAAAATGATCTCGGCCATCTTCTCACGGCTTCTTCTTGCGAAGGCCTGGCAGATCTCTACATCGTGGAGGTAGTCCTCAAGGTACTTACCTTCCAGATAGCAGAGGTCCTCGGGCATGCTGGTTTCGCTCTCGTAAACCTGCCAATGGAGCAGCTTTAACGCCTCTTGTATTTCATTCTTACGTCCCTGCTCCTTGTAGGTTCGGATGATCTCATCACGTTTCTCCAGATAGTCGCCGTAACCTCTGTTAAGATTGATCGCCAGTCTCTGATAAAGCTCTGCCACCTGCTTCCCGAGATTTCGGGATCCTGAGTGGATGACCAGATATTTGGTCCCGTCGGCTGCTTCATCAATCTCGATGAAGTGATTCCCACCGCCCAGGGTACCAAGTGATCTTTCCAGTCGTTTGGAATCTCTCAGGTCTCTATAGCAGGCCAGACCGGTCAGATCGAATCTCTCCTGACGGCCTTCCCAGACATTCATTCCCGAAGGAATGAAGTGCGCTGCTTCATCGACTTTCTCAAAATCGATCGCGCCTTTGCCAAGATTCACCGTATACATTCCGCATCCGATATCGACGCCAACCACGTTAGGAACTGCTTTATCCTTAATTGTCATTGTGGTTCCTATGGTGCAGCCTTTACCGGCGTGAACGTCAGGCATGATCCTGATCTTAGAGCCTTCGGCCATGGCATAGTCGCACATCCGTCTGATCTGCTCAATAGCTTCGTCTTCTACAACTCTTGCGTAGCAGATGGCTGTATTAACTTTTCCTTTGATCTCTAAAACGTCCATTGTTGCTTTTCCTTTCCAATACATTGAACAGTACACGAGGTGGGATTCGAACCCACATGTCTTTCGACGCCGGAGCCTTATTCCGGTGCGTATACCAGCTTCGCCACTCGTGCATAATGCCCCGCAGGAGGCTCGAACTCCCGACCCTCTGATTAAAAGTCAGATGCTCTACCAACTGAGCTAACGGAGCGAAACGCAGAGCCTGGGATTCGAACCCAGATATCCTTTCGGAATGTCGGTTTTCAAGACCGATGCTGTACCAGTTGAGCCAACTCTGCATAAAGAAAACCCGCTTGCCTCATACAAGGTAAGCGGGTTGCTAAACATGTTCTCTATCTATTCCCTTTGATCCACCTATTCCTGGTGAACCTCCGTAACTCTAACAATGTTTCGCGTTGCTTTCCGTCTGCATGAAGGCATGAAAATCAATCCCCGCTCATAAAGTTTTTCGAGCGATGATTCATAGCTATCTTTATACAGACTGTATACGCGATTCATTGTTGCCATGTCGTTTCTTTCCTTTCCGGGAGCATAGTTCCGCTCCGCTTATCTCTCTTTATGTATCGTATAATAACACCGATTTGTTTAGATGTCATTATACTCGTAGTATAAAGTTCTAACTGTGTTATTCTTATTTATCTGAGTCTGGAATCGGCGGAATAGTCGACTGGAAAAAAGAACTAAGTTCTTCAACATCAGCAGCCTTAACCCAATTCTCCCAGCCTTCTTTCCAGATAAGGCTCTCTGAATTGAATTCACCATCTTGCATCATTTTCTTGAAGCGGCTCAGATCGTAAGGTCCTTTCTTTTTTCCATCAACTGCAAGATAATAGCCTGCCGTAGGAATTGGCGGGGGTGCAACCTTATCCTTTTTGCCAAATAATCCTCCGAGCGCATTCGAAACCTTTTGTGCTGCGCTAGGCTCATCCCCTCTTTCTGCATCGCTAAGTTTCTTTTCGCCACCAATGGTAGATTTAATCTCTCCGATTGCACTCACTACTCCTTGGGCGAACAAGGTTCCTTTACCCTGCGTCAGCTTTTCGAGTTTCTTGTATTCAGGTGAACCCTTAGAGATTTCAATATCGGAGATGTTTACGCTTACTAATTCAACACCATATTCGTTGAACAGTTTCTCTCTAAGATCCTTCTCAACAAATCCCTCTATTTCAGGGATTTTACCCTCGATCTGGAGAAGGGAAATTCCATTATCTTTAGCCGCATTCGTAACAACGCTCTTAACTCTGCCAACGAGAAAAGCCCTGATTTTCTCTTTAAAAGCCTCGGTATTGAATCCCGATAAACTGTGACATTTAATGAACTGTCCCACATCTGAGATTCTAAAGTTGATTGCACCTCTTACCTGCGTGGGGATAGAAATGTCTCTGTAACGTCCGTCAAAGGCATTTACAGGGCCTACTCCAAAAGGCACTTGAATAGTTCCTGCTTTGTTAATAAAGTAAATCTCTGCTTGGAACGGGCTGTTGCCTTGGTAAAGAACTCCAACCAGTGAAGCGAGAACTGGAAAGTTATCGGTTTCAATAACCTTATCAAACGGACCTTCAATGTACTCTTGTGAACTTCCATCAGGTTGCGGATAAACCAATACTGCAGCAGAACCATCACGAACCCTTAATGACGATCCCCAACGAATTGCATTCGCTCTCTGGCTCGTTTGTTCTGTGGTTCCTTGCGGATGCCACTTCCAAATAAGATAGTCTTGTTCATCACATCGGATGACGTCCATTATACCGCCATCGTTCTTTCCAAAAATTCCCATTTACTTTTTCCTCCTCCCGAACAATGAGAAGTGCCGTGCCTCCTCAATCTCTTCCATTTTTTCGTTGTACAGGTTCTCTATTTTTGCAAAATCCTTATCTTGACCAAATGAAAACTTAGCCTTTTGGAATGTCTGCTCGAACTTGCTTGCCCAGGCCTTGATTACAACGTCAGCAGTTTCAGATACTTTCTGTTTTCCAGCAAGAAATTTAGCATCCATATAGCCCGCAGCAAGAATCATAAATTCAAAGATCTCTTCCTTCGTGTTTGGTACTACAAAGTTTTGAATCAGGCTGGCAATTTTCTCGTCCGTCGGATTCTCATGACGGCCAGAAAGCTTTGAAGCAATAGCGTCAGTTACCGTATTACGCTTCTGATTTAATTTGTTGATTTCCTTAGTGAGATTACTGATGGCGTCTGCTGTTTTTGCGCTTCGAATCTCATACCCACACAAAGGGCATACTGCAGAAATCCCACTCAGAGGTTGTCCACACTTCGGGCATTTTCTAGCAGCTTCTGCTTTCCTCTCTTCTTCGGCGACTCGCTTTTCTTCTCTCTCCGTCGCCTTTTCTTGGCGATCTCTCTCCATGCTGTCGCGAGCTTCCTGCGCAGCATTGCTAACGGTCTTTGCCGCATCACTTATGCCTTGTTGGGCCTTACCGATAGCCTTTCCAACGTTGTCCAAAAAAGCCATTTTAGGTTACCCCCTTTATTATGTATCTATAACTTAATCTCTCTATCCAAAGAGATTATGTCATGCAATTGTTCATGTGTATACAGGTTCTTTGTATTTTTTCAATAATTCTTGCAATTATGATCCAACTACAATCGTATTCTCCTAGGTGTCCATTAAAAACACCTACTCACATTTTTATCCATTCTTGCCAACTTTCAATCACAAAATGTATCCAAATAGAACCTTTCAAGCTTGCTCTGCAATTTTGCGACCCTGTTGGCTTCATTAACTAATCTATTATATACTTTCTGAAGCTTAGCATTTTTCTCCCAGCTGTCCTGGCAGTACACCCAGTCCAAATAACACTGATGCGCCCAATAGTTTCTTAATTCTCTTATTGCATCCAAAGTGTCGTAGTCTGCTTCTGAAAGATATGGGTTCCCATCACTATTATCCATTTCTTCCAGATCTCGTAAGGTTCTACCCATATTTGAGAACTCCAGCATATCCATGTTTTCATCAAAGTCATCCGCTGACATGGCTGAATAGATTCTTTTCAAATCATATTCAATACATTGAAAATTCTCCATTATTTCACTGTATTTTAATCTGAACTGTTGCTCTAACATTGTTACCAATAATCCCTACTCCCACTTCTTCCACACATCCGGCTGGTAGCCGAGGGTGGACTGTTTTCCATTTCTGACAACCGGCGTCTTGATCACCTGCGGATTCTCCAGGATCTTCACCAGCTTATCCTCTTCTGCGATATACCGGATCAGGGCAAGAGTATCCTGGTCCTTGCAGTTTGGATCCAGCATGGCATCAACGCCACCATTGGCCTGAGCAACAGAGGTGAACTCCCCCTTACTCATGCCCTTCTCCTTCATGTCGATGAACTGGTACTTGATGCCGCGCTCCTTAAAGAAGCGCTCCGCTTTCTTTGTATCATTGCATTTCTTTGTTCCAAAAATCTGTATGTTCATTAGATCAGTATTCCTCTATCACTCCACACATGAGCCTCGACGTAGCGTTCAGGACCATATTCCCCATCCGGGTTCCAGTCCTGGGGAAGTCCGTACTTATTAATTACCTTGATTATCTCGTCATATGTGTAGAGTTTCTTCCTGTACTCTTTTCCATCTTTAACACGGTCACTGAACGTTGGATGAGAATCTCCATAAGTAAAAGAGACTGTGCTCAGATCAAGGTCTGCTGTATCTATCACTATATGATCGCAGTCTTCAAACCAGCTCTGTAACCATGGGCATTCACCTACCACCAGATAGTGAGGGACTTCGCGTTCAATCTTCCCGCCCTTTTTCCGAAACTCGGTTCTTAGGATTGCTTCGAACCGCCTTCTGTCAGCCACATAACTATCTTGTCTTTTGGCGCACATGGTTTCGGGCTTCTCGGCCTTTATGGACAGAAGCACCTTATAAGCTTCTTCTTCGCTTAGGTCCGACAGATTCCTAAACGGACCTGTTTTCTTATCATAATAATGGTATAAAAGCATTGTATCTCCACGGCAAACTTGAATTTAGCGATTAGAGCTTCATGAAAGACTTGATTTCTTGTTCCAAGAGACGAAATACGTTTGCAACCAGATAGCCATCAGCGATTGCATGATTTAGACGAACGGTCACAGGCATGACAAGCCTACCGTTTTCTTCTCTGTATTTTCCCCAGTTAATGATCGGCGCAAAATATAGATTTCCATCGGGAAGTTCAAGATGAAGTGAATCATAGGAAAGCCAAGATATAAACGACGCATCAAACCAGTTGGGATGGTTCACTATATCCAGACCGTATTCCCTTGTCTTCTTTGCCTCTTCAACATCCAGCAATGCGGCAGCGTAGAACTTTTCATAGTCCTCATCGTATTTCGTATAAACAGGCGTACAGGTTTCCGTATCTTCATGGAAAACATACTGTGTTGGATTGATCACGTCATAGCAGATCAGCTCATCTGTCTGCCAAAGGTATCCCATTCTGTAGTCTTCACGTGAATTCATAACCTTTGAAAGAATATACAGGAAATTGACATAAAACTTCGTTCCTGTGTTCTTTGAATGTGTGACGAGCTCTGTTACGTCTATTCTCGACGTTATCGAGGTTGAGCACTTGCAATCTTCCGTAAAGTGGCGAAATACGCCTTTACGATAATATGTCTCTTTGTCAATTACTTTATAATTCATTTTCTTCACCCTACAAACTTCGATTTGTATATATAAGCCTTAACTATAATCAATAATTTATAGTATACGTATTTCCTCTATCCTCTTCAATATTCAAGCCTTTGTCGACTGCCTTGGTAATACATTTACAACCACGGATCTCATGGAGCTAAACATTTCGTAAAGCTCTCGTGTCTCGCCTCACATCATCGCCTTAATTTTCTGCTTCTCGAAGAATTCGTCGATGTTGGCGAGAAGTTCTGCCGGAGGCATGGTCTTTAAAAGATATTTCTCAGGCTTAAGGGAAATGACATTCATAACGCTTTCCTTGTCGCTCTTTACGGTGAGGAACATGACTGGAATATCGCTTGTGGAAGGTTCGCTCCTGAGCATTTCCAGGACCTTCGGGCCAGGAGTTACAGGCATCTCATAGTCGAGAAGAATGAGGTCGACCTGGTTCTTGGCAAGGAAGGTGATGGCTGCCATGCCGGAGTTCACCATGAATACCTGGTACTTTTCAGAGAGCCAGCTCTTTATGGTGCGCAGCATCGTTCCGTCGTCATCCACCACAAGTATTTTCTTTTTCTGGAGCCTGATTTCCTCCTTCTCAACGACTTTCAGCATCTCGCGGCCCAGTTCTTTTACATTGACAGGGCGCTCAAACACTGCGGCAATCTTGTCCTTTGAGGTGGTGTTATAGATCTTTTCAATCTCATCCGAAGATCCTATGACGCTGACGGAAATATCGCTCTCCACAACCCGGTCCCGGAGGTACACAAAGAACTCCATCATGTCATCCAGATCTTCTACATAGATCAGGTATACACCCGGCTTATTCTCGATGTGCTCAATCTCTGTAACATCGTGGGAAGACTGGATAACTTCAAAACCCTGTTCCCGAAGCTCTTTTGCAATTGCTGTTACCATGAAACTTTTTCCGCCGCCTATCAGCAGTACTCTTTTTTCCATTTAGATATCCTCCAGAATCTCAAGCAGTGCATCTCTGTCAACTGCAGCCATGAGCTGCCTTATCTTGTCGTATTTATCTTTATAATCTGCCGGCACTCTATAGTCAGCCAGCATGTTCATGATCCCGTCCGCCGTGTCAAAATCATAGGCATCAAGAAGTTCCCGCATATCCCGGAATGCGCTTTTCAGCGACTCTTCATCGATCTCCGGAAGTACACCCTCGTCCACGTCTCCCATG
>JAEFBB010000041.1 GCA_016292215.1 Saccharofermentans sp. | reverse complement strand
AGGCTTGGGCGGCATCGTAGGCAAGATCACATCTGCTCCTGCAAAGCACCTCTCCACACTTTGCAACCAGATGGTCAACTTCCTCGGCATCATGCAGAACGAGTGGGCAGGCGCTCAGGCCTTCTCCTCTTTCGACACATATCTCGCTCCTTTCGTTAAGATCGATAATCTTAATTACAGACAGGTAAAGCAGGACATCCAGTCCTTCATCTACGGCGTTAACACACCTTCAAGATGGGGTACACAGAGCCCGTTCACAAACATCACTCTCGACTGGACAGTTCCGAACGACCTCGCTGAGCAGAACTGTATCGTAGGCGGCAAGGAAGTCGACTTCAAGTACAAGGATTGTAAGGCTGAGATGGACATGGTCAACAAGGCTTTCATCGAGATCATGATCGAAGGTGACGCTAACGGCCGCGGCTTCCAGTATCCTATCCCTACATATTCCATCACAAGAGATTTCGACTGGTCTGAAACAGAGAACAACAAGCTTCTCTTCGAGATGGCTGCCAAGTACGGCATCCCTTACTTCTCCAACTACATCAACTCCGACATGGAGCCTTCCGATGTGCGTTCAATGTGCTGCCGTCTGCGTCTTGACCTTCGTGAGCTCCGTAAGAAGTCCGGCGGATTCTTCGGTTCCGGTGAGTCCACAGGTTCTGTCGGCGTAGTCACTATCAACATCCCGAGAATCGCTTATCTCGCAGTTGATGAGGAAGATTTCTACAAGAGACTTGACCACCTCATGGACATCGCTGCAAGATCTCTCAAGATCAAGAGAAACACGATCACAAAGCTCCTTGATGAGGGTCTCTATCCTTACACAAGACACTATCTCGGAACATTCAACAACCACTTCTCCACGATCGGTCTGGTCGGCATGAACGAAGCAGGCCTCAACGCTAAGTGGATCAGAAAGGATCTCACACACGAAGAGACACAGGCATTCGCTGCTGACGTTCTTAACCACATGAGAAATAAGCTCTCCGAATACCAGGAGAAGTACGGCGACCTCTATAACCTCGAGGCTACACCTGCAGAGTCCACAGCTTACCGTCTCGCTAAGCACGACAAGGCAAGATATCCGGACATCATCACAGCTAACGAGGCTTCAGGCGTTTACTACTACACCAACAGCTCACACCTTCCTGTCGGCTACACATCCGACATCTTCGATGCTCTTGATGTACAGGACAACCTCCAGACTCTCTACACATCAGGTACGGTATTCCACGCATTTTTAGGCGAGCGTCTCCCTGACTGGAAGGCTGCAGCATCTCTCGTAAGAAAGATCGCCGAGAACTACAGACTGCCTTACTACACAATGTCACCTACATACTCCATCTGCTCCGTTCACGGATACCTCCCCGGCGAAGTAAAAGCTTGCCCTGAGTGCGGCGGCCCGACCGAGACATACAGCCGTATCACAGGTTACTATCGTCCTGTTAAGAACTGGAACGACGGTAAGCTTCAGGAGTTCAAGGACAGAAAGACATACGACACATGCAACTCTTCAATGAAGCCCAGGACAGCTACTGTTACGATCAGCAAGGCAGAAGAAAAAGAGCTTCCCGAGCTCCAGCCCGCACCTGAAGCAGTAGGCACAAAGCCGATGCTCTTCACGACTCACACATGTGCTAAGTGCAAGGCTGTAAAGGCTATGTTCGACGAGCAGAGATTCGACTATGAGCTCATCTATGCTGACGATGACCAAGATCTCGCCAGACAGTTCGAGATCGTTAACGTTCCTGTCCTCATCATTCCTGACGGAGACGGCGTTAAGAAGTACACAGACATCGGACCCATCAGACAGTATGTCAACGAGTGCAAGGGAATCAAGTCTTAAGGACTCAGGTGTTATAAACAAAAATAAAGGTCGTCTCAAGCTTGAGGCGACCTTTATATTTTGGAGAGTTTTTGCGTTCTGTATTATTTTTCAGGAGTCAGATCGGTCTTTATAAGAAGGGACCCTTGTGTGCGGTACTCGTAGGAGATATCGCTGTCTGAAGCATCTGACGCGGTAAAGCCCAGCTCATAAGATGAGATGTCTTTGATGTTTAAGATCTTCTCGGCTGCTTCCTGCGGCAGGACGCAGACGTCGATCTTTACCTTTCCGCCGTTTCCGTCAGCCGAGTCGCCGTAAACGGTCGCGCAGGATACTGCCGTATATGTTATGCCGTTCATCTCGAAAAAGATCCCGGAATTCGAGTCGTATGTGACGTCGTACCCGAGATAATTCTCGCCGATATAAATCTGTGCGGCGCTCCACTGCTCGATGCTGAGGACAGCTCCCGCATCGACAGCGCTGCCGCTCTCTACAGCGACGACCTGGCCATCGACTGTGATGTCGGGTGCCTTGCTCGGTGTAGTGGCTTCGGTCTGGCTTTCGGTCTCGTCAGGGACCTTCTGACCGTCTGTCTCATCTGTCTTTGAAGAGCAGCCTGCCGATAAGATCAATAGCGCCGCCAGCATGGCCGCGCCCGCCTTTTTGACAGGGATCTGCTTTAATTCATGTCTTCTTATCATTACGTTAACCTCGTTTATTGCTCATTTTTAACGCTGTGGCCATTGTACTAATATGCCGTGCCAGGTGTTGACGTGTATTTGAGGCAATTTGCGAAATAAGTTTTCGCGATTACCGCAACTAGAGAGCCTACTACTGATATAATTACAGAAAAATAAAGGGGAAGGAATAGCTTTTACTTATGAAACTTAATCCTGATTTTCTTACACATAATTCCGAAGACGAGTCTTATCTCGTTCCTACATCCGGCGCTAAGTTCTCGGGACTCGTAAAGGGCAACAAGACGCTCGGCGCGATCATTGACCTTCTCAAGGAAGAGACTACCAGAGACCAGGTCGTTGCTGCCATGAAGGAGAGATTTAATGCTCCCGAAGGCGCCATCGAGAAAGATGTAGATCACGTCATCGAAGAACTTAAGAAGATCGGCGCGCTTGAATGATCACGGACAGATATGAGTTTGCAGGCAAAACGGTTGAGGTGAATTCGCTCCACGAAGCGGTTCACCGCTACTGCGCGGCCTACCGCACGGATGCGCCTGCGGATTTTTCTGTCACTATCTCGCAGGAAGATATCGAATATGAACGTGCCAGGGAAGAGACTCCGGGACATGCCGATGCGTATCTTGAAGAGCTCGCGGTCTACCGCAAGGTCTCCGAGAAGATGCCATATTATGACACTATTCTTTTCCACGGATCGGTAATAGCAGTCGACGGCGCCGCTTATGTTTTCACCGCCAAGTCAGGCACGGGAAAATCCACCCACACCGCGCTCTGGCGCAGGCTTTTCGGCGACCGCGCCGTCATGGTCAATGACGACAAGCCCCTGCTTCATGTAGGTGATGTCGTGACAGCTTACGGCACGCCTTACGACGGCAAGCACAAGCTTTCCAATAAGATCGCGGTCCCTATTAAGGCCGTCTGCATCTTAGAGCGCGCAGAAGAGAATTCGATCGTGAAGATCACCCGCTCTGAAGCTTACCCTATGCTGGTACAACAGGCATACCGCCCTGTGGACATAGCAGCGATGCAGAAGACCCTGTCGCTTATCGATAAGATGGCTGACAGCGTTGAGCTCTACAGGCTCGGCTGCAATATGGATCCTGATGCCGCACGTGTTGCTTACGAGGGGATGAACCGATGATCAGCTTCGAAGAAGAACTCGAGAAGAGCGGCAAGCTGGTCTACACGACTGCCGGCGTCAGCATGAGGCCCCTGATCAAGCAGGACAGGGACATCGCGATCATTTCGAAGCCCCGGGAGCGCCTCAAGAAATTCGATGTGGCTTTGTATAAGCGCCCCAACGGCCAGTACGTTCTGCACCGTGTCGTAAAAGTGCTCGGGAACGGATACGTTATCCTTGGCGACAACTGCATTTCGAAAGAATACAACATTAAGGACTCACAGATCCTGGGTGTGCTGACGTCGCTTAACCGCAACGGAAAAGAGATAGATCTTAACAGCTTCGGCTATAAGCTCTATGTGCGCGCCAGATATGCCCACTATCCTGTGCGTGTTATAATTCACAAACTGAAAAGATTTATAAAAAGACTGCTGAAAAGATGAACGACAACGCGATCAGATGGCTCTATAAAGTTCCTGCGGGGAAGAAGTTATATATCCTCGCGCTCACCATCGTCCAGTGCCTTAACGGCGCGAGCGGTGTCCTTTATGCGGTCTTTTTAAGAGATATCGTCAACAGTGCGGTCGACCGCGATAAGCAGGCCTTCATCCAAAGCTCGATCTTTATCGTGCTGCTCATTCTGGTCCAGCTGACGCTCTCCGCGATCTCCAGGTGGCTTTCCGAATTATCACGGGCCACTTTGGAAAACCTTTTCAAAGAGCGCCTCATGCATAACATACTTCGAAAAGATTTCAGCCGCGTCACCGCCGTACACTCCGGTGAGTGGCTCAACCGCCTGACGAGCGACACGACGGTCATCGCCAACAATTATACCGAGATCATCCCGGGCTTTGCCGGCATGGCAGTCAAGATGATATCGGCCCTCGTCATGATCACGATCCTTGATGTGCGTTTTGCGATAATAATTATCCCGCTGGGTATCGTTCTCGCACTTTTGACTTTTGCTTTCCGCAAGAGAATGAAAAAGCTCCACAAAGGCGTGCAGGAAAAAGACGGTGCGCTCCGCGTATTCATGCAGGAAAGGATCGGCAGCCTTACGGTGATCCGCTCATTTGCGGCAGAAGACCAGACCGAAGCGGATACTCATGCCAAGGCGTCCGCGCATAAGAAGGCGCGCATGAAGAGGACGCGCTTCTCGAACATCTGTAACTTCGGATTTGGCGGCGCGATGAACGGCATGTATGTATTCGGAATCATTTACTGTGCTTACGGCATACTCACCGGGACCATCTCCTACGGTACACTCACTGCAATCGCTCAGCTCATTACACAGATCCAGTCGCCGTTTGCGAACATCACAGGCTACCTGCCCCGCTGGTACCAGATGCTCGCCAGCGCCGAAAGACTTATGGAGATCGAGAAGTTTGATGACGACATCGTTGAGGATGCGAAGTCCCGCGAAGAAGCAGCAGGCTTCTACCGCGATTCGCTTGCCGGCATCGGCCTGGACAATGTCTCATTTACTTACTATCCGTCAACAAACACAGTTGAAGACGTCACCAAGGACAATATGCCTGTTGCCGTTGAGGGATTGAGTCTGGCTGTTAAGAAAGGCGAGTACGTGGCATTTACCGGACACAGCGGCTGCGGCAAATCTACTGCGCTCATGCTCCTGATGGGCATCTATAAGCCCGACAGCGGTGAGCGCTATGCTGAGCTTGCTGACGGCTCGCGCACTGCTCTCGAAGCATCGTGGCACCGCCTTTTCGCATATGTTCCGCAAGGCAATAAGCTGATGAGCGGAACGGTGAGGGATATCGTGAGCTTCGCGGAAAAGGCAGAAGATGCCGCTGCTGATGAGAAGATAGACCGCGCGCTTAAGATCGCCTGCGCGGATGAATTCATCTCCGAACTTGATAATGGAATAGATACAGTTTTAGGCGAACGCGGAACGGGCCTTTCTGAAGGTCAGATGCAGAGGATCGCGATCGCCCGCGCATTATATTCAGACGCACCTGTCCTGCTGCTCGATGAAGCAACGAGCGCTTTAGATGAAGTGACCGAGAAAAAGCTTTTGGAAAATCTCAGAGCGCTCACAGATAAGACGGTCGTCATCGTGACACACCGCGCTGCTGCACTTGAGATCTGCGACAGGGAAATAGAGTTCTGATATCAGACTTCGTCAGCCGGAACGAAAGGCAGCTCGATCACACCGTCACCTTCGATGCTTCCAGAGGTGTTTCCTTCGCCGTTTCCGGAACCGTTGCCTGATCCGTTTCCGCCGTTTGAGCCGCTTCCGCTTGCAGTTGTTCCATTAGTATTGCTCTCGTTAATGTCGTCGCCGATACCGATGATAACTTCGCCGGGCTCTTCCGTGGTGGTCGCATCAGTATCTGAAGAGCTCTCTTCAGATTCACTGCCTGCTACATCAGAAGACGTAACGCTGCTTGAAGTCTCCTCGACCAGCGTGCTCTTCTTGCCGCATGAGCGTGCAGCGATGAGAACGATCAAAACAACCATAAGAACGGCTGCCGCTACTGATAAAATAATTGTCAATTTCTGTTTATTCATGCAGTAATGATACATTTATTGCCCCGTAACTGCAAATGTTTTTAAGCAGATAAAAGCACATCTGTAATATGATGATTGTGTTACGTTTTAAAATGTCATAAAAAAATCGTGAGATGTAGTAGTAGAATACGGGAAATAACTTAATAAGGTGTTTCTGTTATGGATGATTTATCTTACGATCAAAAAAGTGACAGCGAGCAGAGCATCATTTCAATGGCTGGTGTAAGCATTGAAGCCCTGAACGAGGAAGTCGAGCTCGAGAGAGTTGATTTCGAGACCCTTCTCGAAGAGATCAGAGCTAGCTGAAGAGCCGGCAAAGCAGGATATCGTAATTGACGGCAGAGGGGCGAGTGCCCCTTTTTTAATGAGTGAAAGAGGGGGAGCGGCGCCCTCGGGAGCTCATCCGGACGGCGCGAAAAGCCTGTGTTATTTTTGTTGATGATTTTATAGTGTTTTAGACCAACAAAATGACGCATTTTGAGAGAATGTGTCTTTTTGTTGATGTTTTCAGGCTGATTTAGGCCAACAAAAATAACACAGCTTTATATGAACGGATTATTCAGGAATATCCAGACAAAACAGCGAATCATATACGACGGAATTGAGCTTAGTTTGCAGACTCCTGATGTCGAAAGGCACACTATCAACATCATAAGTATAGAAGACGTCCAGTTCAGGAAGGAGCCCTGCGCCGGAATAATTATTGTAAGTTGTTGCAGTCTTGCGATTGTAATCAGCTGAGTTTTTCAGACCGAAATGCTCATGAAATTTGCACAGGTCCAATTCTCTGATATATATCACGAAGTCAGTGTAAATTGGAAATTTCAATCCGCTGAGAAGAATTTCCGGTTCATACTTAAAGGGGATACCTTGTTCAGTATAAAACCTTGCGATATCAGCCTCGGCTGCCGACCTGTAGTACGTCCCATTGTAAAAGCAGGTTTTGTGTTCAGGGAAATATGGATTTGAATCCGGCTTGAGACTGTCGAAAAACTTGCCATCGAGAATGATGGATTCTCCATCGTTATTCAAAAACTTCCTGATTATCTTCCGGGGTTTGATATCTTCGGGAGGGATACCCCGGAAAGAACTGTTCCAAAGGCCTTCCAATTTGGAAAGCTCGCATATTAAAACCTCGCGCTGTTGAAGGATAACCTGAAGTTCTTTCCCTGATCTGCTGTTCAGAAGATGGTAATGGGTTCCCGAAAGATACACATCCTTTTTCTCGCCGCGTATGATCCTTTGCGATAGATTCACCTCCGGCAGCTCCCTCAGTTGCTGCTTGCAATAGTTGATGCGGAGGGCGAGGTATTCTTTGGGAATGTAGGGTCCGAGTATCTGCATTGCGGGTCACCTGTGATTGTATGAGCGGGGGCGGAAGAGTTCTTGCAAAGATTATAAGCGCGATCTTTGTCGAAAAAGCCCGACAAAATCATACAAAATCCGACAAGGGCGAAGACGCAGCAAAATAAGGGGCGGATGGGGCAAATGCACAATCAAAAACCCCTAAAATATCGCAATTACCGACTTACAAAATGGTGCGGCAGTTCTCATAATTAGAGGTAGAAACACAAAAATCAGGCAGGTCGCCGCTAAGGATAACACATAGTAAAAGAAGACACTTTTAGAAGAAAACCCGCAGATCGGAGGTCTCATATGCTTAAGGATTTTGTAAAGATGGCAAAGCCCGAAGATGAGGAGCTGGCCAAGAGGATAGAAGACGAGAGAAGTAAGCTTTTCGCGGCGCAGATGAAGATCAAGGAAGCAGGGCTTCCCGTAATGGTCATCTTCGAAGGATGGGGCGCTGCGGGCAAGGGCAGCGTGCTCGGCAAGATCATTAAAAATATCGATCCGAGATTTTTCAGGGTCAAGACTTTCCCGAAGCCTTCCAAAGAGGAGCTCAGATACCCGTTCCTGTACAGGTACATGAAGGAGATCCCCGAGAAAGGCAAGTTCGCTTTTTATGACACGTTCTGGATGGAGGAAGTCACTGACGCCAGGATGGAAGAGGTCTTAAGCGACAGGGAATACGAAGAGACGATGGAGTCGATCAACCGGACGGAGAGGACGCTCGTAGATAACGGCTATCTCGTTATGAAGTTCTTCTTCCATATCGGGAAGAAGGAGCAGAAAGAGCGCCTCGAGAAACTCCTGGACGACAAGGATACGAAGTGGCGCGTCGATAAGGGCGACCTGTACGAGAACAAGCACTACGACGAAGCCATTGAGGTGTACGACCAGTACCTGAAGGATACGAATAATCCGACGGCACCGTGGTACATCATTGACAGTAAAGATAAGAAATTTGCCGAGCTCCAGGTGCTGGAATTTTTGAACCAGGGCATCGAGACGGCTCTGAAGAACAGGAATACGGCGGCACCGATCCTGCAGAACGTTTTCCCGCTCAAGAAGACTCCGCTCCTCAAGGAGGTCGAGCTCAAGGACAAGGTCTTAACGGACGAGGAGTATGACGCGAAGCTCGATGAGCTGCAGGATGAATTAAGGGACCTTCACAACAAGATCTACAGAAAGAAGATCCCGGTCATCATCGCGTATGAGGGATGGGATGCAGCCGGCAAGGGCGGCAACATCAAGAGGATCACGGGTGCGCTCGATCCGAGAGGATACGAGGTGCTGCCGATCGCGAGCCCGGAGCCTCATGAGAAGGCAAGACATTTCCTCTGGAGATTCTGGACGAGGCTTCCGAGGACCGGTCACATCGCGATCTTTGACCGCACATGGTATGGCAGGGTCATGGTAGAGCGTATCGAAGGATTCTGCTCCGAGAATGACTGGCAGCGCGCCTATAACGAGATCAACGAATTCGAGAAGGAGCTCACCGACTGGGGCGCCGTCGTCATCAAGTTCTGGGTGCAGATCGACAAGCGCACGCAGCTCAAGCGCTTTAAAGAGCGCCAGGCAAATCCCGAGAAGCAGTGGAAGATCACTGATGAGGACTGGCGCAACCGCGAAAAGTGGGACAAGTACGAGACTGCCATAGATGAGATGATCAAGAAGACGTCGACCGAGTTTGCGCCCTGGTACATCCTGGAGTCTGTCGATAAGAAATATGCCCGCATCAAGGCTCTGGAGATCGTGATCGAGAGGATCAAGGAAGCCTGCGAAAAGGCATAAGGCCGGCGGGCGGATGAACGCGCAGCGGGGCAGGGGTGAAGTCTGCCCTGAAAAAGCGCGGGCGCCTGACTCAAAATTGCCCCAAAATCCGCCCTCAAAAACCCGACAAAGTCAAACGAAAGTGCCGAAATAGAGCGATTTTTGTAGAAATTGTCTACGGGCAATTTCAATATGCCCATGCTAAAATAAATCTTGTAGTATATACCATAATTCATATTTTACAAATAGTTTTTTCGCGATTTTTATAAAATTTTTTGACTAATTCTTGAAAGGGAGGTTTAGATGGGCTTCAAAGTAGGTGACAACATCGTATACGCGGGCAGCGGCGTCTGCCAGATCGACGACATTAAAGATATCAGCTTTTTCAAAGAGAAGCCTCAGAAATATTACGTTCTCAAGCCTCTCTTTGTTACAAGATCACAATATGTATATGTTCCGCTCAACAACGAGGCTCAGGTCAGCAGGATCAGACCGGTCGCGTCCAAGAAGGAGGCCATCGCGCTCCTGGACAAGCTCCCGATCGACAACTGCAGCTGGATCGAGGACCGCAATGAGCGCAAGGCTACTTTTACGGACATTATCGTTAACGGCAGCAGGGAGGACATCGTCGGACTGATCTACCTGATCAACAGACATGCCGAGGAGCTCGCCAAGGAAGGCAAGCATCTGAATGCGCAGGATGAGCGTGCGCTGATAGATGCCAGGAACAGGGTCAATAACGAGATCGCGGTCGCGCTCAACATGGAGCCGGACAGCGTTATCGAGCTGATCCATGAGAAGACGGGGCTGGAAGATTTCGCATAAGAACGTGATGACGGACAAACCTGCTAAAATGGTATTAGTTATTGCAATATGCAAAAAGGTGTGATTTAATAACCGCAGTTTTGATTTAGGAGATTCCTTATGAAGACTGCGGTTTTCTTTTATGCGTATAGCTATTACTACTACTTTAGGGAGAAGAACTAAAGCGGCTTTTGCTGGCGCAAAGAGAACCAAAGAGATTGATTTGATTTGAATAACGCTGCAGGGTACGCTTAGAGCCCGGCAGCGTTTTTTATTCAAGTTAAATCAGTGGAACATAAAGGGGTCCCAAGCCCGGATAGAAGGAGAAAAAACATGATTGCAGTATTGAAGAACACGGCGACAAGAGAACAGATCAACAGCCTTATCAACTGGTTCGAAGACAAGGGCCTTAAGGTCAATGAGTCAAAAGGTGAGTTTTGCACAGTTTTAGGACTTATCGGCGATACATCAACAGTAGATATCGATATGCTCCAGGGCCTCGATATCATCGAGAAGGTCACAAGAGTATCCGAGACTTTTAAGAAGGCTAACAGGAAATTCCATCCTGAAGATACTGTTATCGATGTCGGCGGCGTCAAGATCGGCGGAGGCAATTTCGCAGTCATCGCGGGTCCCTGCTCTGTCGAGAGCGAAGAACAGATCATGAACGCAGCAAGAGCAGTTAAGGCAGCAGGCGCAACGATCTTAAGAGGCGGCGCTTTCAAGCCCAGAACTTCTCCTTACGATTTCCAGGGACTCCACGAAGAGGGTATCAGACTTTTGCTCGAAGCTAAGAAGGAGACAGGTCTTCCGATCTGCTCCGAGATCATGAGCCCTGAGCAGATCCCGGTATTTGAGGAAGTAGATTTCCTTCAGGTCGGCGCGCGCAACATGCAGAACTTCGACCTTCTTAAGGCACTCGGTAAGACAGGCAAGCCGATCCTCTTGAAGAGAGGTCTTTCTGCTACCATCAAGGAGCTTTTGATGAGCGCCGAGTACATCATGAGCGAAGGCAACCCGAACGTTATCCTCTGCGAGAGAGGCATCAGAACTTACGAGACATACACGAGAAATACTTTCGATGTAAGTGCCATCTCCGTATTAAAGCAGATCACACACCTTCCTGTCGTAGGTGACCCTTCACATGCAACGGGCAAGTCCAATCTCATCAAGCCGATGTCGATGGCAGCGGTTGTTTCCGGTGCGGACGCTCTCGAGATCGAAGTTCACTGCAATCCCGAGAAGGCCCTCTCCGATGCAGCACAGCAGCTCACACCTGCGCAGTTCACTGAGGTTATGGACGCGATCGCAAAGGCAAGAAGCATTCTGTGATCATTGACGCTGATTCTGATATCAGCGTCTTTTTATATCAGCTCGAAATGAGCTCTATTAACAGTTCGAAAAGGAAGTGTATTCAACATGAAGATGACAGTCGGCGTAGTCGGATTAGGTCTTATCGGAGCCTCTTTCGCAAAGGCTTACAAGAGTGACGAGGAAGCTGTAGTTTACGGCTGGAACCGCACGAAAAGCATCACCCAGATGGCTCAGATGCAGGGCATCATTGACGATGAACTGACAGATGAAAACTTAGGGAAATGCGATCTCGTTATCCTGTCTTTGTACCCTGAAGCAAGCATCAACTGGATGGATGCACATAAGGAACATTTCAATAAAGACGGCATGATAATCGACGCATGCGGCACGAAGAGACTCGTATGCGAGAAGTGCTTTAAGATCGCGGAAGAAAACGGTCTTCTCTTTGTCGGGTGCCATCCGATGGCAGGCACAAAATTCTCCGGAATGACGCACGCGAGATCAGACATGTTCTTCGGTGCGCCGATGGTTGTAGTACCGCCGAGATTTGACGACATGTTCCTTTTAGACAGAGTTAAAAATCTGCTCGCGCCCTGCGGCTTCGGAAGCTATCATCTCTCACATGCTGATGAGCATGACAAGATGATTGCTTTCACTTCGCAGATGGCACACCTCGTTTCAAACGCATATATCAAGAGCCCGTCAGCTAGGAACCACAAGGGTTTCTCGGCAGGTTCATACAAGGATATGACGAGAGTCGCATGGCTCAATCCTACGATGTGGACACAGCTCTTTTTGGAAAACAAGGACAATCTGATCTTTGAGATCGACCATCTTCAGGAAGAGCTCGCTAAATACAGAAAAGCACTGGTAGAGGAAGATTTTGACGGTCTTCGCGACCTGCTCGATGAAGGCCGCAGGATCAAGGAGGAGGTAGACGGTATATGAGGACAGTTCGCGTAAACGCGCTATCTAAAAGCTACGATGTCCTTATCGGTAAGAATGCCGTAGAAGCCCTTGGCGAAGAAGCAAAAAAGGTCTGCCCCGGCGCGCTCAAAGTCCTGGTCGTATCCGAGACCAACGTCGCAGCGCTCTATCTTGATCCGGTCAAGGCCCAGCTCGAAGGCGCGGGCTTTGAAGTTACCGATTATGTTTTTGAAGCCGGCGAGCAGAATAAGAATATCAATGAGATCGCCGGAATGTGGAATAAGATGGCCGAAGCAGGATTTACGAGAACTGACTTCGTAGTAGGTCTTGGCGGCGGCGTAACGACTGATATGGCGGGCTTTGCGGCTTCGACATTCCTTCGCGGCATCAAGGTCATCCAGCTCCCGACTTCGCTCCTTGCGATGGTCGACGCATCTGTCGGAGGCAAGACAGGAATCGACATTCCGATGGGCAAGAACCAGGTCGGCGCTTTCTGGCAGCCGTCTCTCGTTCTGGAAGATATCTCATTCTTAAAGACACTTCCCGATGAAGTATTCACGGAAGGCATGGGTGAGGTCACCAAGCATGCTTTCATTATGGACCTTGAGCTTTTCGATAAGCTCGGGAAGGCGAACGGCGACATAAGATCTGACGAGGATCTTTTGGAAGAGATCGTCTGTATGAACGTATCTGACAAGGCAAGTGTAGTAGGCGAAGATGAGAACGATAACGGCAGACGCCAGACTCTGAACTTCGGTCACACGGTAGGTCACGTTATTGAGCGCGACAGCGGCTTTACAAAGCCTCACGGGATCTGTGTCGCAAAGGGCATGGGCATCGTTATAGACGCGTGCGTCAGAGCAGGCACTCTTGCAAAAGAAGACGCCGATAAGATGAAGGATCTTTTGAAGCTTTACAAGCTCCCCGTAACAGATGACATTACACCCGAAGCGATAGTGGAAGGCGCGATGAATGATAAAAAGAAACGCGGCGACACTTTATCGGTTATACTTGTAAATAAGATCGGTCAGGCCGAGATCAGGAAGATGAATAAAGAGGAGTTCCTTAAGTTTTTGTCCGTATGAGAATCGCTTGCAGAAATCTTAATCTGGATATCAAAGCGCCGCTTTCAAAGTCGGTTTATCACAGGGAGCTCATAATTAATTATCTGCTCGGCGCCAGGGGCGGTTTCCTTGAAGAATCACCCGATGATAATGACGATATAAGGGCTACAAAAGCCTGCCTCCGTGCGCTCGAAAACAATGACTCCGACACCGTGGTCCTTAACTGCAACGAGAGCGGATCTACCCTCAGGTTCATGATCCCCGTAGCTCTTTCCTGCAAATCTGAAAAAGTAAAAACACTTGTCTTCAAGACAAAAGGAAGACTTATCGAAAGACCCATAAAAGAGCTTGCTGACTGCCTTGCGCCGTTCGGCGTAACCATCACTAAAAACGCAGAAGCAAACGAGATAACGGTCACGGGAAATATAGAGCCCGGTCGATATGTTATCGACGGCTCTGTTTCTTCGCAGTATATCTCAGGGCTCCTCATGGCGCTGTCCTGCTTTGATAAAGGATCCACTGTTGAAGTCACGGGCGGCATCGCTTCGGTGCACTACATCGAGCTTACTGTCGATGCGCTTTCAAAGTACGGCATTAATATCGTAAGAGAAGATGATACTTTTAAGGTTCCGGCGAAGACGGAAACTTCCATACCTGACGGCAGCTTTGAAGTGGAAGGCGACTGGAGCAACGGCGCATTCCTGCTCTGTTTGGGAAGCCTTATCCGCGGGGGCTCAGCTAAGGTATCCGGCCTTAACATGGAGTCCGTCCAGGGCGACAGAGCGATAATGAGATTTCTGATGCTCGCGGGAATATCTTATCTTGTGGAAGGCAATACTGTCTTTGTGCAGGACAGCCTGATCAATCCCATCAGGCCTTCGATCGAGATGGACTGCAGCGACATTCCTGACATCGTCCCGTACATGGCAGTTACCGGTGCTTTTCGCGCTTACAAAACTGTCCTTAAGGGAATAAAGAGACTGCGCATCAAGGAGTCTGACAGGGCGAAGGCGGTCACAGAAATGCTTACGGCGATCGGTGCAAATGTAACGCTCGAAGAAGACACTATTACGATAGAATATATAGATAAGACCGCTGACGATATCGTGCTTACGTCGTCGGGCGATCACAGAATGGCTATGGCGGCAGTTTTGTGCGCGGCAGCCACAGGCAAAGATATCGAACTTGATAACATCGATTGCCTCGATAAATCTTTTCCTGAGTTCAGGAAGATATTGTTAAAGGAGATGTGCCAATAATGAATTCAAGCAGCACATATGAGGGCGACGCTCTCGACATAATGATCTACGGCGAGTCCCACAGTGAGACTATCGGCGTTTACATCACAGGGCTCCCCTCCGGCGTTGAGCCTGATCCCAAGAAGACAGCTGCATTTATGGCACGCCGTGCGCCGGGCAAAAATGCCTGGTCCACACCGCGAAAAGAAGCTGATGAGGTTATTTTCGAGCGCGTCGGATCAATGCTTCACGGATACATCGTCAACACGAATACAAAGCCTAAGGATTACGCTTCGATAATGAACTGCCCAAGGCCGTCACACGCCGACTACGCTGCAAAGCTTCTCTACGGAGAAGATGCTTCGAAGTCCGGCGGCGGTATCTTCTCCGGCAGAATGACCGCGCCTCTTTGCATCGCAGGATCGATCGCGCTCCAGGAGCTCAGTAAATACGGCGTGCAGATCAGCGCACACCTTAAGAAAGTCGCAGGCGTCAGCGACGATACTTACTTCGATCACGGTGTAAATGATGAGGCTTTCAGGAACAGACTCGCAGAAGTTGAGGACAAGGATTTCCCTGTCATCGATGACGCGAAGGGTGAGCTCATGAAGGAGAAGATCGAGCAGGCGCGCTCAGAAGGCGACTCCGTTGGCGGCGTCATCGAGTGCGTCATCTATGGTTATCCGGAAGGCATCGGAGGACCTATCTTTGACGGGATCGAGGGTAAGCTCGCGCAGATCCTTTACGCGATCCCCGCAGTTAAGGGCGTTGAGTTCGGAAACGGCTTTGAGGGTTCAGACCTTAAGGGCTCGGAGAATAACGATCCTTTCACTTTCGATGAAGAAGGCAATCTCACATTGAAGACAAATCACAGCGGCGGAATACAGGGCGGAATCAGCCTGGGCGATGTCGCGCCGATCGTTTTCGACGTCGCGTTAAAGCCCACACCGTCTATCTCCAAAGCTCAGGAGACAGTCGATCTTGCAGAACATAAAAATACCACTATCAGCATAGAAGGCAGACACGATCCGTGCGTCGCGCCGCGCGCCGTTCCGGTCGTTGAAGCTGCAGCAGCGATCGCACTTTACGACCTGCTGCTCGTATCACTTTAATATGGAGGATAAGCCCATGAGCGAGAGACCTGACTTAAACGAACTCAGAGGAAAACTGGACGAGATCGATAACAGCATCTTAGATCTTCTCGAAGAGAGAATGGCGACATGCCGCCAAATCGGAAACTACAAAAGAGAGAACGGCATGGATGTTTACATTCCTGCCAGGGAAGAAGAGAAGTTCAAGGCTTTGGAAGAGATCGCCGGCTTCGAGAGCAGGCCTTATGTAAGAGATCTTTTTAAGACTCTGATGGATATCTCCAAGGCTCACCAGAACAAGCCTGCGTTCGGCGTGCTCGGAAGGACTCTCGCGCACACATATTCACCTGAGATCCACAGTCTCTTTGATTCTTCCTACTCATATTCCGTGATCGAGCGCGAGCCCGAGGAACTCGAGACACTCTTTAAGAGCGGCGTCTTCAAGGGCTTCAACGTTACGATCCCTTACAAGAAGAATGCATGCGCTATGTGCGATGAGCTTGATGATGCTTCGAAAACAACAGGCAGCGTCAACACGGTGCTTTTCGAAGACGGCAAGGTAAAGGGATGGAACACTGACTACTTCGGATTCATCTACATGCTCACGAGAAAGGGCATCTCCGTGGAAGGGAAGAAAGTCCTCGTGCTCGGCACGGGCGGCGCCGCATCCGCGGTATTCTATGCGCTCAAGACTTTAGGCGCAGCACAGACTTATGCGTGCGACCTTGAGACCGGGATCAACTATTCCAATGTTTATGAGAAAGCAGGAGACGCACAGGTGATCGTCAACTGCACACCAGTCGGTATGTTCCCGAAGGTAAATAATTCGCTCCTTGACCTTACAAAATTCGCTTCGCTCGAAGCTTGCGCAGATGTCGTCTACAACCCTTCAAGGACGAAGTTCCTGCAGGAAGCTGAAGACCTCGGACTTAAGACCTGCGGCGGACTTGCGATGCTCGTAGCTCAGGCTTATAAGTCATCAAGGATCTTTGCAGGCGACGTGGAAGGAGCAGAGCAGCTCGGTAATCCCGACAGCCCTAACGGCGCGGCTTGCGTGCCCGATGAAGCGGCAGAGAAGATCGAGATGGTCATTAAGGTCCTCGAGAACCGCATGCGCAACATCACCATCATCGGAATGCCGGGTTCGGGCAAGTCTTTGCTCGCCAGAAATATCGCGACTGTCACAGGCCGTACTCTTGTAGATCTCGATATCGCTTTTGCGGAGAAGTTCGGAAGAACTCCTGCAGAGGTCATCTCTGAAGCCGGCGAAGATGAGTTCCGTGAGATGGAATGCGATATCGCAGCAGAGTTCCTGCCCAAGAGCGGACTCGTTATATCCTGCGGCGGCGGTGTCGTAACGCGTGACGTAAACAAGTTCTATGTACGCTGCAATTCCAACGTCTTCTATCTTGAACGTCCGCTGACGGCGCTTACAGATAAGAACAGACCGATCTCACAACTCCACGGAGTCGAGAAGCTCTATGAGCAGCGCAAGGATAAGTATGAGACCTGGTGCGACTACAAGGTCTCCTATGACAGATTCGAAGTCAAGCAGGATTTCTACGACAAGGCTATCGCCGATATCCTGGGAAAGTTGAAATAAGTTATGAAGATACTCGTTCTTAACGGACCAAACCTCAATATGCTCGGCATCAGGGAGCCCGATATCTACGGTGCTTCGACTTACGATGACCTCGTAGATCTGATCACTTCGCACTGTGAGAGCAAAGGCATTGAAGTAAAGTGCCTCCAGAGCAATCACGAAGGTGATCTGGTCGACTATATTCAGCAGGCATATTTTGATAAGACCGACGGAATCGTAATTAATCCGGGCGCTTACACCCACACTTCCGTCGCGCTTCTCGATGCTCTCAAGGCTGTGCAGATCCCTGCGGTAGAAGTCCACATCTCCAAAGTCAACGAGCGTGAGGCTTTCCGCCAGATCTCCTATGTCTCTTACTACTGCTCGAAAACAATTACCGGCAAGGGCTTTGACGGATATATCGAAGCGATAGACTTCTTGAGCGGCAACTGATTCAATATTTTCGCGGCCTCAAAACGGAATTAATGCAAAATCAAATGCGGCAGAGCTGAATGTGCATGCGGAACAGGAGTAGTACTTCTTAAGAAACGCAAAGAAGCGTGATTTTACTGATAAGAAAAACATGGTGCCTTAAGTAAAGTGACCCCCCGGAGTTGGATAAGCTCCGGGGGTTTATTTCAATGCTTTGCCGTTATTTTAATTAATAGCACATATCAAGACTTCTTAAGATGTGGTAATATTTATAAGTTAGATAACTTAAGGAGGATAATATATGGCTAAGTTTTGTCCTAACTGTGGTAATCCGGTAAGAGAAGGTGCCGCTTTCTGCGCTAAGTGCGGATCCAAGCTCAAACCTTCCAACCCTGCTCCCGTAGAGGAAGCACCCGCAGCACCCGTTGCACCTGTCGCTCCTGTCGTAGAAGCAGCACCTGCAGTCGAGGCAGCTCCTGTTGCTCCCGTTGTTGAACCCGCTCCTGTTATTGAGCCCGCAGCTCCCGTAGCTGAGGCAGTAGCAGAGGCAGTACCTGTAGTTGAACCTGAAGTTCCTGCAGCAGTTGCACCCGCTGTTGAGGCTGTTGAAGCAGCACCTGTCGAGGCAGCTCCCGTTGCTGAAGCAGTAGCTGAGGCAGTTCCTGCAGTTGAACCCGTAGTTCCCGCTGCAGTCGCACCTGCAGTAGAAGCTGTTGAGCCCGTCGTCGAGGCAGCACCTGTTGAGGCAGCTCCCGTCGCTGAGGCTGTTGCAGAAGCAGCACCTGTTGCAGAGCCTGCTGTAGCTGCAGCAATCGCACCTGCAGTTGCACCCGCTGTTGAGGCAGCTCCTGCAGCACCCGTAGCTGAGGCTGCACCTGTAGAGGCAGCACCTGCTCCCGCATATGAAGCACCCGCTGCAGCTTACGCTCCGGCTGAAGCACCTGCAGCTCCTGAGGCTGCGGCAGCACCTGCTCCCGCACCTGCACCTGAGCCGATTCCTTTCAATCCGCCTTCAGGTCCTATCCAGACACCCGCTCCGGTTGCTGAAGAAGAACCCAAGAAGAAGAGCAAGACAGGCCTCATCATCGGTCTTATCTGTGCCGGTGTTGCAGCACTCTTACTTATCGGTGCCGGCGTCTTCTATGTAATTAACGGCGGATTCAGCTTCGGCGGTACGATCATCGACCGTATTGAGAAGCTCGAAGTAGTCGATAACGATAAGAAGCAGGGCTATACATGCTACAACGAAGACTTCAACGATTACATCGAAGAAGCAAGATGGTGGGACTATGACAGCACAATGGATAAGCCCGGCGTTTATTCCGCAAAGGGCACAAAGGTCCTCGCTTTCTCCATCGAAGTAGACAAGGCAGCAAAGGGTAACGAAGTTTACTACGCTTTCTACTACAGCGATGATAAGGAATTCGATAAGAGCGACCTTAAGGAGCCCATCTACGAGGCAATCACAACTCCTACCAAGTACGATAACGGTGTTTATTTCTATGACATCGAGTACGAGGCAAAGAAGATGCAGAAGGGTTACTACGTAGTAGTCATGGCTGCTGACGAGAAGTGCAAAGAGCCTTACGCAATCGCTTACGCACAGGTTAAGTAATCAGTAAAAGGATTTAAAAACGAAGAGGTTGTCTCAATTGAGACAACCTCTTTTTTTGTCTGGTTGCGGGCGCGAAAGAACAGTGACGGGGAATGACACGTTTCCACCGGGTTTTGTGTCAGTTTTCGTCACTTCCGCAGATATTGCCGGAAAGTGACACGTTTCAGCATCAATACGTGTCACTTTTCGTCACTGCCGCGAAACACACGAAAAAGGCGCCTCAAAAGAGACGCTTATAAGTGTTATGGTGCAGGATACCCGAGCGATTCCAGGAATGTATCTATCTCTTTCTTGTTGGCGGGATCGCCGGCGCCTTCAAAAGCGACGACGACCGTGTCG
>JAEFBB010000009.1 GCA_016292215.1 Saccharofermentans sp. | reverse complement strand
CATCCTCTGCTGAATAAATATGTTCGATATACTCGCTTATTTGTTTACCGCAGCACTGACATATACCGCTCTTATGAACAAGAACGTCATCCTCATAAATATTGGGATGATATTTAAACTGTATTTTTCCCATACCTATATTCTCCTTAATCGTTAAAACTATTGATAAAAGATTCTATTGCCCTGTTAACCGTTTCTGGATCGTCATCATTCGAATTGTGAGCGGCATTCTCAATCCACGTTATGGGAACCCCTATATCTTCAGACCACTGTCTGTTATAGCTTTGGACTTTCCCGGTCTTGTCTTCTCTCCCCACGATCAAAAGTACTGGACAGTTGATTATAATATTACAATTGTCTTCCAAAAAACCTGCATAACCGATGCTCAGCAAATGACAGAGTTCTTTCTTGCTGTATATCGAGTGCATATCGATCATGTTCTTATACGCATGATCTGTTGTGGTACATTGTTTTGCAATTGCTTTTCGAAGGGTCTTATCAGGATAAATCCCTGCCATCCACTCTATTTGACGAAGCCACCATTTGTCTGAACGCGAATAGTACTTTTCTCCGAACGGAGTGCTGTCTATTGAGACAAAGCCTTTCACGACATCAGGGAATCTTTTGATCACGGATTGCGTGATGAACCCACCCATAGACTGACCAATAAAAACCGCTTCACTGATACCATTATCGTCAAGGATCTTTTTCGCAGCCAGTGCCGCTTTCTCATAAGTGAAATCAACATAAGGACGTGACGCACCATGCGCAGGTGCATCCCAGGTAAGGATATTATATCTGTCCGAAAAGTATTCTATCTGACCTTTAAACAGATCATGGCTCGCTGTAAGGCCGTGAAGAAAAAACAGTGTAATCCGATCAGCAATCAGATTCTCAGAAATCCAATAATGAACTTCACCGTCCGGTGTTTTGATTATGTGTTCTACCAGCATTTTGTCTATCCCCATATTCGTCTGTAATACTGTATATTATCCTATCTAAGGGTTGCCCCTCAATAGGAATTATATCATGCCAAGTAAAGAAATATTGATTTTATTAGGGTTTCCGCCTTGAACGGAGCCTTTTTTGTGTACTCATCGAAAAATGTAATATTACATTTTCAAAATTTTCGCAAAAAGCGGGGGACCAAAATGGGGGTCAATATCGTGGCAGTAGGCCGCATAATAGGGTATTACACCGGAAAATGATATGTTATGTGGCCGGGATCTTATCGTAAGACAGATCAAGGTCTGCCGGTTCAAGATAACAAGCACAAGACTGTCTCAGAAGCGAATGCTTTTGAGGCAGTCTTTTATATTGGGATGCATTCCCCTGCTCAGAACACCCCACTTAAACAACCGGCGAAGAGAGTATATAATTAGGAGTAGAGCACGCTTAAAGTTGCCTTTCTCAACCCGCACGTGTTCAAAATCCATAAACTAATTATCGGAGATCAAGAATGGAAAACAAGGAAACCTACGAGACCTTAGAACTGAATGTCTGCCATTTCGAAAATGTCGCATCATCACAGAAAGCCTGCCGCCAGTAGACGATCCCGGCAACAACGGCAATAACTGATATCCGTCACTAAAAGCCAGTACTCTGTATTGGACGTTTTCATAAAAGAATTGGAGCTCTATATGACTAAGAGAAAAACCTGGGGCACACTGCTCTCCCTCATCGCCACTGTTATTGTTTTATTTGCGTTCTGCGGAATAACTGTTCTTGCAGACGATCCTGAAGAATCCGGTCCCGAGATCGTAGCCAGCGGCTTTTGCGGCGACGAAGGCAACGGTGAAAACCTTTCCTGGACACTTGACAGCAATGGTTTGCTGACCATCAGCGGAACGGGAAAAATGAAAAACTATGATTATGCTCCATGGTGGGATAACAGTGACAAAATAAAAAAAATAGTTATAACCGAAGGCGTGACAAGCATTGGAAAGTATGCATTTACATACTGCACTTCACTTTCTTCGATTGCTATTCCTAACAGTGTAACAAGCATTGGTAATAGTGCTTTTGTCGGATGCACTTCACTCACTTCGGTTACTATCCCTAACAGTGTAACAAGCATTAGTGATAGTGCTTTTTCCGGATGCACTTCACTCACCTCAATCGATATTCCTAACAGTGTAACCAGCATCGGTAAATATGCATTTGAAGGTTGCTCTTCACTCACTTCGGTTACTATCCCTAACAGCGTAACCAGCATTGGCTATAATTCATTTTCCGGTTGTGGACAATTATCCGAAATACGTTTAGAAGTTGGGCCAGATGTTTTCGAAAACAATCTTAGCAGTATATTTTCATCGACAATTAATGCAAGTGTTTATGTTCCAAGTGAACACTATTCAACTTATCAATCTTTATTTGCTTCTTTCATTAATATAAGTCTTTATGATTTTGATGGCGAAGCGATAATTGTGCAACTCGGCAGCGGAACCCATTTATATGGATATTCCCTGAGCCTGGACGGCAGTATTGGTGTTAATTTCTACATGAAACTAAGCGATGAAGTATTGGCACACTCTGATACTGCTTACATGAAATTCACGGTTAATGGTAAAGCTCAGAACATTCCGGCAAAAGATCTTACACCCAATAAAGACGGATACTACATTTTCCGTTGTGATGTTGTAGCGAAAGAAATGGCTGATGAGATAACCGCACAAGTTTACATTGACGAAAATAATCCGATAGGTGATGCCTATACCTATTCAGTAAGAGAATATGCTGCTTATATCCTTGATCATCCTGAGAAGTATTCTGTTAATGCAATTGAACTGGTAAAGGCTATGCTGAACTACGGGGCAGCAGCTCAGAACTACTTCGGTTACGGTACAGATGATCTTGCGAATTCGATACTGCCTGCGGATGGCCAGCAGACCTCCTTATCTGTTGGCGACCTGGAATACTATAAAGATGGAGAAATATCGCCTGCAAAAGTAAGCCTTTCCCTCAAATCAACAATTACATTAAAGCTTTATTTCAAGACTGAAGATGTTGACGGTATCAAGTTCGAATATAAGAAGCAAGAGTTAAAAACCACTGTTTCAGGCGAATACACAATAGTAATTATTGAAGGAATACCGGCAACAAATTTCAGCAGTAAACTTAGTATTAAGTATTACATTGGCGAAAGCACCGAAGCCAAAACCTTAAAGTATCGCGCATCAAACTATGCATACATCGTATTGAATCAACCAAACGGTGGTGTCATTACTGATGAACTAAAAGACGTATTAAATGCTCTACATATTTTCTCTGCAGCTGCGATAGAATATAATTCGGTTCTACCGGCATAATTAAGAAATAGCTATTTGCTCCAAGACAAAGTAATAAGCCGCACTCCAACATAGAGTGCGGCTTTTAAGTTTTTTCTAAGTAAAACTTCTATTTTGCAGAATAGCAACTTACGTGTTCTTCCTTACGATCTCTTCGAACTGCTCCTGAGAGATAAGCACATTATACAACAATGATTCTAATACGCATTCAGGGAACATCATCTGTTCATCCCCTGACTTATTTCTCAAACACCAATATCTTTCCGCGTTCAAGGCTCTCGAATGTCACACCGCCCTTTTGCTGGTAATACGGGCTGTACACTTTCTCGAAATGTATCCCCTCAAGATTCTTCCCGGTATATTTAAAACCATATCCGCATATTTCTTCGATGAGCTTTTTGTATGTGTACTTGCACTTCTTTTTATCCTTATCCCTGAAATTAGACAGATGGAAAGGCAGGACAGCAAGAATGCCGCCGTCCTTGAGAGTTCTTTTTGCTTCTTCTATCATCACAAAGCGGTGAAGCCCGTTATACATTTTCTCTTCACCGTGGAACATATCAGCATAGATAACAAGATCAAAGAAGCCGTCTTCAAAATCGTGACGGTAATCTTCTCTTCCCTCAACCGGAATAATGCAGCCGATCTTCTCATCCTTTGCTTTCCCGCTTACGTAATCCAGGCACTGCTTGTTGATGTCCACAGCATAGACTTTGCATTTCTGTTCGAATGCAAAAGATGCCGCAAAAGAATAATTACCTGCGCCGCACCCGTAGTCCATAACTACCGGATCATTTACATTCAGGATCGAAGAAAAGATATTTACACCTTCCTCTTTCTCCCATTTATTTACGTCGTCGAAAATACTCATTGTCAGTTACCTATCAATGCGTTCTTTTTCATAGATCATAGATTATCCCCTTTACATTAAGAACGCTGTTACTGCAAAGCAGCAGGCTTCGACTGCCGCAAGCGGCGTCATCACGTATTTTTCCTTCTTACTTGGAGATATTATATTCATGACCGTGTTCACTGCAAAGAAGCCTGCGAAAACGAAGCAGATGATCTTTATCACTTTGCCTGCAAACCACATATTCATAAGTCCGCCGCCCTGAAGTATCATTGCTGCTCCGAAGAGCTGGAGGATAACGGATGAAGCCGCAAACATCCTGTACATCGGCGGCAGCACTTTATATCTTCCGCCCATAGTAAACTCACCCAACGGCAGACCGAATATCAAAAGGATCTCCATTACCGCAACTGCCAGGAGAAGTACTGCGCCTATTATTGAACTTACAGTTGATAACATATTACTTTCCCTTCCCCGCTATCTTCTCAGGATCGGCGCCTTCATTCAGAATGAACGCATCAGCAGCTTTATTGATCATTTCCATCATCTCTTTCTCAGTTCCCTTGAGAACCCCTGTCGCAAGCATCGTCGCAATGCCGTGCGAATAAATGATGGTATTCCTTACAAAACGGATAACCTGCTCCTCATTAAGGCCGGTCTGCTCTGCGATCATGGCGATCATCTCTTTATTTTTTGCCCTGCCGATATCCTTAAGGTTATAGGGCTTGCCCATAGGGCTCTCGCCCAGATAAAGGAACTTAAAAAGATTCGGTTCCTTGAGCGCCATCTTCACATAGGACCTGCCCAGGAATTCAAAGCTCTCAAGTTTGTTCTCATAACTTGAAGCAGCCTTCTTCGCGGCATAAGCCATCGCATATTCAGAGAGGGCCCGCCTTAGTCCGGTCATGTTCTCGAAATGCCATACAATAGGCTGAGTCGAACACCCGATCTCAGATGCCAGTGTCTTAACATTGACCGATGCATAGCCGTCCCTGATGAGCATCTTCAACGCTGCTTCCAAAATAACTTCTCTTGATATAGTAGTTTTACGCGCCATAGGAGTCACTTTCCATAAACAGAATTATATAATCCTGTTTATATTATACCGCGAATCAAAAACTGTCAACACCCGAGGATGGGCAGAATCAAGTCTCAACCTTGTCTTTGGATTTGAGCTTATCGAGGATTAAACGCTTTATAAGGAATGCCAATACTACAGCAAGCGCAAAGTAGATAATGGGCACGATAACGAAGCATTTTTCGGGCAGCTTGATTACTTAACAAAAGCAATGTAGGTACTGCCGAAAAGTATGGTCAAGAAATCATGACATTTTTCCATTATTGGAAGGTGTTAAGCATGCGCCATAAACTAAGACATTAATCATCCTCGTTCATCCAAAACCTTCTGGGCTCTGTCTTGAGCAATCGATATTACCGAATCCAAATCTTTCTGACCGGTAAAATACGCCGGCATCTCCTCAATGAGTATGATACTTAACGCTGAATCCGTTGAATTCATTCTCGAACAACTGAGAATAACCTTATCCAGATCGTTAATTGTCTCCTCTGAATACATTTTCCTGACATCAGATGAGCCGGAGTTATAGTAATCGACGGCCGTTTTAGCTGCTTGTCTTATTGCTTCCCGATTAACTACCAATCTATCGCACATTGCAAAATTCAGCTGAACATCATCTGACAGCAACAACTTTACAAATTCGCCGCAGGCATCAATGTTCTTTGCTTGAGCGGAAACAGCAACAGTCCGGCCTGGAGAAAACAACGGTCCTCTGCCATCTGAAGAAGGAATACCAAGAATAGCCGTGGCACCGCTTAATGCTTCTGTATCATAAAAATATGTGCTTATATGACCACACGAATTGTAAATGGCACATCTTCCCTCTTGGGTTGCAATAGTAATATCGTTAACGGCCACTCCCCAATTACTGCTGTTTTGCGGGACATTATCCATTACATACCTTGCAAGTTCCTTAAACTCCGGACTGGTAAAATCTGCCTTACCGTCTTTAATGAACAGATCACTTTCAGCACTGAACAGTTTTGCAAAACACACAGCTTGTCCGGCTACAATTACATCTTTACCGTTCAAAGCACCCTTAAGAAATTCCTCATACTCTGCAAGCGTAAACCCTTTTCCTGAACTTCCTGCGTATTTTGAGTTTGTGTGTATGCCGTCGACTGCAAATGTAACCGGCAACTGATAAAGAGCTCCATCATACTTCGCACCATCGATAATATTTGTATAGTATTTATCAGGATCAAGCGTTCCGACATATGGAGTAAGGTCTGCAAGATAATTTGAATTGTTCAGAAGTCCGAACGAGCCGGTATCCAATAATATATCCGGGCCATTGCCGTTAATAATATCTATGGCTAGGGCATTGCTCATTTTTGTTTTTGCACTCAGGTTATATTCATCCGCTTCATCCTGACTGTTAAAGCCTAAATTGTAGTCGATATAACTATTTAAATTGTACCGGTCTGAGACTTGAATATAATAACCGCTGTTAGCATCATTAAATCTGATAACTGCATCAGCAGTCGTATAATCTAATTCACCATTGGCAGCATACAGTTCGAGCACTGTCTTGCCCGCATGCGGATTCTGACTGGCTTTTTTAAATTCATAGATAACAAATTCCGACTGCACATCTTTTATAAAACTTCCCTGTTGCGAAACATTTCCACAAAGAAGGAAGGAGTCTTCCTTGCATTCGGCTACATAGAAGAAATTCAGTGTATGTCTGTTGATACTGCACCAACTGTAATCGAAAACCGTTTCAGCAGTTTTCTTTTCTAAATCGAGCCTTGATATACCAAGAGAAGAGGCAAAGTAAGTATTTCCGTCAGCGCCGGCGGTTAAATTGCCGTTAATGTATGGATCCAGCCATTTGTATTCTTCGTAATTGGTTGAAACAGCCGAGAACTGTTCAAGATCAAGAGAATAATACATACTGCCTTTTTCAGTTTCAGCATAGATCAAAGCAGTCGTATCTGTTACCGGAAGAATAACATTTGCACTGAATATCTGAATTCCGTTACCATCAACATAAATGTCTCTTGAATTACCATCAGGCGAATAAACTCTTACTGTAAACCCAGTCAGTCCTGAGTCCCAATCCATGATTATTTCTGTTTTATACTCACCGACATTACGCGAACAGACAATAGTGTTTTTCTCATCGGCATCGACACTTCGGTTATCCAGAACATTTCCTGACAGCGGATCAATTATTGTTTCAATAATAGTAGTCTTGTTAGAAGAAGCATCGTATTTTAGTGAAGGTACTATAATCCTGCCATCGGCATATTCTATTGAATCAATAACACCTTCAGGAGAAATATCCTTTTTGACATTGATATGGTTGACCGTCTGATCCGCAACTCTGTCATAAACGGATATTATAGGAGTAATTGATGCTTCATACTCCTGCATGTCGCTGTCACTTACAGAACTATTATCGCCAAGCAGCTCATAGTAGGCCGTTGCAACTGCGACAATATATTTGTCATCTGCACCGGCTAAGTATACTCCTGTGGATACAGCCGGCTTGCTCTCATCTATACCATAATCGATATTGATCTTCTTGTTCTCAAACCAAGGAAAATCAGCTGAAATCGTATCTTCACCGGAAAATGCGGCAGTCTCATCTACGTTATTTTTCTTATTGCATGCCAAAGTCGACACTGCCACAGCAATGATCATCAAAACAGCACATATTTTAAGCAACAATTTGTTCATGTCATTCTCCCCAAAAGCTCACCTTGGTAAGTATAATGCCTGAGAAGCGAAAGCATTCTCATATCCTGATCATAAAACTGCGACTTCATACGGAAGATCCTTCTTGCCTTCCGGTTCGTCGTACTTCACCAGCAGTGCCCGTTTTCCGGTCTCAGCCAGGGAATAAATCTTCGCCGTAACTTCAGCTCTGATCATACTTCCATCTTGAAAACCAACCGTTACATAGCTGTGTATGTGCTTCGGATTGATACGCTGGTCCCTGCCTGTCACACTGCAATCAGCAACCTTATACTTGTGATTGTTTATACAAATGATTCGTTTAACAAAACCTTTCATCAAACCAACTATGAAAATCACTGCAGCTATAAACAACAAAACAAGCATTAGAGTTGAAATCACAAAAACAGCTGTGTCATATTTATTCCTTATCATCATCCTAATAGAAAGAATACAGGCAAGAAGAAATATAGGAATAATAGGCGCCATTATACTGACATACAGGACGGATTTACTCCTGATCTGTTTGCAGATGATCTCATGTTCATCGCTGTTGGCTTCGCGGTATTCCATATGTTTTTTGCTTCCAATATTTCAGCGAGCTCGCTAATCTGCCACATCTCTCGTCAGATTCTTTACCCATATATACTTGTTGTAATGCCATTTCAGGAACGGCAATTTTACAATCTCATCCAGACACATTATGACATAAACAACGAGCACCGGCCATTTAAACACAAAGAAAGCTATAAGCGATGCCGGAATAGCAAAGCACCACGTGGCAAAGAAAACACTGACGGCATCATACTTAGCATCTCCTCCTGCCGGGAACACTCCGCAGGTAAAAATCGTATTATATGCAAAAGCAAACATGTAAAAGCAGCTAAACACCAGCATCCACAAAAGGTACCTTTTGGCCTCACTCGTCAGGGCATAGAAAACATATACGAGCGGTCCTGTTGCTGCGATAAGCAGAACGTTGATCAATCCGCTCAAAAATGAAACTTTATAGAACCTGTCGCCGTATTTTTTTGCTTCATCCAGTTTTCCTGCTCCAAGCAATTCACCGATCATGATTCCGGAACCTCCTGCTATACCCCACGTCACGCAGGCTATCAGCTGCTGCGCAACACTCGTGACAGAAGCTGAAGCCGTCGCATCCGATCCCAAATGTCCCATTATCACGTTGTGAACTGAAATGCTTAAGCCCCACGAGAGAGCGCTGGCCAGGTTTGCAGGAAATATTTTCCAATAATCCTTTTCGAAATCCTTGGAAAAGTACGTCAGACTCTTTAACGACAAACGGATAGTATCCTTTCTCTTGGCCCAGATAAGAACTATCACAAGCGATAAAGCTTCAACAGCTATTGTTGAATAGGCAGAGCCGTTTGCTCCGAGCGCCGGCAGCCCGCATTTTCCATATATCAGGAAATAGTCTGCGATCATATCTACCGAGACTGTGACAGCAGAAATAATGACACTCAGCTTAGCATCCCCTGCTATCTTCATATTCATCAGAAAGCATTGTGCCAAGGCTGAGAAAATGTACGAAAAACTGACGATCCGTAAATATCCCGCGCCTATGGCTATCAGACTGCTTTCCGAGGTGAATATCCGCATCACCGGTTCCGGGAAAACGAGTGCAGCGGTAAAAAACACAAGACTTATCAAAACAGAATATCTTATGGCCATCGCCAGAAAGCGTCCGGCGTTTTTATAATCTTTCTTTCCCCAATACTGGGCTATAAGGATTCCGGAAGCAGATGTGATCGCCCCTGTGAACAGTGTCATCACAAAAAACACCTGATTCGCAAGTGATACTGCTGCAATGGAATCCTGGTTAAGTCTTCCGAGCATGAGCGCATCAGACGCTCCGACCAGAGCATTCAGAAGGCTCTGCAGAGCGAGCGGCACCGCAAGAGTTTTCAGCCGTGCATTAAAGACTTTCTTTTCATCCGTGTTCATTTGATGTCAACCATTCAATATATCCGGTCTGTAAAAATCCCCTATCTCTCCGAGCATATTGCCCAAGCTGTGATATTTCCCGGAATAAATGACCGGATCAAGCACTGTCAGATCAACATCAAATATATCTTTCGGAGACAGCCTTTCATCGATCTGAATGTTGCGGATACGGCAAAAGAAAGTAGTCGAGTCGCCTGTCTCTACACTATTAACTACTTCACACTCATATACCCATCTGCTCGCATCAAGCGTAGGTACGTCGAGGACTTCTCCGCGGCTTACATCGTAAGAAATATCATTCTTTTTCCCGTCCTTTGCGTGCTTTGAGCCGAAATAATCCATAAGCGGAAGCATATCTTTGCTTACAAGATTAGCGCTGAACATGCCTGTTCTGATCACATTCAGCTTTGTGCTTTTCGTACCAAACATGCTTATAACAAGGAAATATCCGTCTTTTTCTCCCTGGGTGGCGCTGACCCAGGTAATCGGAGCAAAATTATAAGATCCGTCTTCATTGTTTGTTCCGATAATGAAAGACGGCTGAACACACATCGAGAAGATTGGATCAACCGATTTTCTTCTGCTTTTCTCCATAGTTTCACGCTCCGTATGCTTTACTCAGTAATCTTCCGACACATATATCAGCCAATAAGTGCAATCATATTTATCCCTGAGCTTCTTATAACAGACGAGCCAGTCATGTGAATCATCCACCGTGATCCTGACGCCTTTATCAAAGGTATTCAGCATGTTGTAAAACTCAGAGCCCTGTGCGCCGGCGCTGTAGCGTTCTATGAATGAATCATAAATCTCCATCGCCTTATCCTGGTCGTGGATCCTGATCTTCATCGAGAATTCAGTGGTGCCGTTGGATTCAGTTCCTATTACATTAAAGCTCTCGACGTGATCGATCTTCTCATCCGGCAGGATCAGGTCGTAGAACATGAACACGCCGAGGTCGCTGGCATCTATCTGGGAATAGCAAGGATGATCGAGTTCTTTATCAAAATACTTGAGTTCATGAATGTCGTATGAATGAGCGATATCATGATAATGCTCATACATGGCAATAATATCATCGGTCGTCAGATCCTGAATGATGTAGTAGTTGTCCCAGCCTTTAAATCCGCCGTTCTCATAATAATCTCTGCCCTGCGTCTCTCTGGTCGTTGTTGTCGGGATCTCAGTCTCTTCCCTGTAATAACTGCTCTCAGTCTCGTCTTCCGTCGAGCTTGTCATTGATGACGGCTTTTCGCGCAAACCGTTTACTACAAGTATAACTACCACCAACATTGCTCCTGCAGCAACTACACCCGCCACAGCACTGATCAATACCTTCTTGTTCATAACATCTGTCCCTTTTCTAACGATCTCGTAAAAAGTCAGCCATTGGCATTGACTTTATCGTAGCCGTTCTCATATTCTTTTCCGGCATCATAAGTGCTTATTTCTTCGCGCGTCAGATCACCTTTTCCATCGTAACGGTAATACCTGCCGGTCTCTGCTGCTATCTCCAGGATGCAGTAGTCCTCGTCATCTATTCCGTTAGGATAATATTTCTCATCACCCTCATTCCAAAGGAGCGCTTTGTATTCCCTGTCAAAATGAATAACGGCTTTTCCATATAAGCAAACGCCTTCAAAGGTCTCTTCATCGGAAAAATAAATGCATACGTTATCATTCTTCTGCAGAGTCTTTATATGAGAAGAACTTGTATTTGTTGAAATCAGATGTCCGCCAAGGCCCTTATGCCATACACAAAACGTCTTTCGGATATTCTGTCTGCCTTCCTCATCTGTATAGCCGATTTCCGCAAACAAGGAACGGTTAATGAGGTTCATTATCTCGTCATGTGTCATAATTTGTTCCTCCAAAAACACCTGCTTCTACAGTTAATTCTTTATCTTTTAGCCCTGCCCAATGCCATATCTGCTTCGCCGAATAAGTATTGAAATGTCATATGAATCCCTCCGCCAATATTATAACAACAATTCAAGATCAGCCATAATAGCGTCAACTCACATATCTTAACTGTACAAAATCAGCACCGCGCTTTATCGTCCTTGATTCACCGCTCATCACAAATCCGTTATTCTCATAGAACCTTCTGGCGTTTGTATTAACCTCGAGCACCCATAGGAAGATGTCAGCCTGCGGCCTGCAAGTCTTGATGAAGTCTATAAACTGCCGCCCGAGGCCTTTGCCTCTATACTCATCCAAAATGTAGATGCTTTCGATTTCCAGAGTGTTGTCTTCTTCTCGTATCTTAACGATTCCTGCTGCCTGACCGGCTTCTTCCAAAAGGAAATAAGTGCACCTGTTATCCTTGATCGAATCTAAGAATTCTTCCGCTCTTTTCGAAGCCGTATCATCATCAATGTATTCATCCGGAAAGATCCCGCGGTAGGCGGACTTCCACGCCATGGAATGAACATTGCCTATGATATTTGAATCCTCAGGATTAGCTATTCTTACATTCATGTTTATTGTTCCCTATAAAAACATCCCCAAAAGACTGTCAAATCCTATGGGGATATTATATTCTTTTTCGCTTTGAATTTTTCTTAAGAATTATTAAGGTTTAGCGATTTCAGTATTTCATTGCCCAAAAGCCTGCCTGAAGATAAGAAGTCCACAACACATCAACAGACTTAAAACCTGCTTCACGGAGCAATTTTATATGTTCCTCAATAGTTATCGGGAAAACCTCAACACCCCTTCTGTCTATATGCATTTTCACGACTTCAGGATCTTTCAAATGATCTGACAGAAAACTCTCCCATCTCTTCAGTGCGATCTTATCGCTTGCTTCTGTCGTCATTCTGATGTTCTCAAAAGTAACAAATACGCCATTGCTCTTCAATGCGCGGAAACAATTATCCACTGCTGTCTTACGCTCATCCGGCTTTAGATAATGATGGCTTTGGACAGCTGTTACAACATCAAACTCAGAATCAAAGGTCATATTTTGCGAAGCAATGTTGAATACCCTTATATCCCGTCCCTGCAGCTTGTTTTTAGCTATATCTAGCATCTGCTCAGATGGATCACATAAGGTAAATCTGACGTCATCCCTGCAATCGAAAACTCTGCTCGCAAGGGTGCCTGTCCCGCATCCGGTATCCAGCCAGTCTATATTCTGCATTCCCGCGGCTTTCACGAGATCAATTATCTGGTTATGGTATTCACGATAATACGGAAGTGTTGAAACTATGTTTTCATCGTAAACACTTGAATTATATGCTGACTTATTATCTTTCATGGCTGCTGTATACTTACCCCACTAATTCTGATCCACATCATCGTACACAATATAAAGAATCGTTCCGTCCTTTACGATAGTACCGGTTCCAGATTGAAGATAAGGGTCATTCTTATCCCTGCAATTCTCATTCATTGTCACATGAACTACCAGACGGTCATCGACTAATTCGATCTCATAATCAGTATCAGGATTACAAAAACCCCATGTGTCTTTGGAATCAGGATCATAAATCAGCAGATTCGAACTGTAAATTCCGTAGTTTCCGGAAACAACAGCTACCAGTTCTTCATCACCATCATTATCGATATCATAAGAAATCGATGGAGACATAACAAATGGCGGTTCAATATCGTTATAATCAGAGAAAGCATCAATGATAATCTGATCGTTTTCACTAAGATCGTCTTGTATCGGCTCATCATACTCATCTGTTTCTTCCGGCTCATATTCACCATTAAAGAATTCATATATGACTTTGTAATCGTAACAATCAGTAAGAATAATAAACTTGCCGGAAGGATCCTTATATGTTCCTATATCTATGCTTTTATAAGCACTTTCTTCCCACTCAATTTCTCTATATATCACCCACGTTCCGTCTCTATGATAACTGAGTCCGGGAATGTCATTATCTATTTTCCAGGCCTCGAACTCATCCCTTTTAATTATTCCAAATCCGTAATCCTGATATAAGCCTCTGGCACATATAGCATCAGAATAATCAATGCTGTCCAGCTTATCCTCGATGTAGGCCTTGAACTCTTCTGATGTAACTGTTCCGTCATATGACTCATCGCCTTCATACATCAAATATGGTCTGATATCGTAGAAATAATTGCGCTCACCACATCCGGGGCTCAGATCAAAATGATATTCATGCTCAATTGAAGTAGAAGCAACCGTATTGACCACACTGGTACCGGGATCTGCAGTTGTTACAACACTTCCGTCAGGATCTGCGTTGCAGGCAACAAGCAGACCGGATAAAACTGTAATCAATACAATAGTCGCTTTAACCTTCATAGGGATTAACCTTCTCGAACTTCTCTCCGGCTGTAGTTACGATCAGAAGATCAGAAGGCTCATGATCTACTTCCAATGTGCAAGTGGGACAATCAAGCTCTTTGTTCTTCTCGCCGGAACCCTTTGATTCATCAACAACGATAACGAGTGTTGAGCCATCCATTCCGACATCAACGATCTTAATCTCAGCATCTACTGCTTTATGTGTTCCTGCACAGATAACGATGAGAAGCGGAGCATTGAGCTCATCGACCATATCGAAATAGTAACCTCTGGAAGTATTGTAGCTGCCGAGCTCTCCCTTTTTTAAGATCCTGTATTCCATATCACCGACCGTTCCCTTTTCAGGAAGATTACCGGAGGGATCCTTTACCGATGTATAGTTCGGCATAGCGATCGTAGTTTTTGCTGATTTATTTGTCTTGCAGCCTGTGAAAACACCTGCAATAAGTGTGAATGCCATTACGGCGCATGCTATTTTCTTAACTAACTTGTTCATTTCATATCTCCTTTTGAACGTCTATGCCATATAAACAGTCACACTTCAAAAAATGTTGCATATAAATCCAAAAGTCCACCCTTCTTGGCTATATCTGCGAAATATCACCACGGGAAATTCTCGGGATCAAATCTGCTGAATGTAAAATCATCTATGCCTAATACAGTCTCTTTTTCTTCTGTCCAGTTCTGTAATATGATCTTCTCTTCCGCAGTATCATATTCCATAGAGTATTCGGAAACAGTTAAGTCCGTCTCGAAAACTCCTAGCTCAATTATGCCATTGTTATTCCTGTAAACAAAGATGCGCGCAGCGCCGTCACCTCCGTAAATGCAGTAGCTTATCAGTTCATCTGTGCCGTCGCCATCCATATCCACAGAATATAGTTGCGGTTCAGAGTCGTTGTACCCGAACTGCATGGCTATCATTTCCTGGTCTTCATTATAAAGATTCCATATAAACCCATTTTCGCCCATGGAGATCAATTCGCAATAACACCTCTTATATCCCAAAGCATTTCCGAACTCAACTCTTCTGACGACCGGTTCTTCATCTTCAGTTATCTCTTCACTGTCTTCATCGGTAAGCGTTATCCAGACAGCAGGACGGACACTGATTCCCTCGGAAAAGACTAAGCAGCCATCAACTCTGTCATCATTGATAACGGTGTCAATGTTGCCAAAGCAGTCGACTTCTGCTGCTCTGTTGGCAGATGAAGCGGGCGTACGAAGCCACCACCAGCCTGTCTTCATGCCGTTCTCAAGCTTATTGTCTTCATTTACTGACGCGCCTCGCGAGATTGCATAATCAGTAAGAGCGGCCATCCGGTCATTGGTATCAGCGAAATATATCTGAACCTCCTCGAGGCTTAAGCAAAACACATTATCCTCAGTGTCATTGCCGCCCGGTGTTCCGTATAACGGGTTGTCAGGATTCTGGATCGTTACAGTCTGTATATGACTCTTCTCCTTCGCAGAAAAGGCCGTATCGTAAAAATCCCCGTTCAGCCATTTGCGCAGGGAGCTGTCTTCCCAGGTGACATCTTCCATCTCAATGTTATATACGCGCGGCTCAAGCAGATATTCCGTGATAACAAGTGCTTTATCGTCCTTTATCTCAAGCACACGCCACTCGATTGGCTCGGGATCGGCATCTGTTTTTTGCTGATAATTGCCAAACAAGATGTGATCACCAACAGAAAGGCCGTCATCTTCTTCCGAAGTTTCAGAAGTAACAGTCTCAGATTCAGTTTCTGAGGGATTGCCTGATTTTGCACATCCCGCCGCAGCAAAGATCACAGCGCATACAAGACCTAAAGCGGCCAATCTCTTAAACGTTTTCATATGATTACACCCCATTTCATATCTACAATTCCTATTCCCCCGAATAAGAGTTAAATTTATTTTAGGTTTGTAATGCATAGATTCGGCATCAATTAAATGTCAATTATAAGCCGGGTTATATTAGCTCAGGCTCACTGCTTCACCTGAGTGAACATACTCAAGACTCTCTCCCATGACGCTCTTCATTACGTCAAATGCAGCAGTCCCTGTGCAATGACAGGTAACAAATCTTGTCGGATAATTCTTATGTTCGTAAGCGATGGATCTGATCTCTCCGATCTCGCTGTCACTGTAATCCGTTTTCTTCTTCAATAAGATTGATTATCTTCATGCTTATTCGTGGCACTTTCCATGGCCGCAATCATGGCCTTCGCCGTGCTCATGATGATGGCAGTTTGCCTCGCCGTTTGCTTCAAGCGTGCCTGCGATCAATGCTTCAACTGCTTCATCGGTATTTCCGCTCGCGCCTGCATAAAGCTTGATCCCGGCTTCCTGAATAGCGTAAACTGCTCCACCGCCGATTCCGCCGCAGATCAGCGCGTCAACATTTGCAATGTTCAGTATGCCTGCCAGTGCACCGCAGCTCTCGCCATTGGTACCCAGGATCTGCGAATTAACGATCTTTCCATCCTCGATATCATAGACCTTGAACTGTTCAGTTCTTCCAAAATGCTCGAAAACGTTTCCGTTATCGTAAGTTACTGCTACTCTCATTGTTTTATCTCCTTTTATTTTCAGGTTTACATTAAGCCCGTTTCTTTCTCTGTCAATCTCGATGTTGCCGCCGGCTATACGCAGTCTTTTTCCTTCAACTACGGCTCCTACGAGTTTTTTTCTGGCACACTCATACATCGCAGTCACAGTTGTCCTGGCAACTCCCATTCTGGCAGCGCACTCTTCCTGAGTAAGCCCTTCATGGTCTAAGAGTCTGATCGTTTCATACTCATCAAGAGACAGCATTACAGTCTCGATCTTCTCCTTATCTGCTTCTTCGGGAACAAAACTGTAATAGTCAGGATAGCTGCAGATCTTTCTGCATTTCGTGGTCCTTGGCATGCTAACCTCCAAGCATTAAATTGACATATGTCAGAATTAATATAATCCTTTTCTGACATATGTCAATATTTTATTGTGCTTTTCATACGACGAAAACAGCAATTTGGAAATCTAAACCGCCAGATTTAGGCACTTTTCGGGCAAATTTGATAATTGTTATCAATTTCGTTGACAGCGTTGCCGCCTTGTGATAAAAATGAGAACAATTCTCAAATTAGAAAGCCGGCATTAGCTATGGAATCAACAAGAACAAAGCCCGTTACCATGATCACAGGCTATCTGGGATCAGGAAAAACAACAGTATTGAATGAATTACTGAAGAGCCAGACAGACAAGAACCTCGCGATAATCGTAAACGATCTGGGGAGCATCAATATCGACGCTTCGCTCATCAGGAACAACAGCGTTGTCGAATCCGATTCGAAGATGATCGAGATGACAAACGGCTGTATCTGCTGCACTTTGCAGGAAGCCTTCATGGAACAGATCGAGAAGCTCTCACACGACGATAACGTGGATGCGATAATCGTTGAAGCATCAGGCGTAAGCAACCCCGCTGCTATAGCATACGGTTTCCTGAACTATCAGAAGCTCAAGGGCCGGTCAGGCGTATATCTCGATTCGATCGTAACAGTCGCAGATGCTGACAGACTGTACTACGAGTTCATCGATGAGATGCGCGAGATAGAGGGCGACCGTTCTGAAGACCCGGATATAATCAACCTCGTAATGGATCAGATCGAGTTTTGCAATATCGTCCTTTTAAGCAAGTGCGATCTGCTCGAGAAAGACCAGATCGAAGAGATAAAGAAAGTCATAAGGACATTCCAGAACAAAGCTGAGATATATGAGATCGTAAAGGGCCGCATCGATCCTGATAAGATCTTCAGCGGAAACAAATTCGATTACGATGAAGTGCTCAATTCCTCTGCCCTGCAGCGCGCCCTCGAACGTGAAGTAAAGATGGAAGATGTGTGTGAGGACGATTACGGCATTACTTCATTTGTCTTCAAAGACCCGAGGCCCTTTGATTACGACAAGTTCATTGATTTTGTAAGTAATGATTTCCCTCCCGAGATTATAAGAGGCAAGGGATATATGTGGTTTCAGAATGACGGCGTTCATGTCCAGCTTTTCGAGCAGGCCGGAAGAAATTCAACCGTTACCGAAGTATCCAACTGGGTCGCTTCAATGTCAGAAGAAGATAAAAAGCTTATATTCGAAGAATACCCTGACATAAAGGAAGAATGGCACGAGAAATACGGTGACAGGCTTAACCAGCTCGTGTTCATCGGCCGCGGCTACGACAAAGAAAAGTTCATGAAAAAACTGATGGAGTGTCTTGCAGAATAAAGTGATACCTGTATATATCTTCACGGGCTTTTTGGACAGCGGAAAAACCACGGCGATAAAAGACTTTATCACCGGGATGCAGGAAAAGCATCACAAGAAAACCCTTCTTATCTTATGCGAGGAGGGCGAAGAAGAGTTCGATGAAGATGAGCTTGCGAAGCAGGATGTTCTGATCAGGTCGATCGAAGAAGAATCATTGTTCAATTACGATTACACACTCGAGCTGGAAAATGAGGCAGATGCCGAGTGTGTAGTCGTCGAATACAACGGCATGTGGAATAGCAACAGGCCGCGTGTAATATGGGATCCCGCGCAGATCATGGAGATCATGCTTGTCGACGCTTCGACATTCGATCTGTATCTTTCAAATCTTAAAGCGCTGATCGCAGATAAGATCAGGACTGCAGACATAATAATGTTCAACAGGTGCGATGATGTCCGCGACAGCCTCCCTCTCTACAGAAGAAACGCCAGGGCATTAAATTCCAAGTCAGCCATTGTATTCAGAAACAGTTCAGGCTTGATAGATTTTGATCCCGGAGATTTCCTTCCTTACAACCCCGATGCGGATGTTATTGAGATCGACGATGACTCTTTCGCGGCTTTTTACATAGATGCTACGGAAAAGCCTGACAGGTATATCGGAAAAGAAGTCGTATTTACCGGCATGGTGCTTAAAGCCAAGGCAGCAAACGACCGATCGTTCCTTTTAGGCCGCATCGCAATGACCTGCTGCTCGGAAGATCTTTCAACATTCGCATTTATCTGCGATTGCGACGGTGACATAGTCCTGAATACCGATGAATGGCTTAGCATTACATGCATTATGGATAAGGAGCACTCGGAAAAATATGACGTCTGGCATCCGGTATGCAAGGTCACGGAAATCGTAAGAGCAGATCCCCCTGAAGAGAAAATAATTAACGTAACTTAAGTCTTAGCTATTAGCTTTATTCACGCATTTCTGAATAAAAGGCGCCTTGTATCCGATATAGCTGTCTATATCGTAAGGATATAATCTTGCGCCTTCCTCTTTTATTCTGCCGTACTCTTTTACGGCATCAGGATGCGTGCGCAGATAATCCCTGAAGGATAGATGTCTTTTAAGCTCATCGGAATCTTTGGCACAAACATACAGATGATGCTTTCTTAAATGCTCTTTGCCGTGATATTTGAATGCTTCGCGGCCGGGAATCCCCAGGTCGCCTTCGTGCTGATAACCAATCGTCTCAAGCGCAGTTTTCACTTTTTCAAAACAGTCAGTGTCTTCAATAATGACATCAATATCAATAATAGGCTTAGCCGCAAGCCCGGGAACCGAAGTGCTTCCCACATGTTCTACGCTCAGCACCAGTCCGCCAAGCACAGCCATAAGCTCTGCTTTAATCTCTTCGAAATCCTTTTTCCATGCCTCATCATAAGGCAAGACTACTACATGTTTAGTGCCCATATTCGGTATATTATCACTTAATTCTGCTTTCGAGTTCCTGCATTAAAGGAATCTTATCCAGAGGTATGACTGCCTTCGCGTCGTTGTCTACACCATTGAAGATCGCGATCAGTTCATAGCCGATCTTTCTGAGTCTGGAGGCTACGATATTCGCTTCTAATACATCGTATGCAAAATCGGCATCTGCAGGCTTGCCTTTGAAGCTGTACTTTACCACTTCCGCGCGATATGCATTTACTGTCTCATCCACATCGAGAAGCTGCGAAGAACCGATGTTACCAAGCACTTGATTTATGTCAGCAACAAAAGTACTTATACCGACATTCGGGAAAAGCTCTGCGATAAACCCCTTTTCATCAAGAGCCTCGATCCAGTTATCGAAAAAATCATAAAACTCTTCTTCAGGGGTATTTCTCTCAAGCTCATCATATCCCTCGATCTCATTGACATCCACGTTGTTATTGGTAACAAGCGCAGTGATATCCGAATAAACGACAGGGTTTGTCATTCCCTCTTCAAAGATCAGATCATAACCGTTGTAGTCACACGGAATGCTGAGGATGTCAGGCAAACCCTGAGCGCTTTTATCCTTGGAAAACTTATCAAATAAACCCATATATCCCCTCCTCAGATCTCTTCAATTACCGACGTTCCTTCTTCGCCCATTGTCCATTTCCACTTCTCGTTGAAACGGAGTTTGCCGTTCTCGACCGAAGGCTCGGAATCGCAAGAACCTGTGCGCAATTCTCCATTCTTGTTTATGTGCTGATAGTTGAAATGCAGATTATGATCCTCATCCATAGTTCCGATGAGGAAACCCTTCACAATGCTTCCGCCTGAATACTCTGCCCAGATAACGTTGTCCTTCTGATGGTAGCAGAAGATGGTCTGTTCAGACACTTCGCCTGATTTAGAATTCTCGACTGCTGTAAAGAACTTATCGTCTACCGTAAATACTACTTCTTCTGCGAAGAAACTCTTACCCTTCTCGTAAGCTTTCTCAAGATTGCTGTTCCAGTTGCCTTCGCGTGTTTCTTTCTCTCTTGATGTGCCGTCGAAAACAACGAATTCCAGCTGCTTCGCGCGGTTGATCAGCCTGTCACCCAACATGACTTTCTTCATACTCGCAAGGAGTCCGAACTGCTCTAATCTCTCGATCGGATTGCCCGCGGAACAGAGTATCATTGCCTTGTCCAGCATCTTCATCTTCTTATCGCCGTACGCAAATCCGTATGTCCATACACGGTCAAACCAGCCGACAAGTTTCGCAGGTGCTTCAGTCCAGAATACCGGGTATATAAATGCGATCGCATCAGATGAATTGATCTTCTCATGTTCTGCCAAAACATCTTCTTCGGTAAAAGGTGTATTCCTGTAATTGGCATCCCTTAAGTACTGCTGCTCCGTGATGTCTGCTTTAAAATCCATCGCATACAGATCAGACATAACGTACTCATTCCCGCTGTCTGTGATTCCCTTTATAAACGCGTCGCGGAGATTTCTCGTAAACGAATCCTCCGACGGATGACAATAGACTATAAAGACTTTCATTATTTCCGTTTCCCCTGTTTGTCAGTTCCTATCCTTTACGTATCTTTCTCATCAAAGCCCAGACATTATCACCGTAATTACTTAGAGCAATTGATATCTGTTCATTATCGGGATTATATTCCGCAATGGCGCTTACCCCCGGATCACACCCCTGCATATATGCAAAGTCAGTTCCTTTGGGGTTATCAATGATCCATACTCCATAGCCGTAATATCCTTCTTCAGGATCACTGCCGTCACCGCTCTGTTTAGAGATCATTTTCTTGAAAGTATCCTCAGATATGAGCTTGTGGCCGATAAGCCCCTGCCAGAATCTTACAAGATCTCCGGCAGTCACAAAGACACCGCCGTCACCTGTTCCTTTCGCGCCGACAGAAAAAATATTGGTACGGTAATCGTTTGTTTTCTCACAATAGATATAGTTGTGAGCGCACTTTGAAGGCAGCCTGTCCATCTCAAAATATCCGGTCGAGTCCATTCCACAGACATCAAAGATATTCTTCTTAAGATAAGCATCAAAATCCATTCCGCTGATCTTCTCAATGATGGCCGCAAGCAGGACATATCCGGTATTGTTGTACTGAAACTTCTCTCCCCTCGGATACATCATTGCTTTATCAATAAACAACGGGAACAAGTCGTTGTTACTTCTGATCTTACTGCAAGGATAGTCTTTCCACAGATCTTCATAATCACCCATAACAGTCTCGTCAAAATAATCAGGGACTCCGGATGTATGATTAAGAAGCTGCTCCACAGTCACATCAGGATCGATCTGCTTAAGATCGATATCCAGCAATGTTCCAAGCGTATCACCAAGCTTAATCAGTCCACGCTCGACAAGCTGGAGAATGCCCACAGCGACAAACGTCTTTCCCGCTGATGCAGTCGCAAATCTGGTATCCATAGTGTTAGGGATCTCGTTAGCAAGATCGGCAAAACCACTGCTTGATTCATAGAGCACCGCGCCTTTTCTGACGATCAGTATATTTCCGCGGAATCCTTCATCTATAAGGCTTTTAATATCCGTCATAAACATTCTCCTGCTAATCCTTGATCATCTTTTCCAGAAGGTCCAATGAGATCCGTTACCATAACCGATCTTTCCGTAGAAAGGATCCTCACCGCCTGTCATGTGCGTTGCGCCGAGCGCCTTCATCCTGCGGTAATGCCTGGTAAGTGCTGCCGCTGCCAGGCCCTTACGGCGGTGCTCAGGAGCTGTGCACAAAGGCTCCATATAAGCGAGCTTATTCTCCGGGATCCACCACATACCCGAAAAGCATACATACTCGTCATTCTCATCCGCAATGATGACATCGTACTCATGCGTCGAATGCATTGAAGGGGCCATAATGTCACCCATGATGTCTTTGTGAGATTTTGCCGGTGTCCAGTCAAGTGAGTCATCATACTTATCGTAATCAACAAACTCACCTCTCTCGCCATGTCCAAAACCGTACCAGCAAAGTTTGGAAAGCTTAACGGGATCAACATCTTCAGGCTTTACAAAGTGATATCCCTCAGGGAGCTCGTAATTCAATTCGTTCTCAAAATCGAAGATGAGAGACTCATATTCATAAACCTGCTTAAAGCCTCTTTTTGCAGCAGCTTCTTTCAGGTAATCCTGCCCTCCGAAAAGAATGAACTGCTGTTCACCTTCGAAGTCCGGCATTGTAGCAATGGCATAGTCAACGAGTTCATCAGCCAGATACTCGTAACCGGGACGCACATTGAAATAGATATCAGTTATGGGAGCTTCGTAAAAAACAAACGCAACAACCTTATCTCCGTCGAACCATAATCTGTCGAGGAAAGAATAAGATGAATCCATCCACGATGCTTTTATGGCATGCTCAAAGAAAGGCGCTGCGACTCCGTAATCCTTTTTGTATTCATATATATCAACCAGAAAATCCCAGACAAGATCAAGGTCTGAAAACTTCTGAAACTGCTTTGTAGTTATAGCCATAAAGATCAAGATATCCTTTTCCCAAAAATCTCACAGACGAGTTCGCGCGAACCATCCTGATGATTCTTAACATACTCCCAATGAAAGCTGTTCTCAGTGATATCAGAAAAGATCCAGTACGTACTTTCTTCGTCTAAAACCTTGCCGGCCAGTCTGTCGCCTTCCTTTTTAAAGGTAAGGCGCTTCATCGTGCCGGCACAGGTATAGACTACATCGTACCACTCTTTGTCCTTGTTGAAGATACGAAGAGATGTTCCGTATTCACCGTCAGGCTGCGGATCTGCTTCCTTGGTAGCCCTGGACGGGAAGATGAATAAGTCCTGGATCCCGGTGCCTTCCAACACGCGCCTGAAGATCCATTCGCCTTTTACGTGGCGCTTCTCACCTTTAAAGTACTCATCGTGATAATCACAGTCCCAGTCTCCGATCAAAGGTGCAAACCAGTCAAAAGACTCCGGTATCTTATTATTGTCACTTAACAGCGCCTCTGAAAAAGTATCCATAATCCTCCATTCTTAAGCCTTTGACACGGACTCTTTAAGAGCTACTCTGTCTCTTTTATACTTCCTGCTGACTATTACCAAAACCATAACAAAGATGATGGTTACAATCAGTACGGGCAGGAATGTTAAGAATATCTTCCCAAAGCCGCCTTTATAAGGATGCAGTTTGCTGTCAGCGTCATTGATCGCCTTTCTGAATGCTCCTTCAAATGCCGCAGAAGGCTCAGAACCGTTATTCAGATCTGCACTTAAATGATCACAGAATCTCGTAAGATCAGACTCTGAAATAAATGCATTTGTGCCCGGACCGTTGATTGCGAAAACTTCATAATGAGCTTCTACAGCCTCGCCCTGGTTAATCAGCTTAGCTTCGTTTTCAGGAATAGAGCATACTACAACGAAGTGCTGGAGATCACTGTAGTTATCAGCATACACATGGAGCGCATATGTCTGAAGGTCATCATATTCAGACTTCCACTCTTCATCATAAACTGTGTAAACAACAGGGCAAATACCGGTATTAGCCAGGTATTCATCAAGTGTTGCAGAAAGTGACTGATCGTTGCCGATAATGTCTGCCTCATCATAGACAGCAGCTGCAAGATTGCCGCTGTAAAGCTTTTCCGCAGCCTTCGGACGCACTGCGATACAAACAAGGCTTGTAATGGCAATGGCTACGATGCCTACTGCAATTATCGAGCCAAAAGTGGTCTTCTCATCGTTTCCCTGGATGTTAACAAAATCATCCGTTCCGTCATTCGTTTTCTCATCAAGCTGGCGGCCGGCTACATGATAGTAACGCTCCGGTCCGAGAAAACGGAAATCATTCTTCTTTGCATTTTCATTTACAGAATTTTTCATAGTCTAATCCCCCTTATTCCCTGAAAAAATCCTATCCCGAATTAATTATATTAGAGAAATTTCGCGGTTTCAAGAAAAATCGTACGCGCCGCAAGGGATTCGGGCCCTCACGGCGCGTTGACTAACACACTATTTGTCTAATTAAACTTCAGATATTTAAGAGGATTGATTTACCAATTCTTAAACTATTTTCTTTCCCGTCAGGATCATGGAAAGCGGATAGCCGCTGTGATCCAGATCAGTAAAGCCGCCGCTGAGATCGTAATCATATTCCTGAAGGCCGGTAACAACTATTCCGTTGTTGCACATTCCTGAGATGATCTCAGACATCGGATGGGTGTAGTCGGTGAAAGTCTTTGACTGGTAGCTCTTTAAGGTCATATAGTATATGCCGCCGTTTCCGGTCCATTCATGCTCGAAATATGAATAGTGGCACTCGAGTCTGTGCTCAGGATCATAAAGCTCTTCACCGGGTGTTGTGAGCATGCTCGTACAAGGGTGCTGCTCATTGATAATAATCTGTCCACCGGGTTTCATGCACTTTGCTGCGACAGCAAAGAAGCGGTCAAGATCATTGAACCAGCAAAGGGCTCCGATGGTGATTAAGATCAAGTCAAACTGTTCTGTGTACTTGTCATCGATATCGTAGATATTCGCAGCCTCAAATTCACAGGGCAGACCAAGTTCTTTAGCTTTCTCATTCGCAAAAGCCACCTGGTTCTCAGCGATGTCAAAGCCAACGCCTTTTGCGGCTTTTCCGCATTTGACCAGAGATAACAGTTCGCGTCCGTTGTTGCAGCAAAACTGTCCGATCACTTTGCCTTCTGTATCGGTCTTTTTAAGTAACGCCTTAGTCTCATCGTTGAAAAAAGGATAGTCCTCAGTCTTAATGCGCTCGGTTATATCCGCACCCCAGGACTCATCTCTTTTGTCAAAGGCCTCTTCCCATGCAGCCTTGTTGCCTTCAATGTAATTATCCATAGTATCCCCCTAAATGTATTTATATTCTTTTTAATTTTTCTTTTTCACATCTGTGATCGTACCGTCAGGATGCTTGATCTTGAGGCCTTCCAGTTGTGATGACAGGTTGCCTACTACCAAAGCCCTGTATTCATTGCGGAGCTCAGTCTGCTCAGCCTTTTCCTCAGGTGTAAGACCCTCAGTCTTGGACTTCCTGCTCAATTCATTTATGCGTTTTATCAGTTGTTCAAATTCCATCGTTATTCATTCTCTTATTCGTTAATTATGCTCTGATATATTATATTGATCTTCGTTCTCTAGAGAAAAAGTCTTGCTTATACCAGTGAATATCATTTATTACACCTCAACAAATCATTTACTGTACATCAAAACTCTCAGTTTTAAGCGTCTAAAGCATACACCGCTATTTTACCAAATACGATATAATACCGAATGTAGGAAAAGGAATCTTGTTCTGACAAGGGGGCAACCATGGAAAACAACTATTACAACAATCAGTCTGATTTCAGTCATGAGCAGGCAATGAATGACATTATGTATAGAGAACAGTCAAAGAGCTTTATGACGAAGGCCATCGTCGCTTTAGTACTGTCATCTTTTCCGATCGGAAGCATTGTTGCTATCGTTATGGGACACAACAACCGCACTGCAATACTGGATTATCTTGACAGAGGCGGTATGCACACAGGCAAGATAAAGGCCAGCTCGATAATGAGCCGCGCTGCTTTCTTCCTCGGCATCGGATTGACGATCTTCTACGGAATCTACTTTGTAATCCTGCTTTTTATGTGTGCAGCAATGACAAGCTGATCAGTGATTGCTGAACACGATTACCTTATCTTTCTCTCCGACCATTACATCAGTCATGGTCTGATCACCGCTGAAGAGCTGTATCTCTCCGCTCTGCTTAACGAGGCCTAATAAGATCGATACGTTCTGCTTTTCGAGAGGGATCTCGGGATCGCAGGAAGCATCGAAAACACCTCGTATCAGCTTATCCGCAGTGCAGTCCATCGGTAAACCGGCAAAGAAATCCTTTGCTTTCTTAACGTATACTTCTTTGCTCTCATAACCGTCAGCGGAATCGTCATCGTATTCCAGAATATCCTGATAGAAATCGAAGATCGCGTCCTTTTCGCCGATCTGTGTGATCATCTTGCTTATAAATCTGTTACTGATGACTACGTTCTTTACGCTGTAGCTGCTTACGACATCGTGATGCTTCGGGTCATTGATCTCGGCGATAACATCGATGCTTCCGACATCGAAGTCAGGATCTGCTTCGACTTTGTCCCTGATGATATCCTGGACGTAAACGAGGTTCGCAAACATGCCTGCATCGACTTCATCACCTGTGACAAGATCATCTGAAAGGATAAGAACGCTGACGTCTTCATCATTCATCTCAAGGAACTCGTTTATGGAATCACAGATAAGGTCCTTCTCAAAGAGTTCTGCTGCGACTGTCTTGATAACGAACGGATACTCCTTGTAATAACCCATCTTCTCAAGACTCTTCTCGTCATCTATAACTACGATGCTGAGGAGCAGTTCATCAGAATCCTTATAGCTCCATTCTGATAAGAAAGATGCAAAGCCTTCCATGATCTCATGGCACTTGCTGTTGTGACCGAGAATGATGATCTTCTTTTTCTCAAGCCAGAAATCCTTATTGAGCCTTACGGGGATTCCTGAAAGCTTTTCATCGCTCTTTCTGTTAACATCCCTCTCATTCAAAGCCATGTAATAGCAATAGTTCTTGTTCTTCTCAGACTGTACGGTCAGCGGAATGACATGACTGTTGCTGCCAAGAGAAGCTTCGATATAAGAAAGCTCATCGCTCTCTTCGCAGCGCGCGGTATAGAACGACGCTCCCTTATTGGAGAGCAGTTCGTTGTAGATGGAATTAAGTTCAGGCATCAGCGAGAACTGGGCCATCATCTTACCCAGGATCTGATTGACCCTGACGGGCACGATATTGCACTTGCCGTCAACCTGCTTGCTCCTGATGATCTTCTGCACGAGATTCCATGTCCACTCATCAGTGACCTCAACGATGATCCTCTGGTTATCCTCCGAATAGGAAGCTGAGGTAATGTCCGATACCTGCATGAGCGTCTTTATGGTAAGGGAATTGCCGTTGTCGAATTTCTCCACTTTATCCTTGAGGGCATACTTGCATTCGGAATTGCTGATCTCTTCACCGAGAATAACTATCGAGGAAGCGTGATGCAGCGATATATCAAAGAGCTGCTTTGATGAGAACACATCGCCTTCCCTGACGATTATCGTCAGTTTGTTCTTAAACTTATGTGTCATGCAATGCCATTTGCGCGCAAAGAATGACTTGTTTTGGCAGTCTTCCATGATCTTGTTGTTCTCGCGTTTCACGGTCTCGTGGAGCCGCTCGTCTATCTGCTTCTCAATATCGGCCTTCCCGGAGCCTACCAATACGACTACCTTGTTGACACTGTCTCCGTAAAGAAGATCGTTGACGATCTCCAGAGCCCTCGAATTCCAGTTAAGGATAACAAAATGATTGGACATCAGGAGCTTGTGGTTGCCGGAATTTGAGGCTTCGATAAAGCTCGAAATATAGTTGGTGATGTAACCGATTACAGCACCGGTAAAAGAGATCATTCCGATGATTACTATGCCAAGACATATCAGCGCTATCGCGACATTCTCAGGACCGATCTCCTGCACTACATAAGAGATACATCCGGCATCAAGGATCATGCTGATCGTATAGAAAGCTGATTCGAAGAAACCTAATCCTTCAGTCCCGCTCAAGGACATTTTGCTGATGATGAATGCAGAAAGAAAAATGAAAGCGACATTAAAAAACAGTATCGACAGCAATACGATCTGTCCCGGATTTTTTGCCAGCCTGATACTAAACCATTCACGGATCTTTCTGAACATCTTCATCACCTCTTATGTCTTTCAAATAACATAAAAGTATTGTTGCACAATGTCACTGTGCAAGGCAAGAAGAGTTTATTAAATCGTGCTGCAGAAGCTTATTATCTCGTCCTTTCTGGGCTCGACATTTTCTTTGTATTCGATCGAAGTCAAACCTAAGCGGCCTGCACGCTCGATCTCAAGATGACCGTAGAAATGTTCTATGCTTCCGATGAGTCTCTCGCACTCGGGCATATTTGGTCCTGTCCTTAAAGCGACCGCATAGCCCTTCTTGCCGGGCTTGATCGTTGCGTGCGGTTCATGTGTATTGCACCAGGGAGTGCACCTGTCGATAAAGGCTTTGTACTGACCGGGGATATCTGCCCAATATGACGGCGCGACCGACACGATGATATCTGCCGCGTCAAATTCATTCATTATGTCACGGATGACGGAAGCGTCGCTCATAACGCAGGAAGCGGTCTTGTGACACGCCCTGCAGCCTTTGCAGAATGCGAAAGAATAATCGTCGATGCATATGTTCTTTATCTCATAACGTGACTTCAATTCATCCCCGATGATCTCTGCGATCCTTGCTGTGGCGCCGTTCCTTACGGGACTGCAATTAATGATAAGTGCTCTCATTTATTAACCCCTTTCCAGCCAATATACTGCATATTCGGCAACAGGAACGAATCCGTGGCTCTTCGCCATCTCAGACGACATCACATTCTGCGCGTCCCAATGTACCGTTAGTTTTTTATCGTAGCTTTGCCTGAGCATCTCATAAACGCAATGATCGGCAAGTCCCTTCCGCCTGTGCTCAGGATCAGTAGATACATCCAGCTCCACCTGGTCTCCCAAAGTGATAAAGCTCGAACAAGCTGATACGACCTTACCGTCAAACAACACTGCAGTTCCAGCGCCGTTAGCGGCAAAGTCCTCGTAGTCCTTATAGTTGCGTCCGTGGTCAAAAGGATGCTCTTCGAAGATTTCACGGGTAAAAGGGCTTAAGCTGTAGCCTTCAGGAAGGCCCCTGAGCTTCTTTACAGACTCAGAATTAAGAGGCTCCATAAGTTCTCTTTTGAGAATGAACTTAACGGATAATCCTCTTATGTATTCTTCCCAGTCAGGAGTCATGCATACCAGTCTGGACTCATAGATCAATTCCGGATGCTCTTCAATAAACTGTTCATCCGGTCTGCCGCACAAATAAGTGAACACCGTCTGATAAATACAGCCGTCAGAATATGAATGAACAGACCCGAGCTTACCTTCCCTGCAGGCTTTATAAATCAGCGGAGTCTCCGTCAAAACTCCGCTTCCGCTTTTATCCCATATCGCAAATTCTCTTTGTGTTCCCATAGGTTAAGATTGCTCTACTTTCTCCAGAAATACCTTTTCATCGAAGCCGCCGCGCTTGGCCTTTTTCTCATCGGCCAGAGCAGTTATATATCCTATCCATTGTTATCCCCCATGCATTCTTAACAAGCAATATTATATCATCAACCTGTAAAATGCTTTTCGCGGAATAAAGGTATAATAGACACATAAATACTTACGGTGAGGCGAAATAATGGAGAACTACCGATTGATCCCGGAAAAATACCGTTTCTTAAGCAGCAGCGGACTTAAGGTCATCGCTGTGCTCACCATGCTGATCGATCATGTGGCAAGTGTTTTTTTGCGCGAAAACCCGATCATCATTCTCCAGATAGCAGATCACACCCTTACCCTTTATACGTTAATGCGGTTCATAGGAAGGATCGCTTTCCCGATATTCGCTTTTCTTCTGGCCGAGGGATTCCACTATACGAGTGACCGCAGGAAATACGGTATCCGATTATTCGTGTTTGCCCTGATCTCAGAGATCCCCTGGAATCTCGAACACACCGGCAAATTGTTTTACAGCAGTCAGAATGTCTTTTTCACCCTGCTTCTCGGCTTTCTCGGATTATGCGTGATCGAAGAGCTGAAGACCGCCAAAGACAAGACCAAAGGCATATTTATGCTTCTCGCACTGCTTCTCATATCCATCGTGCTCCATGCCGATTACGGATGTTCGGGCTTTGGCTTTATCCTTTTGATGGGGCTTTTAAGAGATTATCCGGTATTCAGGGCTGTGACCGGCTCATGTGTCCTGTCGAGCCGCTGGCAGGCAGGAATGGCATTCATACCTATCGCTTTTTATAACGGCAAAAGAGGATTCATCAAGGGTAAGGTCCTCAAGATCTTATTCTACGTCGTCTATCCGCTTCACATGCTGATCCTGTATCTGATCAAGAAGAATATGGGCGGGTATTAAAAATATATTTTGCCACCACATTAACAAATTTTCTTTTAACTGATATGATATACAAAGATTGCGACAAGAGATTAATGGGGTCTCGACATCAGCACAATTGGGGAATTGATGCTTTTGCTGTCGCATCGTATGGGAGAAATAATAGGAATGAATAATCTGGATAAGGAATCACGGGCTTCCCTGCCAATTCTTAAGCGCGCGCGTTTACTCGCGTTTATTTCGCTTGGCGCGCTGCTGTTTCTGTCGCTGTCCGCATGTAATTCCGGGGTTCCCGAGGCAACGGGAATAAAAGAGCCCTGGCAGACTGAGGTAGTAAACAACAGTCTCAAGTATCCCGACCTGTCGGAAATGTCTTACTCCGAGCTTTACGAGCCTGACACTTCTATCGCGATGGCACCGACCGTTGCGTGGAACGCTGACAACGGCGCAATGAGTATCGCTGACCGTGACGTAAGACCGCAGGTCGTTTTTGTCTGGCTCGATAAAGATCTTAAGGTCTACGACAGGGACGGCGGATTAATTACCGAGAACCTGTCCGATTATGTTACTGCGACTGCAAAAAAAGCTATTCCGTCATTTTATATCAGTGACCAAGAGACAGCCCAGGAATTGAAGCTCTGGCTTACGAGGACGGGATTTAAGGACTGCTTCGTCTGTTCGACGCCCCAAAACAGCGAGCTCGTAAAGGATGTGGCAGACCTTCTGAACGTCCGCGGTATGCTTGATTACTCGGCTGTAAGAACAGTCAGCAAAGACACACTTCTCGACATGATCGCGACTACGAACGATGCTCACGGCAAAGTCATTCTTATCGGCGAAGATATAGCGTCACGCGGCTGCATCAGAAAGCTCCAGTCCTTGGGAAGCACTGTCTGGGCGGTGTCCGGTTCTGATACAAGATCATTGGTAACTCTGTATGCCCGCGGTATCAACGGAGTCTTGGTAGACGATTACAAGGAAGCATACAGGACGGAAGAATTATTCAATGACGGTGAGCCAACGCTCCTCAGGGTTCCTTTCATTATAGGCCACAGAGGCGACCCGTCGAATTATGTCGAGAACACTCTCGATTCTGCCTGGGGCGCGTACAATGAGGGCGCGGACTCGGTCGAGAGCGATCTTCACTTAAGCTCGGATAACGAGATCTTCATCTATCACGACGACTACCCCTGGCTTTTCCTCAGCTTGAGTTACGAAAAGAATGTTGAAGACTACCCGATAGATATTTTGAGGAGCAGGGTCTTTGTTTGGGAGCACCAGTTCCGCGGCATCACTACAGTCAACGCCGTCCCGGCAGCAAAATCCAGGAACGGAGTGCTTTTCGGGCAGGAAGAACAGAAAGAATATGTAGTCCCTCTCTTGAGCGAATACATAGATAACTTCAAGAATACATCCATAATCCACAATGCCGAGATAAAGAGCACCAACCCCGAGATCATAGGCATATACGAGGACATGCTCGACTCAAACGATTGCCGTGACCAGTTCAATACAATAACATTTAACACTGTTATACTCGATGCAATGTACAGTGATCACCCCGAATTGTCCGCAGGTGCGCTCGGTTATGCCGAAGACAGCGACAATGAAAAGGTGCCTTATTACGGAGATCTGACTGCCATTAAGGAAGCCTCGGGAACAGAAGCAGCGGTAGCGCAGCTCTATGGTGTTCTGGACAAGTGGAATGCCACGATGAATCCGGATTATACGAGCTATTACGACGAAGAGATAATCCTTGCCGCCAGCAGACGCGGACTGACCGTCTGGCCGTGGACATATTCAGAACCGGAGGCTTTCGCTGCTGATTACCTGAAATCTTATACAGGCCTTACGACCAACTACCCCTGGTGGGCATCTGATCTTATCGTGGAGATAGATTCATCCGATGTAACAGCAGCTTCTGTTGAAGATATCCCAAAGCCTACAGGCATTACCCAGAACGACCAGAGAAAAGAGCTTTACAGCGCAGAGGCAGTGCCGGTCGATTACATGAGCGACGGACAGATTCTAATGATCTGGAAATACAAGGCCAGGATGATAATAGATAATCACAACTACGGATATTACTATCTGTATTCGGAGCCGTTTATTTATACGCCGGCTAATTAAGCGTTACCCGCCTTGCGCTTAGCGCATTCAGGGCAGTATGACGTGGGAGTTATGGAGAAAATGGATTCCTTCTTAAAGCCGCACTTGGAACAGATAAAAACATACTTGGTAAAGACGCTGCCCATAGTCGTACTTACTAACCATGTGGCATCAGAATCGTCTTTCTTCGCAGGCTCTTCAACAGACTCTTCAACAGGCTCTTCCTTGGTATGCTTGGCAAATTCAAAATCAACAGGCTTGGGAGCTTCAGGCTCAGGCTTGATCTCGATAGTCTCCTCATCAAACCATGTGCTCGGCTTGGGTTCTTCAAATGTGCACTTCGTAATATAGAAGGGACATCCTTTACAGTCGTCCCTGTTAACGCACATGCGATAAATGCCTCTTAAGAGCTGATCTACCTGCTGCTGTTTGCTGTCACCCATATGCTTTTTCTCCTTTGAGGGATATAGGAAAAGCTAAACGGGATCACCGCTTATAAGGCAGCTTATCCCGTGTGGAGTATCGATTAGCTGCTTATATTATACCACCCTTGTAGGTTCATATCAGCCACCGGGGTTATACAAGGTCGTTCTGGAATCTCGACAGGTGCTCGTAAGGAAGGATGAGCCGGCCTCTGTACAGCCCGCAGCCGTCATTGATCAGGGCATTATCCACTGCTCCGAACATATTGACATCCACCTTGCTAAGATCAAGCTTCTGAAGCTTCATTCCGCGCTCGTATGCATTATCGAAAAAGGTGTTTTCGCCTTCAGGAATAGCTTCACGGCGGGCTCTGTCATTCTCCTGTCTCTTCTCATAGCCGAGGTGGTTTGCAGGTCCGATCTCAGCATTGTCATCCATCGTCTTCGTCCTGATCTGGACCTCAATATTGCTTCTGGAGGTGTTGTCGAAAAAAGCAATATGCAAAGAACGGTAATCGTATCCCTTAGGAGAAGCGATGTAGTCGCGGTAATACTGTCTGTATTGCTCATCGATCTTCTCGCTCTGGCCGTCAAAGCCTGATATTACGGGATCAAAACCGCGCTCTTCAAGGAAGCCCGGAAGCGCATTCGCGATCTCATAAATATGCTTAAGCTCGATCTCTTCCCTGTTCTGACCGGGATCAAGATGGCACTTCGGCAGAGATATAACAATCCTGTAAGCAATCAGGTCTTTGATGCGTCTTATCTGTTCCTTGATGTCAGCCTCCGAAGGAAACTTTCCGGTACGGGTGTAATAATCATAAATGAACTCAACGATATTGCCGTTGATCTTTTCTTCGAGACGGATAAGCGACTTGATCCTGCCCTTGAACGTAAAGGCAAGATACGGATACTTCTCTGTCATGAACTTATAAAACTCACGGATCGTCTGTGACTGCAAGGTCAGGAACTCGTTATGTTCAAGGAGCTCTATCATCTGGATCAGGCAGTTGCTGTGAGCCAGATCGACACCGTTATTCTCTCTTATTGCGTTCTCCTTGAGATCACGCGAATAGCAGTGCAGGATCTTAACTACCGTATCGCCGCTGTATAAATAATTGTTAAGTGATATCATATGTCACGCTCCGCTATCAAATAGACCCGCCTTTACAGACGGGTTTAATTATATACGATTACCGGACATAATGTTGCATTAACAATATTTCCTTGAATATTGATTAAATTTTTTAGCAAGAAAGCTATGATATTTTAATATATTCAGATTTTGCCCTGTAGTATCATTGTCAACGGAATTACAGGCAATTCCTGATAAAGGGTCAATATGGGGCAATCATTAAACAAGAAAAATACAATCGTCATTGACGAGAAGACACCGCTGCTTATTCTGTCGGGTCCTATATTCCTTGAGCTTTTCCTTAACACGATGCTCAACAACGTCGACATGATCATGCTGAGTAATTATGACACGAACGCAGTCGGTGCTGTCGGCAACGCCAATACCATCATGTTCATGATGAACATCCTTTTCAACGTCATAGCCACGGCAACGAGCGTAGTCGTATCACAGTATCTCGGTGCAAAGCTGTATGACAAGATGAACATGATCTATACGCTGGCAATTATTGTAAATCTTTCTGTCGGTGTTTTCTTAAGCGGTCTTTTCTGCGCAGCTAATCCGTTGATCATGAGATTCCTTAATGTGTCAGCCGAGATGCGTCCCTACTCGATGATCTACATCTACATCGTAGGCGGAGGCGGCTTCATCACTGCCGTATTCAGCGTTATGCTCCAGATCTTGAGATGCAACGGATATCCGAAGATCGGTATGTGGGTCACGTTGGCCATCAATGTTGTCAATATCGGCGGCAACTACCTTTTCCTGTTCGGACCTCTGGCATTCCTCAATATGGGTGTCGCAGGCGTTGCCATTTCGACTGTTTTTGCCAGAGCCCTCGCAGTCGTAGTACTATTTATCTTCTTCTTCGCAAAGAAGATCGGTAAGGTATCACTTCGCTATCTTAAACCCTTCCCCGGCAGGCTTCTCGGTAAGATGATAAAGATCGGTCTTCCTACCGCAGGTGAGAATCTCACGTACAATCTTTATCAGACAACGCTTCTCTCTTTTGTTAACGCTATGGGAAATGACGCGGTCAATGCCAGAGCTTTCTGCAACTCGCTTATCTCATTTGCTTTGATCTTCTCGAACGCTTCAGCCATGGCCACGCAGATCATCACGGGACATCTCGTAGGCGCAGGCAAACAGGAAGAAGCCTACAAGAGAGTATTCAAGACGCTTAAGACTTCGATGCCTATAACGATAGCGCTGGCTTCCATAAACGCGCTTCTTTGCAGTCTAACATTGCACATTTTTACAGATAACCAGAACATCATAGCTCTCGGCCAGATGATCATGATCGTTGATATCTTCATCGAGATGGGACGCTGCCTCAACATGACATTCGTCTGCAGTCTCAAAGCTGCCGGTGCGTACATTTTCCCGCTCATAATAGGAATCATCTGCAACTGGGGCTTAGGCCTGTCAATGGGCTACACGGTCGGTGTAGCGCTTGGCGTGGGCGTAGCAGGCATCTATGCCGGAACTGCCACGGACGAATGTATCCGGGGTCTTATAGTTATGTATTACTGGTATAAGAAAAAATGGTACGGCAAAGCCATTGTCGATAAGAATGACGTTCTGGAGCTGGAGAACTAACAGCTAAATCGTGAAAAGCGGCTTGTTTTCAGTCATTTTCGTGCCTTTTTGCCCACTTTACAACAGGTTAACAAACCCATACTTTTTGTTTTCATTTAGTTAAAACTATGCTTTTATCCCCGTTCTATAATCATAATTGTTAATAGGCCAAGGGTGAGTTGTGCTCAAATATTCATAAGTCAATTGTCTAAAGGTTATCAGATGACGTAGAACCACTCTTCGCCGGGCTTAACTTCCTCGCTCGTAACATGATCCTTGTCAGACTTATTCTCCTTCTCGAGATTCTTCATGCTGACCTTGGAATTGGGTTCTACAGAAGACGTAATAAACGAGTTGCCTCCGATTACAGTGTTCTCGCCGATAACCGTATTGCCGCCCAGGATAGAAGCATTTGCATAGATCGTAACGTTGTCGCAGATAGTCGGGTGACGCTTCTTGCCCGAGAGCTTCTGGCCGCCTCTGGTAGAGAGAGCACCGATAGTAACACCCTGATAGATCTTTACGTTATTGCCGATTATGGATGTCTCACCTACAACGATACCCGTGCCGTGATCGATGAAGAAATACTTGCCGATCGTAGCACCGGGGTGGATATCGATTCCGGTCTCGGAATGAGCGTACTCAGTCATAAGACGGGGAAGGATCGGCACCTTAAGCAGATAGAGCTCGTGCGCAATGCGGTAAACAGTAATAGCCATAAGGCCCGGATATGCGAGGATGACCTCATCAAAGTTCGCTGCGGCAGGGTCACCGTCGAGCGTAGCAAGGAGGTCCGTCTCAATGTATTCCCTGATCATCGGGATCTTCTTAAAGAACTCCGTAGTAATGCGGTAGCTCTCCTGCTCACGCGTATCATCAGTCATCTTGTCATCGCTCTGGGAATAATCGAGAGCTCTGTAGATCTGCTTTTTGAGGTGATAGAAAACATCCTCGATAGTAACAGCAAAGCTGTTCTTCGGATTGTAGATCTTGTAAGTAAGATCGCGGAAATATCCCGGATATATGATCCTGAAGAAGTGCTCTACAAGCTCTCTTACCTCATCCTTGTCGGGATTGCTGAAAAGCTTGATGGCATCGATATTCTTGCCGCCGTTATAGTCTTCGAATATTGTCTGGACGATCTCGTCGATCTCTTCATGCATTTTATCTTTGCTCATACGTAACCTCTTTCTTAATTCAGGTCCTTATCCTTATATTGTAACAAAAAACCCGAAGGCTCAATCTGGCATTCGGGTGTTTTTCTTTTTATGGTGGAATTTTATCAGCAGTAACCTACTTAGTCAATGGGATTATCCCATCTCCGCACTCAGGCGGCTTACTCCATAACTTTGGCTATCTCGTCGGCTACTCCAGGGACCGGCGTCTCGCTGTAGACTTGTCTATAGCATGCGCTGCAATAATACTTGCCGTCACCGCCGGGATGGGTACTGGTGTCAAAAAGAAACAGCTCTACTTCATCTTCAGTCTTTCCGCATTTGGCACACTTCTTCTTGCCGCATCCTGTCAAAGCAAATGCAGATACCATAACGAACATAAGGATAAGCGTTAAAGAAACAACCTTTTTCATATAAATATCTCCTTTTGACTTAGTTACCATCTATACAGACCAGGGCGCGAAAATGTTGCATGCGCTATATAAGATTATTTAAGTTGTTCGATATTCTTCTTGGCCTTTGGCATACCCGCCAAATAACTGAGCACAGCAGCGATGACAAGCAGAACTGTTATTGCTGACAGGGTTATCACCGAATTACCAAGCAACAGATATATACCGTAAGACACCGCGCCGATAACGAGCGCAGCGATCATCTCGGCGGCCAGGTTAAAGAAGCAGTTGAGGTTGCCGCGAAGCGCGCTCAGCTCATCTGACCAGACTGTATAAGGCGATACGGAATCCATAACGACGCCGATCATCGTCGCTATCACTACGCATAAGAAAGATGCCACGATATAAAGCGGAATCATCACGGTCATTCCCAGACAAATGGCAACGGGTATTATTGATATTGCGACCGGGATAAACGTGAACAGGATCGCTGTAAGAATCTTCGCTTTGATCTGCTTTTCGAGCGGGGCAGGAAGATAATTGAGCATATCGATATGCACGCCTTCACGCGTAAAGGACGTGGACGCTATCGAGTTAAGGCCTGACGCGATAAATGCCACGGCGATAAATATCGCGAACAAGAGAACGTGGCTGAACGGATCTTTGGCCGCAAGCTTGGCCGTAAATACCTTAAAGAAGCTTTGCTCCGGTGCCATGGCGACAAAGATCACGGCCACTGCCGGCCAGATAAGATTTGCGAGCACACAGTTAAGCCTGTATGTCATAGTCCTCGTCAGCACCCTTATCTCTTTGATCAGGAGCGATGAGAATACACTGCGCTTTCCAAATGACAAAGCAGACTTGCGGTAAGTCTTTTTGTTGCTGACGATGGCCGCCGCGAAAAGCCCTTTCTGATAAGTGAGCCGCGCTATAAAAACAGATGCCGCATACAAAGCAGCAAGTATTGCGAACGAAGCGATAAGAGGAAGGACATTGTGAGTCTTTATGGCCAGTGTAGTCAGATAGTTCGTAGGGAACATGACATTGCAGATGGCCGTAAATGAGTTATTGCCGACGACAAGTGAATCGAGATAATTCATCAGGCTGATGCTGCCGTATCTTCTGAATGATGACAGGAAGATAAGCACAAATGCCACGAACAGTATCAGCGTTGAATTGTAGTAGATGCTTGCCCTTTTGAACTTGCGCAAGACCATCATCATGAGAAGCCCGATGATGGAGCAATAGATGAGCGGCATCAGGAGCGAGCCGAAGAAGCCTACGAACGCCGAGATTATCGCCACGGGATTCAGCGCGTCAGCGATACTGCTGTTTTCCGCGACAGATACAAAATAACCGATGTATATGGCAAAAAGCACATTGGACGTCATGACGTTTTCTGCCTTGAAGGTGTGCCAGAACCTTGCGGTATAAAGCGATACCGGAGTGATCGGCAGAGCCGTCAGGAAGCTAAGATCTGACGAGAAGAACAATACGCTGAACATCAGCGGCATGCAGAATATCATGGCAAATGCCGAGATCAGATCAAGCTCTGATAAAAGCCCGTACGAATCACCATTGAACTCGTAAAGAAGATTCGTTAAAGCATAAGTAACATAGCCGACAAGGACAGACACCGGGATCATAATTCCGATGAATGCGATAATTCCGAAACGGGTATAGAGCTTTTCTTTCTTCTCACCGTTCGGCTTCGGCATCTCAAGATTCGAGCTGAATGCCTTGTATAAGCTCCTTGTCTTATTCATCTGTTATCTCCGTCCGGACGTGAGCTTAACGAATATCTCTTCAAGTGTCATGTCGGGATTATTGAGCCTTAAGAACTCAAGCGTGCCCTCAGTCACGATCTTGCCGTTGTTGATGATAAGTATTCTGTCACAGAGCTGCTCGGCGACTTCCAGGACATGTGTAGAGAATAATACTGCATTGCCTGCTCTCGCGTGCTCTCTCATCATTTGCTTCAGTTCAAAAGCCGCAGACGGATCAAGACCCGTCATGGGCTCATCCAGGATCCACGCAGGCGGGTTATGTATCAGCGCCGAGATGACCATGAGCTTCTGCCTCATGCCGTGCGAATATTCTCGCATCTGGGTATTAAGCTCATCCTTCATTCCGAATCTTTCAGCAAGGCTGTTTATCTTCTCTTTCCTTACATCTTCGGGGACTTCATACATATCAGCGATAAAGTTCAGATACTCAAGGCCCGTGAGCTGTATGAGGATATCCGGATTATCGGCGATATATGCAAATGACTTCTTGGCATTAATGGGATTCTTGCCGATATCGTATCCGTTAATTACGGCAGTGCCCTCAGTAGGCTGGAGGATGCCCGTGAGCATCTTGATTACCGTGGTCTTTCCCGCGCCGTTCGGGCCCGCAAAACCGACTATCTCACCTGCTTTGATATCGAAAGAGACATCATCTACCGCCTGATGGCCGTTACCGTAGATCATGCTTAAGGATCTGGCTTCTATCATTTAAAGATACCTCGTTCGTATTTCTCGCCGCCCCATTCAACAACGGTGAATCCTTCTCTTTCCGAAGGGTTGAGCACCGTCAGATCCTGCGGTTCCATATCTACATACGTGGTTGAAGGATACCAGAGCATGTTAACCCGGATGATGGTATCTGGTTCAGGTGTAATATTCATTGACACTGCTTTTTCATAGGCTTCTGTTTGGAAAGTAATAACATTGTATTTGTTGTTTTCAAGTTCCGGAAGCCAGAACATTATGAATGCATCCCGCTCGGTATCTGAAAGACCGAGTTGTTTTAATGATTGTTCAAGGAACTCTGCGGTATCTTCGCCCTTGACACAAAAACCTTTACTAAGGTCAGGCTTGATCACTATATCGCCTTCCCAGAACAGGAATGAATACTCGTTCCCGGATGAATCAGTAAGTGTTCCGTTAGGCGAAGCAATTACATTCCAACCGATAGTCTTGTCGTAAAGAGGATATGTCGTTTCTATCTCTCCATTTAATGATAATCTGACATTGACCTCAGTATCCTCCTGCGGATAAAGATATATTACCGGAGCTTTAGCCTTTGAAGCATAGGTCATCAGGAAGGGCGCAACAAATGAACTGATAACAACATGAACTATCAGAACAATCACTTCAGCTTTCAATACATTTCTTAACGGATAATTAATCGCAAAGAATATCCAAAAAGCTACCACTCCTGCAACAAGCCCAACCCCAACAGCTTGCAGATCATATGCTTTTTCCTGCTTTTGCCTGTAATTCTCAGCTGTAGCTATCTCATCAGCAAATGCGATCAAATCCGGATTGCTTTGTGCTTCTGAGATATTAACCTCTCCTTTAGAGACCATTACCCAATCATCGTTATAGAGTGTCAATCCACCGGATGAATCAATATATCGCACATTAAAAACCGTTCCTGCAGGATACACAGTACCATCGCATCCGGTTATATCGTGATCAAATACCGCTTCGTGCTCAGCATGAGACAAAAGTATTGCAGGCACTCTGGCTGCCCTGTTAAGCGTCATTTCAAATGCAATAACAACAGCCGCGACTATAACGGCTTCGATCAAACAAAAAATGATTGCTCTCTTTTTATTAGCTTTATCATTCATAATATCAGCCTTAAGAACCGGTAAAAAATCAATTGTCCCGCCTGCTAAATATTTAGCAGATTTTGATGGGGTCTGACCCCATTATTTGACCCATCTTCATTTATGTCGACTCTTGAGCAAATCTTTGTGACTCATAAAACGATTCTAATAATTCGTCTACCTTTTCTGCTTCAGGGGAGTGGTGCCCTATTGCTGTTTGTGATGTATCTACTTCAGTTCCATTATATATTTCTATCCCAAGTATCGTAATAACTGTTCCTTTCTCATAATAGTAATCACCATTCAAGGAAACAAAACTGCAACGATCCTCAATAGAATAAATATACATGAATCCTCTGTAACCGGTCGATCCGCCATCAAGCAACTGGTATTTCCGAGGAAATAAAAGAAATACGAGTAAAATAAGCACTATTGCGATTATTATTATGACTTTTACTTTCTTTCCTTTTTTATTGACCATAATAACCTCTCAACTCTTAAAAGCTCAAGCATTTACAAGTTAAACATTAGTAATATTATTGTTCGGAGAGTTATTGATCTCAAGGTTTCTAACTAAATATCAAATAGAATTCATTCTCGCATTTTTATGCAATATAAAAACGCTTCAATCTGCCATCCATATTTGCTGTCAAGCTCAGATTTAAGAGTTATTTAAGAATTGCGTAATAGTTATCTAAAGAACTGCACCTTTGACTGCGTTATAGTTAACTCAACAACAGCGAAAGGCATTTATTGAAGTGGAAAAGACTAAGAACAATTACGGCAAGTTCATGCTCCTGTGGGCAGGCGAATTCATATCATCCATCGGCGGAGGCCTTACAAGCTTCGGCTTAGGTCTTTATATCTTCCAGAAGACCGGCAGCGCAGCAGATATGGCGCTCCTCACATTATTGGGATTCCTTCCCTGCCTGGTACTCAAAGTCCCTGCAGGCGTTCTTGCAGACAGATATGACAGAAGACTTCTCATGATGATCGGGGACGGCCTGTCGGGTCTTGGCGTATTGTTCATCCTTATATGCATGCTGCAGGGCGATGCGGCGCTCTGGCAGATCTATCTCGGGACCACGATAAGCTCTGTATTCTCTGCCCTGCTCGAACCCTCTTACACCGCTACTATCACTGACCTGCTTACCAAGGAACAGTACTCTAAGGCAAACGGTCTCGTGTCGATCGCAGGGAGCTCCAGATACCTTTTCTCGCCCATCATCGCAGGCTTCCTGCTCGCAGTAAGCGACATCAAGCTGATACTCATCATCGACATCTGCACATTCTTCCTTACGGTAATCGTCGCAGCGGTCGTCAGACGCGGCATCAAGACGAGCACGCCCAAAAATCCCGATTCTTTCTTCAAGAGCATGAAGGAAGGCTGGAAAGTGATCTCAGGCAACAAGGGCATTCTCCTGCTGATCATCATCACTTCCCTGATCACTTTATTCATGGGTGTTTTCCAGGTCCTCGGTGAATCATTCGTATTATCTTTTGCAGATTCTAAGACGCTCGGTATCGTTGAGACGACAGCTGCATCAGGAATGCTCGTAACAAGCATCCTGCTCGGTGTCAAAGGAATCAAGAAGAACTTCTTCAGGGCACTTTGGATGGGACTCGCATTCTCGGGACTCGGCATGGCAATGTTTGCAGCTACAGAAAATCCTTATGTGATCTGCATCTTTGGCTTCATGTTCTTCGCCTGCATTCCTTTCGCGAATAACAGCCTCGATTACCTCGTAAGGATCAACATTCCTGACGAGCTTCAGGGAAGGGCCTGGGGCTTCATAGGATTCATCTCGCAATTGGGCTACGTCATCGCTTACGCGCTCTGCGGAGTAACGGCTGATACCGTAGGCAAGCTCACCCATACTGGTGTCGGAACAGGCTCTTCCATTACGATCCTCTTCTCGGGTGTATGCCTCGTAATAGTCTCGCTTATCATGTCGAGGATCAAGAAGATCAAGGCACTTGAGCAGGCTTAAGCCTTAACGATCTCCTGAGCTCTTGCAAGAGCATTATCGATATGGGGGCAGAAGTTTTCTTCTCCGACCTTCTTGTCAAAGCCAGACTTCTGAATGACCTTCATAGGCTGCTCGTTGACGTGTGACATTACGAGCTGCACGCCTCTGTTCTTGCAGTCTTCGAAAAGGATCTCGAGATTGCGCAGAGCAGTAGCATCAATGGTGCTTACGCTTCTCATACGGAGTACGAGAGCCTTGGTGTCTTCCTTAGGCGAGATCTGAAGGATCTTTCCCGCAGTCGCGAAAAACATAGGTCCGTTGATCTCATAGACGATAGTATGCTCAGGCAGTACGCGGAGATCGATGCTGTCAGGATCGTTCTCGGGGTCAAAGTCTTTCCAGCCTGCGACCTGAGTGACATCGCTCATTCTCTTCATGAAGAGAACAGCTGCAAGGAGCACGCCTACTTCGATGGCGACAACGAGATCGAAAACTACGGTAAGTACAAACGTGATGAGCAATACCATGATATCGCTCTTGGGCGAGCTCTTGATGAGCTTAACGAATCTTCTCCATCCGCTCATGTTATAAGCGACCTGGAAAAGGATAGCTGCGATGCAGGGCATCGGAATGAGCTTCGCGTAAGGCATGAGGAACACAACGACGATAAGAAGTGTTACCGAGTGAACCATGCCTGCGATAGGTGTGCGGCCGCCGTTCTTGATGTTTGCAGCGGTCCTCGCGATGGCGCCTGTAGCAGGTATGCCTCCGAAGCAAGCCGAAGCGATATTACCTACGCCCTGGGCTACGAGCTCGGCGTTAGGTCTGTGCTTGGAGCCGATCATGGAGTCCGCGACGACTGCAGAAAGGAGTGACTCGACACCTGCAAGGAATGCGATAGTGATAGCGTTAGAGAACTGTCCTTTGATGTTTGCAAAAGAGAACATTGAAGCGTTTACGCTTACAGGCGGAAGTCCTGCTTTGATATCTGCAAAGGACTTTCCGATCGTATTAACGTCCCAATGGAATATCTCAACAATTGCTGCCGTTACAATGACGGCAATGAAAGATGCCGGGATAGGAAGTTTCTTGAAGATCATCGGCCATACGATAAGTATCAGGAGCGCGATGGCACCGATGAGGACGCCCTGCCAATTGACAGTCGCAGCGTTCTTGACCAGGGCCATTACCTTCTCGCCTGTCTCGATGGGCTTTTCGCCGTTCTGGTATGTGATACCCGTGAAATCCTTGATCTGACCGATGAACAGGGTTACTGCGATTCCCGCAGTAAATCCTGTCGTGATCGGATCAGGTATATATTTTAAAAGGCTGCCGAACCGGCAAAAGCCCATGATTATGAGAATGATGCCTGCCATTATGGTGGCGATGATGAGTCCTTCCTTGCCGTCCTTCATTACGATGCCTGCAACGATCGTTGCAAATGCTGCCGTAGGACCTGCGATCTGCACGCGGCTTCCGCCAAGGAAAGATACGATGAATCCTGCGACGATCGCGGTATAGATACCTGCTTCAGGACCGACGCCGGAAGCGATAGCAAGAGCGATAGATAACGGGAGCGCGATTATAGCTACGATGATTCCCGCTACGATATCCTTTACGAGCTGGGAACCTGAATAATTCTTCATTACCGAGAACAGCTTGGGCTTAAATTCTTTCATAATCATCCTCTGATATTCACACCTGTTTTTATAACCAACGCATTATAGAAATAGAGCAAAACTCTATCAAGCGACAAAATCACAAAGAAAAAGAACCGCGGGAAGCTGTTCATTATGTTATATGGATACAAAGCCGAAGGGGCGCTCTTTAGCCGCGTACTGTTTTTATTAGCGATTTTATGTAATACTTTTAATGTTTTGGGGGTGCGCTCATGGAGATATTATTTTCGCAAGACTCGAAGAAAAGAACCGTTGAACTGTCTGAAGAGACAGTAAAGGACATTGCTCTTTACGAAGTCATCGAGCATATGAGCTCTGATGCCGAAGAGCGCAAGTTCTTGAAAAAGATCATGACTTCCCTCCCTGTTGATCCCAAGGATATCATCTTCAGACAGCAGGTCTTAAAAGACCTCATTGATAACGAAGAACTCTGCCGTTCCTTGAAGCAAGTCCTCGAAAAGATCCAGGTGTTAAAGCACTTTGGCGGCATCAAGAAGGCAGCAAGCAACAGGGACACTACCCTTTATACTCTGCTCGAGACGTTAAGAGAACTCGTCGTTTATGTCGATGTCATAGAAGAACTGGATAAGCTCCTTTCGGAGAACAAGATAGAATCAGAAGGTCTTACCGCGCTCCGCGACTATGTCCACCAGGTCATCACCGATGAGAAATTCAGCGTCGCCAAGAGCGATATCCAGAAGATGCACGAAGACTTAGCGAACGTCAGGGGCGCCGTAATAGGCATTAACTTCACGCCGGAGCTCGACATCGAGAATGTCACCGCCATAGAGTTCGTTCCGCACGGCATCAGGTCCAAGTACACGCTTGCTGATGTCGCGCTTCTTTCCAAGGCATCCAATCCTTTCATAAAATACAAGAGCCAGGATCCTCTTCTCGCAGCCATCACTCCGAAAATGGAGAAACACCTTAAGCTGCATTTCTTCGAGATCAAGAGGACTTTGTCCAAGTATGTCGATTACGATAACCGCTTCCTGATCGAGATGTACGAAGGACTTTCCTTCTATATCAGGAGCGCTGAACTCGGAAGAAAGCTTAAGAGCAAGGGCTATGAGATATCTTTCCCTGAGATCACTGACGCATCAGAAAGCACTCTCGACCTCAAGGACTTCTATAACATCCGTCTGGCTTTCGTAGGCGAGAACGATATCGTTAAGAATGACTTTGCATTCACAAACGACGAGCACATATTCATCCTGACAGGTCCTAACCGCGGCGGCAAGACCATCGTAGAGCAGGGTCTGGGACTTATCTCAGCCATGATGTCTCTCGGTATGTTCGTCACGGCATCTTCATGCACAGGTCTCCCCTTCATGAATATCCTTACGCATTTCCCGATCGATGAGAACCTCACGATCAATTACGGAAGACTCGGAGAGGAAGCAAAGCGCATCAAGGAGATCGTCAAGGCAGCTGAGAAAAATACACTTATACTCTTCAACGAGACATTTTCAACAACGTCTGCTTCAGACGGTTTATATCTGTCCAAAGATCTCATCCGTGTCCTTAAGGAAAGGGGCGCAAGCGTAATCTTCAATACTCATATCCATGACCTTGCCAAAGAGATCCCCGAAATGAACAAATGGGACGGCCAGGGCAATATAGTCAGTCTCGTCATGGAACGTAAGGATAACAAGAATACATTTATCCTCAAGCGCGCAGAACCCGATTCAAGTTCTTACGCCAGAGATATTGCGCTCAAATACGGTATCACCTACGAGCAGATGGCAAACAGCGATCAGTAATCCAAGATATCGTGCATTACGTAGTCTTGGATATTTCTTGAATTATCAAGAATGTAGTCTTTGAGGCTCATTCTGTCAAAGGCTGTCGTAGTCGGTGCTGATGTCTCTATGGTCTCATCGTCATCATACCAGTAATCATCGGCCCAAGCGCTTACGATATTGAGATCCGCATAGATGATCACATTATCCTGAAGATATACCATCTCATATATAAATGCGTCACAGACACCCGGTTCCCATCCTGTGAACCAGTTGTAGCCTTGTGTCACATCAGAATCAGAGTAATTCTTATAGTACTCGAGGATCTCTTTATATGCCTTTTTTGCATCAGATGCAGAATCATAGACTCTGAAGCTTAAGTAATCCAATGCTTCTTCTTTATGTGAGCTGTTCCAGATAGACAGGTAAATCTGATTGTCATCCTCATATTTCCTGATGCTCCAGGGCATATCATCCTTATACCCGGTCTTGTTAAGCTCAAGATCATATTCTGTCGCATACTTGTGCGAAGGCTCTTTGTCTCTTTTTCTTTTTGTCTTTGTTTCCTGGACTGATAGCTTAGGCAAAATCATCACTGCTGCAACAGCTGCGATCACTACTGCGCCTGTTATTGCAAGCCCTATAACCAACGGCTTTTTGCTTCTCTTCTTAACTTCCTGTTCCATAACCGGCCTCCGTTTTTCTTTCCCTCTCGAAAAGCTCTTTGCCCTATATACAATTAAACGTCCTAAAATGTTGCAAAATAACCGCAATTGATTGTCGGTGTAATGATAGAATGTTTTCTGGGTTAAGTTCTTTTCGGGATAATAAGGAGCTAAATATGTATAGAGTTACTGTCAAGGCGCTTTCTGTCACGCTTATCTTAGCGATGTCATTATCTGCCGCTTCGTGCGGTAAAAAATCCGGCAGCACCAAAAGCCGCAGCGGAGAGACCATCAAAGCTGATTCACCGTGGTTCAACACAAAAACGATTCATTTCGATCCTGAATTAGACGGGACCAAAGAAGTTGACAGAATAACTCAGCGCCTGTTAGGAATTGAAGATAACAGGATGTTGATCTTAACAAGCGGCAGTTATGAATACCCGGAAATGGAATTTATAGATTATGACGAGATCAACGGCAATGACTACGATATCGAGACAGTAACCGTGATCGACCGTAACACCGGCGGGACTATTCAGATCCTTGATCTGACAGAAGATCTGGAGCCCAATACAAATCTTTGCGGGACTGAATATTCCTTTGGTAAGATCACTTCAAAATACGCTTGTTACAACGAAGAAGAGGAAGACTTCATTTACTTCTCAAGAGACTTCGATCCGCTGACAGGAGAACTCATCGGTACTGAAGAACATGCAGACTTTGATGACATTGATCCGGAGGTCTACAAGATCGGCGATCACCTTATCAGAACAGAGAGCCTTTGGAATGAAGAATACACTGCAGCTTACTATCATCTTCACATAACCTCACCTGACGGCTCAGAAAGAACCGTCGAGATCAAAGATGCCAACAATGAGGATCTCAACATCTACACAATAATGGCTAAAGATGAGAATACGGCTGTCATTCCGGTCGAAAAGAAAAATGAGTGCATCTATTACGAGCTGGATCTTAAAACGCTCGCGTTATCTTCTGATAAATCAGATGAATACAACTGGTTAAATGAGAAATCCATAGATTATTCTGTCACCGGAACCGACGGCAAAACATATTTCCTGGCAGACCGGGGGATCTACGTCATCAATTTCAAAGATAAGTCCATAGACGAATTCTTCAATTACTCCTGGTGCGGAGTCGGCAACAGCACTCTTTCCGAGCTTCATATAGCCGAGATCAGCAAGGACTCCTTTGTGCTTATCGGAGACGACTGGTCATACAACGAATTCTCTGACCGGTACAGATCGAACTTCACTATCATCGAATTTACAAGAGCTGATACCAACCCTCACGCAGGCAAAAAGATACTTGAACTATGTCAGGGAGACATTGAAAGTATCGACGTTGCAGTAAGTGACGCAATAATAGAATTCAACGAGAGCAACACCGAATACTATATCGAGGTCACAGACCGATATAATTACGATTACACTAACTGGACGATCTCAAGTGCCGACGAACAATCCGCATTTCTGCAGGATATCAATTCTGAGATGAGCACCCGGCTTGCAATGGATCTGATCAACGGCGAAGGTCCAGACATCCTGATAAATGCAAGTCAGTACGGACAGCTGAATAACCCGGAATACCTTACGGATCTTACACCTTATTTATATGATCTCGATTCGGAAAAATACTTCACCAACATAATCGATTCCGCAAAAGTTGACGGCAAGCTCTATAACCTGCCAATCAGTTTCTACGTTGAAGGGATCATTACGGACAGTGAGAATGCCGGCAGTTCAGGAAAAGGCTTCACCATCCCGGAGTATGAGAACTTCCTAAATAACACATTAAACGGCAAAGATGTAATCGACAACGGACAGTCTTATTATTTCGTCAAGCTGTTTAACAATATGAGCGATAAGTTCATTTCGGACGGTAAAGCTGATTTCACTGTTCCCGAATTCGCCGAACTTGCAGACTTCGTCAAGAATAATGTTCCGGTAGATTCAGAGCTTTGGGGAGCCTATATTGATCCTAATGTTGAGGATCCGTTCCTGACCCGCAACAGGGATGCAGCCTTATATTCCTGCTATGGCTCATTCAGTTATATGATCGAGATCGCGGAGATGACCGGTTCTTCAGATATACTGGGTATCCCGTCGACTGACGGCAGAGGTCCTTCCGCCAACGCAAACCTCTCTGTCGCAGTATCAGCCAAAGCATATAACGTTGATGCATGTGTTGAGTTTGCAAAGATCCTTCTGTCAGATGATATTCAAAAATTTATCGCATCGGATGATCTTCTGGTTATTAACCGCACTATATTCAGACAGCAGGGTGAAGCCGCAGTCGAATATATCAACGGTGACGGATACTGGGCCGTCTTCGGCTGGGAAGGCGAAGATCCCAACCCGACTCGTCTTTTCTTCTCAGAGCAGAACATTGATGATCTCGAGAACATCATATTGAGCTGCTCAAACATGCCATACTCAGATGCCGCCATTAACACGATACTCATAGAAGAGATGCCTGCTTATTTCCTGGGCCAAAAAGATCTGGACAGCGTAGTAAAGATTGCGCAGGACAGAGTCCAGAAAGCTTTGGACGAGCGAAAATAATTAGTCGTTCCATTCGGGCTGCGGGCTTGGCTTTGCCCTCTGACGGTGTAGAATGAACTCATGAACGAATTCGAGCACTTCTGCACAGAGCACATTGTAATGCTGATCTCCATCGCGGTCATAATAACCGCAGGTCTTCTTATTGCCCGTAAAGTCTCTGACAGAGCTGCCATGAACGCAGCGCGGATACTGTCGGTAGTTGTGTTGTGCGGCGAAATACTTCAGGACATCCTGCTCATAAAAGAGGGTGGTTCGCTTATAGATTTTCTGCCGCTGCACCTTTGTAATCTCGGCATCTTCGTAAACCTCGCTGCAGCATTCACGCGAGGAAAACTTCAGTCTTTCTTTGCCGAGATCGCTGTCGTTCTCTTAATGCCCGGTGCTGTCGGAGCGCTTCTTTTCCCTGACTGGAATTACAGGCCTTTCTGGTCTTATCTGCCGCTCCTGTGCTTTTTCACGCATTCGCTTCTCGTGTTTATCCCCCTGCTTTTCCTTGTCAGGAAAAAGGCTCATATATCATTCAGGCATTTCTGGTATTCATACCTGTTCCTCTTGATCGTCGTGCCTCCGGTATATCTTTTGAATCAGCACGCGGGCGTAAACTACATGTTCCTGATGTTCCCTCCCGAGAGCTCACCGCTTGAATGGATCTGCAATTTTACCGGCGAAAAGTTTTACCTCTGCGGTCTGCTTGTGCTTATCACCGCGATACTTCTTCTTGAGTATGTGGTTTATGGGGCGATACGCAAGGTGTCAAAAAGGCAGTGACGGAAAATGACACGATTTGAACTCTATTCGTGTCACTTTTGGGCAATTCCCCAGATAGTGACGGGATGTGACACGTTTGGAGCCGTAATCGTGTCAGTTTACGGCAATTTGAGTTTTCCTTCACTATAAAGAGATCATTTCGCGATGTATTAAAAAAGCTGCCCTGCTTAAGTGCGGGACAGCTTTTTGATTTGCTTAAAAGTTATTCTTTAGCCGAGAGCTCCGTCGATGAAGCCTGCGAAATAATTAGCAACGTTCAGGAATCCGCCTGTCGGATAGTCTGACAATGTGTCTTCAGTCAGACCGATCTGGTAGACAGAAATGTTGTTGAAATCAAACTTCCAAACGATCTCGTCACCGCACATAGCGTCTTCGAAGTTAACCGTTCCGCCGTTGGTATCGGTGAAAGAAATGATGCATCTGCCGATGTTGTTCTTATCAAGGACTCCGTGGAACTCGTAAGTGTTCGTCGTCTCGTCATAGATACAGTATTCGGGATCAAAGTTGTCACTTGAGAACTCATAAGACAGAGTAGCGATATAAGCCATCTGAGCCAATACAGAATCTCTTGTGGAAGCCATCATCTTGAATTCATCCGAGCTGAACCAGATCATTGTGCAGACCTTGTTGTACATGTCGACATCGAACGGGATCGCCTCATTGGAAAGGCTGTCACGGAAATCGCAGTTATCGTAGATCGCGTCACAAACATCTCCGTATGTTACGTCACCATATACGATAAAATCATCAGGAATGCCATGGGTCGGAGTTACCTTCGCCTTAAGGTTAGTATCACCCAAGATCTCGATATCAGCCCAATCTGTGCTGCTGATTACGACATCATCTGTAGTATTGTCAATATCGTCTGTAGTGTAGTCGATATCGTCATCATCTACAGTGTAATCATCGTCGTCGTCATCATCGTCGTCATCGTCGTCGTCATCATACGGGTTGCTGTAGCCATTGCCGCTATTCTTTCTTTTAGGGATCAGGCATCCGCTGAGCATTGTAGCAGCGAGGAGCGCCGATAAAATTACCAAAACTACTTTATTTTTCATATCTATACCTCCGCAGCCTATTCCCGGCTGACAGTTTGTTATTATATCACAAAGAAATTTTATATAAGTCTTGTGTTGGTGTGTAGTACAAAAAGCCTCTAAATTACCTGAAAATACAGTAAACGCCCAACAAAATGACCAGGAATATGATATTTACGACAGTGAATGCGCCGATATAATTGACGCTCTTTTTCTTGGGGGCAGGAAGCGCCGCGTGGAATTTATATGTTATAAGGCTTGCCATGCTCGCGATGAGCGTTCCGAGACCGCCTAAGTTCGTACCGATTACAAGCGCGTTTCCGTTATCCGTAAATGCCGACAAGAGCAGAGCCGCAGGGACATTGCTTATAACCTGCGAAGAAGCAATGGCTGTAAGCGTCGGAGACTTTTCGACGATGGAAGATATCGCCTCATAGACAACATCGATCCTGCCCATATTTCCCACGAATACGAAGAAGAAAATAAAAGTGATGAGCAGCGTATAATCCACGCCCTTAAAGGCTTTCGGGTCCATCAATAACATTATGGACGCGACAAGCGCGAAAATGATGAGATAGTGCATCACCCTCAAAACGACCAAAAGGCTCAATACGAAAAGCAGGATGCATACGGCTATCCTGACACCCGGGATCTTCTCTAACGCTTTATCCTCCTTATGCTCGATCTTCATGTCTTTGCAGAGCACGAAAACAGCGATCGTAACGAGGATGAGCGAGCATAGCGAATACGGCAGCATCATCAGCATGAAGCTTCCGATCTCCATGTTGTAATGCGTGTAAAGATAGATATTCTGCGGGTTTCCGATAGGTGTCTGCATGCTTCCCAAATTGGTAGCAACAGTCATTAAGATCAAAGTAAACGTCAGCGTTTTCCTGTCGTCAAAGGACTTCATAAGCGCGATCGCGAAAGGCACCAGCGTAACGAGCGTTACGTCGTTTGTAAGGATCATCCCCAGGAAAAATGACATCCACACAAGGATAAGTGATACCATGCGCGAAGAATGGACCTTCGACAAGAGCTTATTCGTGAGCTTATCAAAGACCCCGAGAATAACGAGCTCGCTGACGACGAGCATCATGCAGAACAGGATCGCAAGCACCCTCAGGTCAATATAACCCATATATTGCTTGTCAGGGGTTACGAAGAAGCAGGATACTACCGCGAGTATTCCTGAAATAAACAAAACCGGGTCTTTCTTGATTCGTTCTAACATGGTGACACGATTTTACACCTTAAACCAAGCGGTGTCGCGTGTTTGATGTTACAATGTGTCCCGTGCCCCGCCGGCTTTTTGTGGTCGAAATCAATAATGAAGTATAATATTGGATATTGCTTTTAGAGGATAGATATGAAAAACAAGCTTATCGCATCGATTCTTATACTGGCCAATGTCTTTACGCTGGCTTCCTGCTCCCTATTCGGCAACACGGATGATACGGATAATTCCGGGATAGATGTCGGTGATCCCCAGTCTTCTGCGACCGAGAAAGTCTACAAAGCGGTAAACCTGGTCACCGAAGCTCTTGCAGCCTGCGATTATGACACCTTCGCAAGCTATTGCGCGGATAAGCCCTCCAAGATGGAGGCGGCTATGCCTACGCTCGATGAACAGGCTCTCTACGACGACGATAAAGAGAATGACCCCGAGAATGAGCTTGTCATCAGGCACATGATCGCTTCTACCATCACCTCCACCATCGATGTCGACAGTTTTGAGGAAAAGGCTAAGGGCAACTCCCTTCTTATTGACGTCAAGTTTTCATACAAGGACCACAGCGTCCTCCTCGAGAAACACGAGAAATTCATCAACACGGATGAATTCGGCAGTCTTCTGAACGGCGTCAGCGACACGGTCGAAGTGACTGTCACAATGGAATTCCGCCTTACAAAGGGCGGCATCGTCCTGAATAACCCGGACGACCTGACTGTGGTCTACGACTACGAGAATACGGATCTTGAGTATATGCGGAGCCTTTTCGATATGGTCGCCGACATCCAGATGCTTGGCGACAAATGGGATCCCATCACCGAGAGCTACACCGACACGGATACTTTTGAGATCCTTTTAACGATCGAAGAGCCCGGCGAATGGTACGTCTGGACCTACAAATACAGAGTCGCCAGCGAGACCTCGCCCAAGTGGACTGACTACTATATCTCCGAGTACATTACCGAGTTAGATCCCAACGAGATCCACATCACCTACACCGCTGACGAGATGTTCCCCGAGGGCTTCTACTGCATTCTCTTCTACAACAAGTACGACGGCACGATCATCGGCTACGAGTTCGATGTTTACCGCTCTGATACTGCTGCAACCTCCGCAAGCGAGACGTCTGAAGAAGTGTAACAGTGTTACAAAGGCTTGTTTTGCAGGGCTTTGACGCCTCAGTCCCCGCGCGTGGGCAATTCACGAAAACTCACACGGAGAGGGGGCTTTTCGTGTCGATTTCAGGAATGAATTTCTCAGTGCGTAAATCGTGCGTGATTCGGACCGTTTTAGGCACGGTTTTACGCTAGTTTGGCGAAAAATGCGTAAATCGTGCGTTTCCCGGGCTGTTTTAGGCACGTTTTACGCAATCCGGATTTTCGCGTTTTCCGGCAGTGCTGAAAAAGTGCAGTCACTTCCGGGCTGTGTTGAAAAAAGTGCAGTCTGTCCTGGCTGTGACGAAAAGTGACACGGAAAGCCTTTAAAACGTGTCACTATTTGGCAATAACCGCAGAAGTGACGAAAAATGACACGATCCGCGTCCAAAACGTGTCACTTCCCGGCAATCGGCCGGCTCATGGACATGAAAGCCACCACAACAAAAAAGGAGCCGCCTCCAAAGAAGACAGCTCCTCAAATCAAATCTTAAATAGCCTTACCTCTTCCCCAAAAACAGCGGCAGCAGGAGTGATACGAGGAAGCCGATCACAAAGTTGATGGCTGCGCCGATCGCGAGTGCGATCAAAAGCTGATTGAAGACTATGCCTGCTATGACGGCGATTGCTGCAGGAGCAAGACCGAAGTACAGGAACATGATCTGGATGACGGTCTTGATCGTTTTCGCCGATTCGCCGGGCAAGGACAAAGCGATGAATGTTCCGACGTTTGTGGCGAAGAAACTGATCGACAGTATGAATACATACCATACGAGAACCATCAGAGGATTCGTTCCGAGGATGCAGGCTGCAAGCACCATAGGTGCGAGCAGGTCGATCGCTGTGACTGCGAGGCAGCCGAGGAGCGAATAGATGATCTTTGAATAGCCCTTCTCAGGGATCATGATGAAGAACTCGCGTGAAGTATCTTCTCTGATAGGGTCTCCCAGAGTGCGGTAGAATGCCATGACGCCGAGTGCTGCGGCAGGGATAACGAACAGATCGGCTCCGTTGCCGTTGCGCTGTGCTATATAAGCTGCAAAGCCCGCTACGAGAAGATAGACGATCATGGTCGTAGAGAAGATCTTGAGCTTGGCAAATCTGAATCTGTTAAAGACCGCCTTGAAGAAGAAAACGCTTGCGCCTGAGCCGTAATGGAAGCCTTCGCGGTCGATAGAGCCCTTGCGTGCCTTTTCACGGGTAACTACAGCACCGCGGGAAGCATTCTTGGCATTCTCCATCTGCTCTGCTTTTCGCTCTGCGGCAAACATTGCATCTTCATAGAAGTCTGCCTTCATCTTCCAGATGAATACGACAACGAGGATGCATGCGACGATGAAGAGTCCCAGATAAAGTCCGGACTTTGCGAGGTCGCCTGTTACTGCGTAATAAGAGATGCCTCTGAGCCAGCCCCAGAAAGGTACCCAGTGCGTTGAAGGACTTGCGAAATATCCGAACAGCGCGGGTGCGACTTCCTGCTTTGTGATCGTCATGTAAGCGATAAAGCCGATGCCGATAAGGCTGTAGAAACCTATAAGGAACTTATTGATGCTGTCTGTGCCGTTCTCGAGCTTGGACGTGATCGTGTAGAAAGCGACCTGGATCAGCGTGCTGATCATGAGGATAAGCGTGTAAACGACAACGCATGACAGTGCGCCCCAAAGGCCGAGCCCTGCGCCATTCATGAGATTCGGTATCTGATAGAGCATGAAAAGCGACAGGAAGAATGACATTCCGAGCGTGCAGGTAAGCCTGAACATGAGGACCGACTGCGGTTTGAGCGGCGACGCGAAAAGCATCGTAACGTCGGCCGGCTGGAATAACTTGCCGGAACTCTTTGAGTTTGCAACGTTCGTCGCGAGAATGAGCAGGAACAATGCTGAGATTGCGATATCGACTATATTCGCCGAAGTCAGATTGTTAGTCTTCATGAAATTCTTTATGCGGTCGCCGAAAGAGAATTCGAGCGTGATCTCATCATCAGCTTCAGAATCCTTATCTTCGTCAGTCTCGCCGGAAGGATCATCAGCCGTTGTTTCAACTGAAGTCTCACTAGTCCTTGTCTTTGCTTTATCCTTGAAGATCGAGCCCATGATGCCGCCGAAAAGGCCGCCGCAGATCATGAGGACAACGAATATCGCGACCCACGTCTTCAGCAGTTTCTTAATCGTATTAAGAAACGAGTGGGTGATATAGTAGAAAAACAGTCTCATTGCTCTTCTCCTGCCTTCTCACTCGAGCTGCTTACAGCTTCCTTCTCGATGCCTTCGGTAACTTCGAAGAACAGGTCTTCCAAAGACTTGCCGCTGCCTTCGATCTCATCACGCGCAACGTTAGCGCGGATCTTACCGCTCTGCATGATGATCGTTCTGTCCCAGAGCATGTCTACGCTGTCGATGATATGCGTACTGATAAGAAGAGTCTTGCCTTCCTTGCGCATCTCTTCGATGTAGAGCTTGAGCTCTTTGATGGCATGCGGATCGAGACCGAGCATAGGCTCGTCAAGCAGGATGTAATCGGGATCAGGCAAAAGTCCAAGGCAGAGATTTAACTTCTGCTGCATACCCTTGGAGAGCTCGTCGCCGAACTTCTTGCGCTTGTCATCAAGCTCGAAACGCTCGAGAAGCATGTTGATACGGTCCTTGTAATTCGTAAGCTTGTAGGCACGGGCGATGAATTCCATGTGCTCGCCTACAGTAAGTGTCGGATACAAAGAAGGCATCTCAGGGATATAACCTAAGTATTTGCGTGCCTCTGTGGTCTTTGTGCTCGTTCCGTTGATCGTGATGGATCCGTTGTACTTGAGAAATCCGATGATCGACTTGATGATGGTGCTCTTGCCGGCGCCGTTAGGTCCCAAAAGGACTGTCAGTGTACCCGGCTCCAGATTGAAAGATACATCATCGCATGCAAGGTTTTTGCCGTAACGCTTGGTTACGTTTTTGACTTCTAACATATTCTATTACCCCCTAATTCCAATACAAAGGATTTGTACTGGAAGATATTTTGCCACTCGAAAATACCTTAATCAATATTCTTTGGATCAAGTTAAGGCTTAGTTAAGATTGCGTGCTTTATATTCTTTCAGTTTTGCCGTATATTCGCGCGCACGCTTGCGCATAACAAGTACATCTATAAGGATGCAAAGCACGTAGGATGCGATTATGATAGCTCCGAGAGTGATCCACAATGCCGGTGTGCCTATTCCCACAAAGATACCCATCAGATAGAACATCAGGACTTCAACGGGGATAAACAAAAGGAAGAATACAGTAAGGCAGAATACAAAGCCTTTTTTCTTCATAAACTTCGTGCAGAAAGAGAACACGAAGCAGATAGATCCCCATGCGCAAAGCGCAAGAAGCTTTACCAGGAACAAAGCGGTGATATTGCCGTCTCCTGCAAGCGATGCTACTACTACGCATAAGACGAGCCATGCAAATGAGAATGCCAGCGCGTTCCTGAAATATACCAATAACTTTTTAACGTCTTCCATATTATCCCTCCAGACCGATCAAGGTCTTAAGCGCTCTGGCATAACGGCGTGAGATCACTATGACCTCATCGTTTTCGAGCGTTGCAAGAATGTTTCTCGTGACTTCAGGCTTAAGACTTTTTATCCTGTCGAGATTGACGATGACTGACTTCGAGCAGCGGAAAAACGTTTTCTCATCCAGAAGTTCTTCGAGCTCGTAGAGGCGCTTTTCCGTAAGAAAAACATTTCGCGATGTGTAAAGAAAAGTCTTCTTATCGACAGACTCAATATAAAGGATCGAGCTGATGTCGATGTTGTGAGTCTGGCCTTCGCTGGTGCCTGTAATGCGCTCGTCAAAGCGGCTGATGTATCTTTTAAGACGCTCGGTCTCAGCCGTCACTTCTTTGCAGTGGATCTCGACCAACGTGCCTGAATCGATATCGTTCTTGATCGTAACTTTCATAATAACCTCTTAGCCCCATGGAGATCGGGGAAGCGCCGGACCTGCCGGAGTGCGTGACCGGCCCGGACGCTCCTTCCTATTCCCCATTATAATTCAACAGCTTAGGTTTTTGAGGCAGATAATTTTCTGCATTCGGCAAGCAGCAATACCGAAGTTATGATCTGGCAGATCACCATGAACACTCCCATAACTACTTCGCCAAAAACGCATGCTGTCAAAAGCGAGCCTAAAGTCGTTACGATCGACATTACAAGATATGTTTTGCTCTCATATACCCATGAGAAAGGCAAGAGATGTGCGCCGAATACCATCGCGAAAAGCATCATCATCACTTCGGGCTTCATCGAGAATGCCCACATTACGATGAGCAGATACAAAAGCTGGTTGCATGTGCAGAGGATGCCCAATTTGTTTACCGGATTATCAGTCTTCTTGAAGATGTCAGCGCCGATCATCTTGGAGAATAAAAGTGCCAGCGGGACCAAAAGCATAGGGCAGCAGAAAGTGAGCAGGTTCTTCATGTAAAGGCTCACGGGAAGGATGCGGCAGATGGTAGCGCAGGTCCATAAAATGACTGAAGCCATCATGAAGGGCGCGCCCTTCATCTGGATGACCTGAGCCTCGCGGCGCAGTTCGTTGATGTTTGTCTTGGGAGCTGTGAAAACAGCGGATTTTACTTCGTTGATCATGGTTGTTACCTCCTTGGTTTTAAGGCCATTATATCGGCCGCAAAACCTTGCTCAAGAGCTTTGCACCTAAGCGGTACAAAGGAGGAAACCAAGCGGTAAATCAGTCTTCTATATCGCCAATTCAGCTGTTTATGAAATCATATAAAAAATTGTAATCCGGGTATGTAGCACCACTAATAATAATCAGAAAACGGCTTGTCGGATCAACAAATATCAATCTTGAATCAGTGCCAAGCATGCCTTCCTGTTGAAGTATCACCGTTCGACTGATATCCAGCGTCTGATCGTCATTTGTCATCAAATCATACTCACTGATATCGTTAAGTGTTTTCCACTCATCAAAACAGTCAAATCTGACTATCTCAAAATACTGTCCGCTGACTTTTCCTATGATACTTATATCACTTTCTGAAGTGATGTCATCCAGACGGGGTTCTGCATATTCCTTAAGCGCCTTACTGTCAGATGCTGCCGCTACTGAATCTTTGGTTATTTTATATTGCGCAAAGTCATAATAGTCATAGCAGTAATTGCTGACATAATATTGTGTATTGAAATAAGACTCATATAAGTCTCTGTATGTATAATTTGTATCTTCGGCAAATTTATCTACCGTTACGCCTTTGGGAAGCATTTCATCGGTAATACCAAACTCTTTTCTCAGAAGGTCACCGTTGATTTCCACAATGTCCGTACTGTAAGTAAGGCGTTCAATTTCCTTTTCCGCTACAGAATTTGTGAGCTCAACGATCTTTATCCAATTATCGGGGAACCCTCCATATCCATACTTATCCACTTCTACATAATTCTTATTCTTATCGTAGTAGTCAAGGCTGATGTAGTAGGCAAACGGTTCAGACTCATCGCCGTAAACATCAGGCAGTGCTGTTACCTCTTCAATAAGCTCATATGCCGTATCACTTGTCAGCTGACGATAGTTCGAAAGCTTTTTCCCGTATAACCCATAATTATTTGAGATAAAAATACAATTGTCATTCTCTTTATTTCCGGTTGCAGCAATGAATCTCAAGAACCTGATTCCTTTATCTTCCGGATATATAACTTTTCGAATGAGTCTACAACCGGAAATGTTTAAGACCATCACCGACAATAAAAATAGAGCTGTTATTCTGTTTATTAAGTGTTGTTTTCTATTCATGGTATTATTGTTCAACGAATTAATCATGCCAATACTGCGAATTTTCTATTTCTCTATAGATACTAGTTTAGAATTATCGGGGGCCTATATTTCTCGCCACCCCATTCGACTACTGTAAAACCTTTTCTTTCCGATGGATTAACAGCTGTAAGATCCTGAGGCTCCATATCCACATATGTGTTAGCAGGATACCACAACATATTCACTCTGATTACGGTATCAGGCTTTGGCTTGACTGAAAGTAAAGCAACATCTTCATAAGCCGCTGTCTGGAATGTAATGACGTTATACTTGTTTCCTTCCATTAAAGGAAGCCAATACATGATGAAAGCATCTGCTTCAGTATCAGTAAGTCCTAACTGTTTCAAAGACCCCTCAAGGAATTCGGCAGTATCTTCTCCCTTAACACAGAATCCGTGGCTCAAGTCAGGAGTTATTGCTATATCGCCTTCCCAGAAAAGATAAGAATACTGTCTCCCGCTTTTGTCAGTTATTATTCCGTCAGGAGATGCAGTAACAGTCCAACCGTTCTGTTCATCATACGAAGGATAAGTTGTAGTCAGTTTACCGTCAAGAATGAGTCTGACGTTAACCTCCATATCCTCTTCAGGATAAAGATATATAACCGGTGCATGTGCTCTCGAAAGATACGTATGAAGAAACATAGAATTAAAAATGGAAAACAACAATATAATGACAAGCAGAATGATCTGCTTTTTCGGCTTGCCAATCCATCTGTTGTTTATATATGCGAATAAAAAGTACGCTATCAGGCACGTGATGGAAGAAATCACGATAACAGTAATGTCCTGTTTGTATTCTTCCTGTTTCTCAGTTTCTTGTAATGCTTCAAATGCCTGAAATAATTCATCACTGTTTTTCGCATCTGAAATGCAATATGGACTATGCGTTCCGGTAACTACACTTCCTGTCTCAGTTTTCAGCATTAACTGATCCCACCGAGTAAAACCATAAACTTTTAAAACGGTACCTGCCGGATAAATGGTTCCGTCATCGCCTTTAACATCGAAATCAAAGACAGTTTCACCATCATAGTCATAGCTTAACGGAGACGGAGCTACCATGCGCTCGTATTGTACAAATCCGTCGAATATGAAAACACCTATAAAAACAGCAATTGCTACCGCCTCTATCAGGCTAAGAATTATCGCAACTGCTCTTAATCCTTTTCTATTCGCACCAGTTACAGAAGAATCATTATCGGCAGTATTTCCCATTAGCATTCACTCCATAAATCAAAATAGTTTTCAGAAGTTCCAGCAAAGTTAATGTATGCATCGAAAAAGCAGTTCCAACAATTAAATTATACCAAGATTGCACTGAATGGATATCCTTAGAATTCCATGCCGCCTTGGAATACCTTTTTCATTCTTTCGACAAAGCATTCATCCACATTTTTAATCGTTGGTACGTGAATAAAAACTGCCCTTCCGGAAAACTTTTCGAGCATGTGCCAATATGCCTCATTACACAGATAGGCTGTAGGCATCTCAGATATTTCCGCTGGCACTCCCCTGTCAGCCAGTTTTTCTTTTATGCTTTGAAGATTTATAGCCGTAGCCTTCTTTATACCGTTTAATGATGCAATCTTATCAATTCTCACTGAATCGGTAAGTGTTTTATCAACGCCAAACATCACAATATAATCATATTCATTAGGGACAGAATCTATATCTCTGCGAAGTCCTGCAAATGAATTAGTAAGAAGCAAATGATCAGGAGCTATTTGCTCGACCAGCATTCCTGACGCATTATTCTTTCCTTTAAAACCAACAAATAATACGTTATTCATCCTCTTTGTTTTCCGGCCATGCCCCAATTCTCATCAGCAGGTTCATTTATCACGATGAACACATCGGCAGCCGCTATGGATAAACGCTCTACGAGCTTTGCTGTTACGCGCTCAATAAGAGCCTTCTTCTGCTCCTTAGTCCTGCCCGGGAACATAGTGATCTCAATGATCATGAAGTTTTCGGTCTTTCCAGGAGCGGTCTCAAAGTCTTCCCTGTCGATCTCAACGATACGCTGGAACCTGTCCCAGTCTTCAATGCCGATGCTCTCGACAAGGCCTTCGTGTATGCATTCGAGCAAGGTCTTCTTGTATTCTTTGTCCTTGCCTTTTATCATGTCGACTCTGACTAACGGCATTATAATTCTCCTCTAAACGATCACAGTTCCTTATACATCAGGATCTCATCGTGATACGTACCGTCATCAAGCTTAACCGCGTTGTGATGGCGTCCTGTCTCAATAAAACCACACTTCTTATAGACATTAAAGGCCTGTTCATTCTCAGCAATGACTTCGAGCTCCATCTGTTCCCAGCCCACTTCACGTGCAAGCTCAATCATGTAAGCGATCATGGCGCTGCCGATTCCGAGGCCCCAGAACTCTTTATATAGCGCGATCGCAAGCGAGCAGCGGTGCTGAATCCTTCTTTGACCTCCAATCCCGTTAACGGCGCAGTTGCCTGCTACCCTGCCGTCGACTATAGCGACCATCATGATCGCATATGGATTCTCAAGAATACCTCCGAGGATCTCCTGCTCTTTTTCCAAGGTGAAATTAATCTCATCCGGATAGCGCAAAAGAAAATCCGTCTCGCCCGCTGTCTCTTTCAGATATTTGATCATCTGCTCCGCATATTCAGGCGAATTAGGCTTCAGGATACATGTCCTGCCGTCTTTTAAAGTTATCTCTCTTTCTGCAAATCTCATTATTTACCCCTTATCCGCAATAAGCGACGCAATCCACCTGGAACTGAAGGCCTGATTCTCCACCCACATGCGCAAACTCAGTCTGTATTGATTTGCGCGCGGGATAATGGCCGTTAAACCTTTCCTTAATGACTTTCTCCATAGTGGGAATGTTCCATACATCTCTGAAAAGGCAGTCCATCTGAACGACATTTTCGAGCGTCAGACCGACCATGGCAAGGCGCTCCTCCATATTGTCAAAAGCACCGTTGATCTGCTCTTCTACTGTTCCTCCGATATTGCCGACGCAATAGCTCAGGAAACAATAATCTCCGGCCTTTACGAGCCCTGCGTGTGCCCATTCATCGTTAACATCATATCTCTCGATCTTTCCCATAATATCCTCCCGAAATATCAGAAATTATACTGCATGAAGTTACCGTTCTTTTTAAAGCCAAAATCGGTATACAAGAGCACGCCCATATCAGACGCGGTGATCTGCACGCATCCGCACCCGTAATTCCTTGCTTCTTCTACAACTCTCGAAAGAAGTTCTTTTGCAATGCCCATCCTGCGGTAATCAGGATCCGTAAACATGCTCGAAAGGAGTCCCAGCCTGCCGCTCGGGCAACTGAAATACGGCGGCTTCTCCACAAAAGACATCCCGCTGGTACCGACGATCTTATCGCCGTCCATCGCAAGCCACGAGACAAATGTACCGTCAGCCATATGGCGGTCATAGTAATCCAGCAAAGCAGGAACAAGATCTATATCTTCAGTCGCGCCCTCTTCTCTGAGCTGCCTGATGCGCATCTGAATAAAAGTGTCTAATTGAGCCTTAGTAAGTTTCTGATAAGTGATCATGTGTTATCCCCTTCGGGCGGAGGTCATCCGCTTTTTCAGAATTATAACACTGTATCCAAGTCTTACCCAAGAATCACACTGACCGGCATGAAACTATAACCACCCAATAAAATAAAACTCAAGGGCAGCGGCTATAACCATCACGACATCAATACAAGCTGAGACTATTAAAAGGATTCTTGCTATCTTTTCTTTATGACAAACTAATTTAATTGTCCATACCACTGATACCAACGCTATCGCGATCATAACTGATATCACACTTCCGGTAACGACAGTTTTCTTAACTTTCCGGTTATAGGATTCCCGTGTTTGTTGGAACTCAGTAATAATCCTTTGGGAATCCTCCACATTGTTTATGTCTATAAAAGGAGGATCGCTGACAGTAATTGTCCCGGGTATTATTTGCTGTTCTTCGCCGTTACCAATTGTAATAGTCGCATCAACAACTTGCGTATTATCAGCTGTTTCTTCGTTGCCTGGTTCAAATAAAAGAATAACATCCAGTCTTTTATTATCATCCAGATTAAAACGGGCTTTAATGTGTTTGTATCCATGACATTCACTGTACCAATCAAAAGAGTCGCTAATCTCTCCCCGTGTACCTTTCTCAAGCGTGATTGGTGAGCCAAACTTATTCAAAGTATTCTGGTCATCAAGCACTATACTTTCATTCAATGAGATCTCACTGTAATAAGATTCAACAACTTGTCTTGACTTGCCGATTGACCTAATGGTTCCAAAGGATGCTACGGCAAGTAACATAAGGATAGTTAATATCACCAGAGTTTTGTTCGCCAGATTATTATCCATCACTTATAAGACCTTTCTAAATAAAGTTATGAGCCCTATAGCAATTACTACACTTACTAACACAGAAATAATACAGAGAATTCTCCGGCTTCTATCACTCTTCAATGCTTTATAGTTCACAACAAAATATATTGCGCCTATCACAACGAAACATATCAAACCTAAAACAACAAACTTTTTATCAAGATCCGCACGATCCTCTTTTACTTGTTCCTTTATTGTTTTTAATGCATCAGCCAGCTCGTCACTGTTAGTTACTTCGGTCAGATTAATTCCACTGTGCGAAATCAGCGTTTTATCAGCTGTTCTGATTCCCAGCCCACCCGTTGCAGATATTGTGTATACTTCAAATTCAGTTCCCGGAGGATATATATTCCCATCATAATCAGATACTTCGTAATCAAATGATGTGTGCCCGGAATAACTGAACACTTCGTGTTTTAACATTTTGCCATAACTCAAGTGACTATAATACACACCGGTTAAAACAAACAGTGTTGCTAAAATAAAGGTTTCTATCAAACTAATTGCAATCGTCTTTTTACTCAATCTCAGTCTCTCCCGAAAGGCTTTCAACGTGTTAACTATAACCTCATATCATTCTGATGACGGAGATTTACTCGTTTGACTTCAATCGTATTCTACTGTTTCAGTATTATCAAACACTTTATTCTTAAATATATATATCTGAGTTCCCTTTGTTACTAATGTGGTTGAGGCAGAATCGTGTGGAGCAACAGAAAGCTCATTTTTACAAACAACAGTATATACGAGCGCATAATAATATGTTCCATCATATTGCGTTGACTTATAAGGGAACAAGAGCACGATGAACAATATAAGAATTAGTAACGTGACTAATATTTTCTTTTTTTCATGAAACTCCTCCTAATTCAATTTAATTCTATCAGCAGTCAGACTCATTACAAGAATTATAGAGATATATCAAATAGAAAAAAGCAGCCGCAATTTGTGCAAGATGCGGCTGCTCATTAAATTTGAATTCGGAATGGCAAAAAGGAACTAGATGATATTCTTTATCCCCTCACATATCCTTCTCGCTACCAAAGGATTATTCATAGTATAAAGATGAATGCCCTTGATGTCGCTTACGAGAAGATCGATTATCTGGCTTAAACAGTAAGACATACCTGCATCAAAAAGCGCTTCCTTGTTATCTTCGTAGCGCGAGATTATACGCTGGAATCTCTTCGGGAAAGATGCGTTGCACAAAGACACCATGCGCTTGATCTGCGCTGCGTTTATTACCGGCATTACTCCCGGAATGACAGGAACATCTATGCCTGCGATCTCGCATTCTTCGTTGAAGCGGTAGAAGATGTCGTTATCGAAGAAGAGCTGTGACAGAAGCACTTCCGCGCCGGCATCCACCTTTTTCTTGAGGCTCTTTATCTCAGAAACAGCATTTGGTGATTCGGGATGGCACTCGGGATAACAAGCGCCCAGAAAACAAAAATCGTAGTCATCTTTTAGATATGAAATGAGATCGGACGAGTGACGAAAATCATCCTTGGCGCCCACGTTCGGGTTCGGGTCTCCGCGCAGCGCGAGGATGTTTTCTATGCCTTCGGACCTGAGCACCTTGGCAAACTCGTCGATCTCATTCTTATCGTAGTGAAGACATGTGAGGTGTACCACAGGCTCGATGTTGTATTCATACTTGATCTTCTTGGCAAGCTCGATCGTCCTGTTGCAGTTGGAAGATCCGCCCGCGCCAAAGGTCACGCTGATGAAGTCAGGCTCAAGCTCGGCCAGGACTTCCAAAGTCTCGTCAATGTTCTGAAGCTCAGTGTCTTTCTTAGGAGGAAAGATCTCGAACGAGAGACTTCTTTTCGTGTTGTAAACCTGTGATACCTTCATGGCTTATCCTCTGATCTGCTTTGCTGCAGCAACAAGATTCTTAAGGCTCTTAACTGTCTCTTCCGTGCCTCTTGTCTTAAGGCCGCAGTCGGGGTTGACCCAGAGCTTGGAATCTTCGATCTTTGCTCTCATCTTGGTAAGAGCATTAACGATCTCCTCGACTGAAGGAACGCGGGGACTGTGGATATCGTAGACACCGGGGCCGACCTCAGTCTTGAAGTTATTCTCTTTGAGCGAATCGAGGATCTGCAGAT
>JAEFBB010000069.1 GCA_016292215.1 Saccharofermentans sp. | reverse complement strand
AAGATCGAACCCGATGCAAGAAGAATCTCTATCTCCATCAAGGAAGTAGCTCCTATCGATCCTGAGCTCCCTGAAGAGGAAGCAGCTGAGGAAGCACCTGTTGAAGAGGCACCCGCTGAGGCTCCTGAGACAACAGAAGAGTAATCGACTAATTAAGATAACTTAAAGGAGTTGTCTCAAAAGTGATGTTTCACTGCGAGACAACTTCTTTTTATTTGTTCTTCTTTTTAGCTGTTTTCGAGTTATATAATTAATATATAAACTTTAATGTCCGCTGCAATGTTATCTCGGGAGAGCTAATATGAAACCCAAGTATATATTGTCTGTGCTTATTCTTGCTGTAGAAGCTTTTGCAATCTTCTGGCTATTTCTGACAACATGTAAAGATGATGTTAAACACATGGCTAAAGTAATTCAAGTGCCGGAAAATATGGTGTTGACCACTGCTAATGATATTTGTTTTTCCGTTGACAGAGAAAAAGAGATTACTGTTCCTGAGGGCACTAAAATCACACCTGATTATATTTTCCCAAAAAGTGTTAGTTTCTCTTATGACGGATATCATCATATTTCGGCAGACTATAATGATTTTGTTGAGCAAGCTAAGCTGGAAGAACTTGAGAATATAGCTTTACAAGACAGAGTAAATCGTCAAAAAGAGCATGTGCTTAAAGGCGCCGTTTTCGGTATATGTGCTGGTATTTGTTGGTTAATTCTGGGAATAGCTATTACGCACTTGCTTATCAAAAAAGCAGCAATAAGTATTTTGATCGTTGTTCATGGGATCATTTTTGTTCTATTTGTATTTGGAGGACTCTTATTCTTTCCCGGATATTTAAGCTCGTAAATCTTTAGCTTTCTTTTTCGTTACAATATTGTAGCCGTATACAAAGAATGTTTTCGAGCCCAATGCACCTGCGAATACGATATTATTCGTGTATATGCTTAGGATTATTGAAAGATAAAGTATTTGAATTAAGTTGTAATTCGACCTTGCATATTTTTATCTGTTGTTATAAGATTTATAGGCTTGTTAGAGAATACTCTATCGGGGTGTGGCTCAGGTGGTAGAGTGCCTGCTTCGGGAGCAGGAGGCCGTGGGTTCAAGTCCCGCCACTCCGACCAAATTTTCTAACACAAGCTCGATCATCGGGGTGTAGCTCAGGTGGCTAGAGTGCTTGCTTAGGGAGCAAGAGGTCGTGGGTTCAAGTCCCGTCACTCCGACCAAGTTAAGACCTTCAGGCTTTTGCTTGAAGGTCTTTTCTTTTGCGTTATAATATCTGTGTGGCGTATATACGCGAGGCGGACATATATTTCGGAGTGGTTTTTAACATGAGTAATAATATGCATTTACCTACAATCGGACAGATTCTCAAAGAAGAATTCCTGGATCCTCTTGATATTACTGCTTACAGATTGGCCAAAGATATTGGAGTTCCATCTTCCAGAGTCTTGGAGATCCTGCATGACAGAAGAAAGATTACACCGGATACTTCCTTGAGACTGGCTAAGTATTTCGGTTTATCGGACAAGTATTTTCTGAATCTTCAAAATGATATTGATATAAGGCTTCTTAAGGAGAATCAGAAAGATGAATTCGATAAGATAATTCCTTATTCTGCTTAATCTTAATCGGAGATTTTTATTGAAACCATGCACGGCTGTTGCATGGTTTTTATATGCTATAATCGAACCATTAATGTAAAGGCGGTGGATTCCATGAGTCGAGCAGATGATATTTTCGATGAGAACATTAGAACGATACTTAATTCAGGCTATTCAACGATCAATGACAAGGTAAGGCCGCATTGGGCTGATGACGGAGCTCCGGCATATACTTATAAGGCATTTTGTATCGTAAACCGCTACAATCTGGCTGAGGAATTCCCGATGTTCACACAGCGCTGGATCAATTTCAAGGCAGCTGTCGATGAGCTTTTGTGGATCTGGCAGAAGAAATCCAATAACGTAAATGACTTAAATTCCCATATCTGGGATGCCTGGGCTGACGAGACCGGTTCCATCGGCAAGGCTTACGGATATCAGCTCGGCGTTAAGCATAAGTACAAGGAAGGCGAGTTCGACCAGGTCGACCGCGTGCTTTACGATCTGAAGAATAATCCTTCTTCACGCCGAATCATGACAAATATCTATGTTCATCAGGATCTTTCCGAGATGCACCTTTATCCCTGCGCTTATTCAATGACATTCAACGTTACAGGCAATAAGCTCAATGCGATCCTTAACCAGAGAAGTAACGACATGCTAGTCGCAAACGCCTGGAACGTCTGCCAGTACGCCGTTCTCGTTCATCTCATGGCAAGATGCTCAGGCCTTGATGTAGGCGAGTTCGTTCATGTAATAGCTGATGCTCACATCTACGACAGACACGTCGATATCGTAAAAGAGCTCATCGAGATGCCTAAGTATCCGGCTCCGAAGCTCGTTCTTGACGAAGGAATCACTGATTTCTACCAGTTCACTACAGACAACATCAGACTTGAAGGCTATGAGGCAGGTCCCAAGATCAAGGGAATCCCTGTAGCAGTCTGAGCGGCGGTAATCTGAATGAAGCTGATCTTTATAAGGCACGGGGATCCTGACTATGAGAAGGATTCCTTAACAGAGAAGGGCTGGCGCGAAGCAGAGATCCTCGCCAAACGCGTAGCAAAATGGGACATTAAGCAGATCTATTGCTCTCCTATGGGCAGAGCAAAGGATACATGCTCTTTATCACTTAAGGCAACAGGCAAAGAGGCCATAACCTGCGACTGGCTTCAGGAGTTCTATTACAGGGTATGGGATGAGAAAGAGAATGCCTGGACGATCGCCTGGGACTTTTATCCCAGAGATTTCAATAACTGGGATGAGCTCCACGACAAGGATAAGTGGGACCAGACCAAGATCATGAAGTCCGGTGAGCTCGATAAGCACGCTCAGGATGTCTATAAGAACTTTGATGCCCTGCTCGAAAAGCACGGCTATAAGCGTAACGACAGAGGCTTTTACGACGTAATAGAGCATAATGACGACAACATCGTATTCTTCTGCCATTTCGGTATCACGGCATTGATAATAGGCCATCTTATCGGAATCGCCGCACCTGCTATCTGGCAGGGAATGATGATGCAGCCTACGTCCATAACCGTAATGGGTTCGGAAGAAAGGATACCGGGAGAGGCAAGCTTCAGAGTACAGGTTTTCGGTGATGCCAGACACTTGATAGAAGCGGGCGAACCGATATCTCAGTCAGGATATTTCACACAACTATTTGAGGGGTAATACTTATGATCGCAATCTCAGCAGTAGACAAGAATTGGGCAATCGGCAACCAGGGCAAGCTCCTGATCTCTTTGCCTGAAGACCAGAAAGGCGTTTTTAAAAAATATACGGCAGGACATACTGTCGTTTACGGAAGAAAGACTCTTGAGACTTTCCCGGGACAAAGACTTCTGCCTAACAGAGTCAATGTCATCATGTCCAGAAGCTATGAATACGAGAAAGAAGGCGCCATGATACTTCATTCTGCAGCCGAGCTTGAGGATTTCTTAGATCTGACTGCTGACGAAGTATATCTTATCGGCGGCGCTTCGCTCTATAATTCGCTGATCGGTCTTTGCGACAGGGCCATTATTACCAGCATCAAAGCTGAGTTTGAGGCTGACTGCTGGTTCCCGAATCTTGATGAGGATCCCGACTGGGAGCTCGAAGAGGAAGAGCCTTCCGTAATGAGCGCAAAAGGCGTCGAATTTACGGTAAAACACTATAAGAGAAAGTGATTTCGCCTTATATATAATAAATATAAATTTAGCCCTTGCACTTGCAGGGGCTATTTGTTAGAATACACGAGCATAAAAATCACGTATACACTCCGACTGTGGCCAATTTGAGCTGAATATTACTTGGTGTATACGGAAGAAAACAGGAGGATTTATTTTATGCCAGTTATTTTAATGAAGCAGCTTCTTGAAGC
>JAEFBB010000068.1 GCA_016292215.1 Saccharofermentans sp. | reverse complement strand
ATGTCGGTACGGCCTGTAGGGTCGCCGATCATGGCTGTACCGCCGCCCATGAGAGCGATCGGTCTGTGGCCTGCCTTCTGCATGTGGCTCATAACCATCATCTGAACGAAGTGGCCAACGTGAAGAGAATCTGCAGTCGGGTCAAATCCGATGTAGAAAGACACACCGGGCTTGCTCAGGAGCTCATAGATCTCGTCTCTGTGTGTAGCCTGTGAGAAGTAACCTCTCTCTTCAAGCACGTCAAATACATTTCTGTACATATATTCCTCCAACTAATTATTTTCCGTTTTATCAGACACCGAGCTTGATGTAGTCGATCGCAGCCAGAGCCGCAACTGCACCGTCAGCGCAAGCCGTCGTAAGCTGTCTAACCTTCTTTACTCTCGCGTCGCCTGCAGCAAAGATGCCTTCGACATTGGTCTTGCAGTTCTCGCCTGCTTCAATGTATCCGCCCTGCAAAGTTACAAGATCCTTAAAGTCAGCTGTCTTGGGCTCCTGACCGATCGCAACGAAAAGTCCGTTGACATCTATCGTCTTCTTGCTGCCGTCTTCCCTGTTAGTAAGCTCCAGACTGGAGAGCTTGGGCTCGCCCAAAAGGCTCTCGATGACATAAGGCGTTACGATCTCAAGGTTAGGGAGCTCTCTTGCCGCCTTGACGAGAACGTCATCAGCCCTGAATTCATTTCTGCGGTGTATAAGATATACCTTGTCGACAATACCTGCAAGATATATGGCATCTTCAACTGCCGTATTTCCGCCGCCGTTTACCGCAACAGTCTTGCCCTTATAGAATGCGCCGTCGCATGTGGCGCAGTAGGAGATGCCCTTTCCAAGAAGCTCGTCTTCTCTGGCGATTCCCAGATGGCGGTTGGAAGCGCCTACTGCGAGGATGACGGCCTTGGCAGTGTTCTTCTTGCCGGAATCAAGTGTGACTTCAAAGCCTTCCGCAGTCTTTTCGACAGCTGCAACACGGTCAAACTCAAGGACCGCACCAAGATTAATCGCCTGGTTATAAAGGTCATTGGCAAAATCAAAGCCTGATATCTTGGCGATCGCAGGATAGTTCTCGATCTCGGGCGTGTTGACGATCTGTCCGCCGTACATCTCGCCCTCATAAATGACGGTATCCATTCCTGCGCGTCTGGCATAGATAGCTGCCGAGAGCCCTGCAGGGCCCGCGCCTACGATGATGATGTCTGCCATATCAGCCTTCCTTTCCGTTGACTAATGCGTCGAGCTTCGCGTGTGCTTCGGGGTTCGTTCTCTGCATTGAGATGACCTTGCCTTCACGGTTGATGAAGCAATGCTCAGAAGTTCCCGTGCACCTTACCTGCTCTGTCTCCTTATCAAAGATCGTATATTTGATATCGAATCTTACTCCGGTATATCTTGTGATCTCAGCCCTTATAATGACCGTATCACAGTACTTCGCCATAGTCTTATACTTTGCCGTAAGTCCTACGACCGGGCTTATGATGCCCATCTCTTCCATTCCCTTATAGCCTAATCCTATGTCCTCGAAAAGCTTCGTTCTCGCCTCTTCATACCACCTTACGTAGTTCGAATGATGGGTAACTCCCATCTGGTCCGTCTCGTAATACTGCACGAGATGTTCGCAATCTGTAATTGCTGCCATTTTTCCTTATTATCTCCATTCTTACATAGATTGCTTTATTTTATTTAGAGTAAGGATAACTGTCAAATAAGTAACTGTTATTCCGTATGAAAACATATATAATTGCTTCTATGGATACCGAACTCTTCATCTTGATAACGGACATCATCGGCACTGTGGCTTTCGCAGTGTCCGGCGCCATGGCCGGAATCAGGAAAAAGATGGACATCTTCGGCGTCAATATCCTGGCGCTCCTCACAGCCACGGGCGGCGGCATCATAAGAGACCTCGTAACGGGCTCCACCCCTCCCACGGCCTTTAAGAATCCTTTTTTCGTAATCATCGCAGCGATCGCAGCCAACATCACTTTTATCTTCGTCTGGTGGCAGCACAAGAACAAAAAGAACGTCTCCGATAAGACCCGCGCGATCTACGACAAGATCTTCTTCTGGTTCGACACGGTCGGTCTTGCAGCTTTCACTGCAGACGGCGTCCACACCGGCCTTCTCGGATCTCACGCAAGCAACGCTTTCCTTGTCATCTTCCTTGGCGTCGTAACAGGTGTCGGCGGCGGCGTGTTAAGAGATGTCCTCTCTCTCGAGATGCCCTATATTTTTGTAAAGCACATCTACGCATGCGCCTCCATCGTCGGAGCCGCAGCAGTCTATATCGTCTACAATGTCACGGGTTCACCCGAAGTCGCAATGCTCGTGGGCTTCTTCTTCGTCTGCGCGATCAGATTCTGCGCCGCCCACTACGGCTGGAACCTGCCGAAGGCATATAAGGATTAAAGTTAGCGGCGGGCTTTTCCTCTTTACCTCCCCAGCGGATCCTCCCACTATCGCAAACGCCTCTATTTTTGCAAAAAAAGATAGAAAAACGCCAATTTCTATCCTTTTTGGCTTTTTTTCGAGCAAATGCGATAGCGGTCATATGAAAAGCCAAAAGTCCAAGCAACAAAAAGCCGCCCCAAGCGGAGCGGCCGGAAAAAGCGTTTTATGCGGTCTCAGTTCGAATCCGGTACAGCCTTAATAGCAGCCAGTAATTCGGAGAACTCCTCAAATGCAGGGATGTCCGGGTTGTCTGCAATGATCTTCTCGGTGCTCTTGAAAAGGAACCCTGCCTTGGATGCCTTGATCATGGCGAGGTCGTTGTAAGAGTCGCCGGAAGCGATAGTGTCAAAGCCGATGGACTGAAGAGCCTTAACGGTGGACAGCTTGGAATCAGAGATCCTCATCTTGAAGTCTTCGATCATGCCGTCTTCGCCAACAACGAGAGAGTTGCAGAAGAGTGCCGGATAGCCGAGCTTAGCCATAAGGGGCATTGCGAACTGTGTAAACGTGTCGCTTATGATGATGACCTGCATGTCCTTTCTAAGCTCATCCAGGAATTCCTTTGCGCCCGGAAGCGGATCGATCTGGGCGATAACGTCCTGGATCTCCTTGAGACCCAAGCCATGCTCTCTCAAGATACCCAGTCTCCAGTGCATGAGCTTATTGTAATCAGGCTCATCTCTGGTGGTTCTCTTAAGCTCGGGAATGCCGCTCTTCTTGGAGAATTCGATCCAGATCTCAGGTACCAGAACACCTTCCATATCAAGACAAACAATATTCATTTGTTATTTTCCCCCTTAGATTCTTGCGTATATGAATGAACCGGAATCATAGCCTAAGCCGTACATTCCGAATACTAATGTAGCTACAACGAGCACCATGAATGCTGTCCACAATAAGACGATGCCCTTGCTTCTTAAGAAAGCAATTGCGGAGCGAGGCTGGTCATCTTCGCTCGGCTGATACTTGTATGCATCTACTGCGCAGACGATAAGAACAGCAACGATCAACACGATGAGATGCGCAAGTGTCATGCCTGTAGCAGTGAAGTTGGTCCAGTTAAATGCAGTTTCGCTCTTTCTGAAGATAGCCGCATACATATCGACAGCGTCGCCGACACTTGCGGATCTGAAGAATACGAAGCCCGTGAGCATGAGGATAAATGTGCGGACGGACTGGAAGATCCTGAAATAGAGCTTGTCAGCGCCGATCTTAGGTCTGATCTTCTTGAACCAGGGCTCGAAGATCATGCCGAGCACGATGTAGATGAAGTGCAGAATACCTGAACCTATAACGTAATTCCAAAGGCCGCCGTGCCAGTAGCCTACTGCGAACCAGAGGATAAGAAGCGCGATGTAAGTCGGAACCTTCTTGCCGTTCTTCTTGCCGAACTTTGCCTTTGACCAGTCGCCGATCTTAATGAGCGGAGTGCTCTTCAAGACAGGATACATGAGGTAGTCGCGGAGCCATGCGCCCAGCGTGATGTGCCATCTTCTCCAGTATTCCTTGACGTTCTTTGAGAAGAACGGGCAGTTGAAGTTCTCAG
>JAEFBB010000001.1 GCA_016292215.1 Saccharofermentans sp. | reverse complement strand
AGGTAAGGGTCGGAGTCTTCCGCAAAACTGCGATTAAGGCAACTTGGTGATAATACCATCTGGCTCCGCTTTTGTAAAGCAATTATATGTAAAAGCGGCTGCCTTTTACCAAGACAGCCGCTATTTTATCAATTTCGATCAGATTATACTTCGATGTTCTCGAAAAATAATCGGTGGTAATTTCCCTATAATCGAACTGCCAGTTCGATTTTAGGGATTTCCGGATTAACCGAAAAGCTTGAAGTTTCTGATGATAGGAGCGATTGTGTTTGCAACTGTGGACATGAGCTTGATGAAGATGTCCAAAGCAACGCCTACAACGTCCTTACGTGTATCACCGATCGTGTCGCCCGTAACAGAAGCCTTGTGCGCAGGAGATCCCTTGCCGTGGCCCTTGAGCATACCCTGCTCGATGTACTTCTTAGCGTTATCGAACGCACCGCCGGAGTTACCCATGAAGATAGCTCTCGGGATAGCAACGATCGTAGCGCCTACGAGGATACCGCCGACGAACTCAACGCCGAGGATCAAACCGCCTACGATAGGGATCAGGAGAGCGAGGACTGAAGGAAGAACCATTCTGTGGATAGCTTCTCTTGCAGCCATGGAGATCATCATGTTGTAGTCAGGCTTAGCCTTACCGTCGAGAACTTCCTGTGTCATCTGCTTGTCGCCAACATCAGCCATGATCTTAGCTGCATCGATCGTGTTATCTGTGAGGATAGCGCAGAAGTACTCAACGAGAGCACCGCCGAGGATACCGCCGGCAACAACGAAGAAGGAAGCGAAGTTAAGTGTCAAAGGCTCACCGATTGTTGTGTAGTTACCAACGTAAGCCATGATGAGGGAAACTGTAGCGAATGCTGCAGAACCGATTGCGAAGCCCTTACCGATAGCAGCTGTTGTGTTACCGACTGCGTCGAGCTTATCTGTGATCTTACGAACATCAGGATCGAGGTGGCAAGCTTCAGCAAGACCGCCTGCGTTATCTGCGATAGGACCGAAAGCATCGATGGAAACCGTAGCGCCTACGAATGCGAGCATACCGAGAGCGGAGATTGCGATACCGTAAGAACCGCCGATTACACCGGATACGATCAAAGCGATGATGATTACGAATACAGGGAGAAGAACTGATCTTGAACCGACAGCGTCACCCTTTGTAACAACGAAAGCCTCACCCTCTGTGCACATCTCAGCAAGCTTCTGTGTAGGCTTGTGATCTGTAGAAGTGTAGTACTCTGTGATGATACCGATTGCGATACCTGCAATGATACCCATTACGGAAGAAACCCAAGGTGAAGCCCAGCCGAGCTTGAAACCATAAGTTGCAAGGTCTGCTGAAGAAACGCCTGTGCCGTTGAAGATGAAGTAAGAAGCAACGCCGCCGAAGATGACTGTGCATCCTGCAGAGATCCATGTGGAAAGGTCGAGCTCTCTTGACGGATTGTCGCCCATCTTCTTGATGTTAGCGAGGCCCAAGCCAATAAGGCATCCTACAAGGCCGCAGCCTGCGAGGATAACCGGGAAAAGGATCGTAGCGTTGAATGTAGCGTCTGAAACTGACTCGCCGTGTGTCATGTAGAGTGTAACAGCGATCATAAGAGAAGCAGACATTGTAGCAACGAATGACTCCAAGAGGTCGGAGCAGTTGCCGGCGATATCGTTTACGTTGTCGCCGATGAAGTCTGCGATCGTGTTAGGGATTCTTGAGTCATCCTCAGGAAGGTCATGTCTGAGCTTACCAAGGATATCAGAAGAAATATCAGCTGCCTTTGTGTAGTTACCACCGGCAACACGGTTGAACATAGCAACGATGGAGCAGCCGAGTGAATATGTGGAAATTCTCATGATGTAAGGGTTGCAGGTAAGTGCCTTAAGGACAAGTCCTGAGCTTGTAGCATCATGCTTTACGCCGCCGAAGCAAAGGAGAACTGCGAGGAATCCCAACATACCGAAGGCCTGAACTGCAAGGCCGGAAATGGAACCGCCGCAGAGAGCTACCTTAACGGTCTCGCCGATTGAAAGGCTCTCTCTTGCCTTGTTCGAAGTACGAACGTTAGCGTATGTAGCGCTCTGCATACCGAGAACGCAAACGATGGAGCTCATCAGTGCACCCATGAGGAATGTGATACCGCTGGTCTTCTCAACGAAAAGTGTGAAGATAACAGCAACCACAGCAACAACGATGCAGATGCTCTTGTATTCCGTCTTAAGGAAGGTCTGCGCGCCGGAACGGATGATACCAGACAATTCGATCATGTCAGCCGTTCCCTCGGGCATCTTCTTAATGCGGAAGTAATTGAACCCGACGTAGATAAGTGCAAGGAATACTACGCCAAGTACGATTAACCAGGAAGTCGTAAGTAATGACATATACCGGTCCCCTCTCATAAGAATAGATTGAAATTTGTGAAGCATTCGGGCATAGCAAAAACTATTGCCCTAAGCAAAACTACGACATTATACATATAAAAAGATACTTTGGCAATCAAAATATCGTGGTTTTTGCCGTACAAAATAACGATTTTTGAAGATTATTCGTTTATAAGTGAATTGACAAATAACTCAGGGTCAAAGTCAGCCAGATCTTCCACGCTCTCACCGAGTCCGGCAAGCACGATGGGCTTCTTGGACTGGTATGCGACAGCGATGGCTACGCCGCCCTTAGCGCTTCCGTCGAGCTTGGTAATGCCTACATAATCAAGGCCTGTGACCTCACCGAAGCCCTCTGCCTGGATGACTGCATTCTGTCCTGTTGTAGCGTCAATAATGAGCAGCGACTTGATAGCCGCGTCCGGAGCTTCCCTCTCGATGACGCGCCTGATTTTCGCGAGCTCCTCCATGAGATTCTTCTTATTGTGAAGACGTCCTGCCGTATCTACGAGAAGGACATCGGTATTACGTGCCTGTGCCGCATGGATGGCGTCGAAAACTACTGAAGCCGGGTCAGCGCCCTCCTGCTCCTGGGCGATAACGGCTGTTCCCGTCCTCTCACCCCAGGTCTTGAGCTGGCCTACTGCTGCCGCACGGAATGTATCGCAGGCAGCCATAAGGACCCTCTTGCCTTCCTTCTTATATCTGGCAGCAAGCTTGCCCGAAGTAGTGGTCTTGCCCGTGCCGTTAACGCCGATCATGAGGATGATATTGAGCTTTCCGGGAACGATCTCGACTGTCTGGGGTTCGCCCAGGATCTCAAGCATCCTTTCCTTGACTGAAGCGAGGACTGCTTCCTGGCTGTCATCGCCGGTCTTCTTGATATTCTCCTTGACGTGGTCCATGATGTCGACGCTCGCCTGAACGCCGCAGTCTGCCCTGATGAGAAGCTCTTCCAAGTCATCTAACATGTCCTCGTCAAAGTGGCCGCTCGAAGCAGCAAGCTTTGTAAAGCTTCCCGCAAAGAAGCTCCTCGTCTTTTCAAGTCCTCTTTTGAACAGATCTGCAAGTCCCATTATTTAAGCTCCATAGAAAGGATCTTGGATACACCGCGCTCAGCCATGGTAACGCCGTACATCTGGTCGCAGGCTTCCATGGTGCCCTTACGGTGCGTAACAAGAATAAACTGAGATTTAGCCGAGTGTCTTCTTACGAAGTCCGTAAATCTCGTGATATTAACGTCGTCTAATGCAGCCTCGACCTCGTCTAAGATGACGAACGGAGAAGGCTTCAATTCCTGGATGGCAAAGAGCAGGCCGATAGCCGTAAGACATCTCTCACCGCCTGACAGAAGCGACAGGTTCTGAAGCTTCTTTCCGGGCGGCTGAGCCTTGATATCGATGGCGCACTCAAGAACGTCCTCCGAATCGTTGCCCAGAATGATCTCTGCCGTACCGCCTCCGAACAGATCCGTGAAGACCTGGCCGAAGTTCTTGTTGATCGTATCGAAATGCTCCGTAAACTCTGATCTCATCTTGGTCAAGAGGTCATCGATGACCTTCTCCAAGTCCTTCTTGGCAGCTTCAATATCGTCTCTCTGCTTGGTCATGAAGTCGAGTCTCTCGGAAAGCTCTGAGAACTCCTGCAACGCGCCGAGGTTAACAGGACCCAAAGCCTTGATGGCATTCTTAAGAGTCGTGATCCTCTTGGTCTGCTCGCCGACCTTCTCGACCGGCTCTACGCTGTCCTTGATGTTGTCATATGTTGTCTCGTAATCTTCCCAGAGTTTGTTCTTGTTCTGGTCGATCTCGAAAATGATCTTGTCGTACTTTGATACATGCGCATTGAGCTTTGACTGCAGTTCACTTATCGCATTGCTGCTGGAAGACAGTCTGTCACCGAACGATGAGAGGTCGCCTGAGATTACGGATCTCTTCTCAAAGAGCTCTGCGATCTTCGCCTCAAGGACCTTCTGCTGCTTTTCGTTCTCATCGAGCTTGGCATCAAGTTCGTTGATCTCTTTGGTAATGCTGTTAACAGTCTCCTTGGCTTCCTTGATCTGGGAATCAAACTTGTCTCTTCCCTGGTTAGCCTCTTCGATCTGCTTCTTGATATGTCCTGCGAGGTCTAAGATACCGCTTCTTTCAGTGAGCTTGCGCTCAGCGAGAGATGCTGCCTCTCTGACCTTGGCAACGATCTGCTCGAGCTTAACAGCCTGCTCTTCGGAGAGCTTCTGCTGAGCTTCGATCTCTTCCTGATAATCGGAGAGCTCGCCGTTGATCTCACGCTCAATGCGGGTAAACTCTTCTAAATCCTCTTCAAGTCTTATCTTGGACTTGGATACCGCCTGCATGTTCTCATCGTAGTTTGCAAGCGTCTCTTCAGTCTCTTCAAGTCTTGTCTTGGTATTGTTGTATTCGCCCTCAGCCTTAACCTCTTCTAACTGATAGAACTTAAGCTGTTCGCCGAGCTGGGCAAGCTCGCGCTTGATAGTTCCGATGCCGTCGTCAACTTCCTGACGCTGGTCTTCGGAATCGGCAAGCTTTGCTTCCAGGTCTGCAACGGTTTTGGTCAGGGACTCGATCTCGGCTTTTCTGCCCAGGATGCCCGTACCGGCTCCGGTCTTTCTCAAAGAACCGCCCGTAAGAGATCCGCCGGGGTTAACCGAGTCGCCCTCAAGAGTCATGACCTTATAAGCACGGCCTGTCTTGGACGCGATCACTCTTGCAGCGTCAAGATCATGAGCAACAAGGATCCTGCCCAAAAGGTTAGCTACGATGTCTTCAAGATCGCGGCTTGACTTAACGAGATCTGACGCAACGCCGATATAGCCGTTTACGCCCTTAGCCTTGCGGAGATCGTCTTCGTCAATATATCTTGCCTTGATGTTCTCGATAGGAAGGAACGTGACTCTTCCGAGTCTCTTATCCTTAAGTATTCCGATGAGTTCGGCAGCATCTGCCTCACTCTTGGTAACTACATTGTGCAGCGCATTTCCCAAAGCGGTCTCGACAGCAGTCTCGTACTTGGAATCTGTCTCGATAAGGTCACCCAGGATACCTACCATGAGGTGCTTGACCGATCTGTCTGTATCAGCAAGCTCAGTAAGACGTCTTACAGATTCCTGATAACCTTCCTTACGCTTGTCGATGTCCTTCAAAGTCTTAAGCTTTGACTCTTCAGCGGAAAGCTTCCTGTTATTGATCTCGAAGAACTGGTTGAGTTCGACCTGGCGGCCTCTTAACTCTTCGAGCTTCTTATTACGTGTATCGATGTCCTTGGTGACATCGCCCTTGATCTTCTTGATCTCATCCAAGGCCTTCTCTTCTTCGGCAAGCCTTGAGGAAAGTTCGGCCTTGCCCGTCTCGGAAGCAGCTCTTGCCTCCTGCATTTCGCGGATCTTGTCATCAAGGGCAGATATTCCGGCCTGGCACTCGGTGAGCTTCTTTCTGGTCTCGAAAAGCTCTTCCGTCTTGGCCTTTACCTTGGAATCGGCTTTGCCTGCTTCTTTTCTGCTGGCCTCGTATTCTTCAAACTTGGCAAGACGCTCCTTGTCGAGCTCCTCGCTCAAGATCTTGGCGTCATTTGCAGCCTTCAGGAGGCTGTCTGCCTTTGCCTTCTTCTCATTGAGCTCATTGGTGAGCTTGGCGACGGTCTCATCGGTAGACTCCATGTCAGACTTGAGTTCTTCGATCCTCTGGTTGGTCTGGTTGAGTCTTTCTATTGAGACCTTCTTATCTGTCTGGGCCTCGTGCTCGTACTCTGTTAAGTCTGAGAGCTCCTGACGTCTGTCCTCGATCTCGTTATCCAGAGCCTCGCTCTTGGCCATGATCTCCTGATTGCTCTTTCTGAGCTGGTTGAATTCATCTTCACGCTCCTGGATCTCTTTCTCGAGCTGCTCCTTGAGACCGGCGGAATCGCCCATCTCCTTATTAGCCTCAGTGATCTTGTGAACGAGCAAAGATGTCTCGAGCCTTTTTAATTCTTCGTAATTTTCATTAAACTTACGGGCTTTGCCTGCCTGCTCTTCGAGAGGTCCCTTGCGCTCTTCGAGCTCGCCCAGGATATCGTTGATCCTCACGAGGTTCTGCTCAGTGCTGTTGAGCTTGCGCTGTGCCTCATCCTTGCGGACGCGGTACTTGACGATACCGGATGCCTCCTCGATGACCCTTCTTCTGTCTTCGGACTTAGTCGAGAGGATATCGTCGACTCGGCCCTGTCCTACGAGCGAATAGCCGTCACGGCCAAGGCCGGTGTCAAGGAAAAGGACGGTAATGTCCTTAAGGCGGCAGTTGACCTTGTTGATCTGGTATTCGGACTCACCGGAGCGGTAAAGTCTTCTGGTAATGCAGATCTCAGGGAAACCGTAATCTATATATCCGTCGGAATTATCGAAAGTAATGGATACTTCGGCATAGTTCATCGAACGTCTGGCAGATGTACCGTTGAAGATGACATCTTCCATCTTGCCGCCACGGAGCTGCTTGACGCTCTGCTCGCCTAAGACCCATCGAACGGCGTCACTGATATTGGATTTACCTGAGCCGTTAGGACCAACCACGGCCGTAAGACCGCGGTCAAAGTCGATACACGTATAATCGGGGAACGATTTAAACCCCTGAAGCTCAAGTTTCTTAAGATACATTCTTGTGTCAGTTCCGTCTTAATCCTAAATAATCACCCAAGCATTATAACGCAAACAGGACCTTTTTGTAGGACAAACTGTTCAAACGCTGTCAGGGTATAGGCGGATATACTCCTTAATACCCTTTTCCGCGCACTTCTGCTCGGCATCTTTCTTACTGTGTCCGGTGGCACTTGCCAAAAGAGTGTCATCGGAATAAACACTGACATCGAATTCTTTCATATGCGCAGGTCCGCGCTCCCCGGTCACCTCGAAAGTGATCTTGTGCTGGAAGCCCCTTGTCTGCGCGAGTTCTAAGAGTCTGCTCTTGTAATCCAGGAAAATCTCGCCGTTTACCGCTTTCTGAACCGTTTCGGTAAGATTTTTCAAGATACATTTCTTCGCCTGTTCGAATCCGCCGTCAAAATAGACCGCCGCGATAACCGACTCAAAGCAATCGGCCAGCGTCGAATCTTTGTCATTGCCCCCGCTCTGAGCCTCACCCTTGCCGAGGAGCAGATAATCTCCCAGATGGAGTTTTCGGGCAACTTCGGCAAAAGACTTCTCACAAACAGAGACACTTCTCATCTTGGACAGGTACCCTTCATCAGCCTGGGGCTTTAACTCGTAGATCATCTGTCCTACTACTACGTCCAGGACGGCGTCACCGATAAACTCCAATCTTTGATTGGATTCCCAGTGTCCCCTGCCCGTCTCGAAAACATAGGTCGTATGAGTAAAAGCCGTCTCGAGGAGCGACTTATTAATAAAGGTATAGCCCAAATCCTGTTCTAGTCTTGAATAGTCAGTCATAGTCTTATTTACAAGAAACGGCTGAATGCATAAACACGCACCCAGCCGTCTGAAACTTCAATATTTATCAGAGATTGATAATCTCCGGCATATCAGCCCTCTGTAAGGCTCTGAATATACTCGACTGCATCCTTAACGGTTACAACCTTCTCAGCTACATCGTCAGGGATCTCGATATCAAATTCCTGCTCCATAGCCATAACGAGCTCAACCATGTCAAGAGAATCAGCGTTAAGATCGTCAACGAAAGAGGAATCTTCTGTGATTGTATCCTCATCTACGCCGAGCTGATCAACGATCATCTGCTTAATAGAGTTGAAAAGTTCTTCATTTGTCATAATTTGTACCTCCGTACGATTCTTAAGTAAAATCCACAAGTTGTTTTTAATGTAACTTTAGGCTTTTGTCAATAGGATATTTTGACTATCGAAGTTATTTGACATTTACCCCTTCAAATATTGCTTGCCTTTAATAAGATAATCAACACCCGAAACAATAGTCATAATAACACATATTCCGATAAGCACATCCCCGATTATCGTGACCGCGCTGACTTCAAGCGGATATCCTTCAAAGCCCAAGCCGAAGATCTTAAGGAGTAGCGGCTCAAACAACAGATAGATAAGAGCTATCATCTGCGTAACGGTCTTGATCTTACCCACCATCTTCGCAGCGACTACCTCGCCCTTGGATGCGGCGATCATGCGAAGGCCGGATACGGCAAACTCCCTCAGGATAACGATCATTACTATCCAGGCCGAAAGTCTGCCCAGATTAATAAACGCGAGCATTATGCTGATAACGAGGAGCTTGTCTGCCAAAGGATCAAGGAACTTGCCGAGATCGGTGATGAGATTATACTTGCGGGCGATGTGACCATCTAACGCATCAGTAAGGGAAGCAATAATAAAGATCCCCCCTGCTACGAGCATGCCGTAGGAATTGATAAAGTTGTTCCATCCCTCAGGCTGCCACCCGAAAATATTGACCGGCAACATAAAAAGGAGCGTTAAAGGAACAAGAATTATCCTCAATAGCGAGAGCTTGTTGGGCAGATTCATTTCCTAAATACTCCTTTTATCCTTAATATGCGTCCTATAGACAACACACTAATAATATACATAAATTGATTTGCGTCAAATCGTAACGGCCGTCATGTCATATTCGTCCGAACAATCCACGATCCTGGCGTCTACAAAATCGCCTATCTTGAGCTCACCTTCCTGTGAAGCGATGTAAATTACCGGATCTACCTCCGGAGACTCGCCGTAGCTTCTGCCTATATAGAAGATGCCGTCATCGGATACTGAACAGATATTGACCCTGGTCACAGAGTCCAGGCGCTTTTTGGACTGCTCAGCCGAGATCTCCTTCTGGAGCTCATAGATCTCGTCATAACGTCTCTGCTTGGTCTCTTCATCGATCTGGTCAGGCAGATCATACGCAGGTGTCCCTTCCTCAGGGGAGAAAATAAAGCATCCGAGCCTGTCAAACTTCCATTTCTTAAGGTTTTCCTTCATTACCCGGAAATCTTCTTCGGTCTCACCGGGGAAACCCACCATTACGGTAGTCCTTATGATGCAGTCAGGCATGGCCTTCCTGATCATCTCAAGCCTTGATGTGATCAGTTCGGCGTTATCTCTCCTGTACATTGCCTTCAAGATCTTGTCCGAACCATGCTGGATCGGAATATCCAGGTAATGGGCGACCTTGGGGTTATTAGCCATCTCCTCTATCAGATCGGGTGTTATGCCGTCCATATAGCCGTACATGACACGGATAAGCTCGATCCCGTCTATCTCAGAGAGCTTCTTAAGGAGCTCTGCCAAACGCCTCTTCTTATAAAGCTCAATACCATAGTTAGTAGTGTCCTGAGCCGCGAGCACGATTTCCTTGACGCCTCTGGATGCAATGATCTTAGCCTCATCAATAATGTCTTCCATCGGACGGGAGACAAATGTGCCCCTGATAAGAGGGATCGCGCAGAAGCTGCACCTGTGAAGACAGCCCTCGCCGATCTTGAGCCATGCGTAAGCCTCCGTCGAGAGTTCCCTGTCCTTAACCAGATGGGAAAAGCCTCCCTTGCCAGAGGTGAGATTGATCTTCTCGGTCGTCTCTTTATCGAGCTCATCCACAAGCTTAGCTACTACATTGACAATGTCGCCGTAATGAGCTGTTCCCAGGACTGCATCTACTTCCGGCAGCTCTTTAAGGATATCTTCGGGATATCTCTGAGACAGACACCCTGAGACAATGATCTTCTTAACGTTACCATTCGGCACCTTGTAATCTGCCACCTCAAGGATTGCGTCGATCGCTTCCTTCTTGGCGGATTCAATGAAACCGCAGGTATTGATTACCACGATATCTGATTCGGGCACGTCATTTATAACGTTATATCCTGCCTTCTTAAGCTCAGTGGACATGTTCTCGCAATCGATGAGATTTTTCGAGCAGCCCAGAGCCAGAAGAGTGATCTTTATACTGTCATTTGATTTATTCATAGGAACGAATATAGCATAGGCACCCTGCATTTTCTACCTGGATCCGCGAAAAGGAGGCTCAAGCCCCTTAAAGAATCGCAATTGCCAATATGATAATATAGCAATATGAGAACTACTAAACTGACAGGATCTCATAATCTTGGGGTTTTCTCCCGGACAGTTTGTGCGGCACTGTTAAGCTGTGCCTTGACCATCGCCTGCAGTGGCTGCCAAACCGAAATAACCCAACCGGTTTATCCAGATGATACCGCCTCTTCTTCAACAGTAACTCCTTTAGACGATTTAAGTCCTTCCAGAAACTTAAATCCGGATGAATCAGACGCTAATTATGCTTATACAGAACCTCCTCCCGGCACTGCAGAAGAAATGTTCCAATACGAGCTGTCGCTTATCCCCTTTGAACATCTTCAGTTCCTGAAGTTACGCGGCTGGAAGATCGAGTTAACATCAAAAAATCTGGCAGAAGAATACAACTACCCAAGCCAGATATGCGGAATGACCGACTATAACAAAAGGATCATTTACATCTCATCAAACTCCGCCACCATAAGGCGTTCCACCATCCACGAAGTCGGACATGCCATAGCCTACGAACTGGGCTGGGCAGAAGAAAAAGAAGAGTTTTTGAAGATATACGAGGAAGAAAAAGATTACTTCACAGATGTAACCTCAATCGGTGACGGACATGAGACAGCAGATAATTACGAATACTTCGCAAGCGTCTACCAGAACATGATCTTAAACTATCCGCAGACCAGATCAGACGTCCCCAAAACTGTCGAATATATAGAAGAATGCCTTACAAGGATATCGATCTTTGATGAAGACAATCTTCAACCAGCACACCTTGAAGACCATCCCCACTGGACAGCATAAACAAAGCACGGAAAAATTGTGGTTTTGCTTGTTTTTTCGTCGCCTGCAATTTTTCTGATAAAGCACAAATTTTTATTGATTTTCGATAAAATTCTCTTGAATTACGAAAAGTAACGTGTTAACATACCGGTATAAAGCAAACTTCAAGGGGGATAAAAAGATGGGGTACGGTTCTAACAATATCTCGGTCAAAGGCATAATCGGAACAGTATTATACTTCTTAAGCTTTCTCTCATATCTTTACGTGATCCATTGTGGGATTTACGGCCAATATTTCGGCATGCAGGACATCTCCAAGTACTACGGGCTTGACGGAATGATCCTCGCGTTTCTCTTCGGTTTCTTATACATGATCCCTTTGCCCTTCTGCCTTATCTACCAGATCATATTCTTCTGCAAGTTTATCAGACATCACACGATACTAAAGATGGCATCATTTATCCTATCGGTTATCTTTATTTTTGCATTTTTGCTTGTAGCGATTACAGTGAACTAAATACCATTCTTTTGATTCAGGCGACTCAAAACGGAAAACATTAATACGACAATCAGATCAAGGAAGAACAATCTAATCCATTTAAGTCCATAACAACCGGCGGGATCAGCGTTCCAGAAACTTTCTGAACGCTGATCTTGCACATTCAAGGTTATATCCTCTGAGCTTTGCAAGCTTAATGAACTCTTCTTCTCTGTCGGAATAATCAGATGCGGTGCCCGGGTAGTTTGCTTCGAACAAACTCACACAGGTATCGACGTCACTGCCAAGTGAAGCCGTGATGTCATCAGCTATGTCGGGATCTATTCCTGCTTCAAGGAGGCGCTTGTAGATATACTGCCTGCTCTCCTGCTTCTTGTCTGAACGCGCCGTAAGAACCTTACGCGAAGCACGCATATCATCAATATAACCGGTATCTACCAAGTGCTTAACGGCACTGATAGCATCTGCTTCAGAATAGCCCTTCTGAAGCAGATATACTTTTATCTTACCTGAAGAATAAACACCGGTTCCGATATGCCTGATCGCGCAGGTAACGGCTTCCTTGGTCGTAGAATTATCAGACATCGAATCCTAAAATATCGTCATCGTTATCAGAGTCTTCAGCGGGAGCTGCATCAGCACCAGCATCAGAGATAACGTCATCATCGTCAGCGGGCATATAAGAATCTCTGATCTTCTCTTCGATCTCGTCCTTGACATCGGGATGGTCAATGAGATACTGCTTGGCTGCATCTCTTCCTTGAGCGATCTTTGCTCCGTTATATGCAAACCAGGATCCGCTCTTATCGATGATGTTATTCTCAACACCCAAATCGATAATGCATCCTTCGGATGAAACGCCCTTGCCGTACATGATATCGAATTCTGCTTCCTTGAAAGGCGGAGCAACCTTATTCTTAACAACCTTGACTCTGGTGTGGCTGCCTACAACATCTGTACCATTACGGAGAGTCTCAACCTTACGTACATCAAGTCTTACGGAAGCGTAGAACTTAAGTGCGCGGCCGCCCGGAGTGGTCTCGGGGTTACCGAACATGACTCCGACCTTCTCACGAAGCTGGTTGATAAAGATACAGATAGTATTTGACTTGGAAACTACAGGAGCAAGCTTTCTTAATGCCTGGCTCATGAGTCTTGCCTGAAGACCAACATGGGAATCACCCATCTCGCCTTCGATCTCTGCCCTCGGTACGAGTGCGGCAACTGAGTCGATAACTACTACGTCGATGCATCCGCTTCTGACAAGTGTCTCGCAGATCTCGAGAGCCTGCTCACCTGTATCAGGCTGGGATAAAAGGAGATTATCTACGTCAACACCGATATTGCCTGCATAGACAGGATCAAGTGCGTGCTCTGCGTCGATGAAAGCACATGTGCCGCCCATCTTCTGTGCTTCTGCAACACAGTGGAGAGCTACTGTCGTCTTACCTGAAGATTCGGGTCCGTAGATCTCAATGATTCTTCCTCTGGGAAGTCCGCCGATACCCAAAGCGATATCAAGTGTCAAAGCACCTGTAGGGATCGTATCGATCTCAACCTGGGACTTGTCACCCAAACGCATAACGGCACCCTGGCCGAACTGCTTCTCGATCTGCGCCATAGCGGCGTCAAGAGCTTTCCTTCTCTCATCCTTATCCTGAACCTGGGCAACTGAGCCCTTACCGGCATTCTTACTCTTAGCCATATCGTCCTCCTAGAAAAAAGTATTGAACATTTGTTCTTCATTTATGAGTTAATTCTATTGTTATGATACACTTTTGTCAACCGAATTTAGCCCACAAAATTCGTACAAATACATACAAGTCCCGATAATCGGACACTTTGTTTTTAAAAGTCCCAGAAGAACGGCATTTCGAGGTTTTCGATTTTGCCAGAACCGTTCAAGAAAACGACAAGAACCGACAAAAACCGACAAGAACTCAGACTGTTTTAACGGGCGTTCCGATCGGGATATTATCGTAAACCCACTCTGCAACGTCCTTTCTGAGCCTGATGCAGCCGGCAGATATGTGCTGCCCGAGATTTCCGTTCTGTATGGTGCCGTTATAGTTATAAGTAACACTATGGAAGTAATAAGGACCGTTCCACTGCGTCGCATAATAGCAGAGCGAGCCGTGGGAATAGAAATAAGACAGCTTGCCCGTGACTTTATAGTTCCCTCTCGGGGTCTCGTGACCCGGCTTGCCGCATGACATAGGGTAGATCTTGTATAAAGACCACTGCCCTACACTGCCTTTGAAGATCATGATGTAACAGTTATCAATGTCGGCGATGATGTAATAATTCGTTGAACTGGTGTAATAGAACTCATTTATGCAGCGGACATGCTTGGCGGCATTCTTATAGCACCAGTCGAGATTGCCGTTCTTGTCAAGATCATAATAGTCGTCACAGATGCAGGTCATGCCGTTCAGGTGGTCTATATAATTGCTGATAAGTATTTTCTTTATACGGATATTGTAGCTGCTGCAGAGCTTAACGAATTCATTTGAAGATAGGAACTCCCTGAACACCAGATATCTGCTGTATCCGGATTCGAGCCTTCCCACATAATAATTCTTACCGGAATTGTCAGCATAACGCCCGTAACAACCTGTATACAGGTCCTCGACAAAGTCCTCGTCGCTTTGGCCGAGTTCCCTGTACGCATCGGAAAAATAGAAGTGATACATCACATCATATGCGGCTGAGATTCCGCCCTTCAGGCTCTTTGCCAGATCGTGCTTTTCGCTCTCATCGGCATGCATCTGACGGGTAACTATCGCATAAAGACGTCCGACGAACTTGAAGTACATCGGATCGATATCCTCTTCTTCAGCGGATTCATCTGCCGTAGAAGCATCATCTAAAGCAATAACCGGAACACTGCTGCTAAAAACGGATAAAACAGAAAAGACCGTCAGGAACAGACAGATCAACTTAAGAAAGCGGTTCTTCGACATCAGCATCCTGTTCCTCACAGTCTCAAATAGTCTTAATGACATATTATCATTAAAATTTGAAAACTTATGTTACAAGAATCAGGTCGTTGATCTCTTTGCCTTGCCCTTCTTGAAAATATTCTTTGCCCTCTCGATCCAGTATGTTGCTTCTTCCATACGAAGGATGACCGCCATGGCAAAGAAGACTGCAACGGCAACCGCTGCCTTAAGTGCAAAAATTCCGAGCTGCATTGCCTTTCCGCCCTGGGCAGGAAGGAACATGTTGATAACAAATACCACGCCTGCCATGACCGCTACACAGACAACGCTCTTAAGCAGGAACTTGATGATGCCGTGAGGAGCAAGCTCCTTGCGTCTGCAGTATGTAACTGCAAGAAGCACCATCATGAAGATATTTGTTATCGAATAAGCGAAAGATAAAGACATGAGGCCCACACCGAGCTTGATCATTATGCTGCATGCAACAGGATTGATCACGAGTCCCAAGATGCCTGCAAACAAAGGTATCTTGGTCCGGCCTATCGCATAGAATGCCTGGTTAAATACGTGAACGACAGTTGCCGTAACTATTGCGCTGCAGAAGCCCAAAAGGAATGTAGCCGCGACCTGGGCCTGTTCATTGGTATATGCCGAATGCCACTGGTAAACCGCCTTAACGACATCGACATTCAAAACTCCGATAAAAACAGCTGAAGGAATGGTCATGAACAGTGCGCTTCTCATTGAATGAGAAATGAGATCTGAAGCTTTCTGATATCTCTTTGCTTCGTAATCGCCGGAAAGTTCAGGAGTCATTACGGTAGTGATAGCTACGACAAATACCGAATAAGGTATCTGCCAGATCGAGTTCGCGTTTCTGAAACAGTAAACGCTTCCCTCATCAAACTGCAAAGCAAAACTGTTTAATACGATCGCATTGATCTGTACTACAGATGCCGAGATAAGGATCGGTACGGCACGTTTGAAAACCTTAAAGAGCTCCCTGTCAGCCAGATGAAAAGCGGGCTTGAACTGTCTCATCTGCTTAAAGCCCAATACGTACTGGAAAAGGAAATTGAATAAAGCTGCCACAAGGATTCCGCCTGTCGTCATCATCAGGTGGGTAAGATCATTTCCACCGAAGATGTAGATGGCTGCAATAACCAGAATGTTATACAAGACAGGCGCAAACGAAGTGATCGTAAATCTTCTGTATGCGATAAGGATTCCGTTACAAAGAGCCGCCAGCATAATGAAGAAGATCTGCGGGAACAAAAGCTTGGAAGCCTGTGCTGCCAAAGGCAGGATATCCGGATTCTTAACATTATGGAAAAGGCTGTAGAACTTATATAAAGGTTCTGAGAATATGGTTCCTATAGAGCAGAAGATGATCATTACGATACTTACTGCAGTAATGAATTTGCTTACGACCTTTATGGCTTCTTTTTCCCTGCCTACAGCCAGTTGTGCGCTCATGTATGGAGCGATCGTCGAATAGATTGCCCCGCCGACAAGAAGGTTATAAAAAAGATCCGGGATATTGAATGCGAGCATGTAGGCGTCGCGAAGCGCAGGCTCTGTAAATTTCCAGGAAACGATTACGTCGCGGATAAGACCCGATCCTTTTGTAATGATGAGACCGATACCGACAATGATCGCAGATAAAGCAAAGCTCATCCCCTTCTTTTTGGCAGGAGACATTGTTTTCTTGCTTTCTTCCGAATTAGTTTTTTCAGACACTTATGCTTTACCTTCCTTAACCAGTCTGACAGCCGCATCTAAAGCTGAAAGCACAGTATAGGAGCGTATAGTATCCCTGTCTCCATCAAAATTCAACCTTAAAGTCCCGGTATGATCACCAAAAGTATCCGGTGCTTCATAACAATACCCCAAAAATACCGTGCCTATGGGCTTACCGGGCAAGGCTCCTGTAGGGCCGGCTATTCCGGTTACGGAGACTACAAGATCGCACCCGAGGACCTTAGCGCCGCCATTTGCCATGGCAAGTGCGCACTCTTCAGATACTTCGGTATGCTCGCTGATTAATTCAGAAGAAACACCCAGGACATTCTCTTTTATCTCATTCGTATATGAGACTACAGAGCCTTTGAATACCGCGGAAGCTCCGGGGATATTAACGACAGAAGCCGAGATAAGTCCGCCTGTAAGGCTCTCAGCAAATCCGACAGTAACTTTCTTTTCTTTGCAGATCTCAACGAGTTCTTTAGCCTTCCCGTTGATAAGTTCATTTATCTCATTCATTTCCACTGTTTCTCGCCTGCATCTCAAGCCACTCGGTCTCTGTGATAAGGATCTTTCTGGGCTTGCTTCCTTCATATGGTCCGATGATCTTTCTCTTCTCGAGTTCGTCAACAAGTCTTGCAGCCTTAGGGTAACCTAAGCCAAGTCTTCTCTGAAGAACTGATACGCTCGCGCTGCCGTTCTCAAGTACGGTCTGGACTGCCTGATTGAACAGTTCGTCATTCTCAGATCCGCCTGATGAACCGCCGGATGATGAACCTCCGAGGACCTGGTCACCGCCTTCTGTGACTCTGTCTATATCCTTGATGATGGCTTCATCGTACATTGCGCCATACTGCTTCTTGAGGCATTCGACAACATCTTCAACCTCTTCATCCTTAAGGAATGCGCCCTGTCCTCTTATAGGCTGGGGAGCACTCATAGGCGCATAGAGCATGTCGCCCTTACCGAGGAGCTTTTCTGCTCCGTATGAATCAAGAATGGTCCTTGAGTCAACACCTGAAGTAACTGCGAAAGCGATCCTCGAACCGATATTTGCCTTGATTACACCCGTGATGACATCAACGGAAGGTCTCTGTGTGGCAATAAGCAGATGGATGCCTGCAGCTCTGGCGAGTGCCGCAAGTCTTGAGATATATGTCTCTACTTCCTTTGCGGCTACCATCATGAGCTCGGCAAGCTCGTCGATAACTATAAGCAGCAAAGGCAGATGCTCTACCTGAGGATCGTTCTTATACTTCTCGTTAAAGCCCTTGATATCTCTTACCTGGCCCTCCTCGAAAAGCTTATATCTTCTCTGCATCTCATTAACTGCCCAGTTAAGAGCGCCTGCAGCTTTCTTAGGGTCTGTGATGACCGGCATTATGAGATGAGGAATGCCGTTATAAACTGAAAGCTCAACTACCTTAGGGTCAACAAGGATCATTCTGACTTCTTCAGGAGAAGAATGAACGAGGATACTTGTAAGGATGGAGTTGATACATACAGACTTACCTGAACCTGTAGAGCCTGCGATCATGAGGTGAGGCATCTTGGCAAGGTCACAATAGATAGGTCTTCCGGGGATATCTCTTCCCAAAGCAACAGTAAGAGGAGATGCGGCCTTGAATTCCTTTGTCTCGACAAGACCTCTTAACTGTACAGCCGTAGCAGTGTCGTTAGGGATCTCGATACCGATCGCGCTCTTGCCCGGAATAGGCGCTTCGATTCTGATAGAAATGGCAGCCATTGCGAGCATGATGTCATCCTGGAGATTTGTGACTCTCGATACCTTGGTACCGGTCTCAAGCGTCAGCTCGAATCTGGTGATGGAAGGTCCGTGAGTGATATTAACTACTCTTGCAACGATACCGAAGCTCTTGAGGGCTTCCTCAAGCTTCTGCGCCTTGGCCTTAAGCTTTCTTTCAAGGTCAGCATCCGCACGCTGCTTGATGTCAGGTGCCAAAAGCGTGGTAGGAGCAGGCTTGTAATTTCTGAGTTTTCTTCTCTGGGCACGGAGCTGTGCTTCGTGCTGCTTTGTCTCTTCTGCAAACTCGATTCCGGGAGTAACCGGAACAGATTTAGCCCGTGAAGAAGTTTTGAGTATTCTTCCCTCAGTTGTGCTGTAACCCGCAGTATTATCATTGCCGGCATTGATAGTGATGCCGTCAGCCGGTGCAGGTGCTGCGGCAGGCTTTACTTCCTCAATGCTATCGTCTTCGTACTGTGAGAGATTGATCTTCGGCTCTCTTACCGAACGGTCAGGCTCTGAATAATCGTAAGCCGAGCCGTATTCTTCGCCGACCTCATACGGGCCTTCGGGAGCATCGTTGACATCATCAGGACCGCCCTGGTCTTTATCCTTGGAATCGGAAAGATCGTAAAAATCATCTTTCCTCTTGGGATCAAGGAACGATAAAGTCTTTCTCTGCTTCTTGGTTTTCGCTGCATTCGGAAGGTTCAAAGGATCCGTGATATAACCGAAGTCGGCAGAACCTTCCTGGCCGTTTGAGACATTGTATTCCTTCTCATTGAAAGCAAGCTTGCCCGGCTCCTGGTCGACAGCATGGATCTGTCCGCCGGTCATCTTGTCAACATCGGCAAAGCCCGAAGCGCCGTCGATAGGCATATTGGTCATGAAAGGGCCCTGCTTCTGGGGCGCACGTCCGCTTGGATTAGGATTGTTCTGGACAAAACGCGAGCCGTAATCAGGAGTATTTACGGGCGGGATCACACTGCCGTCACCGTAAGAGATGACTGTCGTACCTGCACTCTGTCTTGCTCTGTGAATATTTGTGTCACTGTATCCGTTGCCTGAATACATCTGGTAGTTCGGATCTTTGTACTTCTGGTCCTTGTGGCTTACCACGGAGTTATAGACCTTGCCTGATGCAGTGCTTATAGCCTGCGCGGTCTTCCTGGCAGTGGCCTTGATGGAAACTCTGAAGACGAGCAGGATCTGGGTAAGCAGGAAAACTATGATAGCGAGGATTCCTATCACTGTGCCTGTCACCTTATAAAGCGCTACGGCGATAGAACCTCCGATGATGCCGCCGGTCAATGTGAATGAAGAGCTGGCAGGATTATTGATGAGCTCTGATTTCTCGCCTGAATCCCAAAGGAGAGATAAAGCTTTAAGTGCCGACGTCTTTCCGTCGTTCATCTGGCACAGGCCCTCGAAATAGACCATATCCATGGAGATGAGCGCAATGAGCGCAGATACGGAGACCAGAAGCAGGATCATACTCCTGACTCTTATTCCCGATACGCCCTGTCTCTTCTCAAAGAAAACATCCAAAGCAACGTAGAGGATGTACACGGGGATCGCATATGCGGCGACGCCTACGAGACCGAAGAAGAAGCTCTTTGCGGTCGCGCCGATAACGCCTGTCAGGGAAACAGGCAAATAGAATATCAATATCATTGCAATTGCAAAGAAGAACAATACTACTCCTGCAGCTTCCTTGCGCGATGTGTCCCTGCTCAAATCCCTAACCTCCTAGCAGCCTTATATAAAAGCGCCATTGTCTTGGCATCTCTAATCGTACCACTGTCTGCCATCTCAACAGCATCTTTAAGAGGCATTTTAACAGTAGAGATGTACTCATTTTCGTCCGGCGTGCCGCCCTTGTACTCAAGACCGGTTCCGATAAAAAGACTTATGATCTCACTGCAGTAACCCGGCGTAGCTGCTATAGCGCCTACGCTCTCGATATTTCCCGCGGTAAGACCGGTCTCTTCAGTTATCTCTCTTGCAGCGCAGGTCAGGGGATCTTCTCCCTCTTCGATCTTGCCGGCGGGAGCTTCGAGCATTACCGTCTCAAAAGGGCTCCTGAACTGCTTTACCAGATAGCAGTTGCCCTCGTCATCAAGCGGGAGGATACAGGCTCCGCCGTGATGCTTGACTATCTCTCTAAAGCTCTCCTTGCCTTCGGGCGTTATGATCTTCTTTATCTCAACATCAAAGACCCTGCCTTCAAAGACCGTCTTCTTATCGATGGTCTTCTCGAAAAGCATATCGTCACTGCAATTGATCTTGCCCATGTATCTACCCTTTTCCCTCGCTGATCTTCTTCCACTCGGCTACCGCGAGCTCATCACAGCGGTTATTGAATTCATTCTCGGCATGCCCCTTGACCTTATGGAAAGTGACATTGTGTGTGTTCGTAAGCTCAATAAGCCTCATCCACAGATCGCTGTTGGCCACTTCAGCCTTGGCACTGTTCTTCCAGCCGTTCCTGATCCACTTCTCGATCCAGTTCTGGCTGAATGCATTTACGACATAAGCGCTGTCGCTGTAGACATCCACCTTGCAGGGGCGCTTAAGAGCAGCAAGGCCTTCGATTACCGCCATGAGCTCCATACGGTTGTTAGTCGTATCGCGTTCTCCGCCAGAGAGCTCTTTCTTGGCTCCTCCGGCCATGAGAATAGCTGCCCAGCCGCCCGGTCCGGGATTGCCCGAACAAGCTCCGTCAGTATAGATTGTTACTTCGCTGATCAATGCCATATGAGCGGGCTTACTTGTTGCCCTTCATCTCCTGCGTCTTATCGTAAGCAGCGGTAACGGATTTGATGACCGCATTCCTGAGGCCGTTCTCTTCGAGCGCCATAACGCCGGCAATCGTAGTGCCTCCGGGTGAGCAGACCATGTCCTTAAGCACTGCAGGATGTGTGCCTGTCTCCAAAGCGAGCTTGCCGGAGCCTGCCACTGTGGCAGCAGCGATCTTAAGAGCATCTGCTCTCTTTATTCCGAGGCTGACTGCCGCGTCTGCCATAGCTTCGATAAAGAGCATAACATAAGCAGGACCCGTACCGGATACGCAGCCGATAGCATCTAATGTATTCTCATCGCAGAGGATCGTCTCTCCGCAAGTATTAAGGAGCTTAAGAACAAAAGCTGATTCCTCATCAGTAAGACCGACGGGACATACAGCCGCAACGCCTAATCCTACCTGTGCAGGCGTGTTGGGCATGATCCTTACGAACTTCCTGCCTTCGCCTAAGATCTTGCCGATCCTGTCGCAGGTAACTGCTGCAGCAATCGAAAGCACGATAGCCTCAGGCTTAAGGCTGTCCTTGATGCCCTTGAGAGCATCGTCAAAATGAATGGGCTTTACGGCCATCAGGATATAGTCTGCACCCTCAACTGCCTCTTTTGCAGAAGAAGCTGCGTTAACGCCGAGATCATCGGCACATTTCTTACAAGCTTCAGGAAAAACATCAAAGCACCATGCTTCTGACGGGCTGATAACTCCGCCCTTAACGAATCCGCCCAGAAGGGCCTTGCCCATATTGCCGGTACCGATAACTGCTAATCTCATAGAGTATCTCCTTAAATAATATATATACAAAGTCGGTTCAATCTTAACATTACCCTTGACATAGTGCAAACCAACTATTAAACTGTTCGTTGCAACACAGGGGAGTGGCTCAACGGTAGAGCAGCGGTCTCCAAAACCGCCGGTTGCGCGTTCAAATCGTGTCTCCCCTGCCAGTTTTCAAAGCTGTCTTACGAGCAGATCTTAAGGATCCTCACAAGACAGCTTTTTATTTTGCCTTCTAAATTGTCCGCAAAACGCCATGTCAGGCCCACAAGAAGTCATTCTATGTTAGAATCATTGATGTCTGAGACATAATGTTTCCAAGGAGCTCTAAGGATGACATCCAAACTGTTCAAGGGACCGGCATACGCGATCTGTTCGTTTATCGGACTTGTTTATTTCCTTTGCTATTTCGGCCGGCCCGAGAAAACCTCTTCCAGAGTCGTATATCTGATAACAGGCGTTTTCGCGATCTTCGCATTCATAATAAATCAGGCTGTCTTTTCTAAAGAATCCAATGAAGTAAGCGAAAAGGACAAGAAGTACAGATCCAAAGTCCTCCTGGGCTTCGCGGCACTTTTCGGTGTCATGGTAGCCGTTGCCAATTACGAGCACTACAAGTACCTTCCTGTCACATCGCAGCTGATCACCATCTTGCTGCTGTTCTGCTCTGCAGGTGTGGTATTCATTAATATCTTCAGATTCTGTGACAGCCTTCTTGCAAAGCATGACATCGCAAAGCAGGACAAGCCTGCAGATCCGGCAATATGGTTCATCGTCTGCTTCACTTTGCTTGCAGCCTTTTATATGCTGGTCTTCTTCCTCTGCTCATATCCCGGACAGATCTGCTCGGACAGCTTGAACCAGATCCACCAGATAGTTACAGGCGATTATTCGAATCACCATCCCGTATACCATACATGGATAATCGCCATTTTCTATAACATCGGAATGGCTGTTTTCCATGATATAAATGCCGCAGTCGCAACATATACGATCTTCCAGATCATCTTCATGGCCGCTACCTTCGCTTTTATGATCTCCACCATCATCGAAGCCGGCGGCAGAAGGCTCTTCGCGGCAGGCTGGCTCATATGGTTCCTTCTGACGCCCTGCCACATCATCTTCAGTTTCACGCTCTGGAAGGACAGCCTTTACGGCGCCGTCGTTTGCCTCTTCACCATATACCTCTACAGGATCTTCAAAAAGCTCGGCAAGAGGCAGTTAGTCAATTACGCAATGCTCTTTCTGACAGGCGTCGGCTTTAATCTCTTAAGAAGCAACGGTCTGCCGGCATTCCTGCTGCTCATCGTCATCTTTGCCATAGTCGCCGTCATCACGAAGAAGATCGATAAGAAGATTCTTTTCGCATTTTTGGCATCCTTGATCGTAGCTCTCGTTATGAAATTCCCCATTCTCAAAGCGATGAACATCCCTCAGGCCGACACGGTCGAGATGCTCTCTATCCCTGTCCAGCAGATTACAAGGATCGCCAGGGAGAATTACGATTTCACGGACAGCGAGAGGGCCGTCTTAGATCAGGTCGCTTCTATCGAGAGAATGGAAGAAAGATACAATCCCAGGATCTACGATTACGCAAGAGACGTTATCCGCTATGAGGGTAACCAGCAATACATCAAGGACCACCCGTTCCAGTGCCTTGGCACATGGTTTACCATCGTAATAAGACACCCCGTCCTCGCCACCCGCGCGTGGGTCGACCAGACATCCGGCTACTGGAATCCGTGCTCATATTACTGGATGAAATGGTGGGACGGAGTCTGCGAGGAAGACGGATTAAGGCTCACTGTAAACTCTCCTGCCGCATACGAGACTTTCCACGAATATGTAAGATGGTTTACCGATGAAAACGCTATTCTCGTCCAAACATATAATGTAGGTCTGCATGTATGGATAATCCTGTTCTGCTTCGCATACTGCATCTATTACAAGCGCAGGAATACTCTCATCACGCTGCCTGTATTGTGCCTTGTAGCTACGATCCTGATAGCAACGCTCATGCATGACGAATTCAGATTCGCCTATCCCATCTACACATGTCTGCCCCTCATTGTCTTCAGCGCTTTTGCCCGAAAAGAAAAAACGGGAACGCAAAGGATTTCAGCCTGACAGAAATGGTAAAAGCCAAAGAACCCAAGGCTAAAAGCAATGAAGCAGATCCGGATATAATTCCTGAAGCGTAATACTTTCCAAGCAAAAAGATAAGGGGCCGTAAAGCCCCTTATCGTTTGATAGATCCTGTTTTAACTCAAGTTGCTGAAGCGCTTGTCTCAGATACAGCAGACTCAGATTCAGAAGAAGGAACCGGTTCTTCAAATGTCCTTGCAATCTGCGCGTCGCTTAAGATCTTTGCGGGAACTGCTTCGATAACAATGTAACCGCTCTCGTGTCCGCCTACTCCGGGTTTTACGGCGATCCATCTGAAAGCGATATCGCCCATCTTAACGTACATTCCGTCGCCTGCATAATCACTCATCTCATTGAGAGCAAGATATTTGGCATCGAACTCGGTCATATCCGGATAGAGAGCCTGCAGCGTGCTTGCGAAGAACATCCAGACTCTGACCCACTCGTCCTGGCTTCCCTCATCGTAAGCGATATAGACTCTTACATGTGTGAGCTGGCCGTCAGTCTTTCTTGTAGCGCCTTCAAGTCCGGCATCGTAAAGAACAGAAGCGTGGCCCGTGAAGTAATCAACATAGCGGCTGTCATAAAAGAGTGTCTCGGTCTCGCCTAAGATACCGGGATTTGCGGAACGGTCAATGTAATCGATCTTCTTGATGCTGATATCAAAACCGCTCTCAAAGAAATACATTGTCGTGTCACACTGATTGAATCCGTTCTCGAATTCTTCAAGCGTCATATTCATGGTAGGAGCTTTGACACTCGGAAGCAGGAAGTAGATAACTGCAACGATGATCATGACGAATGCCAGAAGGAGTGAGACAGGAATGAGCGGATCTTTCTTGCACTTCTCGATAAAAGGAAGATTTACGAACTCATTGTCAGAAGACTTAGACTTTTTAGCCTTGGGCTTCTTTTCCACAGGCTTCTTTTCTTCAGGCTCTTCTTCGGAATCATCAGAATCTTCTTCAGCATCATCAGAAGCATCTTCTCCGGATTCAGCTTCAGACTCTTCTTCTGCTTCTTCAGCTGCTTCTTCAGTATCTTCAGCTTCTACGGAAGCTTCGATCTCTTCAGAATCCTCTTCTGTATCAACAGCTTCAGACTCTGTGATCTCTTCTTCCTCGTTGATCTTTATATCTTTCTCTTCAGGCTTAGCGCCCTTCTTTGACTTAGACATTATAGGAATCCTCCAATTCAACCTTGATATTATATATATTAAGTGCTGTCTTGTAAAACCGAAGTTTCTTAAGGGGGCAGGCAAGCTTTCCCGGAATCGTGTAAAATATCAGGAAGGATAAGATTTAAGGGGGATAATCTAATGCCGCATCTTTTGATTTCAGGTGGCAGCCGCGGGATCGGCAGAGCCTGCGTGGAGCTTTTCGCACGCAAGGGATACAAAGTATCATCATTGAGCCGCACAGGCAGGAACGAAGACGCCGTTGACGATGTCAGTTATTTCGTTTGCGATGTAAAAGAGCCTGAAAGTGTTTCCAAAGCCGTAAATGACGCAATCAGCGAAAACGGCAATATCGACGTTCTTATCTCCAATGCCGGCATCGCCCGTTCAGGACTTGCGCAGGATATGGGATTCGGAGATTACAGGGATATCATGGACACTAACTTCGGCGGACTCTTTAACCTCACAAGCGAAGTTATTCCCCATATGGTAAGACAGGGCAAAGGCGTTATTCTGGCTGTATCTTCAATGTGGGGACAGACAGGCGCATCCTGCGAAGCGCTTTATTCGGCAAGCAAAGGTGCAGTGGATTCATACATCAAATCACTTGCAAAAGAGCTTGGCCCTTCAGGCATCAGAGTCAACGCGGTATCGCCCGGAGCTATCGAGACAGACATGATGAAAGGCTTCGGAGAAGAAGACCGCAAAGCGATCTGTGACGACACTCCCGAAGGCAGGCTCGGAGACCCTGAAGAGATCGCCGAGACACTGTATTTCCTGCAGTCTGACAAAGCATCTTTTATCACCGGCCAGATCATCGGCGTAAACGGCGGATACCTGATTTAATTGCTTTACCCATTTCTATCCTTTAGAATATTAGAACATGTGTCTGTACACATGCTGCCTTAAGCTACAGAAAGGAGAGGTCTTATGGCTCAAAATAATTACTCTAAGATAACCCCCGAGATCAGCCGTCTTGCGGAGATATGTCAGTCTAATGCCATAGATCCCAAACTCTACACCAAATACGATGTCAAGCGCGGCTTAAGAGACGTTAACGGTAAGGGTGTTCTCACAGGTCTTACAAAGATCTCCGAAGTCAACGCGACTAAAGTCGTTGACGGCGAGACCGTACCTGCTCCGGGCGAACTGTTCTATCGCGGAATCAACGTAAAGGACATGATCAAGGGCCAGCCCGAAGAGATGCATTACGGATTTGAGGAGACCACGTATCTTCTCTTGTTCGGAAAGCTTCCGAATGAAGAGGAATTAAGAAGATTCAGGAGTCTTCTTGTTGAGGCGCGCTCTAAGATGCCCAAGAACTTCTTCAGAGACGTAATCATGCAGAAGCCTTCTTCTGACCTTATGAACAACATCCAGAGAGGTGTTCTTAACCTCTATGCTTACGATACACAGGCTGCAGACATCTCGCTTCCGAATGTTTTAAGACAGTCTTTGGAATTGATCTCCATTTTCCCGAGCCTTGCAGTACACAGCTACAATGCAATGCGCTATTACCTTGACCGTGATTCCCTCGTAGTTCACAGACCGAGGCCGGATCTTTCGACAGCAGAGAACTTCCTCTACATGTTAAGACCCGACAACAAGTTCACACCTCTCGAAGCAAAGATCTTAGACGTATCTCTCATGCTTCACGCAGAGCACGGCGGCGGTAACAACTCCACGTTTACAACACACGTTGTAACCAGTTCAGGCACCGATACTTATGCATCTGTAGTAGCTGCATTAAGCTCCCTCAAGGGACCTAAGCACGGCGGTGCGAACATCATGGTAGTCAAGATGTTCAAAGAGCTCGAGAGGAGCATCTCCGACTGGGAAGATGACGATGAGATCCTCGCTTATCTCGAGAGGATCCTCCACAAGGATGCATTCGACCGTTCAGGCGTTATCTACGGTATGGGACACGCGATTTATTCGATCTCCGATCCCAGAGCCCAGATCTTCAAGCGCTACGTCAGAGATCTCTCGGCAGAAAAGGGACGCACAAAGGAATTCGAGTTCTATGAAAGAGTCGAAAAGCTCTCTGCAGAGCTTATCGCCGCAGAGCGCAAGATCTACAAGGGCGTATCTGCCAACATCGACTTCTACAGCGGCTTCGTTTATTCGATGCTCGGCATCCCCATGGAGCTCTACACTCCCCTCTTCGCCATCGCAAGGATCTCCGGCTGGTCTGCTCACAGATTGGAAGAGCTCAACGGCAAGGGCAAGATCATACGTCCTGCCTACAAGAGCGTTCAGTCCAGAGTCAAGTATCATCCGATCGATGAGCGCGAATGACCGGTCGATTAATACCATTCATAACATAGGGCTGTCCTAAAGAAAGACAGCCCTTTTTTTGCGAAAAGCAATGCCGCAAAGTAACATGTTTTAGAGGTGGTCAAGTGTCACTTTTTAGTCCTGTAGACCGTTTATCCAGGATTCGAGCTCTTCTCTTGACACGTCTGCTCCGAATCTCCTGCCTTCAAGCCAGTTGCCGCTTCCGGCATTTGCAGAAAGAGCATTGCCGCTGTTTCCGATGCCGCTGCTGCCAGACGTACAGAACGGGATCACGGTTATTCCGCTGAAATCGTATCCTTCAACAAAAGTATCCATGATACGCGGTTCCTGACCCCACCATATCGGATAACCGATGTAAATCGTTTTATAACCGTCAAGCGACAAGGGGTCGCTGCCTATTTCGGGACGAGCAGAAGCATCATTCTGCTCTTTGGTCGTACGGCTGTCATCATCGTTCCAGTTAAGGTCATCACTCGTATATTCCTGCAATGCCTTGATCTCATAAATATCGGCATCTGTAATATCGGCTATCAGCTCCGCAACGCCTTTAGTATTGCCGGTAGCGGAAAAATAAACGACCAGCACTTCTTTTCCCTTATCCCCGGATGATTCGGGTGATGATCCTTCAGTTTCCTTTTCCAAGGTACCTTCTGACGGTCCGGACACTAGCGTGCTCTCAATTTCTGAAGCATCTGTTTTTTCAGATACATCAGACGGAGCGTTACTGCCACAGGCAGTAAGTCCTAACATCAATAAGCCTGATGTCATAATAAGAATTAGCTTTTTCATAAAAGATCTCCGTTATTTCAGTTTTCCGTACTCTTCACTGTCAACTCTTTCAAGCCATTCGTTGCTTGTGTCTTCGCCTGAGACTTCGATCGCAAGATGAGAGAACCATGAATCGGGGGCAGCTCCGTGCCAATGCTTTACTTCGGCAGGGATATTGACCACAGTGCCCGGAGTCATCTCTATTGCGTCCTTTCCCCATTCCTGATAATAGCCTCTTCCGCCTATACAGACCAGCATCTGGCCGCCGCCTTTTTTTGCATGGTGGATGTGCCAATTGTTTCTGCATCCGGGTTCAAACGTTACATTAAAAACAGGGACCTGTTCTACCGATAACGGTGCAAGATAGCTTCGGCCGACAAAGAATTCCCCGTAAGGATTGGGCTCGCCGACAGGAAAAAAGATCGTGTTCTGATATCTGTCTTTCTCATTAAGCTCAGGCACATCTTCATTCCACACGTCTTTGGCAAGACGGAATACGGCCCAGCCTTTAGGCCAACCTGTATACATGGCCGCATGCGTGATTATCGATGCGATTTCTTCTTTCGTCACACCGTTCTTTTTAGCGTTCTGAAGGTGATATGTCAGAGAAGCATCCGTGATCCCGGAAGCCATGAGGGACACAACTGTAATTATACATTTAGTCTTTAGATCAAGTGCTCCGTCATTCCACACTTCACCAAAAAGTACGTCATCGTTCAGATGAGCAAACATCGGAGCAAAATCCCCGAGCTGATCTCTTCCGGCAGTCTGTATAATTCTTTCACTCATATTGATCGATCTCCTTTCTTGTCCATGTTTTTGAGGATCATACATGTTTTCTTTTTGAATCAGAGGGTCTGTTCTGAGCCATCACGCCTGCAAGAGGATGCGGCACATATAGCTCTTCGAGATACGCAGTCTCTTCATCCGTGAGTTCAAGACCGGTTGCCTTCACCGCACCTTCTATGTGGTGAATCTTCGTTGCACCCACAACAGGTGAAGTAACTTTTGAAATAAGCCAGGAAAGAGATACCTCTGTCATAGTTACTCCGCGCTTTTCAGCGATCTTTGCAACTCTTTCTATGATCACATTGTCTTTATCCGCTGTGGCATCGTATTTGAACTTTGCATAGCTGTCTTCAGTTGCCCTTTTGGTATTGCCTTCTTCCGGTCTTCTGGCGAGACGTCCGCCGGCAAGGGCACTGTATGGGGTAAGCGCTATATTCTCTTCTTCGCAATATGGGACCATCTCCCTTTCTTCTTCACGGAAGATAAGATTATAGTGTCCCTGGATCGAAACGAACTTCCGGAAGCCTTCTTTCTCCGCTATAGCATTTGCCTTTGCAATCTGCCATGCAAAACAATTGGAAATGCCGATATAACGAGCTTTTCCCTCATTTACGACACGGTTAAGGCCATCAAGGATATCATAAACCGGTGTATTCCAGTCCCACATGTGATATATGTACAGATCCACATAATCCATCCCAAGATTCTTAAGGCTGGCATTGATCATGTCTTCGATATGTTTTTGACCTGTAACACCTCTTTCGATCTCGTCACGGGAGCGCGGAAGAAATTTGGTAGCAACGATCACTTTATCCCGCCTGGCAAAATCACGGAGTGCTCTTCCGAGATATTGCTCGCTCGTGCCGTTCTGATACGCTATGGCCGTATCGAAAAAATTAACACCAAGATCAAGACCACGCTTGATTATCTCTCTTGAATGCTCCTCATCAACAGTCCAGCTGTGCTGTCCTGCCGTTGCGTTTCCAAAACCCATACACCCCATGCATATACGGGATACATTAAGATCTGAATTTCCGAGTTTTGCGTATTTCATACTGATCAGGTCCTCACTATTTAAGTAGTCTCAAAATGCAGGTGTTTGTTATCTCAAACACCGTCTGATACGTAAAATCAACATGCGCTTTGTTCATCGCTTCGCGCTGTTTTTCTGTTACAGATGTATAAGGATAGATGCCAAACATAAACGGGAAGAAAACGTAGATGAAATTCCTTATTTCATTTTCCGTCATCCGGGGACAGAACTTTGTCAGTATCAGGTTCATATTTCTGATGGATTCCCCGTAAGACATCTTGAACGATACCAAAAGCTCCGGCCTGCTGTTTGACTCCATATCGTAGTTATTCATCGACAAAAGCTTTAAGAGCTGCTCCCGTTTTGCAATGGAAGATGCGATCTTTTCGGATAACTGCTCTTTTTCCATTTTGCTGTTTTCATTAAGGATATTGAAAAGATCGTTGTTCCACCGGTCGTATTCTCTGGTATAGAGCGCGAGGAATATTTCTTCTTTTGTCTGAAAATAGTTATAGATCGAGGTCCTCGTAAAAGACGTGACATTACCGATCTCTTTCAACGTAATATCCTTGAAGCTCATGGTCTCATACAGCTTCTCACAGGCATTGATTATCTCTTCTTTTCTGGCTGCTGTTAATTCCGGCGATCCTTTAGGCATGTGTAATTCCTCATATTCGGATATTATTCTGACACAATGTCAATATCATTCTATATCCATTCTGACACAGCGTCAATATCAAGCCGGAGCAATCAGCCTGTTTTTTATGAAGTTGACTCAGAATAATGTGGCATTTACATTTCCTCTGACAGGCATAACAGCTTTATAACAAGAACCGAATAACAAAAAAGCGGGGCTGTCTCAAATTAAGACAGCCCCATTTATAACTCAAAAACTTTCGTTATTTCTCAGATAAAGATAAGGATCAAGCCTTATCCTCTTCCTCAACCTTTCCGAAAAGGTTAAGTCTGAAAAGCATAGCCTCATCGTCAGGATCAGAGCAGGAGATCTTAGCGTTGCAGACGATTCCTCCCTCGATAAGCTTCATGATACCTGTGATCTGGCTGAGCTTGCTCTTAAGGTTGAAGCGGTCACCTTCATCCGTAAGAAGGATTACGCTGCCCTTGCACTGATCAAGTGCCTTCATAAGTGTTGCAACATCAATGTTGTCTAAGTAAAAAGCTTTCATTATGTAATACCTCCTTGTATGGTATAAATTCCTTTTTTACTATCCCCAAAGGCTTTCCCTTTGGACAGCTACATAGTACTCTTCATCCCCGCTGCAAACAATGGATTTACTTAACAGATTGCATAACACAAAGGTTCTGTTTTTGTGCATATTGCACAATCACAGAACCTTGATTTTAGTGATTAAAGAGACGGTCAAAATGCCGCAAACGCAATAAATACGGGCCTTATCAGTATCAGTTCCCGATGAGCTTATCAGCGTACTTGGTGTTATCGAACGTAGCGAAGTAGTCATTGAGCGTCTGTGCCCTTCTGATCTCTTCTACTGATCCGTCTTCCTTGAGCAGGAGCTCTGCGCACCAGAGTCTTCCGTTATAGTTGTAGCCCATTGCAAAACCATGCGCGCCTGCATCGTGAATAGCAAGATAATCGCCCATATCGATCTTAGGTAGCATCCTGTCGATCGCGAACTTGTCGTTATTCTCGCAGAGGCTTCCGGTGACATCATACTTGAAGCTGCAGGGCTCATCCTCCTTACCGAGAACCGTAATGTGATGATATGCGCCGTACATAGCAGGTCTCATGAGGTTTGCTGCGCATGCGTCTACACCGATATATTCCTTATAGATGTGCTTCTCGTGAACAGCCTTGGTGATGAGCATGCCGTAAGGAGCGAGCATGAATCTGCCCATCTCGGTATAGATAGCAACATCGCCCATGCCTGCGGGAACGAGAACACGCTCGAACTGCTTTCTTACGCCCTCACCGATAGCCATGATGTCGTTCTGGGTATCTTCAGGTCTGTATCCGATGCCTACGCCGCCTGAGAGATTTACGAAAGCGAATTCGATGCCTACCTTCTCTGCGATCTCTACTACGAGCTCAAAGAGCTGGCCCGCAAGAGTAGGATAATATTCGTTTGTAACAGTGTTACTTGCAAGGAAAGCGTGGATTCCGAACTTCTTTACGCCGTGAGCCTTGAGCTGTGTGTAAGCCTCGATAAGCTGCTCCTTTGTCATTCCGTACTTGGAATCGCCCGGATTATCCATGATGCCGTTGCTGAGCTTGAATACTCCGCCCGGATTATATCTGCAGCTCATCACCTCAGGGAAAACAGGTCCTAAGATGTACTCAAGGAACGGGATATGAGTGATATCGTCAAGATTGATGATGCCGCCGAGATTGGCGCAGAGCGCGTACTCTCTTGCAGGTGTGTCATTTGATGAGAACATGATCGGTCCGCCTACAGCGTCAGCAAGAATAAGCTCTGCCTCCGAAGAACAGTCAAAGCCGAATCCGTAATCGTTGATGATATCCAGAATATAAGGATTAGGTGTTGCCTTTACGGCGAAAAACTCATTAAAGCCCTTATTCCAGGCAAATGCCTCTTTTACGCGTTTGCAGTTCTCGCGGATGCCCTTCTCATCGTAAATGTAGAACGGCGTGTGGTATGATTTTGTGATCTCTTCGATCTGGCTCTTAGTAACAAAAGGCTTCTTCTCCATAACTCTTCCCTCTTAATAAACAATATGAGGTAAATTAACATTTTCTTAAAGGAAATACAAGTTATATGTGCTATATTTACGCTTATCGAAAACGGTCTTTTTTTGTTAAAAAAGACCTATGAATAAGGGAGAAAAACATATGGAACACAACAACATACCTGCCGAGTATCGTCCGATCTCGATGTGGGGCTATTTCGGCTATCAGCTTTTGTTCTCAATACCGGTAGTAGGCTTCATTCTGCTGATAATCTGCTCGTTCTCAAGGAACATCAACAAGAGGAATTTTGCAAGATCCTACTTCTGCTATGCGATCATCTGCATCGTTATCTTTGCAGTACTTCTCGCAACAGGCCTTGCCGCACAAGCTATCAATTTCCTGACCAGTCTGTAAACGTTATTCGGTTTGCTCTGTGTAAACCGGGTCTTCATCGTGATCGAAGCTGCCGGTGATGCCGTAACCTGAGTTAGGCTTGATCGTCCATGTGTAGATCGTATCGAAAACTATGAGAGCGCACAGCGCGATACAGAACCACCTGAGGATATGCTTATTGATCTTTCGTATCAGATTATCCAGGATCGGTGCAAAGACATAGGTGAACGATACGCCGGCTACGGCGAATACAAACAATCCTTCTGCACAGATCCTGCCGTTGATATTGAGGAAGTATCCGCTGTAATCCCACCATTTCCGGTGCAGGAAGTACTCTAACACGACACCTGTGTAATACTCTACCGTTCCGCAAAGGACCATAGTCATGATGGTAAATATAAACGGTCTTTTACGGAAAACGTTAAGGAGCAGCAGGATAAACACTCCGCCGAATCCGTATATCGGGAGCCAGGGGCCATGGAGTACTCCGCGGTTGATGAGCTTTCCCTTCATGAGGAAGTAGTAGAAAAGCTCCCATGCCCAGCCGACGAACGAAAAGATGAAGAACATGAATGTCAGAGACGAGAGCGAATAGTGCCTGAGGTAATGGATATTATCGAGGGCAGTTATTCTTCTCTGCTCAGGTATGGGTGAAAGCCTTGAAGGATATACCGCGCCGTCAGCTTGAAGCTTAAGAGCTTTCATTCTCTGCTTTAATGCCTCACGCTTCTCGTACTCATTCTCGTCCTTGCTGTACGTAATGACAAAGCCGAAGTATTTAGCGAAGAACTTGGTACGCCTTGTCTCAAGGCCTTCCGTAGAATATTCCGGCTTCTGAAGCTCGGTGATCACATCTTCGTAAGTCTCAAGAAGAGTATTGGAATCTGCTCTTACGAAGAGATATGTATCATTAAGCAGCTCTGTGCCGGGCATGTTCTTCTCTTTGCAGAACTTTCGGAGTTCCGTGTAGAATTCGGCATAGCAGCTGATCATGTAAGGGTTTGCATAAAAGATGTTGCCCAGTCCTAAGGTCAGGAATCCCAGGATATTCCAGCCGAGGAAGCTCAGGGTCAAAAGGAAGAGCTTAAACTTATTGCCCTTCATCATGTTCCATGAGAGCTTTACTGCTTCAAAAGGTCTTACGTCAGGATTCTCGGCAACGATATAAGGAACGAGGTACAGACCGTAATGCACTACAGGCCAGCCTACTATAGTCATCATAGAGATGAATTCCAGTACGCTCTTAATACCCATCGCAAACGATGCTCTGGTCCACCTTTTCATCTTGATGAAGAACAGATACTTGGAGAACGGGATCTTTTTGTAGATCCTGCCCTCGAGGAATATCCTTCGGCTCACGGCTATATAAATATTACGGAAATAAAGCCACAGGAACGCAGTCACCAGGAGCGTAAGGATGATCATAATATACCGGGCCACACTTTCCGACCCGACAAACTGGGTAATGATCGAATAGATATTCGCGACAAAAGTATTCTCTGCCACGAAGTTAATTATCTGGTTCAATGTTCCCTTAGTTCTTCCGAAGATCTCGGCGGTATTCTCGTTTTCGAAGCTCTTGGTATAAAGATATTGGCGGACGTCTTTGTAAAGTGAGTCAGCGTCTTCGTCTATGTCAGAATAAATATCCCCGAGATTCTTAACGCTTGAAGAACCCGTAAGCTCATAAGCAGCCTGCGCCGCATCGGAAATAACCTGACGTCTGACGCTGATTATGTTATCGGAAGCGAAAAACTCTACCTGCAGGATCAAGGCGATAAGGCAGGTAAATACAAACATCAGGTAGTGATGTTTAAAGCTTGTTCTGGCCGCACGCTTCAGTTCTTTGCGAGAGAATATAAATCTGTCGCCTCTGTTTTCCAAAAATCCGTCCCCCTTGCTTATCCAAGGCTAATTCTAACACAAAAAGAAACTGTGCAAGTCTTTTTGATAAAAAGACCTGCACAGCAATATTAAAAACTCAAAAACGAGAATTAACTGTTTGAGCCGTTACATTGCGGTATAACCGCCGTCTACGGGGAGGTTAACGCCTGTAACGTATGTTGTTGCGGGAGAAGACAGGAAGCAGATAGCTGTATCGAGCTCACCGTCATTTCCGTATCTTTCGAGAGGGATCATTGTTCTTGCATTAGCCTGGAAGAACTCTGAATCGAGAGTCTCCTTCGTAAGAGGGCTGTAGAAGTAACCGGGGCAGATGCAGTTTACTGTGATTCCATACTTACCCCACTCTGCTGCAAGACCTCTTGTGAGGTTAACAACGCCTCCCTTTGCTGCATGATAAGGTGAGCAAGGTGCAACCTTATTTCCGACAAGACCGTACATGGAAGCGATGTTGATGACTCTGCCGAACTTAGCGGGGATCATTGCCTTCTTAGCGATTGCTCTTGCCATTCTGAATGAACCAAAGAGGTCGATGTCCATCTCGTTCATGAACTGCTCATCTGTAATGTCCTCAGCGGGAGCAACAGCGCCTGTACCTGCGTTATTTACGAGGATATCGATCCTGCCCATCTTCTCGAGGATCTCATCAACTGCAGCATTTACTGCATCAGTATCTGTAATATCAAGCTTTACAGCGAGTGTCTTTACTCCGTAAGTCTGAGCGATCTCTGCTGCAACTTCATCAATGAGGTTCTGACGGCGAGCAATCGCTACTATGTTGCAGCCCTGATTAGCAAGAGCCTTAGCCATCTGAACACCAAGTCCTGTCGAGCAACCTGTAACAACGGCTACTCTTCCCGTAAAATCGAAAATGTTTGCCATACATTCCACCTCACATAAATTTTTCCACCGGAGTCATTTCTGATCTCCGCTGAGATTATACATAACGGTGCGGGCACAATTAAGTTAAATAGCTTTTATTTTTGGGCATTTCCCGTGGTTCCTGTGCCGTTTCCATTAAGTTTTAGTCTCGTTTGCAAATATCGCCAGCATAATGATTTTCAATTGACCGTACAAAAGCCATTAAAACGCACAAATGATATAATGGTTTTAATTGATTAAATGCCAATAGGAGGTTTTCATCATGAAGTTCTTTATAGGTAAGTGCGGTACTGTTGTAACTAAGCTTTTTGAGACTGACTGCCAGGGCGGCAATCTTCAGGAGCTCATCCCCAATACTACTGATGCTGCCGGCGAGAAGCATGTACCGGTGATCAGCATTAACGGTCAGGAAGTAACCGTTTCCGTAGGCGAAGTAGCTCACCCCATGATGGACGCCCACTACATTACTTTCGTAGCTTTGGAGACCGACAAGGGCGCTATCGTAAGACAGCTCAAGCCCGGTGAAGATCCCGTTGCCGTATTCACCATCGCATCTGACGAGAAGGTCATCGCAGCTTACGAGTACTGCAACCTCCACGGTCTGTGGAAAGCCGAAGCATAATCCGGGCTTTTCTCATAGCGGTCATTCATGCAGTCTGAAATCCTGAAAGGCAATAGCAAGCTTTCCCGTTCAGAGCTTGTTATTCTTATAATGTCAGCCATAGTCACGATCACCTTCGTGTCTACCAGTTCACCTCTTTACCCGTATAACCCATGGGACGATGCGAACTGCTTTTTCACGCTCGGACGCGGCATTATTCACGGCTACGTGCCTTACAGGGACCTCTACGAACAGAAGGGCCCTCTTCTCTACTTTATCTACGCCCTTGCCGCTCTTATCTCCGAGAAATCATTTATCGGCAGCTGGATAGTAGAATGCATCTCGGCATCTCTTTTCGCCATCTTCTCATGGGAAACGGCCAAGCTGGTTGTCGAGCCATCTAAGTATGCAATAGCAGTGATGCCGCTTTTCCTCGGAATCACATATACCCTCTACATGTTCAACTTCGGCGGCAACGCTGAAGAGATCTGCTTTCCTCTTCTTACCATCGCGCTTTACTTCGGACTAAAGTCCATCATTAAAGGCGACGGTCTCCCTTCAAACAAGGAAGCACTTCTTATCGGTCTTTTCACGGGAATCGTTCTCTGGATCAAATACACATTCTTAGGGTTCTTCGCAGGCTTTTGCCTTTATATCCTCGTCCTTACGATCAAGCGCAAAAGCATCGTTAAGCTTTGGTCGCTGGTCTGGAGATTTCTTTTAGGCATCATTATCATCAGTATTCCGGTACTGATCTATTTCGCTGCAAACAAAGCCTTAGACTCTCTCTGGGAAGCATATTTCTATAATAATATGTTCCTATATCATTCAGGCGCTAAGGCACACGGTCTGGCAGCAATCCCAGTAATCAAAAACATCTACATTCCTTTTAAGGCTACTTTAAAACTTTCCAAAGAATATCCGACATACGGGATCATGCTCTTCTTGTCTCTGATATCCCTCGTGTTCATAGGAAAACCTCACCGCAGGAAAGCTGTCTGCCTGTTCCTCGTAACCTTTGCTCTCGCTTTAAGTGTTATCTACACCAGACTGGTATTGATCTACTATTACGGGTACATCATGGCATATTGTTTCTGCCTGACCTTGATCCCGGCAATAAAGCTCCTGAACTATATTGCAAAAGCATCAAAAGATCATTCGGCTTTCATTAAACGGCTTGCCACGGGAGGCCTTTTGATCACTTATGTATTTACGATAATCATGTGCAAGAACATGTATCTCATATTCAAGCCCAAGGATTATCTCGCGCAGTACCGTATGGCTGCCACGATCAACCAGACTCCCGATGCCAAGATCCTTACTTACGAAGTCATGGATTCAGGATTTTTCACCGTTGCAGGCCTCATGCCCGCCAACAGGTTCTACTGCTACCTCAACATCCAGAACTCTTATCCCGCCATATTGGAAGAGCAGCACAGACTCATCGATGAAGGCTATTACGACTACATCGTAACGGACTACTTCTGCGAAGGTGCCTGGGATAATTACGAACTGATACAGACAGAGACGATATTCTGCGTAGACTACACAGGCAAAGCGTTCCTCGAAGGCTTCAAACTTTATAAGAGGATTTAAACCACCTGGAAAATATAAAACTTCAGATAATCCGTCTCCGGAACGTTCCAGAGTATCGGATGATCCGGCGCCTGCGTCCTTGCCTCGATCTGTCTTAAACTGACGCTCGCGTCTCTTGCAGCAGCAGAAAGCATCTTCCTGAATAATTCATCTGTCATGAAGTGCGAGCACGAGCATGTCGCAAGATAACCGCCTCTGGGAAGCAGCTTCATCGCCTTGAGATTGATCTCCTTATATCCCCTGCCCGCCGAATCTACAGTCTGCCTCGACTTGGTAAATGCGGGCGGATCAAGGATTATGTAATCGAATGAATGGTCTTTCTTCTCTGCCATCTTTGTCAAAAGCTCGAAAACATCCTCGCAGACATAATCGATCTTATTCTCAAGGCCGTTCCTTACGGCATTTGCTCTTGCCATATCAATAGCCTGGGAAGAAATATCGACACTGGTAACGTGCTTTGCTCCGCCTAATGCGCAGTTAAGTCCGAAAGAACCCGTGTGGGTAAAGCAGTCGAGCACATTCTTATCTTTTGCAATACGTGCAGCAGCCTGCCTGTTATATTTCTGGTCAAGGAAGAAACCGGTCTTCTGGCCGTTCTCCACATCGACAGAATACTTGATACCGTTCTCAATGATCTCAGTGATGCACGGATAATCAGCACCGCCGTACCAGCCCTTGTAGAGCTCTAAGCCTTCCTTCTCTCTTAGCGCAAGCTCATTGCGCTCATAGATGCCCTTAAGAGGCTGCCCAAGCTCTTCAAAGACAGTCAGAAGGGCTTTGTATATAGAATCTTTATTCTGCTCTAAGCCGAGGCATGCGATCTGCGTAACAGCTATGTCTCCGTACCTGTCACAAGTAAAGCCCGGCATCTGGTCAGCTTCGCCGTGTATCAGCCTGCAGCATAGGAAATCATCTCCCTGCATTACGGTCATGCGGTACTTTACGGCATAAAGTATCCTTCTGTACCAGAACTTCTCATCAAATACATCATTGCTGTTCCTGGATATGATCCTTACCGCGATCTTAGACTTGGAGTTATAAAAGCCTGCACCCTGCCAGCTTGTGCCTTCAAAGCAATCAACGATAACGCCGTCAGAAGGCGCTCCTTCAATAGAAGTGATCTCATCCGCATAAACCCACGGATGACCGTTCTTCAAAGACCTGGCTGCCTTTGAGGTTATTATAAGTTTGGGAAAGGCTCTCTCAGACTTCACGGTGATCAGCGCTCCTAAAAGACCTTAAGCCCAGGGATCCTGTGTCTTGGGTACTCTTACCATTCCGAGAAGGAGCTGGTCTTCGACAAACCACTGGTTTGTCGAAGGCTTATGACGAAGAAGGATATGGCGCTTGCTGTCTGCACCGGAAGATACCAGAAAAATCTTCATCCTGCCTTCTATCTCCTGGTCGAAGCCCCTCTCTGTCTCGATCGTATAAGGGATTGAAGGAGTGTAATCATTATCGGGTGATGTTCCGTTAAAGAAAGAACGGACTACGCAGTCTTTGCCGTCTGCCATTCTGTCAGCTAAAAACTGCTTCTCAAATGTGGATAATCCGTAAGGTCCCTTAAGGTATTCGAGCATGGCATATGTCTCTTCCTTGTTCTCCATATAGTGCATCATTACTGCAATAAAAAGAGCAGCCGTATATTCAGGCTCGGAAAGGGATGACTCCGGTAATGCCTTAAGTTCATCAAGATTCTTGGGGAGCTTATCGAATGTGATAGTCATAGATCCATCCTCCAAAACGGATTACTGATCAAGGATCAGCTCTTAGATTATAACATTAAGACAGAGCATTCAGATTAACTTAAATGCTCTGTCCCAATGGTACGGAGATTCCGGTTATTTGCGGATTAAACAGCGCTGCGCTTCTCGGCAGGCATATCGTAGACCGTTACTACGCTGTCGAAAGCATTAAGGATGGCCTTAACCTTCTTGGCTCCCATGGAGCAGACTGTGCAGACGGCATTCACGGTATTATTCTCATAACGGCTGAGGATGACCGCACAGGCATTCTCGATACTGCCGTTCATAAGAGAATTGACCTTCTCCCAGAAAGAGCCTGAAGAGATCTCGCAAGAGATAGACCTGGTCTCGTTAGGCAGGAACTCGATACCGAGGTATTCGGAGAAATAATTGCTTACAAGCTCGCAAGCCTTACGCACATAGCGTCTGATGGTCCTGTGGGTATAGTAAGCCGTCTCGGCGATCTTCTGCTCAGACTCTCTGGAGCCGAAGTAGCTGACTGCGACATCATACTCACACTTATTCATATTAGATGCGGCATATGCCAGAGCATTATAAAGATTATCCCTTATAAGAGCATAAGTAACCGCATGCTCGGAATAGCCGTTATCGGCAAGCTTCCTGACCGCCAGATCGATCATGTTGGCCCTTCTGAAAATGTCCTTTACTGTACAATTAAACTTCACCATAAACTAATACCTCTAAAAATCGATTTGCCTGTTGAAAACAGAACAAATGTCCGTTATCCTTATGGGGAAATCATAACACTGCCGCCTGAAGATGTAAAGTTGATTTTGCGGCCAACCACTACATATTGAGGTTTTTGTAATATTTCTCTTTACTTGTTCTCAATTTGTCCCATCCCTTAATATATTATATATTTATAGATATTATACATTTAACCCCCAAAGCTAATGTCTTTGGGGGCTTTTACTTAGGGGTCCGTTATATTTTCGGGAATATATTATGAGATCGATTCGAGCACTCCGGATAATACACAGATCGCAACATAGGACATGGCGGTAAAGATGATCCCCGCCCTGATATGCGGCTTGCTGCGGTTTACGGTAAGGATCGTCATGAAGGATGCGAAGCCCAGAGTGAGTGTGCCCCACATGGCCAGGATCCTCTTGGGAGTATATCCGTAAATGCTGTAGTAAAGACCGAGCTTGCTCATGGCTACGATAGCGAAGATAATGCTCTCAGCCATAAGGAGTGTGACCAGGATTTTTGCAGGAAGCGCGAACTTGCCCTCCGAATCGGTGCTGCCGAAAAGGATGATCGCAAGATATACGCACATATTAACTGCCATTATTCCAACCAGTTCGAAGAAGCCTTCTCTTGCATAGTGCGATACCAGTGTGCCTTCCGGTACGTTGCCGACAAAACCGCCGAGCATATAAGCCAGTCTCTTGATAAAGAACAGGATATATAAAGCTACGAAAATACCTGCTGCGATATATACGACAGTTGCTGATGCAGTCTTGCCCTTGCCTCTGATCCTGTTGAGCCAGGAGCCCACCTTCTTCTCCCTTGCACCGTCAGACTTTGAAGTCCTGGAGATAAGGCCGTAAAGATAGAAGCAGACGGGAATAGCAAGAATGAATCTGTAAAAGAACTCATCTATATTGATGCTGCTGAAGTAATCGTCAATTCCTTTCATCATTTTCGAGAAGAACAACGCGATGTCTTCATCGATCGATGCCATCAGGCTTATTGAGATGATCAGAAGGATGATCATGCTGATGACAAACAATACCACGCCGAAGCGGCTCTTTCTGGGAGCGGGCACAGCTTCATTATCTGTCTTTTGCCTTCCGAAGCATCTCCAGTCGATAACAAAATTCGGGAAACCGGCAAATGCCTTAACGTGGAAGCCGTCGATAAGATCGGCGATGATGAATCCTGAGGTCTTTCCTCCGAGAAGCACCTTATTCGATACCAGCACGGAATATACTGCGCAAAGATGCATTGCGAAGACCGAGAGGATCTCGGAAGGTCCGAACGCTGCTGTTAAGCCCGTAAGGAACGTCATGGTATACCAGAATACCGATTCCTTTGAAAGTTCGTTTGTGCCTCTCCTGCCTCTTCTGACCAGTTCATTTACGATTATGAACATAAGCGCAAATAGCGGATAAGAGAATGCTATCAGGAAATGCCCTGCGCCCTGCGACGGATCGATCGTAAATTCACCGAAGGATGCGGATAATATGAGCCTTACATAAGCGTATGCTAAGGGAAAGGCCAGGATAATTCCCAGCCTCTGAAGTATTACTTTGTTGTCCATTGAAATCAGTCCTCTCTGAATTCGAGAATGTCTCCCGGTTGGCAATCCAATGCCTTACAGATGTCGTTTAAAGTGGAGAACCTTACGGCCTTTGCCTTCTGGTTCTTAAGTATTGAGAGATTCGCCTGCGTTATCCCCACTTTTGCAGCCAGTTCGCCGGAGGAGATCTTACGCTTTGCCATCATTACATCAAGATTAACTATAATCATATTCTTGCTCCTCCTTTCATTAGATAGTAAGATCCATTTCTTCTTTCATCGAAATAGCCTTGTCAAAGACAACTCTGACGCTCAGTACGATGAGTCCCATGAACAGTGCAACGATAGTAAGGATCCATGCTCCGTTCCAGATAAATCCGCCAACAGCGCAATCTACAGCGATACCGACCAAAGCTAATGTGATGATAAGCATCAGATTCGTATTGGCTCTGTCGAATACCTTGTCCTTGCTCATGTTAGATAAGAGTTTTAACAAAGCGAAAAGTACAACGTATCCGCCGACTGTGCCGAGGTAGAAGATAACTGCCATTATAGCTACTCTTGTTACGTCTGTTACGGCAACGTCAGCCCAACAATATGCTATGTACTTTGTGATTACGATTCCGAAAACATCTGCAACAACTGCCATCGCTATGAAAAGGACTGTAGCTATCTTAGTCCATCTGATGATCCCATTGTTATATCCCATAGTCTTTTTCCTCCTGAATAAGATTGAAGCTAGCTTTATGCCAGTATACTAACACAGCCATTTTCGTTTTTCAAGAGTTTTTTATCGTTTTTCAATAAAATTTTTTCGTTTGCTAAGAAATTCGTTTGTGCCCTACAAAAAAGGCCTGTGCTGAAAAGCTCAGCACGGCCCTTTCCCCATATCTGCGGCATATTCCGTAAATATAAGATTCCTCATACTCTGCCGTTATTTCCTCTCGGCAATAATTGTCGATACCCTGTCCTGTATTATCTTCAGCACATCATCAAAGCTCTTCTGATCCAGGAAGTAAGGCGGTAGTTCTTCTCTCAGCACGATCAATATAGCCGGATCGATACTGTCCATCACCGATGCAGAAAGAAGGATATTCTTGTATGTGACGATAATATCCTCGTCCAGCGGCTCGACCTTAGTGTATGTGAAATAATTGAAGCCGCTGTTGTTATAACTCTTAAGGACCTTTTCAGCCGTAGAATCAAAAGTATTTATTCTCATAGGATTCTGGTAATCCCCGGCGACCAGATCCTGAACTTCATCGCTTAAGCAGAACTTAATAAATTCCCAGGCGCCGTCAGCTACAACAGAAGATGCCTCAGCGGATATACCGATGGAATTTTCTACAGATATAACCGGTCCGCGGCCGTCTGATGACGGATAACCTAACAGCGTTTTTTCCGGTGAGTTATTACCGTTGGACATCAAGAATTCTGCAAACGAGTAATAACATCCGTACCCGTTCGATTCATTCGGATCATAGGAATTATCATTGACATTTTCCTTTATATAATCGCAAAGAGCTCTGAAGGACTCGTTGTCAAAGTTGATCTCTTTACCGTTAATACAGGTATCACTCATATAAGAATACAGCTCGCAGAGGACTCCGAGCTGGGTCTCATTCATCGGATCCCTGCCGTTGCAAGGCCCATACAGGTAATTGGTGTATTCATCAAAAGTAAAACCGGTCTTGCCTGCACCGACATCTGATTTATTTACTTGTATGCCGTTTACCGAGAAGCCCACAGGCATATAAAAGAGCTTGTCATCAGTCTTAGCCGCTTCTATCACGTTAGAGAAATAATCCTCTTCCTTGATACCGTTTTTGCCGTTGACATATTTACTCAGATCAACAAGATAATCCTCTGTCTGGATCAGGCTGTAATTACCTGCATTCAGGATTATATCCGGTGCATTACCCGAGAGCATATCGGTAGCCAGCTGATTGCTCAGTGCTGAAGCGCCGTTATAATAGATATCATTGGATTCATCATGAGTCTCCACATGGCTGTAATCGAAAAAGTCTTTGGAATTTAACTCGTCCTCTATCTGAATATAATATTTCTTATTTTTCTCATTGAACATTCTGACTGCTTCACCGATCGAATATGACATATCTGCATGTCCGACCGTAGCTGCCGTCACGATTATCTTTCCCGCGTTAGGATTCTTGTCAGCCTTCTCCAGAACCACAACCGCCGGAACATAAATACCGTCCATACCAAAAACATCAGATGAATCTGTGTTGCTCAATGTTCCTGCCAATACACACCTGTCATCTTCAACGGAAACAAGATCAAAACGGCCTATGGTACTCCTGTTGAGATTACAGCTGTTAAAAGAAACGACATCTTCCAGTTCCTTAGATTCAAAATTGATCCTTCTTATGCCCCTTTGATCAGTAACATAGGACTTACCTCCACAAGAAGATATGTGGGAAGAATAGTTGACTGTATTAAGCCAGGCGTATTCTTCGTCTTTGTCAGTTAACTCACCTGTCTCAAGATCCAAAGAAAGGAATGTCACATTATTAGATAAACAGACAAGAAGTATTTCTTTATCAGAGACGATCAGGTAGCTGAAAACATCAACATATTTAAAATCCGGATCAACAGCCAGATCTGCAATTTTACTTTTTCCGTCTTTTTTTATAACATATGCATCCGCACGATTCCAATCCGAATAACGGGATATGGAATAACCGCCTACGATCCAGTCTCCGTAGTAATTAAGTTCGCCGGGCAATCCGTAGTTATCGGGATTTTTATCTGTTTCTACAGGTTCGCTGATAAAGCCTGCCAAAAGATCGATACTGACCTGAGTGCGTCTTTCTCCGGGATTGTTTGCATCATGAAGCGCATCGCGCAAATACAGCATTAATCCATTATCACTGATAGTGACGTCTTCGATCTGTTCATTAACAAACATTTCACTGATATCAACAGAATTGATCAGCTTTCCGTTGAAGTCATAATATTCTATGTGCTCGAAATTGTTTTCGGGCGATGTATAGTTGTATCCGTATGTCTTAAGCACAATACCGTCCTTATACACACCGTAGATCTCAACATCGCATCCGTCCAGCTTCTTGTTTTTATACAGATTATCGATCATTGTCGTCTTCGCATTAAACCACGGATCGCCCGCTTTGATCTTACCGGCATCTGAAGTGTTTGCAAAAGAACAACCGGTAAACAGCATTATGACGGCCATGCTGAGAGCCAGCGCTTTACGGCTGTTATGAGCAGGCTTCTTTATGCTTACGATCCTCTTCTTCATTGTCTCATATCCTGCTCCCATTCCCGTGGAAACAGAGAATTCGAACGGCATGCCGGAGTGCTTTCTTAACAGACCGAACAATGTCTCAACATATCCGAAGGAAGAATCCTTGCCGCAGGATCTTAAGACTTCTTCGTCACAGGCCAGTTCGCAGTCACGTCCGGAAAGGATAAATGCTGCCCAAATAAACGGGTTATACCAGTTAAGGAACAGAACAATGTATCTGACCATCACCCAGATATAGTCACCATGTTTATAGTGGCTTGCTTCGTGACGGATGATATATTTATTCAAATCTGAATCAACATATATCTTGTTGAACAAAAGGAAAGGCGCGCGGCTATTCCTGATACGGTAGATCTTAAGACCTGATTCATGATCTCTGCCCGCATATTCTCTTCTTCGTCTGCAATAAACTACAAAGCCTGCATTATAAGCGATCAGGAAGACTATGAGCGCAGCAGAAACCGAATAGCTTATATGCTTCAATACAGCATCTGTATTGACAGTCTTTTTTGCTTTTAACTCATGTATTACCGCATTGGCATTTGCAGCCTGAACCTGCCTGTCTCTTACCTCAACGTTCTTATTAGATTCATTGACTGCTGCCTGAACATTATTAGAATCACTATGAACTGTCTTTTTATCTTCTACAGTAACTACAGGTGAAGTATTCTTTACTTCTTCGTATTCTGCAGTCTCAATCTCAACCGAAGCAGCAGGCTTCATCAGATCGATCGTGGGCAGTTCAAACTTGATGAACGGCGCAAGGATCATAAAGAGCGGGATGACGATCCAGAAAGCATACTGATGCTTCTTGAGCACCTTCCCGTTCGACAAAGCGCGTACGATAATAATGCCGATCGTAATCAGCGAGACACCTATAATATATCGCAACATATTATTCCTCCTGGAAAAGCTTCCTGAGTTCCTCTATCTGTTCTTCAGAAAGACGTTCTGAGGAAATTATGTTGGATATCAAAAGTCCCGCATTGCCGTTATAGACTTTGTCTAACAGCGATTCGACTTCTTCGTTCTCTGCTTCAGACTTATCTATAGCAGGCGAGAATCTCTTGGTACGGCCTTCCTGGACATAGGTGACCGCACCCTTTTCGAGCATGCGCTTAAGCAAAGTAATGACCGTGAACCTTGTCCAGCCGGTACTCTCACTAAGCGCAGAAGTGATCTCAGCTATTGTCATGGAATCGTTCTCCCACAGACAATTAGCGATCTTCCATTCAGAATCTGATAAACGCATAAAACCAACTCTCCTATTACCCAAGTGTACAACTGTACACTAAGACTATATCTCAATAGTGGACAAACGTCAACATGTATGCAGAAAAAAGCGCCTGCTTTTTTGCAAGCGCTTTGAAAAGTATAGTTTTCGCGATTTTGACAGCGTTAATTTACGTTCTGTATGTAGGCTTCGGTCCCAGATAAGATTCAGGGATCTTGGCGCCCGCCTCACAGATAACTATCTTCTGCAAAACGAGGTTCGGATTGATCGCGTGAATGCTTAAGGTATTTATTCCTTCCTTGAGGCTGACCGTAAATGTTGTCTTGCGGACGTTGTCGAGGACGCCCTGTGACCAGTAGGGATTGCCGTCGCCTACGCTAAATCCTTCAGGTATCATGTTGATCTTCTTGATGCTGCCGTCATTTACTTTGACACCTGTCAGGATCTTCGGCTCGCGGGTGAAAGGATTGCTTGGGTTGGTATACAAAGTGACATCGTATTTACCCTCAGAAGGAACACTGATCTTATATTCGACATAAGGAGCATTCTTTACGCCCAATACTTCATCCTGCGGATATGCCTTGATCGCATCCATGCCGCGGCTGTAATCCCGGATAACGCTGTAGATTGCAGATGAAGGTGAAGAACATGTGCTGTAGTCCAACGGCAGGATGGAAATGTAGTTCATTCCGAACGCATTCTTAGCGAGCGACCTGTCGAAAATGTTGGCCTTGATCACGTCGTCTCCGTAATCTTTTCTGCCGACCCAGTGGTAAACCTTCTCGCCCTTGAATTTCGAAGCTCTGTTAAACGGCACTTTAACGACTGTATAGCCGTCAGCGCTATGGATGCAGAACTCCGTAGAATCACCTTTCTTAATTGCGGCACGGTCAATCCTGACCTTGAGTTCATTAAGCGTATAAGGCTTTATAACACCTTCCGAAGAAGAGAAGCTCAAGCCCTTGCAGGGATTCTCCACCGAGAACTTCACATCCATGTCGCAAGCTGTACTGAGGAGCAGTGTGGCTTCATCGCAGGAAGGATCAAGGAACCGGTCCAAAAGAAGCACTCTGCCCGTCCAGAACTTTCCTTCCGTGCTCTGGCATGAGCCCTTAATTATCGTTATGAGTCTTTCCTTGTTGGCAGGCTCAAAGGTGCTTACTACAGGATATTTGCATCCTTCCTCGCACCAGTTGTTAAAGCCGATATGCTCTGACAGGCCCATGCCGTACCACTTGCCGTCATGGATCTTATGAAGCTCGTCAACGATGATCTTATCGTAAGCGATACACTTGTTTATTTCCTTGGCAAGCGTCATCGCGTAAGTGCTTCCGATATCACAGAAAGCGTGGTTCAGCGTTGTCAGGAGCCACATTCTCTGTACATTGAGATTTGCAGTCAGAGGGAGCCATACAAGTTCGTAGAAACAAAACTCCGTGTTGCCTGCAAATTTATTTCTGAGCTTGTCGCACTTCTTCATGAGCGCATCGATAGACTCAAGAAGATCGAATGTCTCATTATAGTTGAAAGCATTATAAACGCGGTCATTCATTGCCTCCGTGCGGCGCGCGGAAGTGATGCGTGTATAACCTCTTAAAAGCTCGCTTATAGTACGCTTGTCAGATGCTGAGACGTTTGTTCCGAATACACGGTTAACGAGAAGCTTTGTATATTCTTCAGCAGCTTCGTGATTTGTCGTGCCCCAGCGGTCGAAGTCGTAAGCAAGATCCAGGAAGAATGCGAGCGGATATTCATTGCTGAAGATATCGCCGACATTAACTATCCAGAGATCTCTTATGCCGAAGTCATATGCTGTTGTCATCTGCTCCCAAGTCTTTGCGAGATTGGAAGTGTTGAACCATTCAAAAGAAATAGGAAGTCCGTGATAATCGAAATGATAGTACATTCCGTAACCGCCCTTGTGCCCCCGCATCTCAGGCGTAGGAACAGTACGGAGATTGCCGAAATTATCATCGCAGAGCATCAGTGTAACGCCGTCAAGCTCAGGATCGCCCATCAAGCCCGGCGTCTTGTCATCGCCATAAAAATACGGCTCGACTTCCTTATACAGAGCAAGCATGCGCGGCACCGAATCAAGGTCCTTATTCACATACTTGCGGATAAGCTTATTCTGCGTCTTCAAGACTTTTCTGAGCAGATCGATATTATCTTTAAGCGTAGCTTCCTTGCCCATTATCGCTGTATCCGCCTCACCTCTCATTCCAACGGTGATGACGTTCTCGAACTTGCCGCTTCTTTTGAGGCCGTCTTCCCAGAATCTCGTGATTCCCTTCTCATTCGTAAGAAAATTCCAGGCATCGCCGTAAACCGAAATTGGGCCTCTCAGGTGCTTATATTCTTCACCCTGTCTTAAGCACGGCTCATGGTGGCTCATGCCCATGACGACACCGAGCTCGTCAGCAAGCTCCGCATTCGCAAGTCCCGGTCCGTCTTCAGGGAATACTTCCGCCCACATGGCAGGCCACAGATAGTTACCTTTAAGTCTTAAGAGCAGCTCGAAAACATGCTCATACATTTTCGCGTTGAAGCCGCCGAAGTTATGCATGCAGAAGTTGCCGAATGCCGGCCACTCATCATTTATGAAAAAGCCCCTGAACTTAACGGAAGGTTCCTTGGATACCATGCAGTAATCTTCAGGGATCTTGAATTCCTTCATCTTCGGAGGCTTAACGTCGAGCCAGTCGATGAAGGGCGATACTCCAAGCATTTCAGAGAGCTTGAAAAGTCCATAGATGGCGCCTCTCTTATCGCTTCCGGTTATAACGAGAGCGGAGCCGATCACTTCGATCTTATAAACTTCGCGTCTGCCTTCAATATCTTCGGTATCAACACCGAGTTTTTTGATCAGCTTATCGCCTGTGATGCCCACATAAATGGGGGATGATGCTGATGAAGAATTAACAACTGCAGGCTCAGCCCCGAATACGGCCTTGATGTCACCTGCAACCTTTGTCGCGATCTTGCGGACGCCGCTTGGTGTATCCGCACCGCAAACCAGCTCGATATCGTTATTCCTGATCTTGGCAGATGAGATTATATAGTCCATATGATGTTCCTCGTTATATTAAACTTCCATACAAGCATACAACACTTTATAAGGAAATAAAACAACCCGGTCTACGCGTGCGACAGATCGGGAAAATACAGCCTTTCTTTTTCGATCGATTCAAGTTCTTCGCCCATATAAAACAGCCTGTAATCATCAGCGCCGTCATAGATCTCTGACTCGCAAATAACCATATCTTCATCCAGGGGGACAAATCCCAATCTGATTTTGCAGTCCTCCGGCTCAATACGGCGGATCACATCTTTGAGCGCTATTCTCTTCCCGCAGAGTACTGACTGCAAACAGACACCGTCTTCCTGCTCCAGAACAATAAAACATTCCAAAGCATCACAATAAAAGACATTATCAAAGCCAGCCGTGTAAAACATCTGCAGACCGTACTTATTGGTCTGTTCAAATGCTGAATGAGGATAACTGTTCCTGACCAGATCCAGGTATTTCTTCTTTATCCCCTCATCCATGTCATTTACAGGTTTAAACGCCTCTTCCATCTTTTCGGATTGGCAGAATTCAGCCTTTACGGAATACCTGTACTGATTCAATTCCTTGAAACCCAGCTTCCTGTAAAAATCCAAAGCATTCAGATTGCCGAACAGATAGATGCCGTCGCAATCCTTTGCATACTCTTCAATGACATGCTTCATCAGCTTTGCTGCGAGGCCTTGCTTGCGGTAGTCGGGCTCGGTCATAACAGTACCTATCTGGATATAGGATCTTTCAGAACCGTTTTGCACGAACTTCATTCTGTTTGCTGAGACGTTCGATACGATCTTCCCTTCAACCAAATAAGAATACGGAATATAATCGCCTTCGAAATACCCGTCGGTGACCCAGCCTTCAAAATCGAATCCGAACACTTTCCGGGTAAGATCATTCAGTAAATGGCGGTATTTGTCATCCCTCATGTAATTACTTATAATTTCCATATTATTTTCCTATCAATTCATTAATTCTGCTTTCCGAGCCGGAACAACCATGACCATCAAATAATCCCTTAAGCCACCTCATTATATCATTCTCGGTTAATATCCTTATTCAATCAGTTAACTGTTCAAATATCAGCCTGTTTCCGTTATTATATGTTCAGAATAAGCGGATAGGAGATAAGGATTTGGATACTGTAATTGCCGAAAACTTAAAAAGGATAAGAGAAAAGCATTCGCTCACCCAGGAAGCCCTTGCAGAGGCTCTGGGTGTTCCGGAGCTCGCTGTCTACAAGTGGGAGGCCGGCCGCCTTCCTGTGGATTATAAAATGCTGGTAATCATCGCGGATTTCTACGATGTCCCTGTAGATACGCTCTTAGTGGACACGGCAGAGGGTGCCCGCAAGCGCACCGCAAATAACAAAGTATCCTTCGACTGCACGATCTGCGGCGGCAAACTGGTCTATAACTATCAGGGCGGCAACTGTAAGTGCGCAAATTGCGGAAACAAGTGGTCCATTGGCGAACTGTATCCCAAGTATGCCCGTGTAATGGCGACCATTAACGAAGCCAACAGGATCCTGAACAGCAAGACCGAGCTGGCTGCGGCTGATGAAGCAAAGCTCCTCTACAGGCAGGCATCATCCGAATGTTCCAAGTTTAACGATGCGATCTCCCCTGAGATCGTTAAGATCTGTACTGAGGGCCAGGCAAATGCCGAGAAACTCGGAATTTACTGCAGGGGCAAGCACTTCTTTGACAACAGGGCTTTTAAGAGCGCCTTGAACGAACTTGAAAAAGTCCCGGGCTTCAGAGATGCTGACGAGATGATCAAACGCTGCAAGAAGCAGAAATAGGCACTATAACCGGTTTGAGAAAGAGGCGTGAAAATGTCTGAAAACAGAAGTGTCATCAGCTATGTCGGTGTTACGAGTACAGATGTTAAGTGTCCGGGGTGCGGCACTTCCATCGGCGTAAGATTCGATCCCGTTTCCGCTACATTAACATGTCCTTTTTGCGGTCTGTCTTCAAAGCTTCCGGCACCTCAAGATGGTGCGGTCGCCCAGGAACTGGATTTTAACTCGGCTTTGCAGCGTGCAAGTGTGGACTGGGGCAGCTACAAGAAGATCATAGTGTGCTCCAACTGCGGAGGCCAGACGATCTACGATGCGGAACAGGTTACAGGTGCCTGTCCTTTCTGCGGTTCAACAAGCGTTGCACCGGCTCCTGAGACCAGCCAGATCATGGCGCCTAACTCCGTTATACCCTTCGCCTTCAGCAAAGAGCAGGCCCAGACTTATTTTCTCAATTTCGTAAAGAAAAAGAGGCTCGTTAAGAAAAAAGTTTTTGATTGCAAGCTTGAAAACGTTATCGGCATCTATCTTCCCTACTGGACTTTTGATGCTTTTACGGCTTCAACTTACTATGGATTCTACTACGATAGCGGGACTACTCCATATGACCTTGTCACCGGAGCACTTTATCAAAACTTTGATGATGTTTTGATCTCCGCTTCTAACATGATCCGCCATCCTTTCATTTCGAAGGTTATGGACTACGATTTTACAAAAGCCGTTCCCTTTTCAGCTGCTTACCTCGCAGGCATTCCTGCCGTGCGGTATACACTCGGTCTGAATGAAGGCTGGGAACGCACGAAAAAGCATATAGCTGAGAAACTGAAAAAAGATGTAAATCGCTCCAACCATGATCTGAATGTCAAAGGAATCGTTACTAACTATTACAACGTTAAATTCAGATGCCTTATGGCACCGGTGTATCTTGCTCAATACAGATTTGGCGAGAAGGTTTTCCAGGTAGCGATCAATGGTCAGACGGGCAAAACGTACTGTGATGTGCCTACAAAGATCAAGAGAATAATTGTACTTGGTTCGTTGGGCATTCTTATTGGCGCTGCCCTTGAAGTCCTCTTAATCTGGTTGTACGCCTTGCTTTTCGGCTGAGGATCAAGCGTTTTATCAGGAAGGCCAAAACTACTGAAAGCACAAAGTAGATAAAAGGCACTATGATAAACATGTTTTCCGGAATTTTGAAAACATCAGTCCAAAGAGCCTTCTCCCACAAGCTGGTCTCGAAGAAAACGTGTCTGCTGAATAGCAGCACTGTTATAAGGCAGCAGTGTTCTCTTAAGAACTTCGTTACGGGGTTCCCGGTCCTGATCAGAAGAGAAATGCCTATGAGCAGCATCGACAATGCCAGGCCGAATATAAGCCACGGAATACAATTCAACCTGTAGATCTTCTCTAACTTTAAAAGTTTTCCGCCAAGGCCGTCATACCATACATCAGTTAAAGCATCAGAAGGCTTGAGCCCTGCCTGCCTTATCAGGAAAAACTGCAGGCCGGAGAGTGCATAGAATGATATTCCTCCGGCACAAAACCACGAAGCAATATGAATAAGGATACCTTTCTTTGTCTTCGGCAATAACTTGTCCTTGTACTTCATCACTATCATTCCCAACGGGAAGAGCGGAATATCAGGACCAAATGTCATGATCCTGAGCATGCCGTCATGAGCCACATTCAGTCCGTCTCTGATTACCCTGATATCAGGTGCGAAAAAAGATACTATTAGTATCAAAATAAGCGGTATGAGCTCGTTGTGCAGGATCTTTTTCAGCAGCAGATATATACCGTAAAGAACGGCGATCATGAAAACCGCGCCGCAGAGATATCTGATAAAAACATCGATCTGAACCAATGATTCATACATGAGGAAATATCCGATTTTCCTTTTCGAAGCCTCATGTCCCAGCAAAAATCTGACAGCAGCAACGATCATTGTAAGCAGGGGGATCAAAAGGAAAATCTTGTGTTTTATCTTTATCCCGTTTTTATATATGCTCATGCCTGCAAAGAAACAAAATACGGCCGCCAGCATCACAAAGGCATACACACTGGTTTGAGGCTTGTTATCAAAAGGTTCAAGTGAATTGATGTTGATACTGGTAATAACTCTTTTTAACTCAGCGCCGTAACCGTCCCAGGTCGAATCACTGTGTGGATAATTAACAGTGAAAATGTAGTATCCGTATATCGGGAACAACATCTGGCCAAGGATAAAAGCTGTTACGGCTATATTGCATGCAGCATCGGATATCATCGTCTCCCTGTCAGATGCCGGCAAAGAACTTTTTCTCTTTCCCGGGAAGACAATGATGCAAAGGATTCCTATTCCAACTAAGATCCACATTAGTACGGACAGCATAAACGGCCCTCCTGAATATGGACATAATAAACTATAACGGGTCGTGCAAACTACAGATGGAATCTATACTTCCACACGACAAATTCAAGTAATAACAGGTGATCAGACTAAATTAATCTTTTTTGCGATCTTTACGATAAGGCTTGATCGCCTCCTTGAATTCTTTGACATTGTAGCTGCGGTCGGAAGCAAATTTCACAATCTGGTCTTTGTCGACTTCCCGCAATTCTTCAAGTGCCCCTTCAGGCAAAATATGCTTGTCGTCCTTTTTGACACAAATACCCATGACCTTGTACGGCGGTTTGTCTTTAGTGTTTCTCATCTGAGAAAGAACGGTCATATTATCGTCTTCGATTGCAACGATCACGCAGTCAACAAAATAAACATTACGCTTGCGCAGTGATTTTGATAAAAGCTCACGCATCGTGTCTCCGAAATACAAAGTGATCGTATCGCCTGTTTTGAATGCTTTTCCCATGATCAGACCTCACTGATATTCTGAGTTCTCTATTCCCAGACTTCCCTTATCAGTTAATTATATCATCATTATCCAATCTCATGCCTCCGTTCATTCTCCTAAAAGAAAGAACAACTAATAACATTGAAAGGGCGGGGGTTCCGGGCTTCACGTTCCTTTTTTAAGCCACTCTTCAGCCACTTATTCCTATTTCATTTAACTTAATTTTTCTTATTATTTTGCAGTTCGATATATTCAAGAAAATCCGCTTCAGTGAAACTTCTCAAATGCACGGTCGATCACTGGTTCAAAGCCAAGATAATCATCCCACGAGAATCCGGTGCCCAGGACCTTGTCGCGCATGTATCCGCCGTAATCTTTCAGATACTGCTTATCGTAATAGTCCTTGACAAAATCCATAACCAGATCTGATACATCCTTATCCGCAAATGACATATAGCAATATTTACTGAAGATATCCATACCGGTCTTTTCCTGTTTTTTCACAGCTTCGATATCCTCTGCCTCAATGACATCCTCGTAATGAATATTACCGAGACGGTCATGCCTTAAAAGCCATGTAATGAAGAACGCAATGTGATTTCCCGCATATCCCCAGATGATATCCGCATCCTGTTCAGTCAGCTCTTCAGGGTTCTTGCCTGTCTGCTCGCAATAACACTGCCGTGCTGTATCGTAATGCCACTCCGCTTTGTCAATTACCTTGTCAGGATCCTCCTTAAGTATTCTCATCCGGGCAAGGTCGGTAACTATTGCTCTGTCGGAGAACTCCGGATCAACTGCGTCACTTGTTTCTGTTCTGTATCCTGTAAAATCTTCGGCCTGTGCTTCTGATTTGAATTCTATCATTTCATCCGGTGGGACAGGTTCACCGGTCCTCTTCCTTGTTTTGACGTTCTCGAAAAGATAAGACGCCCATACTATAACTTCATCCTGTTTGACAGGATCACCGGCCCTCTTCCTTGTTTTAACAATCTCGAAAAGATAAGACTCCCCATACTTATAGTTGATTAGCAGCGCATCTCCGTTCTTTTTGAAGCGGAGATACGTAAACAGATCAACCATCACGGGAATTTCTCTTTTGCATGCATCTTCGAAGTCCAAAACAAAAATTGCTGAAAACCAAACGGCGCGGTGCGCACCAGGATGTCCTGAACGATTGATTAAGAACTTTTTTCGGTGAAAACAAACTTCACCGTCCTTAACAGTATACTTCCTTAATACGAAGAGGATAAGCATGAACCATTCTCTCCAAAAGGTAAGAACGCTCATCAGAGCCGCAAGTACTATTCCCACTATTCCAATCTTCTCTGCAAAATAAAAGAATAAATGGATCAATAATATGATATTTGCGAATTCCCATAAGAATATGTATAACGAATTATCTTGAACATAATCATCCGGGACTTCATGTCTGCCAAACACCATCGCATTTCTGTAAACGAAATAATATATGACTATCGGTAAAGAAGCTATAACTGTATAAGTGATATCGAACTCACCGGGACTTAGCCAGATTTCTAATTGAACATAAGCAAAAATGGCCAGCGAAGACAAAAGCAATCTGACAGCTTTAAACAACATGGCAAGATTAAGCTGTCTTAATTCAGCCTTATCCGGTTTTTCCCATGTCTTGTGCCTGTTCATATGAGCATTAAATAATGAAACTGTTTATCTTTACTAAGAGTCTCCCCTCAAAAAGGATTATAACATGATTATATTGTTGGGCTTACAACCAGTACGAAAAAGGGGCTTGGAAACCCAAACCCCTTGCAAATACTGGTGATCGTGAGCGGATTCGAACCGCTGGCCTACCGCTTAGGAACGTCCAAAGAACAGCTAAAAACATAGAAAGGACGGGGTTTCCGGGTTGTCCGCTCCTGGTTTAACCATAGGTTAGCCACTTACATCTTATCTTAAACGCAATCATAATATCAGTTATGACATCAGATTCGTTATCCATTACAGATAAGAGAAATCAACTCTTCTATATATTCATCCTGTGTTCTATTTATTTCATTAAAAGCTTCTTGTCTGTTCATAAGCAATGATAATGGCTATATCTTATTTTTCATTATATAAATATAATTTATAGAACTAGTTAACTAACATATAATCTTATCCATTTAAATCTTTCAAGTAGCGTATGCCACCCAATAAAGATTAAATCTCTGAATCAATTATATATGTGAAATCCTTAGTCTTATCAAAGAATTCGCATTCTATCTGATATCCGTTTCTCTTAGTCTTTTCAATAAGTTCCTTATGCATTGTTTCGCGGGCTTGAATAATCAGTTCTTTCTTGCTGCATTCAGAAACCGGTGTTTTCCATGAACCGAACCATTCCCCGTCGCATCTGATTGTGACAGCAACTAACGCATTATTAAGGGTGTTTTCTATATCCTTAATAAGATCCTCATAATCCTTACGATACAAATTGTAATGGCCATGCCAACAACCCAGGCCTAAGGTGAATTCGCCGTCGTTATAATCAACATACATACGTTCTTCACCGTCTCGTTTAATGATAATTGAATAACCGTCATCATCAAGCCAATCGAATCCGTCATCAGTATATCTGTGCACTTCGGGATTATACTCAGATAGCAAAGCAATCAGCTCAGGCTCTTTGGATACCGGATCTATTTCTTCGTAAAACCCGGATTGGTGAAGTTCGATTTCCTTGTTATAGTACTTTAACGTGTTCTTATCGAAGCATACCCATTCAATCAGATCGAACTGATCAGGGTGTTTTTCAACGAAACCATATACAGCTCCTACAGCTATCCAATTAGCTTGTTCAACCGGATAACCAAACGCGCCGGTAGACAGTGAAGGAAATGCTATCGTTCTTATACCATGCTGCATAGCTACTTCCAGGCAGTTTTTATAACAGAGATTTAGAAACTCTCCCTCTCCGTTGTCACCGCCATGCCATCTTGGACCGACTGTATGAATAATGTATTTGCATGGAAGGTTATATGCACCTGTTATCTTGGCTTCTCCGATCTTGCATCCACCAAGCGTTCTGCATTCCTTAAGGAGTTCAGGTCCGGCAGCGTAATGTATGGCACCGTCAACTCCGCCACCACCTAAAAGTGATTCATTAGCGGCATTAACGATGGCCTCAACATCGGTCTGCTTAGTTATATCACCTTGTATTGCTCTAATTTCCATACTGTAGACACCTCATTTAACGCCCAGCAACTCGAAAAAGATTTCTAGAGAAACACAGTACTTATCAAATCATAATATCAGTTATGACATCAGATTCGTTATCCATGCATTCAAACAATCTTATATAGCTTTCTACAACGGACTCTATAGTTTCATAGTCTCTGGGATGCACCCCCAAAAAAGATAGAATACTGCCTTTCCATATATCTTTATCCTAAATCAAGCTTGAACTCTATATTATTAGCAAAACACCAAGCATCAAGTTTATGTATCAGATCTAAGTATTCTTCATAAACCATGTTCCTATTATCCTTAGGTGCTCTTCCAAAACAAAACTTTTGATCTTCACCAATCCTGTCAGTAAGAATCACTGTTCTGAACTCGTTGTTATTACCCAAAGAAGCATAAGCAGGCGGAGACACAACTATTCTCTTAATATCTGATGCATCATATTTCCTATCATCGAATGATATGGTGAACGGATCAACTAAAACATAAAAAGGTGTTATTGCAAGTGCTTCTTTTGTTTCTTTTCTCCCATAAGCGAAAATTACATACGAAAGCAAAGGCCCTAAAAGACCAAATACAATTGCAACTGCAATGAAATACATGAAATCCATCAATATATATGCAACTATGCAAACAATTATTGAAATGCCAATTATAAGAATACTTATCTTGGTTCGTATGCCAGAGGATTTAATATAGGATTGTGAGATCTTATCTTTGGGAACATCAAATCGTTCTTCTCTTTCTAATGACTCCCTAATTTCATTTTTCACTTCATTCGGAATTGCAGATCTGTTTTTCGAATTCAGCAAAGAAACCATATCTGAGAATTCTTTCTCGTCAAATGGAATTAATAATACTCTTGTATTCCCATTTGGCTGACTAAACTTCAGATATCTTGTGGAATTAATATATGCCCCATTTGAGTAATTTTTGGTCACATGTGTTCCACAGAATTGTTCAATCAGATATGACTCCTTTTTATCCCCTTTAGTATAGGTAAATGTCTCATCATCGATCGTTATTACTGTTTGTATATTTGTAACAGTAGCAATTGGAGCAACTATTGCACCTATGACAATTGGAACGATAACTTTTACAAAGAACGGGATGTCTGAAGCTATTCCATAAGAAAATGACAAATAAATAATCAACAAAAATAAGAGAACTGTTGTAGCTAAAAATGTTCCAATGAACATTACAACTTTATTAGAACTCTTAGTTTTAAACACATGTATTTTATCGGTCAATTGAGCATCTCTATTGTATTTGTCATTATTATTCATAAAATCGTCTATATTTATGTGTAACTTCGTATTTCTGTTATATTTTAAATCAAATTACGTAAAAATGTCCTCACCTTATCTATCGATAGTATAGAAAAAGACGGATGATGTCAGAAATAAGCTCAACGAGCTGAAATTGGCTTGAAAGATGGGATTTTTAATGAATTTAACCACTTTCAGCCACTTTTTGCCAAAAAAACAGGGGTCTGGAACCCCCAAACCCCTTGATTTTATTGGTGATCGTGAGCGGATTCGAACCGCTGGCCTACCGCTTAGGAGGCGGTCGCTCTATCCAGCTGAGCTACACAATCATTTTTGACGACCGCAATTATATCACAATCCCGGAATACTATAAAGGCAGGTCTCAGCGAGCATTACAACCAGCGAGATGAGTATCAGGTAGAACGGCAGACCGTCAATATATTTGGACTTAGAGACGAAGATAAGTCTTCTTCTGATAACTGATAAAAGACCTGTCATTACTATATCAGTACAGCAGGCAAACACGACAGCGACGATCAAGTGAGAGATCTTGGGGAAACCGCTGTTTACCAGGAAGATCAAAGACACAAAAGCAGCTGCAAAAGAAACTTCACTGATGAAGTATCTGAGGCCGAAGATCGACCTTCTGAAGTTATGTCTGGCGGCATATACCACTATTGAACCTAATATCAGAGCCGTTAATTGGCAAGCAGGGATCGCTGCAAGTCTGAACAGATCGTTATCAACAAAGATCTTCAGCACATAAAGAACTGCTGCACAAATACCGCAGATAAAGGCAAAAGCACCTCTGGCACACAAGAACCTTTTTAGTTCGGATATGTTGGCTACAGGGATGTCCCAGAATTCAGTAAGTTCCTTTGAGGTTGCTATCCTGGGTACGCCGGTAAGCCTTGATATTGCCCAGCTCATCATTATGAGGATCATTACTGATGCCATCAGTGACACGAACAGGTAGCGTTTCTCAAAGACATAAGAAATAAGAGCTCCGCAAACAGAGCACATCGTTGCGATAATGAACGGAAGCAGGACTTCCCCGCCAAATCTCGGTCTTGAGTATTTGTCATTTTCGTCGTCCTTAAATCTCGCAAGAGACATTATTCCTATAGCCATCGGAATGAATCCTACGGCTGCATATGCCGTGCAGAAGCCAAGCCTGTATGAATACTCGCAAGCTGCGATGAACAAGCCGAGAACGAACACAAAGGAAATAACTGACAGGTTGCGCGGCATAAAGAATCTGAGAGTAATAGACCAAGCCAGGAGGCACAGGAAAGCGCACGCTACCGGCCACCAGATAAGATTGCCGGAGAGCATATATTCCAGGCAAAGGGAGACCGTCGTATAGCCGAGGAAAAGAGAGCTTCTGGTCGTAAGATATTTAGCAGGCCTTACATGGACAGCCGTGATCTTCTCGTCTATCTTCCTTCTTGTCTGCTCGTTATCGAACGGTGAATTGTATTTCTCAGTAAACAGGCCCATTAATTTACCTTCCAGTTCAGATATTCCTTGAGGAATTTGTAACAGGTGTTGCAAGCCCTGATTACCGTTCTCGTCTCATCGTATGCTTCAGGTACGGGCTGAACGAAAGACGCCATCTCAGACATCGGCAGGTCATCGATACTGTCCGTAATGATCTGGTTATCGGCATCTCCGCCCGGCGTGAGTCCGTCTTCTCGTGAGTCATAATCTGCCGGAGCGCTGGTCTGAGGCTCATCATCCGTCTCTACAGGCGTTACGACAGGATCCTGAACGATCGAATCTGCCGTGCCGTTCAGTTCCGCTTCGATAAGTCTTACGTTCTTATATCCGACAGCGACTTCGTCATCGTTGTAGACCGTATAGATCTCAGGATTCTCCTCGAACGAGAATACGACGTGGCCATCGCCGTTGACATATTCAAGTTCTGCGGCATCCTTCTCATAAAGGGATATCAGCATGGCGTCAAGGCCGCGCATATAATCATCCTTCGTGTATCCCGCGCGCGAGTTCTCGATACATTCCCACGCAAGTTCTACGAACGGCCTGATATCGCATGTGACGCCGTCTACGATATCCGTCGTGCCGTCAGACTTCATTGCCAGACGGTCAGGATCCTGACATTCGAGAAGAGCATGGCAGAGATTATAAGACTGTGTGGCCCAGTCAAGTCCGGATATGACGTAAGCGCCCTTCAGGGAAGCTTCACTTCTGTCCTGGTTGGTCTTATCTGTACTGAACGCGTCCCACTTAACCTTGGCGATCTCTCCGTTGATTACTTCGATCTCAACGTAATCGATATATCTGTTTCTGTCGTCGAAAAGGCGCTGCGCATAGTAAATGCCGTCATTTAAGCCTGTGAGCGTGATCTTCTCAGAATTATCGTCATCTACGAATTCTTCTTCTGATACAAACGCGATAGGGATCTGCTTTCCAATGAGCTTTTCCTTTATCAGCTCCATATCTTCGTCGCTTATGACATATGCGTTGTCGCCTTCTACAGGATTAAGAGCAAGTCCGGTTATCCTCGTGCTCTCATAATCGAGAGATACGAGCATACCGAGCTCCTGTCCGTTCGGAGCCTCTACGACCAGATCTACCACATAGCCCTGGGGAACACTGTTCTCGTCGTATCCTATATAAACACCGTCTATCTCCGGGAAATAGTTCAGAGCCTTGCTCTTGACCTTCTCATATACTGTGGAATCGAGCACCGTGGAGAATCTTTCATGATACTCGGTCTGGATGCGGTTATACGCGTTATCAGATGAGATGAAATATCCTCCGACAACGATAGCGGCACCGAGCACGAACAGCAAAATCGCCTCCGTAATGAACATCTTAAGCTGGGCATGGGTCATCATGAGACATCCACCTCCCTCGAACGGATCTTGCGTCTGGACAATGTTTTCGAGAAGAAGTCCAGAACAAATGAGAGGAAGTTAACTGCCAGGACCGGTGACAACAAAGATACCATCGGGCTTAAGAAAGGCTTTGTAACAAGTGTCAGGACTCCGCATACCACGCCTGCGAACACGCCTGATGCAAATCTCGAAGGCATGGTCGTAAGGTCTCCCAAAAGGAATACGGCTACGAATAATACGCCGGAAGACAAAAGATATACCACCAGCTCGTCAAACTTTAATGTCCCGGTCGTAACGAACGTGAATACCGGGTACAAGACCAGAATGGTGAGTATATAAGATAACGGCGAATAAAGTCTCATGCTTCCCTTCAGCGTGAGGAAAACGCCTCCTGCGATTATGCAGATAAAGCATGCTGTACCGATAAGACCGGGATAATTGCCTGTCAGGAGCTCTGATATCGTTAACTGCGAATAATCAGGCACCGCAACGGGTTCGCCCTGGAAAACGAGGCTCATCAGAGAGAACCTTGAATTCATCTCGCCGTATGAATAACCCATGGAAGATGACGGCATTACGAGCTCTATGAAAAGCCTTCCCGCGCACGCAGGATTGATAATGTTGCTTCCCGCGCCTCCGAACATCTGCTTGGTTATTACCGAAGCGAAAAGCACGGCAACAAGAGCTGTAAGAAGCGTTGTATCCGGCGGGAGCATAAGCGCGAGCAGCAAGCCTTCTACAAGTGAACTGAAATCGAAATAATCACCTCTGGTTCTTCTGTGCGTGATCCTTACACAGAAACCGTCCGACAGCACGAAAACACCCATGCAGAACAGCATCAATATTATCGCTCTCAAGCCGTAATAGAAGGCACCGTAGACGAAGCACGGCACCAGAGATGCCAGGAACGTCATATAGATATACGGCGCGTTCTTCTCCGTATGGATAAAAGGTGCAAGCTGTCTGTTGTCAGTACTCATACTTTTTTATCCTTCTCGAAAGGCAGTGTGATCGAATCAGGCGAGCTCTCACCGGAATCTTCATCGCTGTCTGCATAATCTTCAAGGAGCGAAGCCTCACCTACATAATACATATCGGCATCATCAGGCGCTCTTCCTTCCGATCCGCTGTTATCGAGGAGCGAGTTGACCTCAATGATCCTTCCTTCTCCCGCAAAGCTTGCGATAGAGGTCGTAAGGTCAATTCCTGACGGACACACATAAGAACAGCATCCGCATGCTATGCAGTCTCTTGCGCCCTCTTCAGCAGCTTTCTGGCCCAATCCCTGATTGAGCATCTCATATATCGTATTAGGCGACAGATTCATCGGGCAGCATTCGGAACAAAGGCCGCAATGGATACACGGCGTTCTCGGCACATCCATGCGTCTTACGACTGATATGACCGATGTCGTCTTTACTACCGGAGTATTCTCCGCGTCTTTTATCTCAATACCAGTAAGGCAGTTTCCCCATACTATCCTGTCACTGCCGTTCTTAATATCCTGGGCATTTGAAAGGAGCTCAGATACGGGCGTGCCGATGGGAACGAGCATGTTATGTCCGCCCGAAGCGTCTCCTGTGACAGATACTATACGGCTCATCATGGGGATGTTGTCCGATAAAGCTTCCCAGCAGGCAAGCATCGTCGAACAGTTAAAAAGCACCGCTTTGCAGGACTTCTCGAGAGTCTCTCCGAGCACAAGGTTCTTTCCGTACAGCGCTCTGGCAACGAGTCTGTAATAACCCTGCGGGAAACGCTCTCTGAAGAGCTTTATATCAAACTGCAGGTCCTTAAAATCGTCCTTGATCCTCTCTATGGAATTGGCAATTGCCTGCCTCTGCTCTTTTCGATTCTCGGAGATAAGGAATACGCACTTAGATGCGCCTACGGCTCTTGCACAAGCGCAGGAACCCAGGACTACATAATCAGGATATTCCGTGATCGCTACAAGGTCTGAAGTCGAATACGGCTCACTCTGCAGACAATTTACCAGGAACTCCTGCACTGCTTCCTGCTTGGCTCTTCTGAGCTTTGCCGCCGTGGGGATACCCTCACCGCCCATACCGCATATTCCGGCATCTCTTATGATGCCCATAGCTTCTCTTGCTGTGAGCTTAAAGCCTGATCTGGGCTTAACAGATTCAAGCCTGGTACGCTTCATGTCGTTGAGGATAGTTACAGCGGGCGTCTTGATACCGTTGGGAAGGACTATCTCTGAAATATCGGATACTCTTCCGGATATGCCGCTGTGTACGGGAACGGAGAATGTACCCTTTTCGGGCACGCCGATGCACTGGCCGATCCTGACATAATCGCCTACCTTAACCGTAGGTGTCGCCGGAACGCCGTAATGCATCTTCATCGGAAGGATTATCTTCGTAGGATAGATCCTCTCGAACATGATCTCCTTGACAAAAGGGGAACGCTTCGAAAAGTTCAAAACGTCCCCTGTAAAAAGTCCTCTGTAGAATGAATATCGCCTGCGGTCTGCCACTTTATCTGATCCCGTAAAGGTATGGTGCAAAAGCACCGACTATCAATCGGAATATCCTTCGAGCTTCTTAGACTTAGGTGATCTGTTGAGCTTCCTGATAGCTTTAGCCTCGATCTGTCTGATACGCTCACGAGTAACTCCGAGCTTCTTACCGACCTGCTCCAATGTCATCGGGACTCCGTCCTTAAGACCGAATCTTAATTCAATAACTCTTCTTTCTCTGTCTGTTAAGCCGTTGAGAGCCTGGATAAGATCTTCCTTAAGAAGGATCCTTGCGACTTCCTCTTCGGGTGCTGCAAGCTCATCGTTGGAAATGAAGTCAACCAGGTGGCTGTCCTCTTCCTCACCTACCGGCTTGTCGATGGAGATAGGATCCTGTGAGATCTTCTGGATCTCTCTGATCTTTGCAACATCCATGCTCATAGCTTCAGCGAGTTCTTCTGTAGTAGGCTCTCTTCCGAGGTCCTGAACGAGCTGACGCTGAACTCTTGTGAGCTTATTGATCGTCTCAACCATATGAACGGGAATTCTGATCGTTCTTGCCTGGTCTGCGATAGCTCTGGTGATAGCCTGACGGATCCACCATGTCGCATATGTGGAGAACTTAAATCCCTTTGTGTAGTCGAATTTATCAACCGCCTTGATAAGACCGATATTACCCTCCTGGATAAGATCGAGGAGCGAAAGGCCGCGGTTCATGTACTTCTTGGCAATGGATACAACGAGTCTCAAGTTGGAGTTGATAAGGAGCTCCTTAGCTTCCTCGTCACCCTTAGCCATCCTCTGGGCAATGTCCTTTTCCTGCTCTGCATCGAGGAGCTCGATCTTACCGATCTCCTTGAGATACATCTTGACCGAGTCATCGACTACATTGGCATCTTCGCCGTCGCTGTCGAGATCGGTATCGTCGTTGTCCAGATCAGGATCGTTGATCTTTACACCGCTGTTCTCAAGCTCTGCTCTCAGATTAATGAGTTCATCCGGTTCGATCTTGTATGAATCAGTAAGAGTCTCGAACTCTGTCTCAGTAATCTGATTCTCATTCTTCTCTGCGAATTTCTTTGCCTGTGCCAGCGCTTTCTCAAATTCTGTCATGTGATAGATCACCTCATAGATTGTCAATAAATAGTTGTCCGCTTGCCTTATGCCGTTATCACACGGCGAAAAGATTACTTGCTGGTCTCTTCTGTTGTTGTCTCAATGATCTCAACAGGTTCCTGAACATCCTTGACCAAGCCCTTCTCTTCGGAGATGAAGTAGATCGTGTCAGGAGTGTAGATATACATCTCAACATCGTTAGTAGTCTTACCGCGCTTATCTGAACGGAGATGTGAATAGTTCGAATACAGAGCCTGTGCATCACCGTCATCGATATCGCCGGAAAGGGCGATCTTAACATACTGGCAAGTAATGCCGTAGATGTTGATCTGCTTATAATCAAACGTGCTGTAGTCAACATTGCTCGACGTAGCGTAGATCATATTAACATCAGCTGAAATCTTATCTTTCAAAGACTTGCGGTTAAGATAAAGCGGCAGTGCGATTGCCACAATAATCGCAACAACAATGAGAGTACCAATTCCCCACTGGATCAAGAGCTTCTTGGGAGCCTTGACGTCATTAGGAGAGATCTCAAATTCATTGGGCTTAAGCTTTGCAGAATCAGCCTTTGCCTTGGAGATCTCATCCCTCTTTACTGCCTTCTCGATAATGTCGGGCATAACGGGATTGGAATAATAATGCTTGGAGCCTTCCTGCTTCTCAAAAGTCTCGTTCTTAAACTCGTATCCGTCCGGATTTGCAAGGATCTCTGCAGCTTCAGATGAAGGGAATACGCAATTACAGAAAACGCACTCGCAGAGTTCATCTCTGTCATCGAACATGACCAAAGAACCGCAGTTCTTGCACATACCTTGTTTAGTTGCCATCAAATAATCGTCCTTTAACGTTGAAGTTAGCGCTTTAAGCAAACACAAAGCCAGGCTACTTTTCAGGGACACAATGGTGCAAACGAGCCGTCAATACGGAATTCCCTCTGCGTAGGCATAGTTATACTTAATAGCAAAAAGAAATTATAATTAGCAAATATAATATTGTCAAGTGTCTTTAACAGAACTTTTGGGGCCGTCATCACTTGACACCCTAAACCGCCCGTCTGTATCATCTTTCCTATCACCCGCAAAAGAGGTATCACCGTGCCGAGAACAAAATCCAAGCTTTATCCTGACTTCAAGCCTTCTTCCGAGAAGGAAAAGTTCATGCTTGAAGCCATAAAGGAAGCCGAGAAAGCCATTGAGCTCGGCGAATGCCCGATAGGCTGCGTTCTCGTAAAGGACGGCAAGATCTTCGTAAGGGCACACAATCTGCGCCTCACGAGAGGCAATGCCATAGCCCATGCCGAGGTGATCGCCATAGACAAGGCCTGCAGAAAGCTCGGAGACTGGCGCCTTGAAGACTTCGATATGTACGTTACCCTAGAGCCCTGCACCATGTGCTCGGGCGCGATCATCCAGTCAAGGATACGCAAGGTCTACTTCGGAGCTTACGAGCCCAAGAGCGGCGCAGTTGTATCCTGCAATGATATTTTCGACGTCTCACACGGACACAACCACAAAGTGGAATTCGAAGGCGGCATTCTCGAGAAAGAATGCTCACAGATGATGCTCGATTTCTTCCGCGCCATCAGGAAAAGAGATGCCGGCAAGAAGCGCTCAGGCCTTTAAACTTCGACAAACTCCCCGTAACGGACAAGATACAAGAGCTTGTGGGCGACCTTCAGCCCGTCTTCTTCACATGCGGCAGCATAACTGTTAAGCTGGAACGCATGCCTCTCAAGGGATTCCTTAGCCCGGTCTTCAGGTGTAACGCCGTCTAAGCGGTCCGTCTTGTAATCTAAGATCGTATAGCCTTCATCTGTTTTGTAGATAAGGTCGATCATACCCTGGACAAGCGCCGAATCGCCTTCGTCGCCGCTGATAAAAACGGAGAAAACAATAGGCTTTTCAGAACGCGCGCTACCATCAGCAAAGCTCTTTATGATCTCCCCGCACCTGTCACTGCTGCAGAAGGCAGTGATTCCGCTTCTGAACTCCTCTGCCACTTCCCTTGCCTGATCGGCAGAACAGATATTGAGATATCCGCCGTTTATCATGGACTCGATCTCAAGCTCAAACGAGATAGAACCGCTGCGGATCGCTTCAAGATCAATAAATCGCATTATCCTGTGAAGGATCGTACCCTTTGCGGCACCCGTAAGCATTGATACATTGACGCTCTCAAAATCATCTACGCTCCTTATCTGGAGATCGACGTGAGTCGTGTCAGAAGGCTTCTTATCGCCTGAGATACCTGTTACGGACACTTTGAACGGAACATCCACGCTCTCCTGATATTTGTACCCGGGCAGGACAAGCTTGCCGTCAGCATCAAACTGCGGTCTTTCCTTTTCAGCATCCTCTTTATCTTCTTCCTCCGCGTTCCGGGCTGCCTGTACTTTCTGCGCTTCATACAGCTCGACGATCTTATCCGCGGATATTTCGCATACCTCAAAGCCCTTGGCAATATTGCCGTCCAGGTCACGGAAAGGAACCACATTGCTCTGCTTAAGATCACCGACTTCGGCAATCTCTCTTAATTTCTCACCGTCGGCGCTTCTTGCAAGAGCACTGAAAAGACAGTAAGGAAGCTTCATGTCTCCCGCGAGCCAGTGGCGCTTATCAAACTGCCTGCCTTCGTAATCGATAGCCTGCGCAAATGCCTTTTTCATCGGGCTGGACTTGCTCTTATCATCAACATTGCAGCTCGTGATTATCGACAGATCTTCTTCGGCACGTGTGAGCGCTACATACAAGAGCCTGCAAGTCTCTGCATTCGACTGGAGCCTCATCTTCATCTTGTAGATATATTGCTCGAAAGAATGGCTCCTCGTAATGGCACTATCATCGTAATCTTCAGTAATAAAGCCGTCGTCTCTGTCAAACATAATGCTCGACAAAGTATCCTTGAGTTCATCAGATCCGCCCGTCGCTACAAGAATAACGAACGGGAATTCAAGACCCTTACTCTTATGAACGGTCATGGTCGTTATCTTGTTCTTGCTTGCGTCAGTTACTTCAATATCAGCCTCTTTGATATGGATCTTCATCTGCTCAAGCTCATCGGCAATACCTGACAGATCAGAGCCCCTCAGCTTAAAGCTTTCAGAGAGCCAGTCTTTAAAGACATCAAACTTATTACTGTCACCTTCTCTGGCTTCCAAAGTCGCCTTAATATCCGTCTCACGGTATACGAGCTCGATGATGTCATCAATATCACTGACCAGAGAACTCATTCTTATCTTGTCAAAAACATCAATAAAATGAGCAACTCTCATAGCCAGTTCATCATTACACTTCTCCGCAAATACCCTGAGCCTTAACATCAGCGGTTCTTTCTCTATTGACGCGCCTTCAAGCTCATGAATAAATGCCTGAACTGTCGCAAGCTCACCGACCGTAAAGTTAGCGAACTTATAATTTGAGAGCATTACTCCGGCAAGGTATTCGTCTCTGTATTCATTGCCAAGACAGATGAGGAAATTAATCAGCCTGTGAATGTCCATATCCTCGAAAACATCAGTCGTAAATCTGCCTGATGCCTCTATCTTTCTGCCGTCTTTCAATGTACATCCGTTAAGATATCTGGCGATCCTTTCCGCCTGGTTATTTGAAGCCGTAAGCACGCAGATATCCTTGAATTCAGTCTTAGAGCCGTCTACACGCGTGCATTCTTCAAGATATCTTTTAACCTCGCTCTCGACAGCAGCCAAAACAGCTCTTACTTCAGGCTTTGTCTTATCGCCGTCGTCTGATTTAGGAACAGACTTATCCGTAACGATTATTCTTGGAATCGCGCCTTTTCTTGTTTCAAGGGCTTTGCTTAAGCACTGCGTGTCATCATACTCGATCTCAGAAGCGTCTTTGCTCATTATCTGCCTGAAGACATAATTCGCAAAAGACAGGATCTCACATGTGCTTCTGTGATTTTCCTTAAGAAAATGAAGATTTCCCTTTTCCTTTCCGCTCCTTATATCGTCCATTCTGGTCCCGAAGATATTAGGATCTGCAAAACGGAATTTATAAATGCTCTGCTTGATATCACCAACACGGAAAACGTTTCCCGCAGGGCTGCTAAAACAAGCAATAATAGCATCCTGAAGCCTCGTGTTATCCTGATACTCATCAACAAATATCTCAGTGAATTTCTCACGATAGAAAGAGGCTGCTTCATCACTCTTTAAGATTGCATGAGCAGTATGCTCCAGATCAGAATAATCCATGCCGTGCATGTTATTCTTGACCATAGCATAGTATTCGTCAGTTTTCTCCAAGAGCTTTACAAAAGCACGGCAGGCTATGGTGCCTTCTCTCTGATTCTTAAGTATCTGTTCCTCATCAAAACCTATGAGACTGCTGTATTCTTCCGGAAGATCATAAGGATTGTCGTATTTAATGCTGTCCCAACTGCCGGGTGAGATAAAACGTCTAAGTGTTATGACAGCCAGAAACTGCCTGTCATCTCCTCTGAGATCAGCACCCTTGAAGATGTTGTTAAATGAAAGCTCTCCAAGCTCTTTAAGCGGAGCTAACGAACTGAAAAAGCCGGCTCCTTTATTGACCTTATAAGCTTCCAGGACATTGTCGATCCTGCTGATGACTTCACTGATGAATTCCTCATTCGTCATTTCTTTGACGATCTGATACGTCTCATGGCTTGCCAGAACAGAATCAAACTCACTGTCTTCTATCATGGCTTTAACATTAGCAAGATAATCCGCGATTACTTTGGGGATCTCATTTTCATCTTCAAAGTACATGATCTTACCTTCAAGATCACGCTTTTCACGCTCTCCGATCAGCTCTTCACACCTGTCCAGATAATCAGGCAGGCTTCGCAAAGTCTTATATGTGTCAGTGACAATGGCCGTCAGTGAAGCATCACTTCTGCCGTCTCCGAACCGTCTTGTCAGTCTTACAAAGTCATCATCTTCAGACGCGCATTCGCGATACATAGCTTCGATCGCGTATTCGACTGCATTCTGGAGTAAGACGCCCTGTTCGCTCTCGCTTAATATCCTGGTGGAAGGGTCCGTAAAATCAGCCATCGGTCCGTCTTCCAAGACATAACCTTTCTCCTTGATAACGCGCGAGCAGAATCCGTGCATGGTCTGTATATAAGCGTTTGGCAGAAGATCGATCTGCGTAGATAAACGGGCAGCAAGATCATAGTCTCCCGCTGAAACCGCATCATTTCGAAGACTCCGCAGCTTTTCTTCGATTTTGTCAGCCATATGAGATGCTGCATCTTCGGTAAAAGTAACAACGAGCATTTTGTCTACGGAGAGCTTCCCCGTCTTAACTTCTTCGCCTATTCTTGCAGTCAGGACAGTCGTCTTGCCTGAACCTGCAGATGCGGAAACGAGATTATTATCAAGTCCAGCAAAGATTATTTTTTCCTGTTCAGCCGAAAACTTCATAACTTACTCCTCCTTTCCGTCTTTTGCATCGTCTTTGCCTTCGAGAATATCCTTCATTGCAAGAACAGCTTTCCTGTCAGCCTTCTTCATACCCGTATCGGCACCAATCTTTTTGGTAATGTCATCGTACCCGGGATCTTTTCTTTGCTTGCCGCTCTTCGTTGGCTCGGCAAACTTCTCGCAGTTATCCACCATAGTTCCGTATTTGCCCTTACTGCCGAGATCAATTTGCTTTTTGGACTTCGGATCCTTGGGATCATTTCCGCAATAACCCTTATAACTGCAGTATTTGCAGAGTTTAAGCTTAGGTTCGGAAGTAATGGCATCCACCTTTCCTTCCGCTATCTGATCTACACTCTCCTTGATAATGTGCTTCGAATAATCTATGGCTATTTTCATAGCCTCTTCATCGTAACCGGAAAACTCGGGGACACACGTTATCGGATCAGCATCAAGCTCTGCGTCAAGACCAACGAGAACATATCCGTAATCATCGATAACTGCATCTGAATCTTGTGCATGCTTATCAAGTATCGCTCCGGAATAGGCAGGGAGCTGGATCTGCGTACCATTCAGGAGCTCAGTCGATTCAACAGCTTTATCACCGCTCTTGTAGTCGATCGTCCGCAAATGGATCTTCCCCTCTTCATCTCTTCTCTTGTCATACCTGTCAATATACCCGGTAAACTTAAGATCGATACCTTCATACGGTATGTTAAGCTTTAATTCTTCACTTCCGATCTGTTCTTCAACGCCTTCAGGAACAAATCCCGTGCTGACAGATTCACCCAGAACATCACGGAACATCTTCGAAAACATCCTTCGAAGCTTAGCGATAGTATCCATCTCAAATGCTTTGTCCTTAGGATTGCCTTCCTTATCGACTGAGCCATATGCAGCTCTTAAGACAACAGCATCCTTAAGACACTCGTTTGTGAATTCATCATACTTGTCTTCGTTCCCGAGGAGTTCTTTTGCCAGGTTGTTAAACTTTTCAGGATCCTTTCCGCTTGAATCTCTGAGCGTTCTGTATGCATGCTCAAACATGCCGTGAATAAGGCTTCCGAAAGAATTTACCTGTATCTTTGTATTGTCTTCTCTGGTCTTTATGCGCAGCTGCTTTTCGAGCATGGACTGGAACGCGCATTTCCTGAAACCCTCAATAGACGATACGCTCGCATAAATGACCTTGCCCTTCGTGCCGTCTTCCTTTGTTGTCGTAAGAAGCCTTGCCATAACGTCAGCAGGTATCTTTGCGTCCTCACAGTTGTGTCTGAACTTAACGGCCTCACCTGCTATCGGGTTCTTGAAAGAATTGACGTTGTGGAATCCTTCTGGTGAAAATCCTTCCAGGTATTCGAAAACCCTGCTCTTCGGCTTTCCATACTCATGGATCATATAGAGTCTGTCAGTTGCAGAACCTAAAAGCAGGCATGCCGTGACGAACTCTTCTCTCATCTTGCTCTGGGCCTTATCAGGCAGCTCTATGTGCTCTGTGGCATCAGACAGCGTCTTTAATTCATTACCGCTGAGAAGTCCTTCCCTCATCCTCATATAAGGGAAATTATCCTTCTGTGCACCAATGATAAAGAGCACCTTGCAAGGCGTGACAAATGCATGCTCAGGTGTGGTTATCTCGATAGAATCGACCTTCAGAGGGATAGTACCTTCAGTGCGGTTGCGCATGTCTGTCCTGATCATTGACAGGAAATCCTTCTGGCTTATCCCGCAGTCATTCATCTCATGCGTAGAGCACATGAGAAGGCTTATGAGTTCATCATAGCCTCTGACCAGAGCAACGGCCGCAGCCTCATCTCCCCTCGAGATAAATTCATCACGCAAGGGCTCAATGAATCCTCTCATGCTGTCAAAGAATTCAAGGCTCTTTCTGGCTTTCCCGGACAACGTCTTCTCGCTGTAAATGGCATTACACGAATCCTTCAAAGGCATCAGAGTACGCTTAACGATGTATTCGTAGAAGAACTTTCCGCTGTCAACAAAACCCTCCTTATAACCCGGAACGGTGCCGCCGATTATCCAGAATCTGGGACGGCCTTTATGCTCATCTTCAGAATCGATATAAGCATTCTCATCAAACAATCTTCCCGCATCGGTAATGTTCTTCAGATAGCAGTAATTCTCAAATCCGTCAGCAATATAAGGAGGGATCTTGAGCATACCGGAACGCATAGCCTTCATGATAAGCTCCAAGGTGTAGCCTGCTCTCGGAAGCTCCAAGACTATCTGCATCATGTAAGGAACGACCGTACCGCCAAGTGCGATCTTGCGGTCGATAAAGACATCCAGGCCGTAAAGCTCTGCAGTGCTTCTCATTCTGGTCATGATGTCCTCACTGCAGCACACGATCCTGATGTCGCGGTATCTGTAATCCTGATTTCTGGTAAGGTCGATTATCTCGTTGAAGATAAAACCGACCCTGTCATCAAGGCTCGCAAGCTCGGCAAGGCGGACCTTACCTTCAGCATCTATTCCGCCGGGCTTGTTATCAGCTGCAAACCCCTTAACTATAAGGCTCAGCGGATCCGTGCCTTCTGCTGCACCGAGGCCGGTACCGGATGCGCCCAGGCCTTCAAGCATAGAAGCAAATTCCTCACCGGTCTTGTAGACAGATGAGAACTGCGAACCGCTGTTGCCGGTGAAAACATTGAAACTGATCTCACAACCGAGTTCAGATAACAAAGAGACCAACTTAATCTCCTTTGGGGTAAGCATTCTTGTCGCGCCGAATCCGACAAACACTATCTTTGACTTCAAAAGTGACGCAAGGCCGCTCGCCCTTCTGGATGACAGCCTGCCTTCTTTGACAGATGATAACTTATCGCAGGCAAGCGCGATGGGCTCTCTCAGGAGATTAAGACCGTATGTGACATTCATCTGTTCAAGTTCTCTCATGATCAGGCACAGATCATTGAGCTTGTTGATAAAAGCTACATGTGACGAAGCACCGTCAATGGCTTTGACGGCTTTCTCGATATCTTCGACACCGACACCGTATCTTGAGAAGTCGCCTAATAAAGCGATCATCAGGTTGATATAGTCGATCCTTGAAGACAGTGTGCCGAATGCCTTGAGCTTATCCTTGTTATTGGCAAGTATGTTGTAGATCGCATTGCGGAGCATGATCTCTCCGCCTTCTGCGACATAATTGGTGCCCAGATCATCCAGGATATTGCCGGCAAGCCTTCTGAAGCTTACGACATCGCCTGAGACCAGGGAAGCTGATAAAGTGAGCATATGGTCTCCGGTATCGATCGTACCGTTGCCGCCTGACCTGTCCTCCTTAAACGCGAGGACTTCGCGCTCTACCTGGGCCTTCGCAAATTCAGGCGCGACAAAGATAATGTCCCTGCCCTGCGAATTCTTAATAGCGTCTAAGATCACTTCCCTTGAGACGGGTCTGATCGCGCTGTAAGTCTTAAAACTGATCATGTCATTACCTCAAAATCTTTCTGCTTAGATTTTAAGATTAAACCGGCAATTTTCAAAGGCGAATAATGGGACAGTTTCATTATTTCGCGGTAAAAGCAGAATTAAACATCCCCTCCAAATCCGCTGATTTTGTTTATAATATTAGTACTTTATACCTTGGAGGTTTCTATATGACTTTTGAAGAACTGATGGATTATGCCATTTCCCGCGATTGCTCAGATGTACATATTACTCAGGGTACTAACCTTGCTGTAAGAAGATACGGAGAACTCCATATCCTTGATGAGAATCCGTCTTTTGAAGAAGCCCGCGACATGATCTACACGATCCTCTCCACCGATGAGATCAAGCGTGTTGAGAATGGTGAAGACGTTGACGTCGGACGCATGATCGACAACAATATCCGAATCAGAGCTAACGTTTACCATCAGCGTAATAACCTCGCCTGCAGCATCCGTCTGCTCATGGCTCAGATCCCTGATTTTGAAAACTTAGGCCTCCCCGAGATCATCAAGACTCTTGCTACCGCAAATAACGGTATCATCCTCGTTACCGGTCCTACGGGTTCAGGTAAGACAACTACCCTTTCCGCAATCGTTGATTACATCAACAATAACGTAGCTAAGCACGTTATCACTATCGAGGATCCTATCGAATATATCTATCCTCACAACCGTGCCATGATCCACCAGCGTGAAGTAGGCCGCGATGTAGACTCCTTTGCAAGCGCTCTCCGTTCAGCTCTGCGTGAAGACCCTGATATCATCCTCGTAGGTGAGATGAGAGATTTCGAGACTATATCAGCAGCGATCACCGCAGCAGAGACCGGACACCTCGTCCTCTCCACACTCCATACACAGAGCGCTGCCCAGACCATCAACAGAATCATTGACGGTTCACCTCTCGAAATGAAGCAGACTATCAGATCCCAGTTTGCCTCAAGCATCAAGGGTGTTATCTCACAGCAGCTTCTCCCTACAGCTGACGGTAACGGACGCATCCTCACGACTGAAGTCATGGTAGGAACAAGCGCAGTTAAGAACCTCATCCTTGAGGATAAGATCCACATGATCCCCGGCGCTATCCAGTCCGCACGTCATGAGGGAATGCATACTCTCAACGATGATCTCGTAAGACTTAACACAATGGGCCTCATCAGCAGAAAGACCGCTTTGGACGCCGCATACGATCCTCAGGATCTTGAAAAGGTTTTGGGCGTTAACAGCTATTCGTTCTAATACGCGAAAACAATCAGAATATAACAAAAGAGGACGGGAATTTCCCGTCCTCTTATTTGTTGAAATGAAAGACTTAATGATTACTTAATATCTAAAGCATCATCATCATCACTCGAAGTGATCACATCTTTTGCTTCAAAATATAATACTTCAATTGATAAATTCTTATACTCTTCTTTAAACATGATGGTCCCCCTTGTACTGATTTGCAAAATAACCATAAAGATATAATGATACAGCGACGTCATGAAGTTCATAGTCTGATCCGGCTATGCACTTACCAACATATTCTGTAAAGTCATATTCATAGTCAACACCGCCTATGGTGAAGACGATCGGGGCAATCAGTTTATCAGGCACCAATCCCGGTGTCTCGATATAAACTACTGACTGTTCTCCGACTTTTGCATTCTTGAAAGTAAGAGCTTTCGAACCATAGTATGCCTGTACTTCAGCAAACTTTGTCTCATCAGTAACTGTAAAATACAGTCTGATCTTAGTCTGAGATGAACAAACCGCCGAAGCGCCATAATAAGAAAGTCCGATATCACGCGTATCACCAATGTGCTTAACGGGCATATCAGGATCTATGAGATCCGTTCTGTTCTCAAGATCGGATCTGGCAGCGCTTATTGCAGAAAGTGCATCATAACTAATTATGTCATATCTGTAAGTAAAATAAGCATCAGGTAAAACTAAATTGTCACGATATTTAAAGTAACGCTGTGAGTCAGCTCCGTAATCCTGTAAAGCAGCCAGCAACTGCTGAAGAGTTTCGTCTAACGGGTATGTCTTGCCGAGAACAGTAATATAATCGATTACCTTGTAACTGTCTCTTAAAATCTCCTCGTCTCCGCACTTAACGATCATTGTAATATCATCGATCATACAACGTGCTGCAACACCGCAGGTTACTTTATAATTAGCACCATACTGGTTAACAGGAACCAGCGTTCCCTTTGCAGTCTTGGCATAATCACCAACGCCCCAGTTAAATGTTACTGTAACGTTTTCTGCAGAAGAGAGATTCAAATAGAAATTAACACCGATCATATCAGACAATGTGATCGAATGGCCGATTATCTTAGAACTGATGCTGTCAAGATCACCGACAAAATTAGCATTCATAGAACTGAACTTCTCTTTGTAAGCATTCAGTTCAGATGATCTTACATGAATAGTCGGCTTATGATTTTCATCAAAATTCTCGTCGAAACCATCATACAAATAATACCAATCTAAAGTTGAATCCGCATAACAATAGATATCAGTAATTGCACCGCACTCATAAAAAACATAGTGACCGATTTCTGTTACCGTAGCAGGAATCTCGATTGTCTCCAGCGCTTGGCAATAATAAAACGCACCATATTTAATCTTTGTCACACCATCGAGCTTTACAGATTTAAGGGCAAAGCAGGCGTTAAATGCGTAATCATTAATAACAAGATCGCTGCCTGAAATAGTTACAGAAGTAAGTCCGCTTTGGCAGAATGCACTTTCACCGATCGAAGTAAGAGAATTCGGGAAAGAAACATTTTCTAACGCCGGGCATTCTCTAAACGCCTCATTGCCTATTGTCTCCACGCCCTCTGAAAGCGTTACACTCTTAAGCTTTTCGCAACGATAACATATAGAAGCATCAATGTCCTTAACTGTGCCCGGAATTGTTATTGATTCGAGCCCGGAAAGTGAAAATGCTCCCCACTCAATAGTTGTAACACTTTCAGGTATATTGATCGTCTTTATTCCGCTATACTCGAAGGCACAATTTCCAATAGTAACAAGACCATTAGGAAGTGTTACACCGGTTAAATTCTGGCAATAATAGAATGCCTCTTTGCCGATACTTTTAGCGCCGCCCGGTATATTAATCGACTCTAGCGAAATGCAGCTCTCAAACATTTTATCTCCTATGTTGCAGGTTGCATCCTCAGAGAAAGTAACTGTCACAAGCTTCTGACAGCTGCTGAAAGCGCCTTCTCCAATGCTGGTCAGATTCTTTCCTGAGATCGTAACAGTCTCAAGATCAAACCCGCCTGAAAAAGCACCTTTTCCAATGGTTTTAACATTCTCGCCGAGATTAACCGAAGTAAGATGTGTCTGGTTAAAAGCACACTTACCGATTGTTTCCAGTGAAGCCGGCAAAGGAGCATAAGTCAGATCATCTATACACTGGAATGCATTGTCCCCGATGCTCGTTAAAGTCTCAGGGAATGATACTGACTGAATGTGTCTGCACTCATAAAATGCATACGCGCTTACGCTTGTTACACCCTCCTCAATAACTACTTTTGTTATTGAACTGCCACAATTAATGAGCCAAGGTGCACTACCATATTGATAGTATCTCATTTCACCGGTACCGCTTATAGTAAGTGTTCCTTCGGAGAATGACCATGTCAGGTTATCTCCTTCAGCTCCGCATTCACCGCTGTATTCTTCAGCACTTACAGAGATACTGCCAAAGAAAAGCATCGTGACACATACAACAATGATGGCAACAGGAAGATGCCAGATATTCTTTCTGCTCATAATGATCTCCTATTAATTTAAAAGGGCCCCATTTGTTCTCAAAAGAGAACACTACTTCAACTTATATAATATAAAGCAATTTTAAAAAACAAACTTCTCAAACAAAGAGCCGTCAACTTGTATAAATTCACCAATAAATTTGATATTTTTGCCAGATATCTTATATCTGCTTGGATCCCCTGTAACCCACGCCGTACGTGTCAGTGTAGTAATCGATCCTCTTGGAATCATTAAAGACCGGCTCATAGATATTCATGTCAGGGTCAATACCGGCAAGGGCGCAAACGGCTTCATGTGCACGTATCGTGAGGTCCTTTTCGCGGTCTTTTAACTTCAGATTCTTGTCAGGATACAAAGGCTCACCGATACGGAGTGTGAATAAAGCAGTCTGATGAAAAACATTCCTGCGGATCCTGCCGGGCTCACGGTAAGAAAATCCCATAGGCAATACCGGCTTATCATTGCTTACGGCTATGAATGCGGCGCCGCGCTTAAACGGACGGATAGGGGCATAATATTCCCACATGCTGCCTTCCGCATATACATGTATCCAGCCGTGGTCGTTAAGAAGTCCTTTAAGAGCTTTGAGGTGAGCTTTTTGCGCAGCGACATCATTCTCGGGAATCGGAATACCTCCGACAAGTCTTACTATCGTACCGTTCTCGCCGTTGATATTCGGTGCCCACACCAGAAGATTGGTCTTATGAGGACGAAGCGCCTTCATTACCGAAATGTAGTCCCACATGTGTATGTGGTTACTTACGGATACCACTCCGTTATCAAGAACATCCTTATACTTCTTGAGGTTTTCGCGTCCCTCGATCTTAAGACCCAGACGTATCTTTGCCATGGGGAAAACTATCAGGTTAAGAAGAAAACGGACCACGCCCTGACGGAATCTGAACCATCCTGATCTGTCGATATAAGGGTATGAAGCATCGAACAACAGGCCCCTGTCCTTATGGATCTCAAGGTAGTGGTGATCCGTCTGTTCAGGATACGGATAGCGGTTCGTCTTAGGATCGAACATTTTAAAGTTGATCTTCCTTTCAGTATTACACTTATCGAATCACAACTTTGTTATCACTGCAATAGCGCAGGGCATCCTTCCTTCTACAACGTGATACTCGGCATTAGCATAGCCTTTGTCTTCAAAGAACTTCCTGCATTTCTTAGCAGCGCGCTTCAGCATCCCTTCGGCAAAATCCGTCGCGACCAGATCCCTGCAGTTTTTAGCTATGCTCACGGTGATCGCGCCGGTTCCGCAGGCGCATTCAAGCACCCTGTCAGGACCTGTTATAAACTCAGATACTTTAACGCCTGTACCTTTATATACTTTGCGGTTATAAATATTTTCGAACAGATCGTATACAGACGATATCTTATTCCAAAACATCTTGTAACCTCACTTAATTCTTGAGCCTTCTCATGCACCTCATGGCGTTGAGGATCGCGATAATGAGAACGCCTACATCTCCGAAGACCGCAAGCCACATATTTGCGATACCGAGCGCGCCTAAGACCAGGATTATTACCTTTACACCGAGCGCGAAAATGATATTCTCCCAGACGATCCTCATAGTCTTTCTGGCGATCTTAACGGCATCCGCGATCTTGGAGGGTTTGTCATCCATCAAGACTATATCCGCAGATTCGATCGCAGCGTCAGAACCCATTGCGCCCATGGCGATTCCGCAGTCAGCGCGCATAAGAACAGGTGCATCGTTTATACCGTCTCCGACAAATGCGACTTTGCCCTTACCATCCGACAATATCTCTTCCATTCTCGCGACTTTATCTGCAGGAAGAAGCTCTGCAAAGAAAGCCGTAAGACCAAGCTTATTTGCTACATTCTCTGCTACATTTTTCTTATCACCGGTGAGCATTATGAGACGCTTAACACCGACATTTTTAAGGCTCTTAACCGCTTCTTCGGAATCTTCTTTTATCTGGTCGTTAATAACGATATGGCCCAGATAATCGCAGACATTACCATCGATCCTTGCTATATGGATAATGGTTCCCGTCAGATGACAGTCGTGCCAGTCTGCGCCGCACATCTCCATAAGCTGGCCGTTTCCGCAATAGTAAGTCTTGCCTTCAACTACTGCCTTAACGCCTTTTCCCGCTATCTCGGTTACTTCTCCGACAAGAGCCTTATCGATGTGATCTTCGTGCGCCCTTACGATCGACTGCGCTACAGGATGGCTCGAGAAGCTCTCACAGCAAGCTGCTATATCAAGAAGCTCAGCGCTGCTGATAAGATTCGGGTGAATGTCATCTACTGCAAATACGCCTTTTGTAAGCGTTCCGGTCTTATCGAAAACAACAGTATCTATCTTGGACAAGACTTCCATATAGCCTGCGCCTTTGATGAGAATACCGTCTTTGGAAGCTCCGCCGATACCGCCAAAGAACGAGAGCGGAACAGATACGACGAGCGCGCAGGGGCAGGATACTACAAGGAATACACAGGCTCTTGTTAGCCATGTCTTCCAGATTTCAACATCGCCTATTCCCATAAACAAAGGCGGAACAGTTCCCAGTACCAGTGCTGCGATAACAACGATCGGTGTGTAATATCTTGCGAACTTCGTGATGAAGTTCTCGACCTTTGCTTTCTTATCCGAAGCATTTTCGACGAGCTCCAGGATCTTCGATACCGTGCTCTGGCCGAATGTCGATGTGGTCCTGACCTTGATAACGCCCGTAAGATTGAGCGTTCCGGAGATTACGTTATCGCTGAAAGCCTTATCCACAGGAGCAGATTCGCCTGTAAGGGCAGCCTGGTTAACAGAGCTCTCGCCTTCGATGATGACGCCATCCAAGGGGATCTTCTCTCCGGGCTTAACGATTATCGTGTCGCCTACTTCGACTTCATCAGGCGACACCTCGATCTCCTGACCGTCTCTAATTACTGTCGCACTGTCAGGCCTTATGTCCATCAGCTTTGCAATAGACTTGCGCGACCTTCCGACAGCGATGCTCTGGAAAAGCTCACCGATCTGGTAGAAGAGCATAACCGCAGAAGCTTCAGGATACTCACCCGTGGCAAATGCGCCTACCGTTGCTACCATCATGAGGAACTTCTCATCAAAGATCTGGCCGTGTATCAGGTTTATAAAAGCAGTCTTTAAAACATCAAAGCCTGCAATAACGTATGGAACAGCATAAATGACGAGCTCTGCCCACCACGGGACTTCTACAAAATGAAGCGTTACGACGATTACCGCCAGCAAAGCAATGGCGATAATTATCCTTCTGAGCATCTTCTTTTGTTTTTTCGTCAATTTATACTTCATAGTGCTTAATCCTTAAAAAGCCGCAGTTTTCAGGCTGCGGCTGCGATTTAAACTAATACTGTGCAGTCAGGCTCTACCTTGGCGATAGCCTTTACAGCGAGCTTTACGATCTTGTCAAAATCTGCATCGTCAGCTTCCAAAGTCATCTTCTGCTTAATGAAGCTTACTTCGCAGTTCTTAACTCCGGGGATCTTCGATACTGCTTCCTGCATCTTCATGGCGCAGTTAGCGCAGTCAAGATCTTCCAATTCAAATGTCTTCTTCATATGTATATCTCCTTCTAATAAATTATTCCGTTAAATGTTCATATCCCTGAGCTATGATCGACTTAACGTGATCGTCAGACAAACGGTAGTAGATCGTCTTACCTTCCCTTCTTGAAGCCACAAGATTTGCGGCCTTTAAGGACTTAAGCTGGTGAGATACCGCAGACTGGGTCATTCCGATAAGTTCTGCGATGGCGCAGACACACATCTCATCTTCATAGAGCGCGTACATTATCTTGATCCTTGTCGTATCACCGAAGACCTTGAAAAGGTCACCCAAATCCTGCAAAAGCTCATCAGCAGGCATATCTGCCTTAACATGATCTAAAAGAGCACCGTGATCGTGAGCCATCTTGCATCTCCTTTCCGTTTATCATATGAATGATTGCTCATATGTTCATTTGTTCATTATACTATCACACCATTTTCGGGCCGTCAACACCCCTAAAATACGGTGTAATAATGTTACAAATCCCTAGAAATAAGGGTTTTTAGCAAAAAAATCCCTCAAAAAACCTCAAATTCCCTTGTTTTTAATATCAAAGAACTTTATAATATCGACATTGTCAGCGGCCAAAAGCCTTGCTGGCAAAGTAATTAACCCATATTTAGGGAGGAAATTAATAATGAACAGACAAGAATTAGTTGATGCAATCGCTGTAAAGGCTGACATCTCCAAGAAGGATGCTGATGCTGCTGTTAAGGCTTTCATCGAGGTTGTTTCTGACGAGCTTCAGAACAAGGGTAAGGTTCAGCTCGTAGGTTTCGGTACATTCGAGACATCTGAGAGAGCTGCAAGAACAGGCCGTAACCCTCAGACAGGCGCTGCTACAAAGATCAAGGCTTGCACAGCTCCTAAGTTCAAGGCTGGTAAGGCACTCAAGGATAAGGTTAACACAAAGCCTTCTAAGAAGTCCAAGAAGTAATCTCAGTCAACTGATAATTGCTAACTAATAGAAGAGGTTGTCCTAGTGACAACCTCTTTTAGTTTGTATATCTGTTAAATACCTTTACTGGAATATGTAAGCCAATATATCCGGCAGGTAATAATGGAAGAACAGCAGCAAGGCAAAGGAGAAGAAAGCCCACATCTCGGGAGTGTGTGTAAGCTTATGAAGTATCTCCTTCCTCTTAAGCTCCCCTTCCATAAGGAAAAGCTTGAAATTCTTGCGCTTCTTGATGACAAAGACGAGGCCTGTGATCATGAAGGATACCAGGATCACTAACCATAAGAGCAGTAAAAGGAGCAGCGGCATTACTGAAGACATCAGATCGTCCTCGCTCATACCGTTAATAACGGAGCCGTCTCCTACCTTCTTGATCATCTCAGACAGCAGCGACATGGTAATGACAGTCGTTACCAGGTTCATGCTCGCGTGCATGATCATTGTGTAGATGATCTTACCCGTGCGGATATAAACGAACGCGAACAGGACTCCGATAAAGAATGTGAAGAAGAACTGCTGGAAATTGCCGTGCCACATGCCGAACATGATTCCTGACATGGCGCAGCTTATAAATTCGCCGTGGCGGATCGTCCTGTCTATAAGGAACTTTCTGAACAACAGCTCTTCAAATATCGCAGGAAGTATGCCTACACAAATAATCCTGAAATAGATTCCGGAGCCCAGGAGAAGACCGCTCAGGTCAACGCCTTCTGTCTGCGGATTATCAGGAGTAAAAGAAGACAGGAACGTGTGTATCGGCAGTCCCATAACGGAGCCGACAAGCGTCAGGCCGTACATCATCATGATAAGCAGAAGGAGCTGGCCTACCCTGAGCTTTCTCTGGGCGATCTTGTATGTCGGAAGCTGGCGCATCGTAAGACCGATAACCAGTGTGCCGACCACACAGACATTGAACGAGTTCATCATCAGGTAGATCGAAGAATAATACTTCTCAAAGAACAGATAATCGTTGACATACTGCCTGATAAGCAGGTCTGCGAATCTGATCAGGAACACGTAGAACCAGCCGAAAAAAGCATAACGGACGGCTACTGAGGCGATCATATTATCAACAGTATCGGTATTCTTAAGCATTATGACCAGAAAAATGAGAACGCCAAGAAGCAGTACTGCGACAATAGCCATAAGAGGCAAGCCTGCGAAAGTCGCGCTCTCACCTTCAAGTAATCCCCTGGCATCGAAAAAAACAATAGCGAAAGCCGACACCGCAATAAGGATGATCGCCGCTATCGAAAAGCCTCTCTGCAAAGCTTTGTTTTCTCCCATTTTATCCTCCGCAAAAACGAGCCGGATGTATCCGCAAATAGTTACGAACTCCCGCCTTCGTTACTATCCCAAAGCAATAATAACAAAATATCACTATAATTTGTTATTTTCCCAAAGCTATTATATATGTTTTTCCAACGAAATGCGTGTATACTGTCCTAATTATATTAAGTAAAAGAGGAACCAAAATGTCTGATTCAAAGGTTTTCAGGATTTTCGTAGTAAATCCGGGCAGCACTTCCACCAAAGTAGAGTTTTTCGAGAATGAGAAAAGCATCGTCGAAGCTAATGTTTTCCACGATTCAGCGATCCTAAAGAACTTTCCTACCATTAACGACCAGTTGGATTACCGTATGGAAGTCGTAAGGAAGTGGCTCACTGACAATAACATCGACCTTACAGGCATTGACGCGATCGTAGGAAGAGGCGGCGCCTGCTATCCCATCGAAGGCGGCACATACGAAGTAGACGACAGACTTGTAAACGATATCCGCGAAGCAAAGGGCGGCGTATACCACTCGAGCATGCTGGGTGTCCAGATGGCAAAGCAGTTCCATGACGAATTCGGCGGAAGACTTTTCATGGTAGATCCTATCGTCGTTGATGAGTATCAGGACGTCGCAAGGATCACAGGCGTTAAGGGCATATACAGAACATCTGCAACACACGCTCTTAACCTTCGTGCCACAGCTCACAAATATGCCAAGAGCGTAGGCAAGAAATATAACGAGATGAACCTCATCGTCTGCCACATCGACGGCGGGATCACGATCACCGCGCACAAGCACGGCAAGATGATCGATGCCAATGACGGCAGCGGCGGAGACGGCCCGATGACTCCTACAAGAATGGGTACAATGGCTATTACCGATGTCCTCACAAAGCTTTACGACAGACCCAAGGAAGAGATCAGAAGCCTCTGCCTTGCAACTGGCGGTCTCTCCTCCTGGTTCGGCACTTCCAATTCGGATACTATCCACGAGATGGTTGAGGCCGGAGATCCTAAGGCGCAGCTCATCTGGAATGCCATGATCTATCAGATCACCAAGTGGATCGGCTCTATGGCTTGCGTGCTTCACGGTGAAGTTGACGGTATCGTCTTAACAGGCGGACTTATGCGTTTCCAGGATATTTTCGACGGCATCAAGGAAGCATGCGGCTGGATCGCACCTATCGCATCCTATCCGGGCGAGCTCGAGCACGAAGCTATGAGAGCTGCTGCGCTCAGAGTATTAAGAGGCGACGAACAGGCTAAGACATATCCCGGCAAGCCGAGATTTGACGGATTCGATTTTCTTAAAGGAGAGTAATATATGAGCTTTATCGAGACTATTAAGCAAAGAGCAAGAAGTGACGTTAAGACTATCGTTCTTCCCGAATCAGAAGACGACAGAACAATACTTGCAGCAGCAAAGGTCCTTGCTGAAGGCACAGCTGCTCCCATCATCATCGGAACCGAAGAAGAAGTCATGGGTGCTGCCGCAAGACTCGGCGCAGACCTTACAGGCGTACAGATCTTAGATCACACAAAGTCAACTGAGATCGATAAGTATGCTTCTCTCCTTGCAGAGATCAGAGCCAAGAAGGGCATGACCTTCGATATGGCTAAAGAGCTCATCACATCTGACAAGCTCACTTTCGGCATCATGATGGTCAAGTCAGGCGACGCTGACGGTCTTGTTTCAGGTGCATGCCACACATCTGCAGACATGCTCCGCCCTGCTCTTCAGATCATCAAAACAGCTCCCGAGAGAAAGATCGCTTCCATCGCATTCATGTTCGATATTCCCGACTGCGAATTCGGTGAAGACGGCATCATCCTCTGCGCTGACTGCGCTCTTATGCAGGATCCTAATCCCGAAGAACTCGCTGAGATCGGTGCTGAATCCGCAGCTTCATTCGAAGCTCTTATCGGCAAAAAAGCAAAAGTCGCTTTCCTTTGCCACTCCACAAAGGGTTCTGCTAATCACCCCTTCGTTGATAAGGTAGTTGAAGCCGTTAAGATCGCGAAAGAAAAGTATCCCGACATCATGCTCGACGGCGAGCTCCAGCTCGATGCTGCGATCATCCCTGAGATCGGTGCTTCAAAGGCTCCCGGCTCACCCGTTGCAGGTCAGGCTAACGTATTGATCTTCCCTAACCTTGAGGCAGGCAACATCGGTTACAAGCTCATCCAGAGAATCGGTAAGGCTGAAGCATACAGCTTCCTCCAGGGCCTTGCAGCTCCTGTCAATGACCTTTCCAGAGGATGCAGCGTAGATGAGCTCGCAGGCGTTATCTGCATCACCGCAGTACAGGCACAGCAGATGGCATCTTCAAAGCAATAAGAATTTAAGACAATTGATGTAGAATAGAAGAAGCGTTGATGTGATCAGCGCTTCTTATTTTTTCGAAGGGGCTTTATTATGTGGAACGGACTTAAGATATCTGAAGTATTTTTCGAAGAGTACGGTCTTCCCATGCTCGAGGAAAAATTCTCTGAATATAAAGATGAGATAGCATCAGGCCTTGCCGGCCAGACATCCGAGTGCTTCGGATACGATGACTACATATCGAGAGATCACGATTACGCGCCTGGCTTCTGCCTCTGGCTTCCGGAAGAACTAAAAAAGAAGATCGGCGATGATCTCCAGAAAGCATATGAAGAGCTTCCCGTTCAGGAATTCATTTTAAATCACAGAGCTGATGTCGGAATGGCTGAGCCAAGCAATATCATGACCGGCGCAAGAAGGCACCGCGTAGGTGTACACAGCATTGAAGAATTCTACTACGAGCATACAGGCATGACCCACGCGCCCGTTACGACGCAGGACTGGCTTGCTACCCCTCAAATGCATCTTGCCGAAGCAGTCAACGGAAAGGTTTTCCGAGACGTCTCCGGCAAGTTCAGTGCTATTCGGGATGTGTGGTCTGGTTATTATCCTGAAGATGTAAAAAAGAAGAAAGTCGCTGCAGACCTTGCCATGGCGGGTAAAACCGGGCAATTCAATTATTATCGCTCTATTAAGCGTGGTGATATCGGCGCTGCATATTGCTGTGTTACGGAATTCATATACAAGATTTCCGCGGCATTGTTCCTTCTTAACGGCCGATACATGCCATATTATAAATGGCGTTTCAGAGCGATGAAGGAGCTTACCACCTTGAACTGTGCTGCTGAACCGCTTATGAAGCTCTCCCAAATGAGCGAGGAGAAGAGCTCAGACAAGATTAATCTGATCGAAGAAATAAGCGGTATGGTTATCAAGGAACTGGTCGGTCGCGGTTGGTCTTCGGGCCACAGCGACTATCTTCTCGACAATGCAAAACTCGTCATGAAGACCATTAGTGATTCAGAGATTGCATCCTGGAATGTATTTTTAGGTGAAGATTAATTACTTAACCTTCTTCGGGCAGGATCAGTGATACATGGCCGGTATCAACTGTTGATTCCACCCTGGGTTTCTCAACGTTTACGTATGTGGAAGAATTGTTCTTTATTCCGTTCCAGCGTGCGAAAACAATAACAAACACCAGTGTGATTGCGAGCAAAAAGCCCGCAATCACAACGAATCCGCTCCCCATATCTGCGGCATAACTTTTAATCCTAATAGCCAAATCCGGAAACATGTCTTTTCCTCCTTTGCTTAACTTTCTGAGTGTATTATTGCAAAGGGAAAAATCAAAAAAGTACTAAATCGGCATCAAAACGGCATCAATTGAAAATTTTTTTAGTAGCTCTCTATGTAGTCGCTATTAACTGAAATGCCAAGATTTATTTCAAAAGTCTCGTTCCTGCCGTCTCTGAATATCATGACATAACTTGCATAATCATAGTCATATGTATCCTGGAGCAGATGATAAGTAACGAACTTTGCATTTAATCTTTTCGAGTAATTATTATAGATAGCATTACGATACTTATCACAGATAAGCGTATTGGGATCATCAGCGTTGGCAAAATCAAATATCAACGAATCCCAGTTATAACCATATCCGGAGAAATTAACCTTAAGGATCGCTCCTGTCTTGTCATCGATCGCGCAAGAGAAATACCAGCCGTCAGGTATATAGAATTCAGCAGACCATATAACTGTAGTTCCTCTGTTGCCGGTAAGATTAACGAGCATGGGCGTGGCGTAAACTAAATAATCATTTTCATGCAGGTCATAGTGATGGCCTGTAAAGTCCGCAAGGAATTCGCTTATTATATCGATTACTTCTTCTTCCGTAAGGAATATTCCCTTATCAAGTTCGATAGTGTCGGCCAGCTGATATGTGTTATTTACGATCTCGATTTTCTGGGCGATCGTAAGGTCGTCCCTGTAAGTAAGATTTACACGCTCGATCTCAAGCTCCTGCTGTTTGCCTTCGTTGATCTTATCATCGATATTGAATGCAGCGAGCGGTAAAAACCAGCCAAGCGCTACTGCCATTATTACGAAGATTGCGGCTACAAAGAAATATATCTTTCTCATGCTGTAATCTCCTTTATCGTGACAGTAACACAAGTACCGTTGCCTTCTCTGGAAGCAAAAGCGATCTTGCCGTTGTGAAGATCGATGATCTCCTTACAAAGAGTCAGTCCCAGTCCTGCGCCGCCCTGCGCTCTCGAACGTGATTTATCTACACGGTAGAACGCTTCGGTAATATGCCTTATTGCTTCTTCAGGCATACCGCGTCCGTTATCGATAACACGGATGCGGTAATCACCGTTGTAGCTGTCGCCCATGATCATGATGTTTCCGCCGTGATCCATAGCTTTACGGGAGTTATCGACAAGGTTAGCAATTACCGAACCGAACAAGTCGGGCTCAGCCATGCAGATACCGGGTTCGCAGCGGCACTGGAGAGCGATGCCCCTCTTCCTGTACACCGGCTGAAGATGATAAGTAAGATTTTCTATCATGTGCTTCATATCAGTCGGCACCATCTTAAGCTTCTGGTTTCTCATCATGAGGAGATCCAAAAGCTTAAACGACAAAGCTTCAAGACGCTTGCCTTCGGAGAAGATATAGTTCGCTGCTTCCTGCGATTCTTCAGGTCCTAAAGCATCGCTTCGCAGCAGATCGGCATATCCGATAATGGATGTCATAGGTGTCTTCAGCTCATGCGCGAAGCTTCCCATGAACATCTCCTGGTGTTCCATTGAATTCTTAAGTTCGGAAATGTTATCAGACAGACGTTCGGCCATGTTGTCAAAGTCCGAACCAAGCTGTCCGATCTCGTCATGTGTCTTAGGATTAACTCTTGCATCGAGGTCACCGTTAGATAATGCGCGGGCTGTTTTCGAGACATTAACAAGAGGCTTGGTCATGAGATATGCGGTAAACCACGCTGCGACACCTCCGATAAGGAGCAGTGCTGCAAGGACCTGGTGATAAGTCTTGATCTGGTCATCTCTTGCCTGATAAACCGATGTAATGTCATAGACCACAGTAAGCACCAGCGGCTTACCGTTAGTCTTGATCTCGCCGCTTATCTGGTAGAGGTGTCTGTTCTCTCTTGTAAAAAGGAGCGAGATAAACGCGGTACTGCTCTCGACTTCTTCAATATTCTCGCCGTTCTGGTATAAGACCTTGTCGCCTCTCTTAAGGCTCATGCCGGCAAGACTCTCAGAAGTGTTCATCGTCTCGAGAGTATTGCTGATATTTGAAAGATCCTGCTGGATATCAACGAAGTTAACGAGCTGGATCGACTTCAAGATCATCTCATAAGACTCTTCGGCATTAGTCTGGATCTGCGTAAGACTGCTCTGAAAATTCTGCCTTATCAGAAGAACGCCTCCCACACCATAACTCAGTGTGAGAAGCCAAACCATTACGAGGACCATCTTCTGCCGAAAGCGCATCGATCAGGCCTCCAGTCTGTATCCGACCTTAGGCACAGCTGTGATTACTTCCTCCCAGCCGAGTTTTTTACGAAGTCTCTGAACGTGCAGATCGACCGTCTTGCTTCCGTACGGGAAAGGCTCGTTCCACACACGCTCGTAGATCGTCTCGCGGTACATTGCGATTCCCGGGTTCCTCGCGAAAAGAAGAAGCAGTTCATACTCCTTAGGTGTCAGCGGGATCTGGTATCCGTCCTTGTATACGATCATTGCCTTCGTATCAATAGTGAGACCCGCCATACGGATCTCCGTATCTGTCTTGTTATAACGGCGCAAAACAACATTGACTCTCGCGAGCAGCTCAATGATCTCAAAAGGCTTCGGGAGATAATCCTCTGCGCCGAGCTCAAGTCCTCTGACCTTGTCCTGAACCATGTTTTTAGCTGTCAGGAAAATTACAGGGACCTTCATAGGTCTGATGTATTGCATCAATGAGAATCCGTCTATCTTCGGGATCATTACGTCTAACAGGATAAGGTCATAGACATTATTCGTTATCAGGGTAAGAGCTTCCTCGCCGTCAAACGCGCATGTGCAGTTATAACCCGCCTTCGTAAGACTCATTCGGATCAGATTAGATATCGGTTTCTCGTCTTCAACTATAAGTATGTGTATCATACGTACCCCCAAACACTCTAATTATACATTCAAGAGGGGGATTGGCATATTATTATTTTTTGAGATTAAGCAATACCTGTTACTTTGAAGTCTTTATCTTCGACAGCCTTGGTAAGAATGTCGTCAGAAATATCCTTCTCCAGTGTTACGACAGCCGTGCCCTTATCGTGGGATACATCAGCCTTAACAACGCCGTCCAAAGCCTCAAGAGCCTTCTTAACAGATGCTTCGCAGTGACCGCACATCATGCCTTCGATAGTGATTGTCTTTTCCATTTTTTGATTCTCCTTTTTCATATTTTCTTTTTCAAATTCATCTTTTAGACCTGCAAGTCTTTCCCTGATATCACCCTTCGCCCTATCATGCCTTGTGTCGTATGGCTTGATAAGATTCAGTCTTAATGCATTCATGCATACAGTAAAGCTCGAAAGGCTCATGGCAGCAGCACCGAACATCGGTGACATAGTAAGGCCTAAGGAAGCGTACACGCCCGCTGCCAACGGTATTAGCGCGACATTATATATGAACGCCCAGAAGAGGTTCTCGTGAATGTTAGTAATGGTTCTTCTCGAGATCCTGATCGCAGCTGCTGCATCCTTAAGATCTGACTTCATCAGCACTACATCTGCAGCATCGATCGCGATATCTGTTCCGGCTCCAATGGCAATACCGATATCCGCACTCGTAAGAGCAGGCGTGTCATTTATGCCGTCGCCTACCATAATTACTTTTCCATATTCTTTAAGCTTACGGATCACCTTTTCCTTACCGTCAGGAAGAACTCCGGCGATAGTCATGTCGACGCCTGCGGTCTTACCTATGCTGTCAGCTGTTCTCTTGTTGTCACCTGTAAGCATGACCGTGTAAAGTCCCATGCGTTTGAATTCTTCTATTGCTTCAGAAGAAGCCTCGCGGATCGCATCCGCAACTGCAATGATACCTATGAGTTTACCGTCTGCTTCAAAGAAAAGCGGTGTCTTTCCCTGCTCTGCAAGTGCCTGTGCTTTAGCTTCATATTCAGGCTCAACAGACGTCACAAAACTGAGGTTGCCGCCTTTTATAAGCTTGCCGTCAGCAATGCCTTCAAGTCCGTTTCCTGCATATACTTTGAAGTTTTCAGCGGGCTTAAGTGAAATACCTTTTGCCTTGCAATATTCTGCTACAGCTTTTCCCAGAGGATGCTCGCTGCCGTTCTCCAAAGCAAAGGCATATGTGAGCAATTCATTCTCATCTTCTACAGGAATGATATCCGTTACTTCCGGCACACCGCTCGTGATCGTGCCGGTCTTATCAAGAACGTTTATCTGAGCTCTGCCTGTCTGCTCAAGCGATGTGGAAGTCTTAAACAAAATGCCGTTCCTGGCAGCCACTCCGTTACCGACCATTATTGCTACAGGAGTCGCAAGACCCAGAGCGCACGGGCAGCTTACGACTAAAACGCTGATTGCCCTTGTAAGCGAATAACCGACCTCTGCGCCGAGCAACATCCAGACGATAAATACGATCAAAGCAATCGCAAGGACTGCAGGAACAAATACACCGGACACCTTATCAGCGATCCTTGCAATAGGAGCCTTCGAGCCTGATGCATCACTTACCATCTTTATGATCTGCGCCAGCGTGGTGTCTTCACCGACCTTTACGGCACGGCATTTAACGAAGCCTGTCTTATTTACCGTCGCAGCAGACACCTTATCGCCTTTTGTCTTATCTGCCGGAACTGATTCACCGGTGAGAGCCGATTCATCTACAGCACAGTCGCCTTCAACGATAACTCCGTCAACAGGAAAGGATCCGCCGGGTCTTACAACATAGATATCACCGACCGCTACTTCTTCAACTGGTACCGTTACTTCCTGTCCGTCTCTTATCAGAACCGCAGTTTTAGGCTGCAGATTGAGCAGTCCTTTGAGAGCATTTGTGGTCCTTCCTTTCGAGATCGCCTCCAAAAGCTTACCGATCGTGATGAGGGTAACGATCATGGCGGCTGATTCGAAGTAAAGGTCGTTCATCAGTGCCATCTGTTCCTCGTGATTGGCTGCAGAAGTCATGTGTAACAATGTTACAAAGCTATAAATGAACGATACTCCGGAGCCCATAGCCACCAAAGTATCCATATTGGTGCTCTTGTGCAGGAGCGCCTTAAATCCGTTAACGAAAAACTTCTTGTTGATCACCATTACGATGCCGGCAAGCAGCATCTCAATGATCCCTATGCCCACCATATTGTGTTCCAGGAACGAAGGAGCGGGCCATCCCCACATAGAAACGCCCATCGAGAAATACATAAGGATCAGAAGGAATACGAGCGAGCTTATAAGCCTTTTTACCAGGACCGGCTTCTCCCTGTCCTTGAGCTGCTCTTCCATATTCTCATAGAGACTGCCTTTAGCCTTGGAAGTGTTGTTCTCAACTGACGCGCCATAACCGGCAGCTTCAACCGCCTTGATAACCGCGTTTGGATCAGCCGGGCCCGTGACGCTCATCGAATTAGTAAGAAGCGAGACGCTGCATGATTCAACGCCTTCTACTCCCTTTACCGCCTTCTCGACATGCGCCTGGCAGGCCGCGCAGCTCATGCCGGTCACTAAGTATTTCTCTGTCTTCGGATTGTAGTTATCCATCTATTACCTGATTCTAAGGTTGAGAGATTATTTCATAAGTTTCTGAAGGAGCTCAACCAGCTCTTCAGTCTTCTCGTCTGAACCGCTTCTTATATCTTCAGCGACACAGGTCCTGATGTGATTGCCCAGGAGCACCTTCGAAAAGCTGTTCAGCGAACACTTGGCTGCGCTTACCTGAGTAAGGACATCAACACAGTAAGCATCCTCTTCGACCATCTTGCGGATACCTCTTATCTGGCCTTCTATACGGTTAAGACGTGTAATAAGGTCCTTGATCTCTTCATCGGATCTGTCTTTTGTTCTGCAGTGCGGACATTTCTTTTCTGCCATGCTTATACCTCCGCCGAGCATACCCCATAGGGGTATTGTATTTCTTCATTCACTATATACCCCTACAGGGTATGTGTCAAGTTTTGAAATGCGCACGACGGACTAAATCACGAAAATCTCGATTTTTATCCGTAGGTTTCCTTTTTGAATTCTCGAAAACCCGGTTAGCGGCCTCGCAAAAGGCCTTTCAAAACCGATAAAAGCTTTGAAAACAGGCTGTCCGGCCGCTCAAGCCGCTTTTTGAATCAAGTTTTTCGCGAAATCCCGGCAAAATTCAAAGCACAAGCAAAAATATACCCCCCTACCTACGGATAAAAATGATGTTTTTCGCATTTTAGGCCGACATTTCAAAGGAGGTGCACCCAATTTCCTTGCAAAACCAATTTCACTAATATATATTTCTCTTGCTTAAAGAAAGGAATAACCATGCGCCGCACCAAGCCTTTAGGAATCGTACTGCTTCTGATAACCGCCATCATCTGGGGTTCGTCTTTTGTTGCACAGTCGATCGGCATGGAGAGCATCGATGCATTCACTTTCACAGGAATAAGAACCACGCTCGGAATGCTGTTTCTTCTTCCCTTCACGCTGATAATCAACAAGGGATTTGATTTCAGGAAGAGTACACTCAAAAAAGGCCTCATTCTCGGAATAGTCTTTTCCATCGCCCAGAACTTCCAGCAATTTGCTTTCTATTATTCAACGTCTGGCAAGATCGCCTTCATCACGGCATTCTATATGTTCTTCGTGCCGCTCTTCAGCGTCATTTTCCTGAAGAAGAGAATAGCCGTACTCACGTGGCTGTCGATCTTCATAGGATTGCTAGGCTTATTCCTTTTATGCCTGGATCCTACTGATCTTTCAAACATCAATATGGGCGATATATTAGCGCTTATCTGCGCGGTCTTCTACGCTGTCCAGATAATGCTGATAGATAAGTTCATGGAAGAGAACATCAGCGGCGTACAGCTGTCATTCATGCAGTTCTTTGTAGCTGCGATAATATCGATCATCGCGATGTTTATTTTCGAGCAGCCGAATCTTGCGGATATAAAAACCGCAGCCCCTTCCCTTTTGTATTCGGGAATAATGAGCTGCGGTATAGCTTATACACTTCAAATCGTAGGACAGAAACACGCAAGTCCTGTCGTTGCTTCACTTCTCATGTGCCTCGAATCGGTCTTCGCAGTCATTGCGGCTGCGATCGTCCTTCACGAAGGCATGTCACCGAGAGAGGCGGCAGGATGCCTGATCATGTTCGCTGCGATCATTCTTTCGCAGGTGTCGGAGTCTCTGGCTTCGAAGCATCAGCATCAGGTATCATAACAAATCTGAGGAGAAGGACCATTCCCACCATCATACAGATGCCTACCAGAAGCGATATGAAGGCGTTCTTAACAAAGGCTGCGATCAGATATGTAATGAATGATACGCCTGCGCAAACAAGAGCATATGGCAACTGCGTGGATACGTGAGCGATGTGGTTGCACTGGGCACCGGCAGAACTCATGATCGTTGTATCAGAGATAGGTGAGCAGTGGTCTCCGCAAACAGCACCGGCCATGCAGGCAGATACGCAGATGATAGCAAGTGTTGATTTTGAAGGATCAGGATCAGAAAGCGAGAATGCCTTTAAGGTGATCGGGATAAGGATACCGAATGTACCCCAAGATGTGCCTGTAGCAAAAGACAGAAGGCAAGCAATAACGAAGATAACGGCAGGAAGGATAAAAATATACTGACCCTGTGTACGCTCTACGATTCCTGCTACAAATTCAGCTGCGCCTAAAGAATCTGTCATAGCCTTCAAAGACCAAGCAAGAGTCAGGATGAGCATAGGAGGAACCATAGCCTTGAAGCCTTCTTCTATGCAAGACATGCACTCCTTAAAATTCATAATCTTTCTGATGAGATAGAAAACAACTGTAAATACGATGCCTCCGAATGATCCGTAAGCAAGACCGACAGAAGCATCACTGTTTGAAAATGCATAAACAAATTCTTTGAAGAAAGTAGCGATCCTCTCACCGACAGAGCCGCTATATACTGTCTCGAAGAATCCGCCTGTCTGAAGCATTCCCAACACACAACAGATAATAAGGACTACTACAGGCAATACCAGATCAATAACCTTCCCCTTCTTATTTGCAGTAGTTTCCTCTTCTTTAGCAACAACAGGTGCTACTGTGAAGAGATCACCCTTTTGAGCATTTCTTTCATGACGTGCCATGGGACCGAATTCAATCTTAAAGACTACCATGAGGACCATCATGAGGAGTGTAAGAATAGCATAGTAGTTATAAGGAATTGCTTTGATAAAAAGCATGATTCCGTTAGTACCTTCAGGTGCGAAGCCTGATACGGCTGCTGCCCAGGAAGATACCGGAGCGATAATGCAGACAGGAGCTGCGGTCGCATCGATAAGATATGCAAGTTTTGCTCTCGAAATCTTCTTGCTGTCAGTAACGGGTCTCATAACTGAACCGACTGTTAAGCAGTTAAAATAGTCATCGATGAAGATCAAAACGCCCAGACAGATAGTAGCAAGCTGGGAACCTACTCTGGACTTTACGTGCTTTGAGGCCCAATTACCGAAAGCCGCTGAACCTCCGGCCTTATTCATCAAGGCCACTATGATGCCAAGGAAGACAAGGAAAACCAGAATACCTACGTTGTAATCATCAGCCAGCGATTTAATAATACCGCCCTTGAAGACATGTTCCAAAGCCGCAACCGGACGGATCATATAAAGGTTTCCGGAAATTGGTTGCAGTGAGTAAAGCACGCCGCCGGTGACGATACCCACAAAGAGCGAACTGTAGACCTCTTTGGTGATAAGCGCCAGGACGATTGCTACAAGCGGTGGTACGAGCGCCCATATGGTGTTGTACAAAACCGGAACAAATTCAGCTTCCATAAACTAACCTCCGAATAGCAAGATAAGTTCATAATAGCACCGCAAGCGCGACGTCTCAAACCGCAAATGCAATAAAATAAGGCCTTTCAATAAGTCAAAATGCGAAAAATAAAACCCCCGGAGGAATTTCCGGGGGCTTATATAGACAACTGATTTATCGAACTATCAGAACTTGCCTGCCTTAGCAGCTTCCTCAACGGATACTGCTGTGGAAACAGTCATACCAACCATCGGGTTGTTACCGGCGCCGATGAGACCCATCATCTCAACGTGAGCAGGAACGGAAGAAGAACCTGCAAACTGAGCGTCAGAGTGCATACGGCCCATAGTATCTGTCATACCATAGGAAGCAGGACCTGCAGCCATGTTATCAGGGTGAAGTGTACGGCCTGTACCACCACCGGAAGCAACAGAGAAGTACTTCTTGCCTGCCTCGAGGCGCTCCTTCTTGTATGTGCCTGCAACAGGGTGCTGGAATCTTGTAGGATTGGTTGAGTTACCTGTGATGGAAACGTCAACGTTCTCCTTCCAGAGGATAGCTACGCCTTCCTGAACGTCATCTGCACCATAGCAGTTAACCTTTGCTCTCGGGGATGCAGGATCCTTGGAGTAGCATGTTCTGGAGAGCTCCTTGAGCTCGCCTGTCTTATAATCGAACTCTGTCTCAACGTATGTGAAGCCGTTGATTCTGGAGATGATCTTTGCAGCGTCCTTTCCAAGACCATCAAGGATAACTCTGAGGGGCTTCTGACGAACTCTGTTAGCCTTCTCAGCGATACCGATAGCGCCCTCAGCAGCAGCGAAAGACTCGTGGCCTGCGAGGAATGCGAAGCACTCTGTATCTTCTTCAAGGAGCATCTTACCGAGGTTACCGTGGCCAAGACCAACCTTACGTCTGTCAGCAACTGAACCCGGGATGCAGAAAGCCTGGAGGCCTTCACCGATTGCAGCAGCAGCGTCAGCAGCTCTTCTGCAGTTCTTCTTGATTGCGATAGCAGCGCCTACTGTGTAAGCCCACTTAGCATTCTCGAAGCAGATAGGCTGAATACCTTCGATGAGGTGATAAACATCAAGACCTGCGTCCTTTGTGATCTTCTCAGCTTCTTCGATGGAAGAAATACCATATTCAGCGAGCTTAGCGTTGATCTGGGGTAATCTTCTCTCGTATGATTCAAATAACTCTGCCATTGTTAATTCCTCCTTTATTCCTTGCGCGGATCGATGAACTTAACAGCATCGTCAACACGTCCATACTTGCCGGAAGCCTTCTTGAGAGCTTCTGCAGGCTCGTCACCCTTCTTGATGAAGTCCATCATCTTACCGAAGTTAACGAACTTGTAGCCGATGATCTCGTCGTTCTCGTCGATAGCGAGCTCTGTGATATAGCCGTCTGTAAGCTCAAGGTAACGGGGACCCTTAGCGAGTGTACCGTATGTTGTACCTACCATTGAACGAGCGCCCTTACCAAGGTCCTCAAGACCAGCACCGATCTGGAGTCCTTCTTCAGAGAAAGCACTCTGAGTTCTACCATAAACGATCTGGAGGAAGAGCTCTCTCATTGCTGTGTTGATAGCGTCGCAAACAAGGTCTGTGTTGAGAGCTTCGAGGACTGTGAGGCCCGGGAGGATCTCAGATGCCATAGCAGCGGAGTGTGTCATACCGGAGCAGCCGATTGTCTCAACCAATGCCTCCTGGATGATACCGTCCTTAACGTTGAGGGACAGCTTGCAAGCACCCTGCTGAGGAGCGCACCAGCCGATACCATGTGTGTAACCGGAGATGTCCTTAACATCCTTTGCGCTAACCCACTTTGCTTCCTCAGGGATCGGTGCAGCACCGTGATGAACACCCTGATGAACAGAGCACATGTTCTTGACTTCTGTCGAATAAATCATGTCTATTTCTCCTTTCCTTTCAAGGAATTTGTTGGTGGAATGAAATATAGTTTCCGAGTTGATATTATATATAAATAATAGGGTCATTTCAATCGAAAAGCCCCCCTCACTAAGGCAATTTTCAGATTTGCAGAAAACGATAAAAAATCTCCTCAGAAATCCGTCAATGGCCTGGAGTTTTTGCCCCTCAGTGCCCGTTTTTCGCGCTCCGGGGGCAAAAATCATGAAATATTGCCCCTGAGAGAGGATTTTTCAGGTTTCAGGGGCAAAGGCAGAGCCAGCGAGATGCAGACGATATGGATTACAGCGGCACCTTTCATTCCGCCGTCCCACAAATAAACAGCGCCCCGGATAGGAGGCGCCGTCATATATATAACACTAATGAAAATCACTTAATTGCGTCTGCCATCGACTTAACATACTCTCCGACATGCGAAGGAGCATCCTTACCGTACTGAGCGACGATCTTTACGATGGCTGAGCCGACGATGACGCCGTCAGCGCTTTTTGCCATATTTGCGGCCTGTTCGGGGGTCGATATTCCGAAGCCGATGGCGCAGGGCACGTCAGAAGATGCCTTAACAGCTGCACAGAGTGAAGGGATATCTGTCGTGATCTTGCTCCTTACGCCGGTAACGCCAAGACTCGATACAATATAGATGAAGCCTGAAGCCTCTTTGGCGATCATGGAGATACGCTCGTGAGACGTGGGTGCGATCAGGGAAATCATATCAAGACCGTGAGCCTTGCAGATGCCGTCAAACTCATCCTTCTCCTCGTAAGGAACATCGGGCAGGATAATGCCGTCCACTCCGCATTCAGCGGCATTTTGGCAAAATCTCTCGATTCCGTATGAGAATACGACGTTTGCGTATGTCATGAACACCATCGGAATGGTAACGCTCATTTCGTTTCTGAGCTTTTTGACCATCTCGAAAACCTTATCCGTGGTGCAGCCTGCCTCGAGCGCTCTCAAAGAAGCCTCCATAATGACGGGGCCTTCAGCCGTAGGATCGGAGAAAGGGATGCCGAGCTCTACTAAAGAAGCACCTGCCTTCTGCATCTCGACTACGCACTTTGCCGTTGTATCGAGATCAGGGTCGCCGCAGGTAATAAAAGGAATGAATGCTTTGCCGTTCTCAAATGCTTTAGCTATATTACTCATTGATGTTCTCCCCTCTGTAACGTGCAATGGCTGCGCAGTCCTTGTCGCCTCTTCCGGAGATCGTGATGATCATGATCTTTTCCTTACCGAGAGCGGGCGCGAGCTTTATGGCGTGAGCCACAGCGTGTGCGGATTCGATGGCCGGGATGATGCCTTCCATCCTGGACAGATACTCGAAAGCATTTACTGCCTCGTCATCTGTTATGGCAACATACTGTGCTCTGCCCATATCGTGGAGCATGGCGTGCTCAGGTCCGATGCCCGGATAATCAAGTCCTGCAGAGATCGAATAGACCGGAGCGATCTGGCCGTATTCGTCCTGGCAGAAATAAGACTTCATGCCGTGGAAGATGCCGAGCTTGCCTGTGTTGATGGTTGCTGCCGTCTCAAAGGTATCGATACCTCTGCCTGCAGCCTCGCAGCCGATGAGATTTACGCCTTCATCCTCGATGTAGTGGTAGAAGGATCCGATGGCATTGGAGCCTCCGCCGCAGCAAGCAAGGACATAGTCAGGAAGGCGTCCTTCCTTTTCCAAGATCTGAGCCTTGGACTCACGGGAAATAACTGCCTGGAAGTCTCTTACTATAGTCGGGAACGGATGAGGACCCATAACCGAGCCTAAGCAGTAATGAGTATCATCGATCCTTGTCGTCCATTCGCGCATGCACTCTGATACGGCATCCTTGAGCGTGGCCGTACCTGAGGTTACAGGAACTACGTCAGCGCCGAGAAGCTTCATTCTGTAGACGTTGAGAGCCTGGCGCTCACAGTCTACCTTACCCATGAAGATGACGCACTCCATACCGAAGAGAGCAGCTGCCGTAGCCGTAGCAACGCCGTGCTGGCCCGCGCCAGTCTCAGCGATGAGTCTTGTCTTGCCCATCTTCTTGGCAAGAAGAGCCTGGCCAAGTACGTTGTTGATCTTATGAGAACCCGTGTGATTGAGATCTTCTCTCTTGAGATAGATCTTCGCGCCGCCTAAGTCCTTAGTCATCTTCTCTGCGAAATAGAGATTGGACGGACGGCCAGCATATTCATTTAACAGTTCCGTGAGTTCCTTGTTGAACTCGGGATCGTCCTTGTAATGGTTATAAGCCTCTTCAAGCTCTATGATCGCGTTCATCAGAGTCTCGGGGATATACTGTCCTCCGTGTATTCCGAATCTTCCTTTTGAATCAGGCATAACTACCTCCATACTTAACTGCTTTGATAAAACTTGCTATTTTCGCTTCGTCCTTGACGCCGTCTGTCTCAACACCCGAGCTTACATCGACAGCGAAGGGTTCGAGCATTCTTATCGCTTCGCCTACCGACTCGGGATCAAGACCTCCTGCGAGGAAATAGTCCCTCTTGAAGTCCTTTAAGATGCTCCAGTCAAACTTCTTGCCCGAGCCTGCGCCGGAATCGATCATGACATAATCGGCATTGCTGTTTGCCGCTTTCTCAAGAGCGCCTTCCTCACTCGCTTTGTAGGCCTTGATGACGGGACGGTCGAGAGTCCTCTTAACATACTCAACGTATTCTTCGGACTCATGGCCGTGAAGCTGGACCAGCTCAACGCCTGTAAGCCTTGCGATCCTGACGACATTATCCAGGGGCTCGTCCATAAAGACGCCTACCGGTTTAATATCAGCCCTCAAGAGCTCGATCAGTTCGTTGGCCTTGTAAGGATCGACGTATCTTTTGGACTTCTGATAGAAGACAAAGCCCGCGTAATCAGCGCCGTGTCTGTTAACGGCGATGATATCTTCGAGGCGGGACAATCCGCATATCTTAAGCTCTGTGCCAAACATTACGCTAATCCTTTCAAAGACTTAAGGAACGCCGTCTTGTCTTCTGCTCTCATCATCGATTCACCGATGAGGACTGCATCTACGCCGGCCTTTTCCAGCACTTCGATCTCTTCTCTTGATTTTACGCCGCTCTCGGCAACGAAAAGTGCCTTGTCTCCTACATAATCTCTTAATCTGAGACAGTTCGCAGGATCGACTGTAAAATCTCTTAAATTACGGTTATTGACTCCGATTACTCTTGCGCCTTCGCCCAAAGCCATATCGCACTCGTTCTTGTCGTGCGCTTCCACCAGGGCCGTAAGCTCTAACTCATCACAGATCCTGATGTATTTACCGAGCGTGGCAGAATCAAGGATCGAGCAGATGAGAAGGACTGCCGAAGCTTTTCTGGCGCGCGCCTCGTAGATCATATACTCGTCTACCGTAAAATCCTTGCGGAGAACGGGGATCTCTACCTCCGATGCGATCTCATCCAAGTAATCGAGAGATCCCATAAACCACTTGGGCTCTGTAAGGACGGAGATGCAGGATGCGCCTGCCGCTTCATACGATTTTGCGATATCAAGGTAAGGGAATTCTTCGGCTATGATGCCCTTGGAAGGAGAAGCCTTCTTGCACTCGCAGATAAAGCTCATTCCCTCTTCCTTAAGCTTATTCTCAAACGCAAAGCCCTTGGAAGGAGCGGCATACGCCATATCCTTCATTTCGGAGAGTGATACTTCGAGCTTTCTGCTCAGATATATCATCTCGTTATGTTCTGCTATCTGTTCGAGAATGTCAGCCATGATGGTTTCCTTTACTTGAATTACTTGTTAGATGCTTCAACAAATCTGTTAAGCGCTTCGAGAGCTGCGCCGCTGTCGATAAGGTGCTTGGCCTGGCCTACGCCCTCTTCTATAGTCTTAGCCTTTCCAGCCGCATAGATAGCTGCGCCGGCGTTCATGCAAACGACGTTTCTCTTGGGACCTGTGATCTTGCCTTCGAGAATGCCTCTTGTGGTCTCAGCGTTCTCTGCAGGTGTTCCGCCTACGATATCATCCTTTGTGCATCTTTCGAAGCCGAAGTCCTCAGGCTTGATCTCATAAGTTGTGATGGTGCCGTCAGCTCTTAATTCAGCTACGAAAGTCTCTGCTGATCCTGAGATCTCATCGAGCTTGTCTTCGCCGTATACTACGAGCGCTCTCTTTGCACCCAATGACTTTAATACATGAGCAACGGGTTCAGCAAGATACTGGTCGTAAACGCCTAAAAGATAGAAGTCAGGCTGTGCGGGATTGGTCAAGGGGCCAAGGATATTGAATACCGTTCTGAAGCCCAGCTCCTTACGGATGGGTCCTACATACTTCATTGAAGTGTGATACTTCTGAGCAAAGAAGAAGCAGAAGCCTACTTCTTTAAGAAGCTCAACGCACTTTTCGGGATCTAAGTTGATGTTAGCGCCAAGAGCTTCGAGGCAGTCAGCGGTGCCTGACTTTGAAGAAGCCGCGCGGTTGCCGTGCTTAGCGACCTTGATGCCTGCTGAAGCGATAACGAATGCTGATGTTGTGGAGATGTTAAAACTCTGCGCTCTGTCTCCGCCTGTTCCTACGATCTCAAGGACTTCCATATCGCCCTTGTCTACCTTTGTAGCGTGGTCACGCATTGCTGCAGCGCATCCAGTGATCTCATCGATGGTCTCAAAGCCTGCGCTCTTTGTGGACAGTGCAGCGAGGAATGCAGCGTTCTGTGTCGATGTGGACATGCCGCTCATTATCTCGTTCATTGTCTCGTAAGCCTCTTCATAAGTGAGGTCCTGCTTGTTTACGATCTTTTCGATTGCCGCCTTAATCATTTTTTCTTTCTCCTTCCGGTTGGTTTTTCTGCCGGAAATAAAAATCCCCAGCAGGAATTATAGTGTTCCTGCCGGGGACGAATTAACTAATAATCCGCGGTGCCACCCTGGCTTTGCGTTTGTGAGACGCACACTCAAAGGATACCAACATATCCCGGACTGCTTACGCGAGTCTTACGTTGCACATTTAATGCACCCTCCGCGGTCCATTTGATAATCCGGTTCCAGCTTCACTCTCAGCAACGGAAGCTCTCTGTATGGCCTCTACTATCTTTATCTCCGCTTCAACGGTTTGATTGTTATGACAAAAATAATACTAGTCAGCCCAAATGTCAACTGTTTTTTGTCATCGGATCGTCTCAGCCGCGCTCGTTTAAGTATGTATTCGCACGGTCATTAATGATCGTAATGACCTCATCAAGCGATTTCTGACCTGTAAAATATGCGGGCATTTCTTCATTTAAGATCATGGTGATTCCCGGATCGCTCGACGATAAAGCCTCGCACGACTCAAGCATCTCCTTAAAATCATTGACTGCCGATTTGTCTACCGCATGCCAAGGATAACCAAATTCAACAAGTTGATTCGGGTCATAGATCTCAGAGAAGCGTTCATACAGCTCATTGTACTTTTCGACCGCCGCGTTTGCGCAGTCCTCATATACCGCTTTCTTTACCGGAACAATGCCGTCGCGATAAACAAAATCTGCCTGTATCTCATCGGAAAGCAGTGTTTTTATGAACTCAATGCTAGCATTTTTCTCCTTTGAATTAACAGACACGGCTGCAGAGCAGTCAACTGATATGTTCGGGCCCCTTCCGTCTTTTGAAGGCAATCCCAATATCTTTATGTTTGAAATATTATCCGAGTATCTGTATAGCACGTACGGGAAAGAGATCATGTTCTCATAAGTAGGGCTGAATGTTTTGCTCTCCACGGCTCCGATAACCTTGAATTCATCAATGTCCATCGGCTCATTTACATTCTCATATACATACTCGGCAAGCTTCTTAAATTCGTCTTTGTCAAAATCGGCTTTATTGCCTTTGATAAACTCCTCGTGCATGCCGCTCATGCAGGTCGTGAAAAACTTGTTCTTTCCGCATTCCAAAGGATCTTTTCCGTTACAAGGCCCGCTGACAAAGTCCTTATACTGCTCATAAGTAAATCCGGTCTGTTTATTGCCCACATCGGACTTTTTCGCGAGGATTCCCTCTACGAGGACAGTGATCGGGAAGTTATAGATCTTTCCGTTCTTTTCCGAAGCTTTTACGATGTTTCCGAAAAGTCCTGTTGTGCCTATATCTTTCTTCAGATCTATAAAGACGTCTCCGCTGTTCAGATGCGGGATGGAAGCTGCGTCCATTACAATGTCCGGCCCGTCGCCTGCGATCAGATCCGACATCAGCTGATATGACAGATCTGACATGGCCTTATCATACTTCTCATCGAAATCGTCATCGTTGTAAGTAATATCTCCGCTGCTGATCTTTTTCTGTAAAGAATATGTATCATCGATCTTAACGAAATACTCTTCGTTCGTATTGTTATACGTGCATATAGCATCGTATGCCGCATAAGAAAGTGAATTAAGGGAAGCAAGCGTCAATATCTTCTTTCCTGCGTTAGGATTTGTCTGCTCTTTGGTCAGGATGTAAAGCGGCATCGGATTAACCGCGGCGCCTGCATAATACTGACTCGAATAAACAAACATTCCGTTCAGATACATTTTGTCGTCTTCGATCGTCAGGAGCTGCATAAAAGAGCTTGCCATACGGTTGATGTTGCATTCATCAAAAGACAGGATAGTCTCGATCTTGTTTTCCCTGACATTTACGGTTTTGACACCTTCGGTATCAACGATTATATTTCCGGTACCGTTTACGTAAGTGGTATTCCAGAACTCGTTTGCAATCCTGGAAACATCCTGCAGATACGGCGTTAAAGAACCGTTCTTGAGATCCAATTCATAATACAGATCGTTATAATCCATGGTAGTGATGCTGACGATCACTTTATCGTCACCAAGATACATCATTCCATTTACGTAATTGATCGCAACGTCGGGTAAGGCAAGATCCAATGGAATAACATTTTTCTTTCCTTCAGGATCCGTAATGACCAATACGTTTGTCATAACGTCCATATTGTATTTAACTGCGGATTCGACTGTATAACCTTCGAAATCAAACGTTTCTTCAACGTAATCATAATCAGATTCATTAGAATTACCGTCATTAGATCCGCGCAAACCGTGCGAAAGCAATGCTCCGCTGTTAAGATCTACCGTGAACTCTTCTACGATCGGATAGAAATTCATAAAATCGTATGACGGAATGTAAGCCGAAGCCGTAAACACTACTTTTCCGTCTTTGAGCTTAACGCCGTTATCGATCATCCAAGAAGCTTCAAACTCATATTCCGCATTAGGATCTCCGACCATTTTCCTGTATCCTTCGCGGTATTTCTCCATCTCTTCTTCAGAAGGTTTGTATAATTCCGTTTCATTAAACAGCTTGTTGATATCTATAGATCTTTCGTAGTCGCCGTCAGCGCTGTAAACATCTATAAACCCGAACATGAGCTCCTCCCAGCTTACTTCTTTTCCTACCGGGGTAAAGTACTGGCCTGTCAGACTAAAGACCATCTTACCGTCTTCAATGCCGGCAAACGCCACATTCATGTAATCGACTTCCGGATCATCCGCAAATCTCTCACCTACCGTAACTTCTTTGACCGTGTACCACGGATCGTCTGCCGATACAAATTTGTCGGTGCCTTCATCTTTTCGTTTGTTGCAGCCTGATACAAAAATCGAGGTAGCAAAAACAGCCGCTGCCATCGCAGCGGAAATCAATTTTTCCGTTCTCATGATGTACTCCTATTCTTCTAAAAAATCCCCAATAAGTACGATCCCCATAATGTCGTACTTCTATTTGCATTATATAAAACCGTTTTGTAAAAAACACCCATTGAATTACACAAATTCAATGGGTGTCTGTATGTTAATTTGAACGTTCGCTTATGTAAGTTTTTGACCGGTCATTGATTATGGTTATGACCTCGTCCAAAGATTTCTGCCCCGCGAAATAAGCAGGCATCTCTTCTTCTAATATCTTCTCGAGCGCCGGATCAAATGCAGTCATCGACTTGCAGCTCTCGATCATCTTCTCATACTCATCAACTGCGCTGCTGTCGATCTCGCACCATGCATACATATACTCTATTAGCTGTATCCTTGTATATCTGCTCGCATTCTGGCGATAGTTCTCGTTATAAGCATCCACCTGCCTGTGTCCTGCTGTCTCAAAAGCGGATCTTCTCAAAGGTGTGCATTCATCCCATTCTTCAAAGCATTCCTGTATATCCTCAGAAAGAAGAAGATTAACGAAGTCGATGCAAGCAGTCTTTTCTTTCGTCTGTGCGGCTATTCCGACCGAGGGTCCTGATTTTATTGCCGGACCTCTGCCGTCTACAGAAGGCGCACCCAGGATCTTCATGTCCGATATACTGTCAGAATAGATATACATGAAATAAGGAAATGTCATTAAGTACTCATAAGTATTATTTCGCTTGCTGCTTTCAACCGGAACCAATTCATATTCAAAATTTTCGTAAGGCTGTTCCGTTACGTTGGCATTTACATATTCAGCTAATTCCCGGAATGCCGGAGTGTCATAGCTCTGTCTCTCATCATCCCAGCATGCATCCTGCATCTTGCTTACACATGTAATAAAAAAACCTGTCCTGCTGCTATCAAAACTGAGAGGATCTTCGCCGTTACAAGGACCTTCTACAAAAACCTTATACTGGTCAAAGTCAAATCCGCATTGATCCTGACCGACATCTTTTTTGGGAGCGACTATTCCTGTTACGTAAAAAGCCAGAGGGCACTGATACAGTTTGCCGTCGTACTCATTCGCTTCAATCACATTCTCAAAAAGTCCTTCGGTACTTATCTCCTGTTTAAGATCCAGAAAACAATCACTGCTGTTCAGATGAGAATATTCTGCGCCTCCGAAAACTATATCCGGACCTTCGCCATTCATAAGGTCCATCCTCAATTGATAGGTGAGTTCGATAGTGGCCTCAGTAAGCTTGTCACCGTAATTCTCATCCCAAAAACTGATTCCGCCGTTGCTTATAAAATACTCGGAAGAATACTTATTATCGAGCTTGATGAAGTAATCAGGATTCGTATCGTTAAAGACCGATACTGCTTCACATACCGAATACGAATAATCACCTAATGTTGTCGCTTTTATGATGGTCTTTCCCGCATGCGGATTGGTCTTTTCCTTAGTGAGGATATAAAGATTCAGCGCATTCAGTTCCGGTGAATTAACGGTTCCAAGACCTCCCGGCGGGTACGCGGACATATATATCTTATCCTCTGTCATCGCGAGGAGCTCCATAGTCACGGCTTCACTGCGGTTTATATTGCAGTCTTCGAAAGAGAAATAATTGGTCTTGGTCTTGTTTTCGAGATCGACCGTCTTGATGCCTTCTCCGTCGACAATGATATTGCCGATACCGGGCATATATTTTACCCATCCGATAATACTTCTGATAAATGAATCATCACCCGTATATTCTGTGAACTGACCGGTTTTGAGATCCATCTCGTATAACTGCTGCCCGACGACTTCCAGAGTGAAAGCAGTCATTACCACTTTGCCGTTTCCCAGATACAGCATGTCAGTAATATACGCGATAGTGCGTCCCGTAAGGAGTTTTGAGGCGTCGTATTGCTCCTTTGTACCGTCGGGACGTGTGACATCGATAACATACTCGGTCTGAGTTCCCCAGTAATTTGAGCTGGTCTTCACAACATAACCGTCGAAATCGTAGCTTCCTTCCGTATACCGCACGTCAGTATTCGAAGACAGATCGAATCCGGTGATCTCACCGCTTTCAATGTCAAAACTCACATGCACGCATTTTTGTACATAGGTGTCATTAACACCTGCCGGGAGATAAGCGAATATCATAGCCGTAACGGCCTTGTCTTTGATAGTATAATCCGTCAACAACTGCCAATTTGCTTTCTCGCCGTACTCTTTAATAATATAGTCGTCGATCTTGCCCCTGATATCTATGGACCCTTCAAGCGTTGAATTGCCGCTGAATATCTCGAAATAATAAAACATCGATGAAAAAAAGTCATAATACTCTTCGTTTACGCCTTCGGGTGCCCTTTTGTATCCGCTTACAAGGAATACTGCTTTATCTTCAGCCAAGCCGATAAACTTGGAATCTATGCCCTGGTTTTCCTTGTCCTGAAAAAACCGGTCTCCTATCCTTATCTTCGTAGCCGAGAACCACGGATCTTCCGCTGAGACCTTTCCTTCCTGTTTTTTCTTGCCGCATCCTGCGCTCATTACCGAAGACGCGAAAAGAACCGCCGCCAAAAAAGCGGCTGATAATCTTTTTGCCGTAATCATGATTATCTTCTCCTATTTATCCGTATTCCCCAGAAGCACGACTCCCCAAATAACGTCATGCCTATATAAGGATTATATCAAGAAATGTTGAGCAAGTGTTACCTGTTGAAGACAGTTTTCCACAATTCGATAAATTCGGTATAAACTGACGGCTCAGCAATTGCCGTTACAATAAGACAGAAAAGTATGAACGTTGAGATGACAAAGCCCGGAATTGCCAGGATCTTGCCCTCTTCCTGCTTTTTGCGCGCGTCAAAGAAACCGATAATGCAAAAGACGATCGAGACAGGGCAAGTCAGACCCATGCAGAAAATGCCGATAATGGCCAGAGCAAAACCGGTCTTGCAGTACTTGTTGTTACCCTGTCTGGGAGTATCCGAATATGTCTTAAGGTATTCGGGCTGCATATATACTGCATTTACATCGTTCCCGTTAAGCGGCGGAACCGGCGCAGACGGTGTGGTCTGAACTACAGGTATCATGGGCTTTTGTCCGGGAGCAGCCTGCTGTACGGGCTGATAAACCGGGGCTGCGGCAGGCTGGGCTGCTTGAGCGGGCTGATATACAGGAGCTGCGGCAGGCTGGGCCGGCTGAACAGGTTGTGTTACAGGCTGGGCAGCTTGGACGGGCTGGGCCGGCTGCATTACAGGAATCACAGCTCCACAGGCCATGCAAAATTTGTTGTTATCGTTATTAAACGTTCCGCAGCTGGGACAAATAGCCATTTTCATTCCCTCCCGTTAATATCTATCCTTATTCCAATTAACTCTTCTTATTATCGGTATTTTCCGGTAACGCTGCCTCTGCCTTTTTCTCGGCTTTATTCTTAGCCTTTTCGCGTTCTTTGGCCTCGTCTTCATCCTTGACCTTCTTGCGCGCGGCAAGCCACGGCACAACGATCTGCTTGTAGATGTAAGATAAGATCGCAGCCAAAGGGATCGCCAAAAGCACGCCCGGTACACCCCAGATCTTTCCGCCTACAACGAGGAATACGAGAACGAGGAACGGCGGAACATCCAATGCCGAGCCAAAGAGCCTGGGCTTAATGACATAACCGTCAATGAGCTGCAATGCCAATGTGAAGATAAGGAACGGAATTACCGCATCAGGCTTAACGAGCAAGAGGATGACCGCATTGATGAACGCGCCCACAAAAGGACCGAATGTCGGTGCGAGGTTTGTGATGGATACGACCACAGAACAGATAACGACATAAGGCATGCCCGTTGCGAACATAAAGATCGCATTTACGATTCCGACAAGAAGTGCATCAACAAATTCACAGACCAGGAATCTCGAGAAGATCGCATTGAGTCTGTTGCACACGCCTCTCCAATCCTCGTAATACCTCGAAGGTATCGCCAGGAAAAAGAATTCGCTTAATCCGTCGATCAGCTTCTTCTTGGCACAAAGGAAATAGTAGGCGAGAATGATTCCGATAATGACTCCCAAAGCCTTGGCACCGATGCCTGCGGAAAAACTCAATACCCAGCTGGCCGTGATCTCGTTTACGGAAAGATACCTGGTAACAACTGCCGTGATACTCGCGTTCTCATCGATGAAACCGATGATGGACATTTTGATATCTTCATCGAATTCGGTCCTGAGGACAAGATTTTTCAGGCTGTTGATATATCCGTTAAGACCCTTGGCAAACGTCGTAACGTTCTCAATGAGCCTCGGGGTGATAAGGATAAAGAGCGTGATCAGAAGACCGATTATCACCGTCAGGGAGATAACAGCCGAGATGACCCACGCGTTGTTCTTATGGACTTTGAATTTCTTCTCTAAATGTCTGTAGATGAAAACAGCAAGAGGATTTGCAATATAGGCTATAACGGCACCTATGATGACCGTTGAAGTGATCGCGAAAAATGAATTAAAGAACCCCTTCAAGTTGCCGATATTTGACAGCAGCATGTAGAAAATTACTACGATACACAGTGATATCGTAAGTCCTGCCCATCTGTTCTTCTCGGTTTTGTTGAAACGCTTCTTATACTTATCCATGCACGTATTATATCAACATAGAATATAGAATTCATCAATAAACTTAGGCTCTTGATGTCTTTTCAAAGATCAAAGAAAAACTCCCGCTGACTTTTGCGGGAGTTGGGTTTACTGTTACAAACATATTTAGCTGTAAGTTAGCTTGTCGATCGATCTGTTGATTCTATTTTGAGAAAAACTCAATGTTAAGTAAAAACTTACTTGGAGGAAACTATGAATCAAGCGAGACCAACCGTCTGCTTGTTTGTGCTTCACTTCCCATTGGTCTCACCTCCTTGAACTTATTGAGTTCCTTTCTTTGATGGCTTGAGTATAGCACAACCGATGTCAGAAAGTGTTACAAAATAATGAATGATTTCTGACATACAGATATCAGGCAATACCTGTAAAAGAAAATGGCCGTTCAGAGCAAAATCTGTAAATTGTCAAATCGCGGGAGCGGGAATTCCGAAGTCCTTATCGCCGTCACGGGAGAGGAAAGTCATCTCAGGAAGCACAACCGGACTGCCGTCAGCAGATGATACAGCCTTCATGTAGAAAGTCATCTCGGGATGCGGGCAGTCCTTTACCCTGTTCATCTTGTCATCGTAAAGCTCGGATACGACGATAGGAGCCATATACCCTTCAGGCATGAGCACATTTAGGGTATCGCCTTCATAGAGTTTATTCTTCTGGGTAACCTTTATGAGGCCTGTCTCATTATCTGCAGCGCAAGTAACGCCCACCACAAAAGCAGGCTTGTTATAAGACTTGTCAGGATCTATCTTCGCGTCATCAGCGGGAGAATCAAAGAAGAAACCCGTGTCATAGTCTCTGTGGACAACCTTGTCGAGGATCACTTTCCATCTGGGATCGACTTTATAGTTATCAGGATCCTTGCAGTACAGATCTATGGCTTCCCTGTAGACCTTTGTAACTGCGGCAGCATAGTAAGCGCCCTTGATCCTGCCTTCGATCTTGAACGAATTGATGCCCGCATCCACAAGCTCGGGGACGTGATCGATCATGCAGATATCACGGCTTCCGAAAATATATGTGCCTCTCTGATCCTCTTCCACGGGGAGCGGGATGTCGGGACGTTTTTCTTCGACAACATAATAGCCCCATCTGCAGGGCTGGGCGCAGGCGCCGCCGTTGGATCTTCTGCCCGTGAAATAGTTGGACAGCAGGCATCTTCCCGAATATGAGACGCACATGGCGCCGTGGATGAAGCATTCAAGCTCAACATCTGAAGGGATCGCTTTGCGGATCTTCTTTATCTGGTCAAGTGAGACCTCGCGCGCGAGAACTATTCTTTTCGCGCCCTGGGATGCCCAGAAATTGCAGGCAGCGCTGTTTGTAACGCTTGCCTGTGTCGAGATATGTATCTCCAGGTCAGGACATAAGGTGCGGACCATGGTGAACACGCCGGGATCGGATACGAGCACCGCATCTGCGCCGCTCTCGTTGCCCACAAATCTGACGGCATGCTCAAGGCCTGCAAGATCTTCTTCGGTCGGCATAACGTTCAGCGTGACATAGCACTTTACGCCGTGATCGTGAGCATAGGCAATACCTGCCTTCATCTCATCTTCATTGAAGTTATCGGAAAAAGCGCGGAGGCCGTAGCTCTGGCCTGACAGGTAGACTGCGTCTGCACCGTAATTGACTGCGGCGCGGAGTTTATCCGGGTTGCCGGCAGGGCTTAAGATCTCATAACGTGAACGGTCGTGACCCATTTTGTGTACCTTTTCGAAAACTTAAGTCAGATCAGTCATCAAGAATGACCATAGCCGTTGACTCTGTAGTCTCCTCAGAAGACTCTGTAGGGGTGACTTCAGGAGCGTTATCTGCGGCGATCCAGTTATCCTTGTACTTCTCGAGGTTCTCTTCGTGCTCTGAAAGCGTCGTGGCAAAAGCCGTACCGCCTTCGATACCAGTAGCGCAGAAGTATAAATAATTGCAGTTCGGTTCGGGATAAAGAGCTGCTGAAATGGCATAGCTGCCGGGCATGCAGATAGGTCCCGGAGGAAGTCCCGGATGCGTATAAGTGTTATACGGACTGTCGATGGTAAGCTGGGCATCAGTATGAAGGAGCGTAGACTTACCGCCGTTTGATTTGATCAGGTAGTTGATCGTGGCTGAAGATCCCAGATATCTCATGGACTCGTCATCCGAATCAAGTCTGTTATGGAATACTGCAGAAACGTACATCATGTCAATCGGTTTACCGGTCTCCATCTGGATAATGGACGCAAGCGTCATGATCTCATCCATTGACATGCCGAGCTTCTTTGCGCGCACATAGTACTCATCATAGAGCTTATTCTGCGTATTGTTTAAGAATCTTCTTATGATCGATTCGGGGCTCGCATTAACGTCGAATGTATAAGTATCAGGATAGAGATATCCTGCGAGGATATAGTCTCTTCCCTCCTTGATCTCGATCTGGGATACGAACTCATAGTCGACAAAGAGATTCGGTGAATTCATGCACTTGTCGAACTCAGCATCATCGAAATTCAATCCAGCGTCATGAAGGAGCTTCTTGACCTCGTAATATGTTGAGCCTTCAGGAATAGTTACGGTAACGGCAGCAGGCTGCATGGTGAGCAGATACATGATCTCATCGTAGGAGAAGCCTTTGAGCAGATAGTGCGTACCTGCTATGTAAGCGCCGTCATATCCGTTGAGCTTACTTATGATCGAGAAAAGGAACTTGTTTGTGATAAGACCCTGATCGTATAACTGTTCTGCGATGTCGGATGTGGAATCACCGCTCTTGATGACGATGGTGACAGCACCTTCCGTATCAGCCTTGATCTTATACTTGCCGTCTTCTATGTCCTGCTTGAGAGCAGTAAGTCTCTTGTCCTGTGAGATGACATAGTTATAGCCGACGTAAACGCCGGCTACTGCAAATCCGAATAACAGTGTCAGGATGATCAATATTCTGAGAGCGACTCTGACTTTGTTAGATAACATAAGTTAAAGCTTCACCCCCGAATGTCTATAGTCTTTACGCGTCCTTATTCTTCTGTTTAGCTACCGTCTTGGCGCGCAAGTCGTTATTCAATATCTTCTTGCGAAGTCTGATGCTCTGGGGAGTTACCTCGCAAAGCTCATCATCTTCGACAAATTCCAAGCACTGCTCAAGGGAGTATGTCAAAGGCGGTGTAAGACGCATAGCGTCGTCAGCGCCCGAAGAACGCATGTTGGTTACATGCTTCTTCTTGCAGACATTAACGGTAATATCATCAGGCTTAGGATTGATACCTACGATCATGCCTTCATATACCGGTGTGCCTGCTCCGATGAAGAGTGCACCTCTGTCCTGGGCATTGTACAATCCGTAGGTTACGGCCGTTCCGGTCTCGAATGCTACGAGCACTCCCTGACCTCTCGTCTCGATGTCACCTGCGAAGGGTTCAAAGCCCGAGATAACGGAGTTCATTATACCATTGCCCTTAGTGTCGGTCAAAAACTCGGTACGGTAACCGAGGAGTCCTCTTGAAGGGATCTTGAACTCAAGACGTGTATATCCCTTGGTCGGAGGAAGCATGTTGAGGAGCTCACCCTTACGCTTACCGATCTTCTCCATGACAGGACCTACGAAATCCTCAGGAACGTCGATAACGAGCTCTTCAACAGGTTCAGAGAGGACACCGTCGATCTCCTTCATGATGACCTGCGGCTTACTTACCTGGAACTCATAACCTTCACGGCGCATTGTCTCGATGAGGATAGAGAGATGGAGCTCGCCTCTTCCCTTTACGATGAATGCCTCTGTGGTATCTGTCTCTTCGACTCTCATGGAAACGTTTGTCTCGATCTCCTTGAAGAGTCTGTCTCTTAAGTGACGTGATGTAACGAACTTACCTTCCTGGCCTGCGAAGGGGCTGTCGTTGACGGAGAATGTCATTGCAATGGTAGGCTCGTCGATCTTAACGAACGGGAGCGGCTCGGGATTCAAAGCATCGCAGAGAGTGTCACCGATGTTGATGTCAGCGATACCTGCAACGCAAACGATCTCACCGATGGAAGCTTCAGAGACTTCCTCGCGTCCGAGATTGTGGAATCTCATGAGTTTAACGACTCTTGCGTTACGCTTGCCGTCTTCGCCAAATGTCATGAGAGCTACGTTCTCGCCCTGCTTGATGGTGCCTCTCTCTACTCTTCCTACGCCGATCCTTCCGATATAAGGGTCAGAGTCGATATTGGATACGAGGAGCTGCATGGGGCCTTCGGGATCGCCTACCGGGCAGGGTGTGTATTTAACTACTGTATCAAGAAGAGGTGTGAAGTCGAGCTCTTTGCCTTCTTCATATTCCTTGAGGTCGAGAGTAGCGATGCATGTCTTACCGGATGTATATACAACGGGGAATTCGAGCTGGTCGTCATCAGCGCCGAGCTCGATGAAGAGGTCAAGAACCATGTCAACTACTTCAAGAGGTCTTGCGTCGGGACGGTCGATCTTGTTGATGCAGACGATAGGCTTAAGACCTAACTCAAGTGCCTTGTGAAGAACGAATCTTGTCTGGGGCATCGGTCCGTCAAAAGCGTCAACTACGAGGAGAACCGAGTCAACCATCTTGAGTACACGCTCTACCTCACCGCCGAAGTCAGCGTGGCCGGGAGTATCTACAACATTGATGCGGATGCCCTTGTAATCGATGGCTGTGTTCTTGGCAAGGATCGTAATGCCTCTCTCACGCTCCAGATCGTTAGAGTCCATAACCTGCTCTACGACTGTCTCGTTCTCACGGTATACGCCTGCCTGCTTGAGCATGGAATCTACGATCGTTGTCTTACCGTGGTCAACGTGAGCGATGATTGCGATGTTTCTTAAATTCTCGATAGTCATGACTGCCATAAATGATTTCTCCGTAAAATAGATGGGGATATAGCCCCAAGCCGATATTCCTAATAATTATTAATTTAAACCGAGTAATATTTTGCTACTGAAACGGCGTTATTTGTGACTGTGATATTTCACAAAATATCAGTCTTCTTCGCCATTCTTATTACGCAAAAGGAGACGTATTGGAACGCCTTCGAAGCCGAAGTTTCTTCGAAGCTGATTCTCGAGATATCTCTCATATGAAAAATGCGACAATTCCTTGTCGTTGACGAAAAGCACGAACGTGGGCGGCTGCACGGATACCTGTGTGCCGTAATAGATACGAAGGTGCCTGCCCTTGTCCTGGGGAGTCGGGACCTGCGTTACGGCCTCCGAGATCATGCGGTTCAGAACGCTTGTAGTAAGGCGCTTTTGAGAATTCTCATATACTGTCTTGATCAGCGCGAAAAGCTTGTCCACGCGCTGTCCAGTTTTCGCTGAAATAAAGAGTACGGGCGCATAATCCATGAACGGCAGACGGTCTTTTACGATCTTCTCCATCTGCTCTAATGTGCCTGTCTGCTTGTCTATGAGATCCCACTTGTTGATGACGATAACGGATGCCTTGCCCGAATCGTGGGCCATACCCGCGATCCTTGTATCCTGCTCTGTTACGCCTGCCTCGGCATCGATCAGGATGACGCATACATCTGCCCTGTCGACTGCGGCAACGGCCCTGACCATCGAATAACGCTCGATGACGTCTTCGATCTTGCCCTTCTTGCGCATGCCTGCAGTATCTACGATCGTGAAAGAACCGTATTCATTCTCGATCAGGGAGTCAATGGTATCTCTTGTGGTACCGGCGATATCGGAGACGATGCTCCTCTCGGTACCTGAAAGTCTGTTGGATAATGAGGACTTGCCCGCATTTGGTCTTCCGATGATGGCTACCCTGATGGTCTCGTCCTTGCCTTCTGTTTCATCAGCCGGCGGGAACTTGGACACCACCATATCAAGCATCTCGCCCAGGCCCAGCTTGTGAGCAGCGGAGATGGCGCAGACGTCCTCTAAGCCGAGATTATAGAATTCGTAAAATTCCGGCGGGGGATCGCCTACATAGTCGGATTTGTTGACGCATACAACGACCGGGCGTGCTGCCTTGCGCAGCATTACCGCGATCTCTTCGTCAGCTGCCGTAAGTCCGCTCTTGAGGTCACACATAAAAAGGATGACATCAGCAGTCTCGATCGCGATCTCCGCCTGGACGCGCATCTGCTGCAATATGATGTCATCTCCCGTGTCGGGCTCTATACCGCCCGTATCGATCATTATGAAGTCTCTTCCGCACCAGGAAGTCTCGGCATAGATACGGTCGCGCGTGACACCGGGAGTGTCATGCACGATGGAGATACGCTCACCATAGATGGTGTTGAACAGAGAGGATTTGCCTACATTAGGCCTTCCCACTATTGCCACTACCGGTTTGCTCATGCCCTCGTTAATCCTTCCTTTGCAAAAATAAGAGGCAGTGCCTTAATTCCATACACTGCCTCGTTAAGTAATACTTCGTTAATTATCTCAGATCTCTTCGTCGACTTTGATAACCTGTTTTCCATCCAGGTAACCGCAGTTCTTGCAGACCGTGCGGCGAAGCATCTTAGCATGACACTGGGGACATTCAACGAGACCCGGCATGTTAAGTTTCCATGCGCTTCTGTGACGAGCTGTCCTTGCCTTCGACCATTTACGCTTCGGATGTGCCATTCATCTTCACCTCTTTCTTTACACAAATGCTTGAAGATAATACATTATATTTCTTCGTTTTGCAAGAGCCTTTTTATCGAAAAGATATTCCTTATCGGTTCGCCGCTGTCAGGATCGAGCGTATAACTGATCTCCGCGCCGTCTACAAGGCCTCCCGGGAAGTTAATATAATCCGTGTCGATCACTACGTCAATAACGCCGAAAGCGGTATTCATGGCGCTTGTCGTCTTATTGCCGACCTCGAAGACCATCCTGGAAGTGACATCCCCGTTTCTTACTACGATGGCCTTTGCTTCTTCTTTAATAAGAGTCATTACAAAATGAGTCTCTTTTTCATTATCATTGTGCTTTTCTTTCCATTCGTAGACGGTCCTGGCACCCTCTGTGGTCACCGTGCCCGGCGTTTTAAGAGGTTCTCCGTACATTCCGGACCTGATCTCAAGGAGGCACTTCTCTTCCATCAGATAGTTACCTCATAGCGGTCAGTATTAAAATGCTTTGTTCCGGAAGGAAGGCCCTCGCCTAAGAACGGTGCTGCGACCTTTTCGAAAAGATCCGGCTCATCGCTCGTATAAAACTCTCTAACGGGCCTGCTACTTCCCGACTCAGAATCAAGGAGATCCTTTACGACCTGTGCCGTAGCTTCGCCGGTATTGACCAGCGTAACGCCTTCGCCCATTACTTCGCCTATAACCTTAGACAGCAGCGGATAATGCGTGCAGGCCATGACAAGCGTATCTACGCCTGCCTCCTTTAAGGGCTTTAAGTACTCTTCGGCGGTAAGCCTGGTGACCTCGGTATCCCACCAGCCTTCTTCGGCAAGGGATACGAACAAAGGGCAAGCCTTCTCAAAGATCTCAATATCCTTAAGGCCGAGTTCTTTGGCTCTTCTCTCTACGGCTTCCTTGTAAACGCCTGTCGATATCGTACCTTTGGTGGCGATAATGCCTATCTTGCCGTTCCTGGTAGCGCGGCAGGCCTTGTCGGCTCCGGGCGTGACCACTTCAACGACAGGGACATTAGCCCTTTTCTTTAACTCTTCATATGCGTAAGCGCTTGCGGTATTGCAGGCAATAACGATCATCTTGACGTCTTTGCTCTCGAGGAACTTCATGTTCTGAAGAGAATAACGGATGACGGTGCTCCTGGACTTCGTGCCGTAAGGGGCTCTCGAATTGTCACCGAAATATATGGTGCTCTCACCCGGCACCGCATTCCATATCTCACGGAGAACCGTAAGTCCTCCGATACCAGAATCGAAAACTCCGATCGGTCTGTTATCAGTCATTTATATCCTTCTTCCTTTATTTAAGGCGAACATTATAGTCTGGTCCTATTTTAAAGGTTTTGCCCGACACGTCAACGTGCATGTTGTTCTTCGGGATCCTTCCGAACATGATCTGGCAGCTGAAAAGCTGCTGGTATCTGACCTTCTTGCCGTCCTTGGTCTCGAAATGAAGATTTACTTTATTCCTTCCGTAATTGCCGTCTCCGATGACGGGGTGTCCTATGTGCGCGAACTGCGCCCTGATCTGGTGTGTCCTGCCCGTAACGAGCTCCAATTCCAGGTCTGACACGCTCTCGCCGTCAGGACCCGCGTCCTCGAAAACCTTGAGGATACGGTATTTTGTGGCTATATCAAGGTCGCCGGGCTGCTTCTCGTCATGGATATAGACCTTTCCCTGGCGGGTCTTCTCAAGAAAACCCTTTACTTCCTTATAGATCGTGCCGTCGACTCCTACCGAAGGCTCACCCGCATCAGGCTCTCCGAGCACGAGAGCCCTGTATCTTTTAGTGACAAGATCGTTTTTGAAAAGCTCGACACAGTCTGCCAGAGCCTGCTTATTCTTAGCGATAAGCACGAGTCCGCCCGTATTCATATCGATCCTGTGGCAGAGCTCGGCATCCTTAAACTTGGTCGTCTCGCGGATCTGGTCGATCAGGGTATCCTCGATATCACTCTTTCCGGAGTGTACGGCAATGCCCTGCGATTTATTAACGATAAGAAGCCCCTTGGTCTCAGCTGCGATCTCAAACATCTTATCTGGCGCCTTTTCTTTGGCAGGTGCCTTTTTCGAAGCGTCAAAAAGCTCGTCCGGGAGCCATATCTCAACGGTATTTCCTTCCTTAACGGCAATATCCTTATTTGTCTTCTTGCCGTCGATCCTGATGTCACGGCGCTTGAGCGCATGGAAAAGGTCAGCTGATTTAAGCTGAGGGAAAGCCTCCTGGCACGCCTTTACAACGTGCAGGCCGTCCTGGGATCTGGTTACTTTAAAGTCACGCATCTAATGCCTCTTTGGTCTTTTTCTTTTCCTTGTATTCTTTCGCGAAAATAAAGAGACAGAATACCAGGAAATCAATTATAAGGATCTCAATGAGATATTCCCACGGCACATGCTGGTCCTCAAGCACTTCGGCTGTAAACTCGCCCGTTAAGATCGGGATGAGATTGTTATTAAGGAAGTGCATGCATACGGGGACCCAGATGTTGTTGGTCTTAAGATAAGCGTATCCGAAGAAGATTCCGATGGCTACACATGTGATTATCTGGCCTATGATCATCTGAGGAACGGAATCCTGAGTGTAATACATCGTATCTACAGGAATGTGCCACAGGCCCCATACAACGCCGAGGAGAATGACGCCTAATTTCATTCCGAACTTCTTCTGCATGATCGGCTGGAGGAAATGTCTCCATCCGTATTCCTCGCCTAAAAAGGCAATTATCAACAGAGGATAATTGATAGGCAAGCTTATGATAGACAGGTAAAACAAAGGATTTTTGAGGATACCGGCATACATTTCCCCGTATTCTCTCAACGAATTGGTGAGAAGGCCTTCGGCGATCATCGGCACGAAGATCCTCAAGCAATAAAGGCCTACGAAAAGGAGAATGAGCAATGCGCCCTTGCCCTCGTTGTTTCTCGAGAGTCCTGCAAACTTGCGTCTTTCTCTTCCTGCCGTGAAATATCCGATCCAAAGAAGGATAGAACAGCCCATGAGCGCCAGTTCACCTAACAAAAGATAGATCTGCTGGAGCTTTAATACCGACTGCGAGCCTGCGAGTGCAGTGACATCATCCGAAGCTGGTCCTGCTGCCTGTGCAAGATTAATAACATCATCAGCCGTGAACGGATTTGCAAATATGCTCAGAAGACCGAGCACCAGCTGGATAACATAGTTTATGACAAGGACTATCATGAACATCTTCGGAACGCGCTTCTCGCCCTTGTAGAACATGAGATATCCCAAAGCCACGCCTGCAGCGGGTGAGCACATCTGGGCATCAACGATCTGGGTAAGATCCATGCCGTTCTTCTTGCCGATATACATCGGGATCATCATGAGGAAAGAGATTCCGTAAGCAACCAAGGCAAATACTATAAGTCTTTTCCTAATCAAATCTTTTGATTCAATGACTTCCATCTTCCCTATCCTCCTTATATGTTTTTGTTATTTTACCATAATTATCAGGCGGCCTATTCCGGCGATTCGTTCATCGGGTTATGAACATACCCGGGGATTCGTGATATTATTGGCGTGAAAATATTTAGAGGAGGACGATGCAGAACATGAGTTCCGGACTTGCAAAAAAGATGATCAGCCTTGTGCTTGTCTCTTCTTTTTGTGGTTCTTTGGCTTCCTGCAAGAAAGAGCCGGAACCTACAGTCACGCCCGAACCCACAGTAACTGCTACCCCTACCCCCACTGCCACGCCTGCTCCCGCTCCTACCGAGACTACGGAAGAGACCAGGCCGGCTCCTGATTTTTCAAAGGAATATACCTATACGATCTATGAAGGCCGTGATTACGAGATGGAGATCACCATGAACGTCAACATGGAAGATTACATCACGCACACTTCTGAGGGAGATATTTTCGAGCTTTACAAGCTGACATCCGATCTCGGCTGGCTCGAAAAAGGTCTTTATACCTATGACGATCTTATAGAAGCAAATGAGAAAGATCCGGAACAGACCAAGATAGGCCACTCAAACTGGTTCCAAAAGGACTTCGGCGATTACAGATCGGTATTCATCATCTGTGAGTACATTGAAGATATCCCTGATAACGACAGGCGCCAGGTATCCATGTATTCTTTCGAATACCTGAAAAACGATTTCACCCTGCCCTATTTTGAAGATGCCGACTCCAATCCCGCGCACGGCCTGGTACAGTTCCACTTCGAGCGCCACTACGATGAATGCACATACTTTGTAGGCGGACAAAGGAGCATCTGTTCGTGGAACGACGCAGTAGCCATCGCTTACAGCGTCTGGTCCATCACCAACAGCCCCGATGACAACACTGTTTTCTCAGCTCCTTTCGAACAGTTCAGGAGCCCTAACAGCGGTCTTATCTGGCTTCAGTAAAGGTCATCATTTAGGGATCGGCAAAAGACTTCTCGTAGACTTTTTATACTCGGCATAACCGGGCTTTTTAGACTGTCTCTTGTCAGCCATCGGAATGCTTACGGTAAAAAACAGTATCGTATTCGCGACGGCGCCCGCTATAAGCCACCAGCGATCAGGCATAACAGATACCGCCTGTATAGCGACACCCCACCACATCGATATCTCACCTAAGTAATTCGGGTGTCTTGCGTATTTCCAAAGGCCTGTGCGGATGAGGCCGTGCTCGCCGCTTGCCCTGTATTTATGCATTTGCGTATCTGCAACAAGCTGCAGCGTGGCGGCCCCGATGCAGACAGCCATTCCGATATAACTTCCGGCATTGGCATCTAATTCCGTGATCACAACATAAACCGCCGGGAGCGTGCACATATATACGATAAGCGTCGGCACCATGTGGATGCCCGCGAAATTAATAAGCGGATAGAGCTTGCCGTTATCCTCTTTAAGCTTGGTATAACGCCAATCCTGATGATTTAACCCTCCGAAAACATAAGCCCAGTTGCCCGTGAGCCTGATGCCCCAGAAGATTATCGAGATAAGGAGCAGTATGGAAGCAGATGTCAGCTTATAATGCCATGCAAAGCATACGAGTATCACGATTGGCTGGACGCTCCAGTAAGGATCGTAAACAGAAGCATTTTTAAAGACCACGCTGAAGGAAAAAACAAATACCGTTGCTACTACATCTGCGATAAGAAGATTGAGCCAGAATGGGAATGGCAGAAGAAAATAGAGCCAGACACCGAGAAAAGATGCGGCTATATAGATAACCGTAATTATCAGGATACCGAGCGCCTTGCTGTCCCTTACTTTACTCATATCAGCTGTAGTTCTTTACCTTGCCGACAGATATGTAATTGCCTGTTATAGCACCCAGATCTGTGCCTTCTTCGCCCTGCCAGTTGCGCGAGAAATCGACCTGATATGAGATCTTGTCACCGTCTCTGGCAATTTCATTATAGCCGCCTGCATAGAAGTCATCCTGTGAAACGATGCAGTCGTATTTGATGCCGCGGCACTCCTCAAGTGAGCACCCGGGGAAATTAACATTCCATATCTCATTTTTGCCCAATGGCTTATCGATAAGCTCATCTGCTATTCTTTCAATGTACTTATCGGTTATATCGTGAGGAGCATCATGGTGCTCTGAAAAAGCAATAGTGTGAACACCGTGGCTGGCAGCTTCCATAGCAGCGCCTACCGTTGCCGAATACTGGATATCTGAAGCTATGTTATAGCCCAGGTTGATCCCGCAGAATACCCTGTCAGGGCCGCCGGGAATGACCTCGTTAATGCCGAGGCAGGAACAGTCAGACGGCGTGCCAGAGATGGCATATGCATGAACGTCTTCGACAGGAAAGTCCACCGGCCATATGTCAACGGGCTCCCAGAAAGTTGCCGAGTGTGACTTTGCGCTGAATTGTCTGTCCGGAGCAATGACCCATACTTCGCCGTATTTCTTGGCAAGCCTTGCCAGTCTTACAAGACCTTCAGACGTGATGCCGTCATCGTTTACAACCAGGATCTTTCTCATCTGTTACCATCCCAAAAACATACTAAAACAGTGTCTATATTAATGGAAAATGCTTTACCGGGCAATAAACAAATATAAAAGACTGCCCCGCTCATATAGAGCAGGGCAGCCCCAAAGTTAAATCAAATCAACAAATTTAATCCCAGCTGGCCTTTTTAACTTCTGTTTTGATTCCGCCCGGAACACTGTAGAAGTTATCCATATCATGGGGATCGGCAAAAGGTATGATACACATGCAGACATAGAACTTGCCGTCATTTCCAATGATCATTGGCATGTCAAGATTGATATATTTCTCAGACAGGCTCTCAGCCAGAAGCTCGGCATGCTCATAATCAGGATTGATCTCGCCGTTTACGATGGCCTTCTGACCCTGCGATTCGAATTCCCCGGCTGTGGTCATGATCGCTTTTTTGACCTCGCTGAAAAATGTATTCTCGGAAAGTCCTGCCAGTCTTATGATCTCTGATGTGCTTAAGACATGTCCGTCTGCACTGAATGTGTATGTCTTATAATAGCCTGCCCAGCCGTCATAATTGTAATCGATAGCGATGGAATATATTCCTTCCAGGCCATTGAACACTTCGAAGTCGATCCTGTAGCCGGAGTAATCATCAAAGCCCGGCGCAATGAAATCTGCGGCTTCTTCTTCAATATGATCATTTAACTGACGGATCTCGTCCGTATCAAGATTGATGTGCGGTATTTTGAAACGGTCATCGCTCATCATTTTCATTACAGATACGATCTCGTCCGGTGCCGGCATCTCCTTTTGTGAAGGTGTGCTTTCTTCACTTGTCCCGGCATCTTCAGTAACATTAACATCAACGTTAACATCTTCATCGCCTGAAGCCTTGATCTCAAGGCTGTCGATCGATATTCCACTTGCCTTTATCTCACCCTTGCAGCCGGTAGATGAGACAGCAACCGTACCGGAAAGAAGAACGGCTGCAAGCATCAAGGCTTTATTCTTTGACTTAATCGTCCCTTTATCAACGGGTTTCATATTATTTCCCTCCATAAGAGCTATACTTCTTTTTATTCGCGCATTCTACAAGTGTAGAACTGCTTTATGCGGTTATTCTACACTTGTAGTATCAGGGTGTCAATACCTGTTTTTCGTTTGCAGAAATTCCCGAAAGCCAACCCTTATATATTTACTTCAGTTCTTGAGCTTATATACAGCGTTGAGATTAAGCCTTTGGAAGTTGCCGTCATCAGGCGTCAGCACGCGTTCAAAGGCGATGCCCTTATGTTCAAGACACAATTCGAGCATCAGAAGGAAGATGCCCGTATCAATGCTTCCAAAATATGCGAGCCTGAATGGCGGGATGATGCCGTGCTTGCCGGGACGCCTGTAGCGGTAGACTTCGAGCGTGCCGTCTTCCTTATTTACGACTCTCCAGGGCTGGATATTGCATGCACTCGGAGTAAGTCTTACAACATCAGTAATACCTTCCATCACAGGGCCTTCCCAGATCTCTTCAACGGTAACGCGCTTGAAGTCCGAAAGGTCGCCCGGCGTGCGGAACTTGGAGTCATCATCGATCTTGCGCATAGCCATCATGATGACGTAATCAAGGCCTTCAAATCTTCTTTCCTTGGTCCTGCCGACGCCGAACCACAAAGGACCGATGCCTCTTGAAGTAAGCCACAGGTCAAGCTGTTCTCCGATATAACCGATATTCTGAAGATAGCCGGGCTTCTTCTCGCTGTAGATCAGCATGCAGTACTCTTCACCTCTGTTGCAGCTCGTCTGATTGCCCGGAACTATCTTTATCTTTGTCTTGATGTTTTCGAAAAGAGGCGTGAACTTAAACCACATCCCGCGGATCTCATCGAGCTCTTCTTCAGTGATCTTCTTGTCATCCGGTTCACCATAACGGTGGAACGACTTGCGCTTGAAGATCAGATCATAATATGAAGCATCCATTAGCAGCCTCCTTAAGAAACACTATGCGTTAATTCTAACATAAAAGAATCAGGGCCTGTCCTGACTTGTGCCGTCCTGACAGACCCTGTTGTTTTAAGTATTTTCAGCTCCTATCAGCTGTTTGCCTCAACATACGCGAAAACGAATACTACAGGAGAGTTCCAGTAGATAGTTATCTCGTTCAATGAGTAAGCCTGGTCGCTGTCTGCATAGCAGAGCGCGGGAGCAGTACCTGTAAGTACATTCTCTGCGTACGGATCTTCGAGGCTCTCGTCAGGACCGCCTGCGACCATGCCGGGAACAGGTACGCCTGTTGCCTGTGAAGGTCTGTGGTGAGGTCTTTCAGGAGATACCGTACCGAATCCTGAGATGAAGCAGAAGCCAGTGCCGTTGGTGCCGAGCAGGTAGTTGAGCTGTTCTCTTGCTACCGCGTCACCGTCCTTGCCGCCCTTGAGATTATCGTAGAGAAGCAGGTACATAGCGTTGTTGGCAATGGTCATGTTGCTGCCCCAAGGATATGTGGTAAGCGATGAATTATAAGCGTCTGCTGCAGCTGCGTTCTTAACTGTATCGATACCGCTCGTAAAGCTTGTGAGGACTTTATCATAGTCCTTGCCCGTAGGAGCGGAAGACAGATAAGCATAGCCTGCATATGCGCCTACGCCCTGCCATCCGAGATCTGCAGCGCAGGGGATTCCGGAGCCCAAAAGCTCACAGAATTTGTCATCGTAGATGGAATTGCCTGTTGCCTTGAAGAGCTCGGCATAAGCCCAGAGTCTCTCATCGATATCGTTATCGTCAGGATATTCACCTGTCTTGATGCCCATCGGGTTCTTAGCGCCTTCGCAGTCAGGATGTTCATCAAGATACTCGGCAGCCTTTACTGCTGCAGCAAGGCATCTGTCGGCAAAATCAGCATCGATGGTCTCATAAACATAAGATGCCATAGACATGACTGCTGCAAAGTCAGCTGTAGCCGTGGTGGACGGCTTGGTAACGAAGAGCTGGTTCTGCTCTTCCTCAGGCATAACAAAGCCCGGGAAATCAACGCAGGTTACCTTGTGGTAAACGCCGCCGTCGGAAGCCTGCATCTTAAAGAGCCAGTCGAGCTCGTACTTAACTTCATCAAGGACATCGGGGATGCCGTTATTTGACTCGGGGATTCCGACGCTGTCATCAAATGCATCGGGATAGAGCGTGTAAGCGAGCATCAAGTCAGCTGCTGCCTTTGCGCCAGGTACTACATATCTTCCGTAGTCACCTGCATCATGCCAGCCGCCTGATACATCGATAAGGGTATCCGTACCGTAGATCTTGCCCATGCCTGTGTGGCACTCGGGATGAGAGTGAACACCCGCATACTCCTCAGTAAGCTCTGTGCCGCATCTCTGCAAATAGAACATGCGGAGTGTAGCCTTGAATGCTTCGTCGTAAATATCTTCGCCGATCGCAAACTCGTACGACTCAATGCCGTTAGCTACGATCTTATAAGTACCCGGAGTCGTGAAGCTTGAGAAATCAAATCTTGCTTCGTCTCTGTCAGTTGAAGCGTTATGTGATGCAGCACCGACATTGCCCTCGAATACTGTGCTTCCTGTTTTCGCGTCAACAACAGCAGCCTTATCAACGATTGCATCGCCGTTAAGGACAGCTACCTTCTCTGCTTCAGGGAAATAGCCGATCTGGTTAAGGTTGATCATAGGTGTGTCGTTTCCGCTGCTTGCAAGATAAGCAGAATCGTCGATGCACTGCAGATCAAAGTTATCGAACATAAGAGAATGAGGGCCCATATCCTCATATCCGTCAAAGAAGCCCATATTTAAGCAAAGACGGGGAGCCGGATCGGTCTCTTCTTCCATCGTGAAGACGAAGTCGAAATGCTGTACTTCAGTCGTCAGATGGATAGTCTCGATATTATAAGGATGATAGTCGCTTCCGTTGATCTGGATCCTGTATTCGACATCGCGCTCAACGGTCGCATATGCGTCAAACTGCATCTCATAAACGCAGGACTGATAGAGTCTGAAGCCGTCATAATTGACCTGGTTTGCCCAGTTAACGCTGCCGAGCTTCTGTGCGTCGAACTGAAGCTCCTGCTTGTCGTTAATGAAAAGCTCACCGCTTCCGCCCTCGAAAAAAGTGCCCCATAAAAGCTCAGGATCAGAGAAATCACCGTTCTTCATCAGGTTTTCGCCAACGATGGAATTCGGATCTTTTGTGGTCTCTGTGATCTCAGATGATTCCGAAGAATCAGAGACTTCCGTCGTGTCAGCCTTCTTGCAGGAAGCCACACCGATGATCATGGAACATGCCAGGACCATACTCACGATCTTTTTCTTCATAACTAACCTCCCCCTAAAGGATTTGTTAACCGTTAAGGATTATAACATCACGAAAAATCAAATCCTACCAAATAGGTACATAAAAGTATTATTAATCACATGTATATCCGGGTTTCTTGTAAAGCGAATCCATCTCAGGCGCAATCTCTTTATCCCATACCTGAGGCTTCCATTCTTCCTTGTCGAATTCTTTTACGGATACCGATACAGAAGAAAGGTCGCACCCCATCAGCTCAGCTACATCCTGAGCGACCTTATCAACGCACTTCTGCTTCACTTCCTCAGTGCGTCCCTTAAAACATTTAATGACTACGTGCGGCATAAAAATATACCCCCTTGAAGAAAATATAATTACTTATACCACAAATAATAAGCCGCCTGAGTCTTGTGCGGTGAATATCAATTTTTCTTGTCGGGGAATAAAAAAACCGCAAACGCTTTAACAAGCTATCTGCGGTTTTACTTTTGGCTGCCGAACAAGGATTCGAACCTTGACAAACGGTGTCAGAGACCGGTGTGCTACCGTTACACAATTCGGCAATGCTTTTTACAACTCAGGAATTATAGCAAAGCCATTTCTGAAAATCAATACAGTTGGCAATTCTTTTTGGAAGGCCCAAAAAGTCTTATTCCGTCACGGCCTCCAGGGGCGGCATGGCTCCGATCTCGGTCAGTTTCTGTCTGACTTTGCCCATATCCTCATAGATCGGCATCTTGTTGGCCGGATTGCGGAGGGCATAAGCGGGATGGTATGTGGTCATGATGTAATAGCCGTTCTTCTCGATGAAGACTCCCCTCACGTCATGCATGACGGGCTTTGTACCGAAGAATCCCTCGTAAGCAGTAGAGCCGCACAAAAGGATCACCTTAGGCCTTACCAGCATAAACTGCTCGGCAAGAAGCGGCTTGCAGGCATGTATCTCTTCAGGAGTAGGACGCCTGTTCTGGGGCGGACGGCACTTGGCAATATTGCAGATGTGGTAGTCGTTGCTCGTAAAGCCGTAGCTTCCCAGGAGATTTTGCAGGAGCTGACCTGATCTTCCCACGAACGGCAGACCCTGGATATCCTCGTTCTCACCGGGTGCTTCGCCTATGATCATCAAGGGTGCTTTGCGGCTGCCTCTGTAGATCACGACATTGGTGCAGCCTGCTCTTAAGCCGCAGTTATTGCAGCCCTTGCACTTGGCTTCGAAAGCCTCCCACTTCATATCAAACTCATCTGCCATATCTTTATCCTTAACCTTTTCGAAAAATCACTTAAACATTATTACCGTGATACCGTCATTCTGAAGTCCCCAGTCGCGGTCCCTCGATGCTTCGGGGTGCTTCGCACTGATCGCGCGTCCTGCGGAAGAGAACGGTCCGAAGTCTTCTCCGGGACAATAAGCCACGATCATGCGGCGGGAAATATATTTGCGGAGCTCAATACCTATCGCCTGCTTGATCGCACCGCCCGTGCCCGAAGACCCGTAGCCGTGAACGATCTTAGCCAAAGGCTTGCCGGAAGCTCTCGCCCGGTAGATGCCGTTCTGGAGCTTTACCATAGCCTGCTGGACCGTAGGATGTCCCTGTTCGATATTGATTATTTCCATTAAAAGACCTCGCTGACTCTTTCAATTATAAACTATAAGTTATAATAATCTCATGAGACTTGACAGATTACTCGCAAACAGCGGTTTAGGCACCAGATCACAGGTCCGCGCACTGATACAGCACGGCAAAGTCAGCATTAACGGCACAGTCGTTAATGACGCTTCCATGCATGTTAATGAAGATGATCCGATAGAAGTTGACGGTCAGCAGATCAATTGCCAGACCAAGCTGTATTTCCTTTTCGATAAGCCCGACGGCGTACTTACCGCGATGGAAGACAAGCGCCTTCCCTGCATTGCAGACTATATCCCGAACGAGCTCAAATCCAAAAAGCTTGCTCCCGTCGGAAGGCTCGACTATCACACATCCGGGCTTCTCATAATCACAAATGACGGCGAATTATCGCACCGCCTCCAGTCTCCCAAATACGAAGTCCCAAAGATCTATCTTGCGGAATACAGAGGGACCGACTGGTCCGATGACGAGATAAAGACCATCCGTTCAGGATTTACCATAAGGGATAAAGGATTTGCAGAGCAGATAGCTCCTGCTGAGCTTAAAGCCGCAGATAAGACTGCTGACGGTACCGGCAGAGCATTGCTTACACTTCATGAAGGAAAGACTCATGAAGTAAGAAGAATATTTGCCCATTTCGACAAAGAAGTATTAGAGCTTCGAAGGATTGAGCTCGCAGGTGTAAAAGTAAGTGAAGGATTAGACGGTTGCGGGTCTTTCAGAGCACTTACGGACAGCGAATTAAAGCTGCTTTTCGAAGCAACCGGAATGGCTTAAAAACCTAAAGGAAGATCACTCTTCAAAAGCCTTGTTAAGCAGCGTGGTGATAACGAGCACAGCCTTATCGTCAGCACCGTTGTTATAGCACTCTCCGATGAGCACATTAGTCTCTCTGGAATGCCACCAGCAGTCGACACCGAGCTTGGCTGAGATCGCAGGATCTTTGACCATGAATCCGATCAGGATAGGCTCATCATCATAAAGATCGGGATTAAGAATATCCTCTTCATTGTAGATGTCCGAATTCATGGTAATCTCATTCTGATATTCAACGGACTGTCTCTCAGACATGTAGACAGGGATAACGCCTTCTTTGGCTTTGTCAGAAAGGCCGTCCCATACTTCCTGTGCAATAGGAGACATGTCTTTGAATACCGAGAAATTATACGGATAAGATTCTTTGTCAGATATCAAAACGCAGGGCTCGGTATAGAACATAGCGTTAAACTTCGTGTTCTCTGCTTCAGAATAAGTGAATCCCTCATCATTTGGCACAACGATATCTGCCCATCCGATGTAAGGCTTGATGCCCTTCTCCTCCATCGTCTGGCGGATAAATGTCTCGTCAAAATCCATATGTCCGAAAACAAGGATAGAATACGCGGATCTTGAACTCGAGAATACGCTGTAGAGGACGTAACCGACGAAAATAACGACCGCGGCTCCGATAGCGATGCCCTTCCAGGAATATTCCCAGAAATTGAGCCACTCGCTCTTGGTCTTGCCGAAGATCTTAGGCTCGGTCTCCTTGGCCTTCTCTTCTTTGAGCTTTCTGTCGCGGCTGCCGTTGGCAATCTCATAGACAGAGGCGATCTCGTCTTCGAGCTTTTTTGACTCATCGTCATCCTTGCCCCTGTACTTCTTGGACATCTGCCAGAAGCGCTCTTCGATATCCTTTACGTCTGCATCAGCAGGAAGCCCCATGTAAGCAAGGGCTTCTTCGCGTGTCATTTTCGAGAGGTCTAATTCTTCCGTTTTCCCGGTTAATTTTTCCTGATCAGTTACTTCGCTCATTTAACTCCTAAGATTACAAGCACTTGATCGCGAGACGGACGACATTCATTGCAGCATTCTGTACATCACTTAATGTAAGTCTGCCGTTATGAACAGCCGTAACGATATCCTGAGCGTTCTTAGCGCATCCCGGCATCTGAAGGTCGCACCCTGCATAAACGCAGAGTCTTGAGAATGCCGGCGGATACTTCTTACTGCTGTTGTCGATGTTGATCACGCTGGTGTCTTCGAAAGAAGAGAACCAGTCGCTCATAACGACGCCTTCGTAGTCCCATTCGTCTCTTAAAACGTTCTGAAGCAGCTCGTAATTATTTGCTGTATGGATTCCGTTGAGAAGATTGTAAGAAGCCATAAGAGCGTACGGCTGTTCGGTCTTGATGGCGATCTCGAATCCTCTAAGGTATATGTCGCGCAGAGCTCTTACGGATACGTGAGAGTTGCTGAACATTCTGTTATCTTCCTGGTTGTTGCAGGCGAAGTGCTTGATCGTAACGCCCTTGCCGTCAACAGACTGTACACCCTTTGTCTCGGCTGCGGCGCAAAGACCGGTTACGAGCGGATCTTCCGAGAAATACTCGAAGTTTCTTCCGCACAAAGGATTTCTGTGGATGTTCATTCCGGGAGCAAGCCAGAGATGAACGCCGTATTCCTCCATCTCTTCACCTACGAGCTTACCGAGCTTTTCGATAAGTGACGTATTCCATGTGCATGCAAGAGCTGTGGCTGTAGGTATCATGGTGCAGTACTGGTAGTAATCGACTGCGTCTTCCGGTGTATCTTCCGGGAAAGGATCTGTGATGAGACCGAATGTCTCACCGCCCTTAAGGAGCTCACCTGTCTTCGTTGCCTTGAAGTGAGGCTGCAGCCTTAAGCCTGCAGGGCCGTCAGCCAATACCATGACAGGGAATCTTCTCTTGCCTTCGAAAAGCGATGTCGTCTCAGCTGCAGCGCCGGGCACATGCATAGCCGCGGATACTACTTCGTCCTCATCGCCTTCTTTGATGTAGTTGCCTACGAGAAGCTCGGAGAGTTCTTCGAGTGAGAACTGTGCAACGAATTCACCGACGCCGGCATTACGTCCGATAACCGAACCTAAAGTGAGGACCTCATCTCTTCTCTCGTTGATAAATGTCTCACTTACGCCTCTGTATCTGACGATGCTCCTTCTGACGCGTGACAGATCGAGCGTGAGCTTTCTGTAGCAGTCTGCGATCTGTGAATCATCCAAAGCCTTGCGTGCGTTCTTGCCTGTCCCGGGATTCTTCAGGTCTTCGAAAAGATATCTCGCGTCATCTTCCAGGATCCTTGAGAACTTATCCTTAACTACTGTCTGAGGTACCGTGAGGACTGCTTCGATCTTAGTCTCTCTTGAGCTCGTACCTACTCTGATAATGTAGTCGCCCGCAGGGATAACTGTAGCGGGGATCTCATCGTCGTAGCAGCGGAAATTGTCGATCGGGAAAGTAACGGAAACGATCTGGCTCTCGCCCGGTCTGATAAGGCCGCTCTTCGCGTAACCGGCGAGTTCCTGATAAGGTCTGTCGATCGGACCTTCGGGAGCAGAGAAATATACCTGGATGATCTGCTTTCCTGCAAACTCGACGCCCGTATTCGTAACAAGCACCGTGACCTTAATATCAGCACCCTGCTGTGTAACGTCAATGGTCTCGTTGTTAAAAGTCGTGTAGGACTTGCCGTATCCGAAAGGATACAAAGGAAGAACACCGAATGAATCGAAATATCTGTAACCGACATAGATTCCTTCTTTGTAGAACTCGTCGTCGGTATTGCCGTTCTGGCTTGAGAAATCAGTTGCGAACGGATAATCCTCATAAGACTTTGCCCATGTATCAACGAGCTTTCCGGAAGGATTTATCTTGCCCGTAATCGCATCTGCAACGATATTGCCCGTGAAGCTTCCTATCTGTCCGACAAGAAGGATGGCGCTAACGCCTGCGCGGTGCTTAAGCCTGGACATGTCGATAACTGCGCCTACATTAAGCAGCACGATGACCTTGTCGTAATGATGGATAACAAAATCGAGCAACGAATCTTCTTCGTCTGTCAGATAGTAGTCACCCTTAGCAGGTGTCCTGTCTCTTCCTTCTGTCGAATCTCTGGAGATAACGAAGATAGCCGTATCGGTATCAGATTCAGCGGCATCCTCTTCTGTGATCTCAGGCAAGGCAGGAGCCTCGAATGCCATCTCAAAAAAGATATTGATCGGAGCTGTGTTGCGCTCTTTTGCGAGCCTGTCAACTTCTGCAAGATAGTCTGAAAGCTTAGCGTTGTAGATATCGTCATATCTGTCGAGCCAGCCCTTTGAAGAGACGTCAAAACCGGCTTCTTCAAGGCCTTCGCAGATATTCACATTAGTCCTGGTATTTACTTCTCCGGATCCGCCGCCGCCTTTAACAGTGTGTCTTGCACCATTGCCGAAAAGCGCTACTTTACCCGGATTTCTTATAGGAAGCGCGCCGTCATTCTCGAGGAGCACGAGACACTCACCCGCAAGTTCCTTGACGGTATTCATGTGTCTGATCTCCATATTGGTCATCTCATCGGTGGTCTTAGCGATAAAATCCATAAAGCGCTCCTTCCGTCGACGTGCAGACATAATACTGCTCACGAATCGAGATAAATTCCATCTTATTATATATTAAAAACCCGCGAGCGCAAAATTACATTCGTGTGATATATTCCGTCAAATACAAAGGTTTTCGGGAAAAAAAGGGAGCCTTAAGCTCCCTTGCAATGCCTTGTCAGATCATCTGAAATCCGCTAACGGTATCACCTGTCCGCCGTTCAGATAGTCGTAGTCATATATCTCATCTCCGCTGTAATACCGCATGTCAGCGGTCATATAGATCGCATATTTGAGCGTCGCTATTCCATCATCATCAAGGTCGATCCTTATCTTGATCTTGATAACATCCTGGTCGGTATTACTGTCCGAATACGGCGACTGGTCGCGCCGCACATATACCGCCAGATCGAATGACTTCTTATCCTCATTCGGATAGATCTTGATGTTCTCCAAAGGAGACTGGGAAGACAATGTGCAGAGACTGCTGATGCGCCCGAGATACTGTGTGCACTCGGGATCCTTGTAGACCGAGTATGAGAACTCATACTCATTCTCAGCTTCCGTATCGACAAAAAGACCAACCTTTGCGGGGTGATCAGTCATAGGTACGATGAGGACATAGTCAAGATACTGGACATCGCAGGTAATTGCGGAAAGACTCTGCTTGCAGACCTTCTCCTCTATAGAGGATGCATGCCACATCTTAGGCACTCCGTCTTCGTTGCCTGCGTAGATTCCGATATGGCTCCAGCAGTCATTTATATTATCGTTGTCCCAGAACATGATGTCGCCGGGCTGTGCGCCGACACTTTCCAGGTATTCCGCCCAGTCGCTGCTTCCCCAGCCTTCAACATATTTGCGGCTCGTAAGCGACTTGACTTCAGTGTTTACGTAGTGCTCGTAAAGCCATGTGACAGTAGTGCCGCCCGGTCTGTAAACGCCGTACTTATCGACGTAACTTCCGGCCTGTTTATGTTCTTCGTGATAATCGAATTTTGCCCAGTACTTTGTCCTGGTGCGCTCAAATTCATGTACTGTTCCGAACGTCATTCTCAATACGAGACTTACAAATCCGTCGCAGCCGAGATAGTGTTCAGCAGATCCGTAGTCATAAGTGATGCCGTCGAGTTCTTTACAGTTGCTCAGAACTTTTTTGACCAGATCCTCTTGACTCATAAAGCTGTCGGGATTGCCTGATCTTTCCTTGAACATGTCATAGAGAGTCGGGTAAAGATTATCGTCGGCTATTACCTTGTTGGGCTTCAGACCTGCGCCAACAATACCCGCGGCCAAACAGGCCACAGATAATAACGCTAATACCTTAACGGCATAGTTCCTTACTTTCTTAAAGCTCATTCAACCTCGCTTTTTCCCCAAAGGATATTTTAGCAAGGCAAAACGCATTAGTAAATCTTGTTTGACACTTCGAATAATACGGTTCTGTGACAAATGAGCGCGAAAAAATCTTATCTCTGGACTCTTCCTGATCCGTCACCTTCAGCAAGTTTCCTGACTTCTTCGATGCTTACTCTGTTGAAATCTCCGTCGATCGTGTGCTTCAGGCAGCTTGCGGCAACAGCGAACTCCAGCGCCTCTTTATCGCCTGATAATTCATTAAGTCCGTAGATGAGTCCGCCCGCAAATGAGTCTCCTCCTCCGACGCGGTCAACGATGTCATACATCTCATATTTGCGGCTTACGATGAACTCTTCGCCGTTGTTAAGAGCTGCCGCCCAGAAGTTGATATCAGCACTCTTGGATTCCCTTAAAGTGATCGCGACTTTCTTAACATTCGGATACTGCTCAAGAAGGCTGTCACTAAGCCTTTTATAGTCTTCGCGGTCAAGAGAGCCGCCCGTGACATTGCTCTCACACTTTAATCCCAGAGATTTCTGGCAGTCCTCTTCATTGGCAATAATGATGTCTGAATATGAAGTGAGTTCCTTCATTACTTCCTTGGCATCAACACCGTATTTCCAGAGGTTCTTTCTGTAGTTAAGATCGAGAGATACCGTGATGCCGCGCTTTTTCGCTTCCTTGACGGCAATGATCGAAGCATCCTTCGTCTCTTCGGAGATCGCGGGCGTAATGCCTGAGATGTGAAGCCACTTTACGTCTTCATATATGGCATCCCAGTCGTAACCTTCGGGCTTAAAAAGTGAGAACGCGGAATAAGCCCTGTCGTAGATGACCTTGCTCGGACGCTGGTTCGCGCCTGTCTCGAGATAGTAGATACCCATCCTGCCTTCGCTTCTTATGATCTTGTCAGTACCGACATTGAATCTTCTGAGCTCGCCTATGGCAGCCTGTCCTATATCATTCGAGGGAATTACCGATAAGAACTCAGCGTTAAGACCGTAGTTTGCAAGCGATACAGCGACATTCGCTTCGCCGCCGCCGAAGGTCGCCTCAAGCGAAGGAGACTGCAGGAAGCGCTCTCTTCCCGGACTCTTAAGTCTTAACATCAATTCACCGAAAGTAAGATATTTGCTCATTTTCTTGTCTCCTCAATGATCTTTATTGCATTAGCTGACAATGCTGTTATTTTATCCCAGTCGTGGTTTGCGATGTCGTCTTTTTTGCACACCCAGCTTCCGCCTATTGCAGCGACAGCCTTGTTGGATATGAACTCATTAAGATTTGCTTCCGATACTCCGCCTGTCGGCAGGAACTTTATCTGACCGAACGGTGCGGACAGGGCTTTTATAGCCTTTATTCCGCCGAAAACATCTGCCGGGAAGAACTTGATAACATTAAGTCCCATTCCGATTGCCTTCATGATCTCAGTCGGCGTTACACAACCGGGGATCACAGGGATATCGTTATCCTGTGCCCATGCGACTACACCGGCATCAAGTCCCGGTGACACGATAAACTTAGCACCGCTCCCCACAGCTCTTACAGCCTGTTCTATGTTGATGACGGTACCTGCGCCGACAGTCATATCAGGAACTTCCCTGCTTATGACTGCGATAGCATCAGCTGCGCATTCCGTCCTGAACGTTATCTCCATGAAGTCGATCCCGCCTTTGAGCAAAGCCTTCGCGAGCGGCACCGCGTCTTCAACTTTATTCAATACAACTACCGGTACGATGCCGGTCTTACAAACCTTTTCAAAGAATGTCATAATATCACCTCGCAATGACTAACATTCTAGCATATTTCTAATTGCGATTAAAGCGAAAATAAGTTATTTTATAGGGGTCAAGCAACAAAAAGAGGTGCCACATGAAACTAATCAACGACAACTTCCTTCTGGAAAACAACACTGCCCTCGCGCTCTATAACGAATATGCCAAAGTTCTTCCGATAGTAGATTACCACTGTCACATCGAATCTTCGGAGATCGCTCATGATAAAAACTTCAAGAACATCACCGAGCTCTGGCTTGGCGGCGACCATTACAAATGGCGCCTCATGAGAGCCGCCGGTATCGATGAGAGTTTCATTACAGGTGACGCTTCAGATAAAGAGAAGTTCATGATGTGGGCAAAGGCCGTCGAATCAGCATTCGGCAATCCTCTTTACCACTGGACTAACCTCGAACTGGCAAGATACTTCGATATCAATGAACCTCTCACGAGTCTCAATGCCGAAAGCGTATGGGAGAAGACTAATGCAATGCTCTCATCAGGCGAACTCTCTGCAAGAAACATTATGAGAAAGTCAAACGTCGAGCTCATCTGCACGACTGACGATCCCTGTGATTCGCTTGTCTACCATGAACAGATAAAAGCATCCGGCTTCGAATCCAAAGTACTTCCTGCATTCAGGCCGGACAACATCGTCGATATCGAGAAGGATTCATTCTGCTCTTATGTCGATAAGCTTGAAGAAGTCTCCGGCATAAAGATCAATTCAGTTGAAGACCTTAAAAACGCACTGCTCACAAGGCTTGATCACTTTGAAGCGCACGGATGTAAGCTCTCAGACCACGGTTCAGAATACATCTGGTTTGGAGAGGGCTTAAGCGTTACTTCCGATGAGGTTTTCGCCAAGAAAATGACTTCGCCTGATACCAAATTAACTAAGGAAGAACTGACTGCATATAAAACTGACCTTATGCTGTTTTTCGCACGCGAATATGCTAAGCGCGGCTGGACTATGCAGCTGCATTTCGGTTGCAAGAGAAACGTCAATTCCGTCATGCTCGGGAAGGTCGGAATCAACTGCGGCTGCGACATAATCACCGGTGCTTTTGACTTCGTTACTCCACTCACCGGATATATGGATAAACTCAACAGCGAAGGGCTTCTTCCCAGGATGATCATCTACTCACTGAACCCCGTTGATAACACCGTCATCGACACGCTCTGCGGCGCTTATAACGACGGCAGCATTCCGGGCAAGATCTCGCACGGCGCAGCATGGTGGTTCAACGACAATCTCCTTGGTATGGAAGAGCAGCTTAAGTCTCTCTGCGCACAGAGTCCTCTGCCCTGCTTCATGGGCATGCTCACGGATTCAAGGTGTTTCCTGTCTTACACAAGGCACGAATACTTCAGAAGGATCTTCTGCAATTACCTTGGCACCGAAGTCGAGCGCGGCAGATTCCCTGATGATAAGCGCATCTTAAAGGACATCATCGAGAGAGTGTGCTATAAGAACGCGAGGGATATGCTGGTTCAGCGGTAATCTCTTAAAAACCCAACGGTCTTTTTTCATGGATTCGCAAAAAACGGAATTTGCGAAAAGGTTTTCCTTTGTGTAACAATGTTACACCTCATTAAACAACGCATAAAAAAGGCATCCCGGCTTTTACACCGGAATGCCCTTGACTGCTTAAATAAAGTCCGAGACTGATTACTTACCCTTATAGAGCTGAGCGTAGATATCTACAAGACCCTGTGAATTGAGGTCTTCGCAGGACTTAACATACTCATCCCACTTAGCATTAATGTCTTCCTGGCCTGTGATGAACTTCAACGTCCAGGAGTTAACGTTACTGATCAAAGGTGTAGCGATCAGGTTGATCTCCTCGTTCTGATCTGCGGTCGGAGCGATTCCGGGCGCGAGAGGAGGTGTGTCTCTGAACTCAGCATCACGGTTAACGTAATCTGCTACAGGAGCAATGAGGTTGTCTGTCATCTCTGCAACTGTGCCGCCGTACCAGAAGTTACCGCCTGCATAACCCCACTGGAGTCTGATGTCTGTCATAGAACCTTCTGCATCGTTGCCGTAGCCTAAACCACCGCAGCAGAAACCGTCCTTAAGAACCTTCTGACCGTCAACTACATCATAATGAACGCCTTCAACACCCCACTTTGTGAGATCGTATGCCTCATGAGAATAGAAGAGCCAGTCAACGAATCTGAGCATCTGGATGAAGCCGTCTTCGCCGAGATCATCGAGAGCCTTCTGTGAGATCATAACGCCGTTCTCAAGTCTCTCAGGAGCAACTGTAGAGTTGTTTGTTGTTCCTACAGGGATCGTGATTACATAGTTCTCAAAGTTGCCTGCACCGAGCTGTGCTGTCATGTTCTCTTCGTAGTTAGCCCACTGGCCCTGGTTGATAGACATGATAGCTGTCTTGCCGCTGTAGTACTTAGCTGTTGCCGTAGCATCGTCCTGTGTGAATGTCTCGGGATCGAGGATTCCTGCAGCTACGAAGCTGTTAGCTGTTGTTACAAACTGCTTAAAGTTGTCTGTCGTGGGTGAGAAGATATACTTGTCGGAAGCCTGGTCATATCTCATACCGTTTCCGATGTTCCATCCTGCATTTACTTCATAAGTAGAACCCATAACGCCGAGGAGGTTTCCTCCGCTGCCCTGGCCGGATTCGTTACCGCACCAGAGGTCGGACCAGATGTAGTCGCTCTCAGAGCACATACCCTGAGCTACCATGTACTTCTTAACCTTCTGGAGAGCATCGAGGAATTCAGCCCAGTCCCAGTCCTTCTGAAGCTCAATAACATCAACACCTGCTGCATCCCAGATATCCTTTCTGATAACGAAAGAATAGTTGATGAGGTTAGCTTCCTTCATGCCGGGGAGCTTATAGTACTTACCGTTAGCTCTTGTGATCGTCTTGATGTCGTCAGCAAGATTGTAAGTATTATAGAAGTCTGTGTAATAAGGCATCTTATCAACATAGTCGGAGATAGGAACGATAGCGCCGCCGTCAACGAAAGCGGAATCATCATAGATCTTCGGAATAATGTAAGCAGCATTTCCTGCATTGATATCGAGAGTGATATTGTCCATGTAGTCGCCGCTGTCGTAAGACTTGATGTCAAGAGTTACATTGGTTCTGTTTTCGATTTCCTTGAAAATGCCCTCCGTCTTCCATGTGTCTACCATCGGATACCAGGATGCATCACTGAAGAACATGGTGTAAGTAACGGGCTGATCCGCATGGAATGTCTTACCTAAACCATAAGTATAAGGCAAGTTTGCATCCGGATCCTCAGTTGTCTCGATCTGTTCCGGGATCGTTGTAGCTTCAGAGGAGGTCTCCTCTTCCGTATTCTTGTTGCATGCAACAAAGCCGGAAAGCATTGAGACAGCAAGACCGATACATGATAACTTTTTAAGTGTTGTCGTCTTCATAACTTGTTCCTTTCTTTTTCATTTTTCTATTGCCGTGGGTTACCCCTAAAGCACAAATCTGATTACTCTTTTACGCCGCCGAGCATCATGCCCTGGACGTAATATCTCTGAATGAACGGATATACACAGATGATCGGTAATACCGTAAGTACCATCGCACAGGATTTGATGTTTGCTGACATTTGTTCCGCATCGGGATCTGACGCACCCCCGCCACCTCTGATGATCGTCTGCAGGTAGTAAGCTACAGGCCACTTTTTCTTATCCTGGAGATAGAGCTTTGCGTTGAACCAGTTGTTCCAATACATAACCGCGTAGAACAAAGTCATTGTCGCAATGATAGGTGTGGACAAAGGTCTTGCGATATGCCAGAAGACACCAAACTTGTTAAGACCGTCGATCTCACCTGCTTCTTCGAGATCTTTCGGGATGCTCATAAAGAACGATCTCATGAGGATTACGTAGTATGTGCTGATGAGCATCGGGAGAATGAATCCCCACATCGTATCCTTGAGTTCGAGCTTTAACATCAAGACGTAGTTTGCGATAAGACCGCCGCCGAAATACATCGTAAAGATAACGAACGGAGACAGGAACCTGTTGATCTTAAGATTATTTTTCGAGAGCGGGTATGCAAGCATACACGAGAAGAAAAGCGATAATACAGTACCTATTACCGTATAAAGGATCGTGTTGCCGTAATACCTCAGGAACTCATATTTATTATGTTCTCCCTTTATTACGTAGATGTATGTATCAATATTGAAGCCTTTCGGAATAAGGCTCGTGTGACCTGCAATGATCGCTTCCTTTGATGAGAAAGACTGCGATACCAGATAAAGGAACGGATAGAGAGTAGCGAACGCTACCAGTATCATGATGATCGTATTTATTACTACGAAAACCTTATATCCTGTGGATTCCTTGATCTTGTTCTTGCGGTTATGAATATGGATCTCTTCCACTTTGAACTCAGGTGTTGATTTTTCAAGATTACTCATATCAGCACCTCCTTACCAAAGACTCGTCTTCGCGACTTTACGCGATACAACATTTGCGCATGTCAGAAGGATCAGGTTAATGAGTCCTTCAAAAAGTCCTACTGCAGTAGCGAAGTTCATGTTTCCTGACTCGACACCCATCTTGTATACGTATGTCGATACGATCTCGGATGTCTCTGCTGTCATAGGATTGCCAAGGAGATATACCTTCTCGAATGCACCGCCTGAACCTACAAGTCCGCCGATATCAAGGATAAGGAGCGTAGCGATAGTAGGAAGGATGCAGGGGATCGTAACGTGGAGAACCTTCTGGAAATGTGAAGCACCGTCAACAGTTGCTGCTTCATAAAGAGAAGGATTGATTCCGGTCATAGCTGCGAGGTAAAGTATCGTTCCCCATCCTAAGCTCTGCCATACGCCGGATGTAACGAAGATCGTTCTGAACCATTGAGCAAGTGAGATGAAGGGGATCTTCTCTCCGCCCCAGCTGGCGATCAAAGCATTGATAGGACCTGATGTTGATAAGAGTTCCTTGATCATGCCGCATACGATAACCATTGAGATGAAGTGAGGAAGATAAGATACTGTCTGTACGAATTTCTTCCAATGAAGATTTCTGATCTCGTTTATGAGCAAAGCGAAAATAAGTGTTAACGGGAATCTGACTATCAGATAGAGACCGTTAAGGATAAGAGTATTTGAAAATGCCTGCCAGAAAGGCTTGGAAGTAATGAACTGCTTAAAGTACTTAAGAGTCAGAGGGCCCGTACCGAAGATGCTTCCGCCAGAATTGTACTTACGGAAAGCAAGGATATTACCGAACATCGGAACGTATCTGAAGATCACATAATATATAACAGGCACAATGACCATAAGATAAAGCTGCCAGTTGACACGGAAATCCTTCAACGCTCTCTGGCGCCTGGTTATCTGCTTGGGAGACCATTCAGCTACCGCTTCATCCTGAACCTCTTCCAGGATTTCTTCCTGAAGTTCCTGCTGAATCTGTTCCTGATTCTCTTTCTTCTTACTCATCTTCAGATATCCCTCTTACGTTCTTGTCAACTAAAATTCTTACTCGTAACCGTACTTGTATACTTGTATGTTAGTTGGCTTGTTATGAGATTATCACCACATTTGTGATATGTCAATAGATTTATTCGGTCTGTAACAAGGACTCTTAGTGCAAAAAATCAGCGTCCCAAAACTGATGTTTTTGAGACGCTTTTTATGCTGTTTCAATGTATATATATATATTTATCAGAATTCCAGCGATGCTTTTGCAACATCTGCTCCGATTCCGCTCTTGTTCTGCGGATGAAGTTCATGTATCGGATCCGGGCACGGACTTCTCACTACTTTTACATTATCTATGTAGTTCGGTGCTTCATCCTGCAGTCTTTGTACTTCTCTCCAGCCTTCGGGAACTTCAGTCTCAAATGTCAGCGGATTGATGTAATCAGCGATCCTGATAATGATAGCCGGAACATCACCATACATCTCTCTCATCTTCTTAAACATGAGGATCATCTTTTTATCGTATCCTTCAGGCTCACCGGAATTAGACTCGCCCTGGCACCACCAGATCTGGGAGACTGCAAAATTCCGAAGAGGAATAAGTGCCGCATAATAAAGCGTAAGCGGTATCATCTGAGCAAGCTTGCCGGGAACAAAATCATCCAGCTTCTTCTCGGGCACCATCTTCCATGTTCCGGTAAGATCGATCTTACCGAACTCAGTCTCAAGGTAATAAGGATGTCCGGGAACAAATCCTCCCTTGCCTAATTCTATGATGAGTCTCGTGCTGATAATATTCTTGCCTGTCTTAAGTATCGATCCGTCGAAATAATATTTCCGTGGCGGGTACTGATACTCGGTACGTCCTACTTCAACACCGTTTACGTAAGTGACATCAGCATCAATAAGATCACCTAACTTCAGCAGGCACTGCCCTTCCGGAACAGTATCAAGCTCGAACTCTTTTACGAACCAGATGCTTCCCGAGAAACCGGTAACAACTATTCCGGGAAGTTCGACATCTTTTGCATCAGCCAAAGCTGCCTCGAGATCAAAATCCTTTACCACTGTATTGCCGCGCCACGTAATCGTGTTCTGCTCACATCTTGCAAGGTAATCCTTGATGGCGCCCTTGCCTCTATAAGGCGCGATATCTTCTTCCTTAGTACCACAAGCTTCGTTATCTTCTTCAGACATGTAGGCTTCAATAGTTGCACCGCCCTGCGCATTAAGGATAAGGCCGATCGGAACTCCGGTCTTCTCGTATATTCTTTTCGCTGCATAAAAACCGATGGCGCTGAAAGCATACTTGTCTTCACCGGTTGCTTTGATCCATTTGCCGTCGGGAAAGGCGCATATCGACTCTTCACCCTTTAACGGAAGTTCATAATCGGGAACCAGCTGGAACTGTCTTACTTCGGGATAGTCATTCGCTTCGATCTCGTCTTTATTAAGATCTACTGTTCTTACAACAGGAAGCTCCATATTCGATTGGCCTGCGAGCATAAAGACGTCACCTACGCAGACATCAGTAACTTCGATGGTATCGGTGCCTTCCACTTTAAGTGATTCACCGCGCGTTACATCAAAGGGAGGAAGGACAGCCTTGAACTTGCCATTCTCAACCACAGCAGTCTTAATGGTGCCGGCGAAAGTTACCTTGACCTCAGGTAAAACATTTTCCGTTCCTTCGATTATTATTTCCTTATTTCTCTGGAAAATCATTCCGTCTGAATAGATGCCGAGAAGCTTAGTTGCAGACATTTCCTTTACCGCCCTTCTTATGTAAACACTGAATATATTTACTTATATCACTAACGGATCTTTCCGCAAGTACTGTAAGTATAACACAAATTCTTGCCTTGCATACTAGTTGACAACTCGTTGTTTATTTCATTATACTGACACTACAAGGAGACGAGATCTGATGAAAAGTTCATTTGACAGAATTACATCGAGCTGGCTCTATAAGCTCACTGAATCAATAGGAAATGTGGTAATCATTTCCTGTCTGTTCCTGGCGTTCTGCATTCCTGTCGTGACGATCGGTGCGTCATGCTCTGCTCTTTACTACACCGTATACCGTAAATACAAAAAGAAGAGCACTACGATTACCAAAGACTTCATGCACTCTTTGAAAGATAATCTCAAAAACGGAATTATCATTCATATTCTTTATATTGCTTACAGCGCAGCCGCAGGATTTAATATCTACTTTGCGCTTAACGGTTTTAACGGCATAAAGCTTCCGGCCTGGTATACTCTCGTTGCATTTATTCCGGTGATACCGGTCATATTCTCCCTGCCCTTCGTATATCCGCTTCTGTCGAGATTCAGAAACGGTATCAAAGGCACGATCACTAACAGCTTCACGCTTTGCATGATTTTCTTCCCGAAGTTTTTCCTCATCTGGTTTATAGAGATAATCGCATTAGGCATCAGCATCGTTTTCCCGCCGGCCGCACTTATCACACCGGTTGCTGCGACATATCTTGTTCAGATGATCACCGAGAAGGCTTTCGCCGCTGCTGTAAGAGTTGAGAAAGCCCGCGAAGAAAAAGAATCAGAACCTGAACTGAACGAAGAATTTATCGATGATGATTCCGAAGAAGATATATCTGAGGAAGAAACAGATGATACATCAGAAGATAACGGCACCGATACAATAAACGAGGAAGAAGATAATGCCTGAATCTTATCTAAACTACATTCAGCTGGGATTAGGTATCGCCGCTGCCGTCTTCATCTTTATCGGTATCTTTTTAAGCGTTAAAAAACTCAATCCCGAGAAATATGAGACCATTCCAATGAAGACAACGGTTATCTCAGTATGTCTCATACTCGTAGGTCTTTTCCTTTATACGGGCATGAAAACCTGCACCAACCTGACAGGCGTTACCGGAGAACAGTACGATGTCTGGGCTGTATATTTCGCGACTTTGGGCGAAGTAATAAAGCTGTTCGGTTTTGTCGCACTTATCCCTGTCATCTTCAGACTGTTTAAACCAAAGTCCGTAAAGAAACAGGAAGAAGAAACGGAAGACGTTGAAGGATCAGAAGAAAACTGATCTGCTTAAAAAAGTCAGCCGGGCTAAAACAACACTTAACCATTTATATGCATAAAAATGCATTAAATGAGCCCGCGGATTCATAACTTATCCCCTATTTTGCTATAGTTTGAGGGGTTTTTCTGATATTTGAATAGAGTTAACATTTCAATATGTCATAATCTATTGACAGCCTTCAAGCCTACTAGTATACTAGTTTACAGAATGAGACTCAGTATGGCTCGGGATTCTCTTTCAGACTTTGATTCAAGGGTAATAATTCATATGAAATTGGTGTTAAGGTGGTTTCCATACGGCGATGACAGTGTATCGCTGAAGCACATTAAGCAGGTTCCCGGCGTTAGCGGAGTCGCTACTCATCTTACCAGAATTCCCGTCGGCGATATCTGGACTATGGATGAGATCAATCTGGTCAAGAACGAGATCAATTCCTACGGCCTTGAGATGGAAGTCATTGAGAGCCTTAATATCCACGAAGACATTAAGAAGGGCTTGCCTACCAGAAATTTGTTCATCGACAATTACATTGCCTCGATGAAGAATCTTGCATCTGCCGGAGTTAAGTGCATCTGTTATAATTTCATGCCTGTTATGGACTGGTACAGGAGCAATCTTGCAAAAGAGCTTTCTGACGGCAGTACCGCTATGGCTTACAGCCATGATGAAGCTACCAAGCTCACCCTTGAAGCTATCACCTCTTCCATGATCGGCGGCTCTAATAACTTCAGCCTTCCCGGATGGGAGCCTGAGAGATTCGGTCAGATGGCTGAAGACATCAAGTTCTATCAGAATGTTTCCTCTGAAGAGTATTTTAAGAACATTAAGTATTTCCTCGATGCAGTCATTCCTGAAGCCGAGGAACTCGATATTAATTTCGCGGTGCATCCGGATGATCCGCCGTTCCCGCTTTTCAACCTGCCCAAGGTGGTTAACAGCAAGGAGTCGATCGAGAAGTATCTTAATCTCAACACTTCAAAGCGCAACGGTCTTACGCTCTGCACAGGCAGTCTCGGCGCAGGCATTCATAATGATGTTGTTGATATCGCGAAAACATTCACTCCAAAAGGCAAAGTTCATTTCGTACACTTGAGAAATGTAAAGCACGAGTCAGAGACAGATTTCCACGAGTCAGCTCACCTGTCATCTGAAGGCGATCTCGATATGTTTGCAATTGTTAAGGCACTTTACGATAACGGATTCGACGGTTACATCCGTCCTGATCACGGCCGCATGATATGGGGTGAAGAAGGCAGACCAGGCTATGGTCTTTACGACAGGGCGCTGGGCGCGACATATATTAACGGTTTATGGGAAGCCGTAAGTAAATTAAGTAAGTAATTTTTTGTATTCATAGAGCACTCCTCCCGCAAAACCGATAATCTTATATATCCTTATAAGGTTATCGGTTTTGTCTGAAATCAGGCAAGCTCACGAAGAAAGGAACTTGAGCATGGATCTTTCTAAAACCAATCTTAAGAACACCGAATTCTGGGACAGCATAAATGTTGTCCTTCCTAAGTACGACATTGATAAAGTCATTGCCAACACGACTGCTAATCCGACCTGGCTTCATGTAGGAGGCGGAAATATCTTCAGGGCATTCATCGCAAGGATCAATCAAAGGCTCCTCAATCAGGGACTTGCTGATACCGGCATCATCGTATGCGGCACCCAGGATTATGAGAACTTCGAGAAGATCTATAAGCCTTTCGATAATCTCACGATCATCTGCGACCTTAAATCCGATGGCAATACAGGTTATGAGATCATCGGCAATATCACTGAAGCAGTTCCCGCAAACTACGATAACGAAGAGAATATAAAAAGATTAAACGAGATCGTTACTAACCCTTCCCTTCAGATTATTTCTTTCACGATCACGGAGAAGGGCTACGCATTAAGAGATGCTGACGGCAAGCTTTTCGCGCAGGCTGTGGAAGATATGGAGAACGGACCTGCACATCCTGTTACATGTATGGGATTTATCGCATCTGCTCTCTATGAAAGATTCAAAGCAGGAAAATTCCCTCTGGCGCTGGTCAGCATGGATAACTGCAGCCATAACGGAGATAAGCTTAAGACATCAGTTTTAGAGATAATCGGTGCCTGGACTGATAAGGGCCTTGTGGATGGTGCCTTCAAAGATTATGTAGATGATCCGACCCTTGTAGCATTCCCATGGACCATGATCGATAAGATAACACCCAGGCCTTCAGACGAGATACTGAACCAGCTTACCTTTCTGGGCATCGATAATCTCAAGAGCGTCAAAACCACAACCGGAGTTTACGCTGCTCCTTTTGTCAATGCTGAAGTCCCGGAATACCTGGTCGTTGAAGACCTCTTCCCTAACGGCAGACCTGACCTCGCTAAAGGCGGCGTGATCTTAACTGACAGGGATACGGTAGACAAGGCTGAGAGAATGAAGGTAACTGCTTGTCTCAATCCTTTGCATACGGCGCTCGCGATCTTCGGATGCCTTTTAGGCTTTACAAAGATCTCAGACGAGATGAATGACGAAGACTTAAAGAAGCTTGTTACGACCATGGGCTATAACGAATGTCTCCCTGTCGTTTGCGACCCTAAGATCCTTAACCCCGAGGCTTTCCTTAAAGAAGTATTGGAAGAGAGATTCCCTAATCCTTTCCTGCCTGACACACCTCAAAGGATCGCTACTGACACAAGCCAAAAGCTTCCTATCAGATACGGGATCACGATCAATTCTTATGTTAATGATGCGCCCGAAAAGATCCCTTCATTAAAGCTCATCCCGCTCGTTATCGCAGGGTGGCTCAGATATCTTCTCGCAGTAGATGATAATGGAAATGCTTTTGAATTAAGCTCAGATCCGCTGGCTGAATTCTTCCGGAATGAGCTAAAAAAAGCAGGCATTTCCTTCGGCATGACTGACAGCGTTAAGGGTAAGCTCACTTCTATCCTTGCCAACGAGACAGTATTCGGATCAGATCTCAATAAGGCAGGCTTAACCCCTGCTATCGAGTGCTATCTGGATAAGCTCATCAAGGAGACAGGTGCTGTCAGAAAAACGCTTCACGAAGCTGTTGCTAATTAGTATGTAAGTTGTAGACATAAATTATCTTTTATGTTAGTTTTTTTATAGATTTCGATTAAAGGGGATTTCTATAATGATCATTACGCCAAAGAAAACATTTGAACCTAACCGCGAATATGCTTTCCGCATTGTAAAAGACAACATCATCAATATGGAGATCAAGCCCGGCAGCCTTATCGGCGAGCAGGAGATCGCAACCCAGCTCGGAATCTCAAGAACGCCCGTTCACGAGGCTTTCCTTGAACTGTCCAAGTCCAAGATCGTCAACATCCTTCCCCAGAAGGGCTGCAGTGTCTCACTCATTGACTACGAGCTCATCAAGGAATCACGTTTCCTCCGTATCGCAGTCGAGACAGCACTCATCAAGGAAGCATGCGACGTCGCTACAGAAGAAGATATCCAGAAGCTCTATGCAAACATCAAGCTCCAGCAGTTCTATCTCGAGAACGATCCTCCGAAGTTCCTGGATCTCGACAACGAATTCCATAAGAATATCTATGTCGCCTGCAACAAGATGCAGTGCTTCTACATGGTAGGCCTCATGAGCCTTCACTTTGACCGCGTAAGATCTTTGTCCCTCAAGACCATCAAGGACCAGAAGCTCGTATCAGACCATAAGGCAATCGCTGATGCTATCGCAGCTCACGACAAGGACGCCGCAGAAGCAGCTTTCTCAAAGCACATGTCCAGATTCGATCTTGACTGGGACATCATCAAGAAAGAATACAGCGAGTACATCACCGAATGATAACTGCGTTTTAAATGATTAAAGCCGCCTATCAGGGCGGCTTTTTAGGAGTCTATTATGGGAGCAGTGATTATGTTGCTTTCATTTGAATTGCTTCTGTCTCCGTGATGGAGCAGTTGCCTTCGAGGTCCTCGTAGATGTAGAGGATGACATAGGATGCAGGTGTATCAAGGCCTGAAGTGGACGGTGTAGCCTTGCAGAGGATCGCGTGGTTAGTGCCGGCTACGACCTGAGAGCCGACATAAACGACAGGCTCATAGGTCTCGCCTGTGATAGTCTCAGTGGCCTTAGCCATGACAGCTTCGATCTCAGGTGTGATCTCAGTGGATTCGGCATATGCCCAACTGCCGACCATATTATCGTCTGCGTTCTCGGTGCCGGGAAGGACTAAGCGTTCATCCTTAAGGAAGGATGCCTTGCCGGAAATATCTACTTTAATATATGTGATGACCAGTGAATTCATCGCATTTGCAGCAATGACATTGGGCTGGCATACGAGGCAGTAATTGGTGCCTCCGAAAACCATTGTTCCGAGACATGCAACGGGTTCATAAAAATACCCGTCGATCTCACCTATAGCCTCATCGAAATAACCCTTGATCTCAGGTGTGATCTCTGTAGATTCTGATGCGACCCACATACCTAAGTTGCTCTGCGTTGTCTCTTCGCTCTGTGTAGTTTCTGCATTTGCATTAGAGCTTCCCTTCTGCTCTGTCTTGCATGCCGTAAGGCCGCATGCAAAAATCGTTGCCGTAAGTCCTAATGCCAAAAGCTTTGTCGTAAAGTTCTTCATTTTATTACTCCATTCATTTTCGTTTTGGTTTATGCCATTAATACAGACATCCAATCAAAAATGTTGCACTGCCGGCGAAGAGTAATTATATCAAAACCCCGAAGACATATATTCTCCGGGGTCTGAGAAACAAATAATTTAAAAGGCTTTATCTGTTCTTTTTCTTAGCCTTCTTCTCAAGATACATGGCCTTGTCAGCCTTCTTCATGCAGTCGGTGACGCCGTGCCAATCCGTAAGATCGCATGTTCCGATACTGGAGCTTAATTCGAACTGGTATTTGCCGGACAAATTGACTTCACGGATGTTGTTGCGGACGTTCCTGATGAACTTGCCGAGTCTACCGGGATCTGAAAGGAAAATAACTGCTTCGAATTCGTCGCCGCCCATTCTGGCTACAAACTCTCCCGGATTAAGAGCGCTCTCGATCGCGTTAGCGGTCTCCTTGATCGCTTCATCACCGGCATTGTGGCCGAAATTGTCGTTAATGAACTTCAGTTCATCCATATCGATAGACGCGACGGCACATGCTTTGATCATCTTGCCCTCGTCATTGAACAGCTCGGAGATGTGCTTCTCGAAGCCGCGTCTGTTAAGTGTACCCGTAAGAGGATCCTTGATATAAAGACTCATGACATCGGCGATACCGAAGAGCTTGCTGTAAAGCTCGAGCTTATTTATGTTCTGGCCGGCCTGCGAGAGAATATATTCGATCTTGAAGTTAATGAAGTTTGCCACATCAGTGTCAACAACAAAAAGCGCATAGCCGTATACTTCGTTCTTATAAGCCAGAGGCAGATAAATGCGTGTTCCGCGCTCGTCGTTTTCGAGCCCCTGAGGAAGAAGTATATCATTTGAGAACGTAACATCCTTGATGTGGTCTTCTCCCTGATCAGAATAGTAACCGACGAGCACTCTGTCGTTCTCTCTGTACTGAACCAGGTAAACCGATAGGATACTGTCTATGGTCCTGAACTGGTCAAGCGTGACCTGGATCGATGTCTCCTTCGTGAGGGCACCCTCGAAAAGAGCATTTATGACAACAAACTCTCTTCTGTCATCCATCGACACGGAAGATGCAACATTCTGAAGGCAGAGGGACTTATAGATATCTCTCTCGACTACCAGATCACCTGTGCTCTCGCGCAGAATAAGGTTACCGGGCACATAGATATTAAGATCCCGCTTCTTGCCGTTGGCAGCATCTTCAAGGACCTGCATTGCAATGTCAACGAAGGTCTCGTTGGAGATCTCGATCGTGGTCATTGAAGGGATATGGTCTCTGGCTTCGTAAGTATTGTCGACACCGCTGATCATGGTGTCACCGGGGATCTGGTAACCTCTCTGGATCAGTTCGTTACAAAGCGCGATCGCCTCGTAGTCATTCGAACAGATTATCGCTTCAGGAAGCGTGCCGTCAGGCTTAATGAAGCAGTCAGCCATCTCAGGACCCTGGGTGATCCAGTAATTGCCGTGGTATATCATGTCCTCACGGATCTCGTGGCCTGCTTCCTGCATGGCCTTCTCGAAGCCCTCGCGTCTCTCGTAGGAATCTTCAAGCTCATCCATTCCGGTTACAAAACCGATATCATCAGTCTTGCACTTTGAGATGACATGCTTTGCGACTTCATACATGAGCGCTCTGTTATCAGGGATGATGTTGTAGAAACCCGGAATGGCTGCTCTGATGCAAACCACCGGAGGAGCTTCCATATCATCTAAAAGATCTTCGACCAAGTCCTTGCCGAGATCTTCATGGATAAGCGTATCGTAGCAGAGGATGATGCCGTCATAGTCGTGGACGTTAGGGAGAGTCAGGATACTCTTTAATCCGTTGACGTGGAGAGGATTGCTCGTGGTAACCGAGCACATGCCGAACACATCGATCCTATGCCCCTTTTCCTGAGCATAGTAATCAAGGTGTCTTATGATGGACAGGGAAAAGTCCCTGTACATATCTCCGATAAACGCGCATATCTTCATGGGGATATTATACTCCCCTGAAACAGGAGTGCAAAAATATTTAAGAAATCTTCAGCTGAAATAATTACCTCATCGCGCCGCGCTCGGCCTTCTCTTTGTAGAGCGCTTCGTCAGCCTGGGCAAGTGCTACCTGGAATGTGTCGAGCTCACCATTGTAACAGGCGTAACCGATGCAGGCCGAGAGCTCATACTTCGCACCTGCTTCATCATTCATGCGGATCAGCGTGGACTTGATCCTGCTGCACAGTTCTTTGATAAGCTCCTCATTATCGGTCTTGGCGATGATGATGAATTCGTCTCCGCCGTACCTTGCGATGAATGTCTTATAGGTGTTGTCGGCACAGGATACCTTGAGAGCGTCTGCTGTTCTCTTAAGCGCATTGTCGCCTTCAACATGACCGTGCTGGTCATTGATCTGCTTAAACTTGTTGAGATCGATCATGAGCACGTAATGTGTCATCCTGTCGGTATTCTGCTTCATTGCTTCACTTGCGACAAATCTCTTAAGCTGCGTTCTGTTGTTAAGACGTGTCAGCTCATCGATCGATACCTGGTCATTCAGCGAGATGATATAGACATAGAGCATCATGATCGTACAGCCGAAGCAGAAGATCGGTGCTGCAAGCCACAGTGTCTGCCAGATACCGAACACCGTAAGTATCACCGGATAGATCGCGCACACCAGGTACTGGGTCCTGACAGCATAGTTCTCCTTTTTGAATGCTCTTATGGCAGATCTGACAGCGCTGATACAAATGTACAAAGCCGGCACCGTCAGGAAAAAGATGTAGTACAGAGGTGTTAACGCTTTGTCCTCGGTTATAATGCTTCCTGGAGCAATCAGTAACAGTGCCAGCATAACAACCGGATTTACCATCGCAGGGACCAGGACAAGCATGCGCTTTTTGTATGAAGTAATGTATTGCTCACCTTGCGAGAGCTCAACATATACGAACCACAATCCCGTAATGGCACAAAGCAGAAGTGCATTCGTGAAATTAGCTGCCGCTGCTGAAAATCTTGTATAAGGAATAATGTCCGCAAGAATAAGCACCCATGCTATGTCACTAATAAAATACAGCATGTGGCTAATAGTAATGTTGACGAATATCACCTGCTTAGTCTGTCTGCCGACAGATCCCATCTCTCTTATAAGCATCATTCCGAAAATGATGATGCAGACGATATTGGCCTCTACATAATAAAACGTATAGTCCAGTTGCATACCGGAATTATATCACGGATTTTTTATGTTTTGAAAACACTGAAAGGTGTTAATGTCTGTTATCTCTTTTTATTCTTGGATGCTGTAGCCTGATAGCTCACATCTATCAACTCGAAAACCTTCTCATCTGCGACCGTCCCATCCAGCAAAACGGTTATCCAGTGTCTCTTGTTCATGTGATATGAAGGCATTATTCCGTCTTCGTGGCACAGCATGTCATGAAGCATCGGATCGTTGATCTTCAGATTCATGCAGTCTACCGGTTCATCGCCCTCAAGACCAAGTCTGTCTCTTCTTACAAGCATTATGAGGGCAAACCATTTTCGATTATCTCTGTGCCTGAAGACACCGGAAACAAGATCTCCCTCCCATGGAAAATCCGGCTCAACTCCGTATTGGTTATTGATGTGATCTATTACTGTTTGGCGGTTCATAGGCTTTTACATCAGTCTCTTATAAACATCCAGCAAGCTTTCTATTGGTTCCATCTTCTCGTCGTCATCGTATCTTCCATATGTCTCACCTCCTTCAGCCTTAGAATAGAGGATCGCACATCAATATTTTAGCGAGCGGGAATTGAAGTTTCAACGAATAATTCAAGTTGTACTTGAGTTAATATCCGGACACTTTCTTAATGTATAATTCAATCAAATCACTTATCAGGAGGGCACATGAAGATCGTCGTCGCAATGGATTCATTCAAAGGCAGTCTCACTTCTTTGGAAGCGGGCAATGCCGTCCGCGAAGGCATCCTGGCATCCTGCCCTTCAGCTGAAGTTACAGTTATCCCTCTCGCTGACGGCGGTGAAGGAACTGTCGATGCGATAGCGCCATATATTCACGGCATCAAGAAAACCATAACCGTCACGGGACCTCTTGGCACACCTGTTGATGCGGATTATATTTTCGAGCCGGACAGCAAGACTGCGTACATCGAGATGGCAAAAGCATCCGGCCTGACACTCGTTAAAACGGAAGAACGCGACCCTTATCTTGCTACCACTTTCGGAACTGGTGAGCTCATAAAAGACGCAATCGGCAACGGCGCAGAAAAGCTTGTTATCTGCATAGGCGGGAGCGCCACAAATGACGGCGGCGCAGGAATGCTTCAGGCACTTGGAGCAAAGCTTACGGATAAAGACGGCAACGATATCCGTACAGGCTGTGCCGGACTTAAAGATCTGGCAGCGGCCGATCTCTCAGGCCTCACAGGAAAAGGTCTTGATATAACAATCGCAAGCGACGTTACTAATCCTCTCTGCGGACCTGACGGCGCGAGCCATGTTTACGGACCTCAGAAAGGTGCGGCTTATGAAGAAGCGGAAGAGATGGATGGCTGGTTAAAACATTTCGCTGAGATCTCAGGATTTGATCCATATGAGAAAGGAACCGGTGCTGCAGGCGGAATGAGCTTCGCTCTTAAGAATTTCCTTGGAGCAAATATCCGTTCCGGTGCTGACATCGTGACGGAGATCACGGGCGCGGAACCGCTTATCAAAGAGTGCGATATCGTCATCACCGGCGAAGGCAGAATGGACAGCCAGACAGTTAACGGCAAAGCACCTTTCAAGATACTTCAGCTTGGGCAAAAACACGGCAGGCGCGTGATCGGAATAACCGGTATCTTGGGTGGCGGTTACGAGGAATGTCTCGAAGCAGGATTTGAAAGGATCGTGCCTCTCATAACTCCCACAATGGATACTACAAAAGCCATCCAAAGCGTGATAGAAACGACCCGGACCCTGTTCGAGAATTATCTTACGGAGGTGCCCACATGAAGATACTCGTTATCAGCTCATCACTTAAGCAGGAACATATAGATAAGATAAGCAGGATCGCAGAAAGCCACGGTGCCGAAGTATGCTTCACGGAATCTGAAGACAAGCTTCCTACAGGCTTTGAAGAGCCTGACATCATATACGGATTCGGCATGAATATCGCTAAAACTAACAAGAACCTTAAGTGGCTCTGCGTGCCTTCGGCAGGTGTTGATTATCTGATGAAGCCGGATGTCTTTGCTAACGATAACTGCATACTCAGCAACTCTTCAGGCTCTTATGGTGTAACGATCGCAGAGCATATAATCACTGTCGCTCTCATGATGATGCGCCGTCTCACTTCTTACTACGGAGCAGCTCTTGAAGGCAGATGGGAGACTACGCATTGGTCGCAGAGCTCTCTCAAAGATTCGAGGATCACGTTGCTCGGCACTGGCGATATCGGCACGTCTTTTGCAAGAAGGGCGCGTGCCTTCGAGCCAGATAAAATCATCGGTGTAAGCAGATCCGGTATGAGTAATGATCCTTCCTACGATGCCATGTATAAGATAGATTCGCTCGATGATGTCCTTCCCGGGACTGACCTTCTTGTAATGAGTCTTCCTTCTACTCCGGAGACAAATGATATTCTTAACCGCGACCGCATTTTTGCGATGCCCGAAGGTTCTTATGTGGTCAATGTGGGCCGCGGAAATGCCATTGATGAAGACGCCTTATTTGATGCGCTTGAGTGCGGTCATCTGGCAGGTGCGGCGCTCGATGTCTTTAAGACTGAGCCGCTGCCTTCTGACAGCAGACTTTGGAAGACAAAGAACCTTCTCATCACGCCTCACATCGCAGGCAATCTTACGCTCGGTTACACGCTCGAAAAGAACGTCGACATGTTCACTGAAGACTTAAACAATTTCCTTGAAGGCCGCCCTCTGAAATATGAGGTCGACAGGAAGAAAGGATACTAAAACCAAAGGGGCCTTTTTCGTGTGTTTCGCGGCAGTGACGAAAAGTGACACGTATTGATGCTGAAACGTGTCACTTCCCGGCAATATCTGCGGAAGTGACGAAAACTGACACAAAACCCGGTGGAAACGTGTCATTCCCCGTCACTGTTCTTTCGCGCCCGCAACCAGACAAAAAAGAGGTTGCCTCAATTGAGACAACCCCTTCTTCACTTATGTAATTGTTCCTTATCTCCATCAGCCTTCGATGGCTATGGTATTGTTGCCGGGCAGCTCCTTTAATTCCTTCTTCGGGATAAAGAGCTTGAGGACGCCGTCTTCGTACTTGGCTTTGACATCTTCTGTCTTGACGCCCTCACCTACGTAGAAGCTCCTCTGCATTGAGCCAGCATATCTCTCCTGACGGATGATCTTGCCGTGCTTGTCTTTCTTTTCCTGATCGTGACCCTTTGAGGCACTGATGGTCATGTAACCGTCTTCGAGCTTAACGTTGATCTGGTCTTTCTTGAATCCCGGAAGATTCATCTCGAGCTCATAATCGGTATCTGTCTCGTTAACGTCGGTTGCCATCATGGAACGTGCGTGCTTACCGTAAAGGCGCTTATCGATGTTCGCAAGCTCGCGTGTCGGGAAACCCCATAAATCATCAAATAAATCTTCTCCAAATAATCCGGACATCAACATAATAATCATCTCCTTTGATCGTTGTTATCCGAGCATTAGAGCGGAGGTCTGATCTATTGATCTTCGTTCCTTTGTTCCACCTCCGATTATAGTCCGCGAATTAGCACTGTCAATGCGAGAGTGCTAATTCTTCTGAACAATTTTGCTGATTCTTTTTGTGCAGATTTTAACGCGCCGCTTTTTGGGAGCGGGACTATAATGATGGGGGATCGCAATCCTTTCCCGAAAAACTCGAAAATAACACCGTCCCGGGATCATTTCCGATACCCGGGACGGTTTATATACGATTATTTAATACGTAACAATGTTACCTTAGCTCTTATGCCTTGGAAATTCATGCGCCCATCATTGCGCAAGCTTCTTCGACTGTTGCAGCCTGGTCATTCTCGATCAATTCGATGATCTTTGTGATCTGGGGAATCGTGCGGTATTCCTTGGGAACGAGCTGTTCATACTTATACATCTCGTTGATGTCTTCCTGATACATATCGATCATCTTCTGGTTCTTAAGGCCTTCTCTGTACTTCTCAGTCTTCTGCATATTCATGTAGTCAGCGTTCTTATTGAAGTCGTCTCTCTTTCTTCTTGAGATCTTAAGACCGATGAGGATTACTCCGAGGCAAACGACCAAGCCTACGATGACACCGCCGAAGATCGTATCAGCCATCTCTTTTTGAGTTATAGCATACTGTGATGAAGACAAAGCATAGCTGCCTTTGGCATAAACTGAATTGACAGCGATAATGCAAGAGATAACAGTGATGAGGATATACGAACCTATGCCGCCAACCAGGAAGGGCCAGAAGAACTTCATCAATGACCTCTTCTTGTAGTCTGAAGACTCATACATCGGGAATTCGCTCTGAGGCCTGATGTACCTCTTAAGCTCCTCCGTCTCACCCATGAGCTCCTTGTATCTCTCGAGCTTAGAGATCAGAACGGTCTTCGGTGATTCAGACGTGTCGCTGAAGTCCCGGGGCTTCATTCCGCACTTGGGACAAGCCGATGCCAGAGGATTCATCAGTGCGCCGCAAAATCTGCAATATTCCATATGCAACCTCCTAAAAGATCTACCCTTATTTCTTTAGAAAAAACCTGCGCTTTTAGGCACAGGCTTCCTCAATCGATTAAATAATACAATAATAAATATTTCTTTACAACAATTATTCCCAGCAGACCTTGTTCCTGCCCGTTTCTTTCGCGGTGTAAAGCTTTTCATCTGCTGCGCTGATATTATCTTCGATCGTTTTCGCAGGATCGAAAAGGCTACAACCGAAGCTCATCGTACACCTTATCACGGTACCGTCAGCATCGATATCAGATTCCATGAGTTTAAGCCTCATAGCTTCAGCCTTCTTCACTGCGCCATCAAGATCCGTATCACGCATTACCATTACGAATTCCTCGCCGCCCCATCTGTAAAGGCTGTCGTTCTCGCCGCATGAGGATTCAAGAAGATTCGATGTAAATCTCAGTACATCATCGCCGGCATTATGTCCGTATGTATCGTTGACGTTCTTAAACTTATCGATGTCACTGATAAAGACAGACATGATCTTGCCGGAACCGGGAATAAGGTAGTCCTTATACTTGCCTCCGAAATCGTAATAGAAACCCATTCTGTTCTTAAGACCGGTGAGCTTATCGTGGTGAGAGTCTTCAAGGAATGTCTCAGACTCTAACGCGATGCCGCATATAAGCGCTGCGAGCGAGAGTTTCTTGACGTCAGATTCAGCGTCAAAACCCCTGTCGGCTTTCTTGTTGATGAGCTGCAAAGCACCGATAAAGTTGCCGTTGATATCAGCTACAGGAAGCACCATTACAGACTTGGTCTTATATCCTGTCTGGATATCGATCTCGTGGTTAAAATCAGGATCGTTATACGGATCGTTCGTGATGAGGGTTTTCTGTAATTTCAGTGCCTTTCCGACAAGACCGGACTTATCGGATATAACGAGCTTATCAACGTCCGTAGCAGACATTGTCCAGAGCTGCTTCTTCCTCTTATCCCACTTCCAGAAGCTTGCTCTGTCAGCGTCGACGATCGTTTTCGCGAGGTCGGTAAGATAAGAGAACAGGAGATTGTGATCATCACTGCCGTTCATGCACATATCTTTGTAAAGGCTGTCAGTGATCTCAAGTATCGTATTAAGGATCGTGGAATTATCGCCCAGGATGACCTCACTTACGAGAGGCGCAGGCTTAACATCAATATCACTCACCTTCTCCATGATCTTCTTCTCATCGTCCATGTGCATGAGGTAGACCTTAACGCCCTTTGCAATGTATTCTTCGAGCTTAGGGATAAGACTTTCATAGTAAAGATGCACATTGGAGCGGTGCGCTGAGATCTCGATATAAAGGTATGTGCCTTCAGCCAAGTATTTCTCGTAAGGCTTAACAATATTCGTATCACCTGTATAGACGACATTGTTGCCCTGGAGCTTCAGGTTGTAGCCGAAGCACTTGCCCTCAAGTTCAGGCGAATGCTTGGTGGGAATAGAGCAAATAAACCATGGCTTATTAAGCTCTTCGCAGGAGATAAGCTCATACCAGAAGTCATTGCAGCCCTCAAGCCTGGAGAGATAAAACTTGATATCCTTCCTAACTTCTTCACTGGGAGCGACGATGGTAACGGGAATATTCACGAGGAAATAAAGATAATCAACAAGGAGGCCGACGCCGCTTATGTGGTCGCCGTGAGTATGCGTTACAAGGATATAGATATGCTTATAGTTTGTGAGATCCCACTTCTTAAGAATATCGAAAGTATCCATAGGACAATCGACAAGAATAAGGTCGTTATTGTCCTCAAAGTAAGCACTGTTCTGCTGATCAGAGAACGCAGAGCCTCTGCCGAAGAAAGTCAGCATCTTTATTCCTCCTTCTCAGAACCTTGAGCAGGTCCGATAAGTCTCAATATCTCGAATCCGTCCGCCTTACCCTTGAGCTTGATGGGGTGATCCAAAGGTTCGAACTTCATTCTTCCCTCAAGCCTGTCAGCGCAGGAACGGCTGATATATACTGTGCCGCCGGGAGCATTGGCCTCAAGTCTTGCAGACGTGTTGACCGTATCACCGATGGCCGTGTAATCCATTCGCTTCTCAGAGCCCATGTTGCCTACGACCGCAGGACCGTAATTGATGCCGACGCCGACATTGAGCTCCTCACCGATCTCCTCTTTAAGCTCTGCTGAGATCTTTTTCGCGCCCTCAACAATACCGAGAGCAGTAACAGCGGCATGGTATACCGGATCGTCGTCATCAATGGGCGCGCCCCAGAAGGCCATCATGGCATCGCCGACGAACTTGTCGACAGTGCCCTTGGTGTCATCAACGCATGCGCTCGCCATCGTCAGATATCTGTTGAGGATCTTAACGACCACCTCAGGCGAGAGTCTTTCTGACATCGTCGTAAAGCCTCTGACATCAACGAAAAGCACCGCGATATCGACAGTCTTGCCGCCGAGCTTCAACGCGTCCGTACCTTCCTTCAGGATCTCGCCTACGATATTAGGAGCAACGTATCTCTCGAAAGTCTTGGTAACGCTCTGCTTCGCGATAGCGGCGCGGATATAATTGGACGCGACGCTTACCACGAACAGTACGAAAAGTCCCAACGGGATCCACAACACGTGCGTTATGTAACCCATTGAGTAGAGCATCATTGAGCATCCGATCGCTGCGGCCTCACAGATTATCAGTGCGGGCACAGCGAAAAGAAGTCTTCTGTTATTGCAGAAAAGGAAGAAGGCAAAACATACGAGGAACAATACGCAAAGCTGGATAAAACCAGGCGCTTCCACCTTGTAGTTGCCTGCCAGAAGACACTGGATAACGTTGGCCTGATACTCGACGCCATACATCATCTCGCCTCTCTCGATCGGTGTGAAATAAGCATCCTGAAGTCCGGGTGCATATGGTCCGATAAGAACGATCTTACCAGCGTAATAAGATGAAGGGACTTCACCGTTGATCAGTTTGCTTATGGAGATGCCGTCATAATAATCCGAAGGACCGCCTGTATAAGAGACAAAGAAACGGCCTCTGCTGTCAACAGGAGGATTCTCTATGGTCATGCCCTTAGTTTTAGCGTAGGCAGAAGCAGTCTCATAAGCCATTGAATAAACGCGTCTTCCGCCATCGCCTTCAGGCTCGATATACCAGACCGCGTGGCGCATAACTCCATCGGAGTCATACATCGCATTAATGTGGCCTTCAACAGCTGCATTCTTGAGTTCATCATAGGGTTCTTCATAACTTAAGATAGCGTAATCGTTAACTACAACTGTCGTTCCGAACGTTCTCTGCGTGCCGAAATGTGCCTCTGAAGCAGTAACGACAGTGCCGAGATTTGCAGCAGATCCGGCAAGCGCCGCATCTGCTTCTTCACTGGTATGACCCGCATAAAGCGTGTCTATCGCAACAACTGCAGGAAGATTATCAGGATCAGAAGCGAGCGCATCAAGAGCTGCAGCCATGACCGATCTGTCCCATGTGTTATAAGGACCAAGTGCCTGGAAATCGCTCTCATCAATACCAATGACTACGATATCACCGGGCACAGCCTCACGCCGCTGAAAAAGCTCGTCACTAACCCACAATTCAGCGCGGCTGAACACACCAGAACCGCACAATACAGTTATGATCAGTGCTCCTATAAGCGAAGCCGCAAGTACCTTGGTATTGCTTTTCTTCATATATCAATCAACCTTGACTGCCTAAGGGTTCTTCAGTCTGTAACTCAGTAAAAACTTCGTAGTAAAGATCATCTCCTGCATAGAAAGACTGATACAAACCGCCGTCGTTAGATTCTTCATATCTGAGGCTGACCCATTTATTATCTACCCAGCCAAGATAACCTCCATTACGGTTTACAACTATGTAAACGGTTCCGAAATCAGGATCCTCAACACCCCAGAATACCGAAGCACAGTTATCCGGAACTGTCGGTGTGGCCGATCCGGTAGGCTCAGTTGTCGTCGGCTCAGCTATTGGATCATTTGTCGGCGTTGTTGAGACAGTATCAGTCGGCGTTGTTGATACAGTATTAGTCGGCGATGACGATGCATCAGGTGTAGGTGTAGTTGTAAGAGTATCAGTCGGCTTAGAAGTTGCCGTAGGCTTAGACGTTGCCGTAGGCTTAGACGTTGCCGTTGGCTTCGGCGTAGTTGTAAGCGTCGGCGTTGTTGTCAACGGCGGAGTTATTGTAGGCGTAGCCGTCGCTGTAGCAGTCGGTGTGGTGCCGTTTCCATCATCTTCAGGCGCGGCAGACGGTGTAGGCGTAGTAGTCACTGAAGGCGAAGGCTCATCATCATCATTACCGTTGTTTGAATCTGCCGGGGCACCGTTTGCGCGATCTTCCAGATCATCTTGAGTTATTCCGGATCCCAGAATAACGTCATTGAGAGTCTTGGGACTCTGTAAAATGGCTTTTGCTACAAACACAGGTAAATCTTTTGCACCAAAACGGCTTACTACAACTTCGTTTTTTATTTCCCCGTTAACCGTTTTCGCCACGATCAAAACCTGTTGACCGGCAGTTAATGAAACTTCTTTATCATTTGACGTTAGAGGATCCGTAACTCTGACTGTGATATGTCCGGACGTAAGCTGAACCAGTGTGCTTTTCATCTTTTCATTTGCCAAAATATAACACGATGTTCCTCTTATACCGACAGTCATGTTGGAAGTCGTAATATCAAAAATCTCATCGTCCTTAAGTTTTTCGGTAACTTCTAAAAACATACCGCCCTCAGTCAGATTAAGCTGAAGCTGCTTGGCACTCTTAGTAAACTCGACTCTGCTGTTCGGTTCCAGAGTAACGATTTTGGTCTCATCAAGTCCTACAGACGCCAGTCCGTCATAACCGGTGCTGAGAGCATCGCCCGATTGGAACCTGATGTTCTTCATAACAGGCTTGATCTCACCTGCGGAATTCTCGATATTGACCATTCCTTCAACCCGGAGAAGTCTCATAGTCGTAGCCGTATACTTGTTCCCGGAAAGAGCAATAACTGCCACAATGCCAGCTACTGCAACGAGCGCTGCAGCAGCAATAAATATCTTGGTTTTCTTGGATAAACTATTAATTTTATCGATCAGGCTCATAAGCAATGCCTCCCCCGCTAAAGGTCAATTGATCATTTAATAATTATATCATAGAAAGAAGTGGCTATCTTTTAATGCTTCACTAAGGTTTTATACAAAATAACCGCCCGCTGTACTGTTTACAGGAACGGTTATTTACCGGGAACGCAACAGATCTATTTTTTCCGTTTACTCCACATTCCGACAATGATTCAGACTAACATATCCATCCGGCACTTGAGGTGCAGGCATCAGCGGCTATGTAGTATTGTCAATGAAGTCTGAATCAAATATGATCATTCCTCCGGTTTTGTAAAAATAATAAGTGTCATTTGTTCCCTTAAAATTATAGTTATAGTAATTACCGTCTCCGTTTGTATAAGTAACATTGTAATCAAGATCGACCCAGCCGTCTCCGTCTACATAGCCTCTGTAAACTTTATCATTGCCGTCGCCCTTAGTCTCTATATAGACTGTTCGGGTAACACCGGAAATATTATCGGTAAATTTTTCATCCCATATCAACTTGTCGTATCCGGCCTCAGGTGTAATCTCAGGCTTGGAACCGGGCGTAGAAATACTTACGGAGTACTTAAAATAGACTTTTGTGGAACCGGCTAAGGTAAAAGTAATTGTTCCGTTATTCTCGGTGCGCTTTAGATCAAACCAATTCTCACGATAGTAACCTTGATATGAAGATCCGGATTGAGTTATGTAAACCGTATAACCATTATAAGTTTTGCCCCAGGCTCCTGGTACTTTTACATCTTCACTATACGAATCAGGATCTATTGAAACCGCCGCGATTCCCGATCCGAATACCATAGCGTCTGAATAATAAACAAAGTTGAAGACTTCTAACGTAAAAGTATTGTTTGAATCAGGACCTCTAAGATCGTACCAGTCGCCATCGTCGTAACCTCTGTATTGAGGAATACCTTTTCCATAGTCCTCAGCTGCACCGGCATTATCAAGCTGACAAATGTATACCGTTGAACTTCTATAAGTAACACCCCATAAAGATGACTTTATATATCCGGACGGTACACTCGGGCCATCATCCGGAGGTAACGATGTAACAGTAGGAGTATCCGAAGTAGTTGGAGTATCCGTCTCAGCCTCTGTCGGTGTAGCAGAAGCAGTAGCTGTAGGTGTTTCTGATGTTCCCGCTGTCGGTTTGACAGTAGGTGTCGCTGTGACAGGCGGCGTTGTCGTCGGTGTGGCTGTTAGAGTGGGGGTAACTGACGGAGTAGTTGTAGGCGTAGGATCCTCCGACTCGCCTGAAGACTCTTCTGTCTCCTCAGTCTCTTCCGTTTCTTCGCTCTCGATTACGGCAATAGCCTCTTCCAGCACTTCTAACAGTTTTTCTTTGTCCCAACCGGTGTACTCGCAAACTCTGTCTAAGAGTTCGTCATTCTCTGCGAGCCTTTGAAGCGCGAACTCCGGAAGTTCTTCTTCCGATACGTCATTAAGCTCAAATTCAACTGTATCTTTTGTTCTGTCTGAATACAGATAAACCTTGATCTGCTTTCCGCCTTCTACTCTTGCGGTCTTTGTCTCACCTGTTTCAGGGTTGGTCGCAGAAACTTCCACTACGCCGTCAGTAACAACAAGGGATTCTCTTTTGTCAGATTCATCGTAGTAAACATAGCCTGAAGTACCTCTGATACCAACGGTCATGTTTGAGGTGTGGATCTCGTAGAGCTCGTCATCTTTAAGATGCTCTGTTACTTCAAAGAACAGCGCACCCTTTGTAAGCTTTAACTCAAGCTTCTTATTCTGCTTTTGGAATTCAACCCGGCTGTCAGACTGGAGGGTGACGATCTTAGTATCGTCGAGACCGACTGATGCAAGTCCGTCATCACCTGTACTAAGGGCATCTCCGGACTGGAATCTGATCTTATCAAGAGCGGGCTTTGTTCCGCCCTTTGAATCTTCGATGTTGACCGTTCCCTCAACACGGAGGAGTCTCATGGTCGTAGCAGTATAGCCATTGTTGGAAAAAAGGATAACGGCCACGATGATGCCGACGATCATGACCGCGCCGATGCCTGCGAAAGCTATCTTTTTAGCTTTTGGTAAACTCTTAATCTTATCGATCACTGACATAAGATCATCCCTCCCAAGTGCTCTTTGTGTCGTCCTCATCTTCTGCGATTGTAGCATACAGTTTCAGAGCAATTTGCTCAAAAACTGCTGTCTGTTTTTAGTCGTCTTCTACGTCTTGCTTTCGTTAACAGCTTTCCTTGTCCCACCCTGTATGCTCGCAGACTTTGTCTAGGAGTTCTTAATTCTCTGCGGGCATACGGAGTGGTAAGTCAGGGAGGTATGTCTCGGACACAGCATTGAGTTCAAATTCAAGGCCGTGGCTGTATAGCAGCTGCCAGGACCAGCGAAAATAGAACCCGTCGGAACGCCTGCAGGCATGACCGCCGGCGTTATGGAAACCGGCGGAATAAAAGTCGGTGCAGAGGGGCCGGCAAGCGTTCCGTAGACGGGTTCAGGTGTAAGTGTGCGCTCCTCAGAGGGAGCGGCCCAAGGAGTTACTGAGTCCCCTTTTTTAACAATATTGAGAATGCCACTTTTAGTGTTCAGCAGTTCTTCCTTATCCCAACAGGTAAATCCGCATACTCTGTCGGGAAGAGCTTCGCCCTCAGCGAGCCTCTGAAGAGGGAATTTGGGGAGGCCGTCTTCAGAGACCACGCTAAGCTCGAATGCGACAGTATCTTCCTTCCTGCCGGAATAGAGGTAAACTTTTATCTGCTTTCCACCTTTCACTTGGGCGGTTTTTGTCTGAATTGTCTTGGGGTTTGTTGCTGATATTTCGACGCGGATCAGTCTCATCGTCGCAGCTTTATAACCACTACGGCTCAATACAAAACCTGCCGCGGCAAAAGCAATAACAGCTACTGCGGCAACGGCCATAATTATCTTAGTTTTCTCGGGAATAATCTTGAAAACGTTAATCAAAGCCATAGGATATAACCCTTCTGGTTTGTGCTTTGACAAACCTGATAAGTATATCACAATTTCAGAAAATGCAATAGGTTTTGCGAAATTTTTTGAAAAATTTTTTCTTGGGCCAAATCGCAGCGCTTTCAGGTCAGAACCAGTATAGGACGACAAAGATACGCAAAGGGTTCTCTTAATTCAAAAATGTTTTGAACGCATATAAAAACGGCACCGCCTTATTTGTGGCGATGCCGTTCAAACACTTCAATTGGTAATCTGATCACTTATCGCGCAGCTGGCATTTTTGCTCTTCTTTCGCAGCAATATCCCTGATACTCTTGCAGCGCGGACCTTCCCAGATCTTCTTCCATTTATCGGTGAGGATATTACCGAGGGGCTCGTCTGAGAGCCAGCTCTGGCACGGTACTACATTGCCGGACGGAGTGATCGCCATGTTGCTCAGGCACGCGCCGCACGAAGGCACATCAAGCCCCATCTCAGTGAGCTTTTCCTGACTGATCAGACCGGGCGACGTGAAGCTTATCTCCATGTCGTGCGAATATGCATACTCGACGGCTTCCCGCAGAGATTCATAAAGCTCTTCGCCTTCGATCCTAAGCTCTTCTGACTCTTCGCCTTTCGCGTTGCCTGTAAGGATCAGACCTGAACATGTCACATATATGATGCCCAGATCGTGCAGAAATTCCAATGTCTTCTTGTAATCTTTATTGAGTCTGCAGATAGGCGTGTTTATGCTCATGTTGATGCCTGCGGCGATTGCGTTCTTGATACCGGCAAGCGTCTTCTGATAGTTGGGCGCACCTACGAGCCTGTTGTGGATCTCCTCATCGCAGGAATAGAAAGTGACCTGCAGATTATCGAGCTCGGCTTCGCGGAGGCGGCGGCAGTAATCTTCCGTAAGTCTTACACCGTTAGTGTTAAGGCGCGTGATAAACCAGCGGCCTTCCTTGATGAGCTCGGGGATATCTTCGCGGATGGTGGGTTCGCCGCCAGTGAAGGTGATCTGAGAGACCTTCTCCTTGCGCAGGATCCCGATTATCTTCTTCCATTCATCGGTCGTAAGCTCTTTCTCTTCGGCGCACTTTTGGTCGGCAGCGTAACAGTGGACGCACTTTTGATTGCAGTTCCAACGGCCGTCCTTGGACATTGATGAGACGAGAAGATCCATCCTGTGAGGCGCGCTCATGAAGCGGGCGTATTCGCCGATCGTCATGCCGGGATAGTCAGTCTCTACAGCTTCGCCTTTCGCGATTGCTTCGAAAAGATCGATGTAATAGTTGAGGTCATCTTTGAGCACCTGATCTTTTACTAACGGGAACACTTTCTTAACTCCGTGGAAAGTCTTCCGGATGATCTTTTCCAAGTCCTCATCGGTCATGGCGCCTTCGCCGAATTCGTTTACGTGCTTGACGTATTCGGTCAGAAGGATCGCGCCGGATTCGTTGATCGGCAGGATCTCATGGCCGTTGATGATGACAATGGTCTTTGCTAACTTGAAGGGCGTGAACTTGGGTGGGATCATGTGCATCCTGATGACGCCCGGACCATCGGGATTCCAGGTCGTATGGATCACCTGTTTCCAGTTGGCTAATTCATACAGCTTTTGTTTAAACATCTTCGGCACCGTCCTTCAGGATCTTTCTGATCCTCATGGTAGAGACCTTTGTCCCGTAGAAATCCTTTTTCGTGCAGCCCGCACGGCCGCCGCCGGCACAGGCACACGCACAGGCGCAAGCACAGGCACAGCCTCCGCCGTGACCGCCGTAATGGCCGTGATATCCGCCGGTATGTCCTCTATATTTGTCAGAAACACGGGTAAGAACAAAAAGAACAACTGCCACCAATATTATAGGTCCGGCAGCTTCAGTAAAAGCTCCCAGCTCGGTCCAAAAATGAGATACATCCTTATATTGAAAACTGTAAGACCCGGGCCTGTACCCGATCACTATGTTGGCTCTTTCGCCGGCTTTCAAAGATCCGGTACAAACCAGATACTGGCCCTCAACGCGAGCGTTGTTGGTGTACTTGACGACATTAGCGACGTTCCACTTGATCTCATATTTCTCGACCGGAATCTCATCAAACCACCCCGGAGTATAGTCATAGACATAAAGGCCCGACCATACGCCACCGTTGCCGTAGAGGTCCGGCGTCTCAAAAAGATTCTCCTGAACAAAAGAGAAACTGAAGTGAATGACATCACCCGCATGGTATGTCTTACGGAACTTGACCTTTGCATAGCTGCCGTAGTCACTCATATATTTAACTGACTTGATATTATCCGTCAGCGCTTTGAACTTATGCGCATTAGAATTAGGAATACCTATCTTGACCCATTTGAATGGCTCGTCAACAACATCAATAACAACTTCCCAATCAAATGTATAAATGAACTCGACAGCACCGTTATCAAGCAAATTAGCTTCGATGCCGTAGTAGTGGATCTTATCGTAATAGACCTGCAAAGCTTCCGTCTTGCGGGGCAGCATAAGTAAAACTGAAGCTGCCACGAGAAGTGCAGCCAGTGCAGCCATTATCTTTGTACATACCCTTGTCATTTCTTATTCCTTTCGAGCCTGGCTTTAGGCCAAACCATTAATTGCTAACATATGCCGAGTGCGAACCGGCATATTCAAATTCATCGGGCCTGCCGAACGAGAAAACAAACTTATACGGCTGATCGTCTTCCTTGTACTCTTCGTCAACTGTATAGAACAGTATCAGCTCCGTGCCCGGCTTCAGCGTATCATCTTTAGTAAGGCCGCGGACGAAAGTATCGTCAGAGAAATAGAGCTCAATGACGTCTGAATCTGCAGGAGTGTGCGTATACTTAATAGTCGTCGTCTCGATATACCATTTCCCGCCTTTCAACTGATCGGCGTAAGCCTCTTCGATCATTTCATCGGTAAGCTGCCTGATAGTAGTCTCAGCCACTGTCTCTTCACCGTTAACCAGGTCTACCGGAGTGTTCCACCGGGTCTCGACTGTCATGGTCTTAGCTGAGCCGCTAAAGACGTAGACCGCCAGGAATACTGCGACACCTAAGCTTATAATGCCCATGATGATCATGAAGCCGATGCCGCCCTTATGTGTCGTTGCAGGAGACATGATGTTCTCCGGATGCTTGGGGTCTACGCTGATGTTCATGTTCTGCCCCAGGGCAACATCCGAATCCTTCTTGACTATAAAGTCATCGTAGACAGCTTCATATTGTACTCCGCCGTAAGAATACTTAAACAACGGAGATGTGTGGATAAACGTAAATCTGCTTCCATGGTCTCCGGAATCGTGGCTGACATAGCGGACATAACCCGCGCATGTAGCATTGACTTCTTCGGTGTACACGATCTTGCCTGACAAAGCCTTCATGACCGTTAATACCAGAAGCGCCAATCCGGTTATTCCGAAAACAACAACGCCCAGCAGAAGGAAAAACTCTCCTCCCTCCATCTTCGTTCTGAACAGCATCAATAGAATTATCAGCACGGAAGCAAAAGTAATGCAAAATCCCAGGACTCTGTTAAAGATCGCTTTGCTGGTCGACTCGACGATCTCGCCTTTGCCGGAGACCATTACCGATATGCCGGCAAGCAGGAAAATAGCACACATAGCATATCCGAAAATCAGGATCTGCTTGAACAACAGCGCCAATACGAGCCCTGCGAATAATACTGCAGCGCAGATTCCGCCGATCAGCTGCTTTTTTCTTTTGCGTTCTCTGTCTTCTTCGGAAGTGTAGGTCTCCTTGACGCCGTAGAATTTCTCGTTGATGTCGCGGAAATCGGCCCTCAGCATCGACCTGGCAAGTTCATCATACTCCTCGACCATGCCATAATAATCATCGTTACTGAGGTACTGGTCCTCATTAAATTTCCATTGTGGATTATCCTTGTTGTAAAACATATTCTATCCCTTCCTTAATTCCAAGGAAAATTATAGCATAAATTGGCAAGAATCGTTGATTTTCTGGTCTCCGGGCAAACGAAAACACCTCCTGCATCCGGAAATGCAGAAGGTGCTTGATCTCGGATTAACTTAAGTAAAGTATCAGCTTGTGAACTTGCCCGCGATGTGGCCGAAAGCGATTATATTGCCTTCATTACCGTCGGCATCGGTATCAAGATTCGTGATAGCTGTCTCGAATTTGGGATTCGTAGCGTTAAATGCGCATTTGACCTTCTCGACCGGCGCACGCAGAGCTACGACATAGATCTCATAAACATGCGTATCTCCGCTCGGCGGATAAGGTCCGATGTAATCGGAAGAAGGAGCCCATCCTCCGGGAAGTTCTGTTTCCGTTACATTATCAGATATCCAATGCACCCAGGATTTTACAGATGTGTCGACCATGATAATGACATAAGATGAAGCGCCTTCGACCGGAGCCCATGAAAGCTGCGGAGATACGTTCTCACCTTTATTTGTATTTGATATGACATCTGCCCAGACACCGCCCTGGAGGTCTTCTGAAGTGAGCTCGAAAGTCGCATGGCCTGAAAGGTAATCTGTCAAAGGCTCAGTGACAGCTTCAGCCGAAGATCCTGCAGCCTCTTCCTCAGTAGCATTTTCTGATGTTGCAGAAGGCTGTGCTGTAACTGCCTCCGTCTCTTTCTCAGCTGAAGAACAGCCTGAAGCGCTAAGGAGCATTGCAACGCCAAGCAATAAAGCTGTGATTCTTGTCTTTTTCATCTTGAGTATCTCCTTTTATATCCTTACGGGTATTATACCAATAGTTAATTCGCGCCAATTAGAATTATTTACATATTGATTAGCAATATCTGCACACAATCCTGCCTTTCTGCATTTTCGAAATGATTGATAAAATAGTAGACATAAAATCGTTTTACGGAGAGCGAAAATGGCTGCTTTCAGATATAGAACAACTTCTTTGATTCTCTCAGCTGCTCTGGCAGCGTCTCTATGCGCGTGCAGTTCGGGCGGTGCCGAGAGCATCAGCACAAACCCGCATGCCTCAGAAACGCCTGCTACGGAACCGCCTGCCACATCAACTGAAACCACCACTGAGACGACCTCAGTTGATTTCATAACAGAACCGAGCACTACAACCAGCCTTGCCGATACTGACTTTGTACGCATCGTTGAAGGCGTCGATCCCCAGATGATGAATGCTGATTACTGGATTAGCGAAGAAGATAACGAGATATTGATGAATGCAGACCAGATCGCGGCATTCAATTACGCAAACCGCGTCCACCAGAAGACAGGTGACGGCGTGCAGATGCCTTATTTCGATGAGTTTGAAGATACTCTTGACGGAGATATCCTCAGAGCTTTCCTGAACGAGAATGCGGGCATGGCTCCCGATGACCCGTCAGAATACTATCTCAACGGCAGCAAGACCACTAAGGATTACTGGGATAAACTGATCGAGCTCTCAAACATCGACGGCGTCGGGGATAAAGTAGAAGTAAGATTCGGCTATTCCGTAAAGCGAATGACATTAAGGCTTTTCCCTACCGAAGACCGCGTTATCAAGGATAACTCTAACCTTCTGTTCGACTATATGCTCTATGCCGAGTGCATGCCTTATATGCCTTTGATCGTGCTCCACGAGAGCCTTGACGGCGAATATCTTTACGTATCTTTTGACAGCTACGCAGCATGGGTCAGAAAGGACGCTGTCGCTCTTTGCAAAGACCGCGAAGAATGGACAGCCAGACAAAACCCTGCTAATTGGCTGACTGTCACCGCCAGGGAGATCAGGCTCGGCGACGATCCTTATGCAGAATCTTTAAGAGATCTTGTGCTCCCCATGGGTACGAGAATGGAATTGATTCCCGTATCCGAAGCGCCTTCTGTCATCAACAAGCGCGCGACTTACGGCGATTACATTGTCAAAGTCCCCACCAGAGGCTCTGACGGCTACATCAAGGACGAATATACTTTGATCCCGATATCAGATAACGTCACGATCGGCTACCTGCCGCTTACGCCCGCAAACATAGTAAGACAGGCATTTAAGCTCTTAGGCGACAGATACGGCTGGGGCGGCGACCTAAGGGCCAATGACTGCACGGGCATCACCAGAGAGATCTACCGCTGCTTTGGAGTACTCCTCCCGCGCGTCGGCCAGTCTGATTCGAAGGGAATTTACAAGGTCGATATGAGCGATATGTCAAAAGATGAGAAGCTTGCCGTGATCAAGGATCTCGCACCCGGAAGCCTGATATCATTCCCCGGCCACATGACGATCTATCTCGGTACAGTCGACGGAATTCCTTACGTTATCAGCGCCACCGGCACATATGTCGCGCCCGCTCCGGGATCGACTGATGCCATTCATCCTTACACGGTAATCGTCAGCAGCCTTTACGTCAGGACCACGAGCCTTAAAACGTGGCTCGATGTATCTAAGACGGCGCTGACACTAAAGCCTGAGGAATAAAGCTGCTCAGTCCTTTTTCTCGTCTGTCCACCAGTCTGATTCTTCGCGTTTTATCTCAGTCTTTTTGAGCAGAGTATAGTTCTCTGTCTCATACTCGCACATGAAGTACTTGTACTGCCTGATATCGTAATCGTAGAGCTGGACAGGGACATAAAGGATCTTGCCGTCTTCAGAAAAAGTGCAGTAAACGTCGCCGGTATAGGTGCCGCGCGGGACCAGCACTTTCTTAATAACTTCAAACGTCTTGAGCGAGATAACATGGAAATGCTTGCCGTTCTCGAGCACAACAAGCTCTGATTCATCGGGTTTTACGTCCCCTGAGTTCAGGTGATGGAATCCCATGATCGGAGTCAGGCGCTTCTTGGTATTCTTATCCAAAAATATGACTCTTCCGGTCTTTATGCCTATGACATAGTTCTTTGTAACAATGTTACAAAAGGCTTCTCCGTCAGGATCTATCACTCTTTTCCAGTTGCCTTTGGGCAGTTCATGCTCTTTGAGCGCCCACGGAGCCTCGGCAGCTTTCTTCTGGATCGCATATAATCCCAATAACAGATCTTCACCGCTGAACTTATCCATATTTCTGTCCTTTCAGCATTCGGTTTGACGGTACAAAAATCAGCGCACGCCTGACTTGATCCTGCTGACGTCCATTACGCCTTTGCGTTCAGGATCGGGAAGAGCCTTGACCTTGCGCATAGTCTTAAAGATCACGATGCCGTCACCCGGATTAACACTCTCAAAAACTTCCCTGCTGACCGGATAGCTCATCAGGGTCTGATCAGTATCCGGCAGATAGATATCGAACACATACTGATAAGTCGCGTTCTTGTTATCCTTAACTTCCTGTATCCTCTCAGAAGCCAGAACAATGCCCTTTCTTATGCCCTTGAAAGGACCGATAACATCGTAGATAAAGTAGGCCAGGGCAAGCAAAGCCGCACCTATCAGCGTGAGCGTAAGGATATCGAAGAAGAGATTAGGAAGCCTGATAAACAGCGATCTTACAAAGAACCAGAGCAGAGGGATAAATCCTACCGTGAACAATATCAGCGTCCCGAGATTGTTCTTTATGTGCTGGCCATGAATGATCTTGACCAGTGCCTTATCTTTCTCTTCGATCTTATCGAAAACGATATCCGAATGAGGAATATTCTTTTTTACATAATCCGAATAATGATCGTTCATTTTCCCTTACCTTATTAATCCCCAAAATATTAACAATACTTGCTGTAATGAGCAATGTCGTTGTTCAGAAGCTCTATTGCCACAGCCTTTTCTTCGTCAGTAAGGTCTTCACCGCTGATCTCTTTTACAAACTCACCATACAAAGCTTCTGCGCCTTTGTCATCGCCCGCCTTCTTGACTGCTACCAGCTTAAAGAAAACTATGCTTCTTCTGGCCCTTAAATAGTGACGCATGCTGATATAATCCTTTTTGGCCGCGAAAGCTTTAACTATACCCTCGCACCAGTCACAGATCTCAAGCGCCTCGTCCTTATCCTTACACCACCATCCGTAGTTTTGGGCAAAAGTATTAAGCATGCTGCTAACGAGATCAAACAGAATGACAGAGTTTTCCTTGATGTCACCTTTCATCTTCTCAAAGCCGCTCTCAAAGAACGTGAGCTCCATGCTGAGCTTTTCCTTTATGCGGTTAGAAGAGATGCTCGGCAGCACGTTGATGTGCTCTCTTGCATTATCGAAATCTTTGTCATGAATATATATCCATGCGACAGCAAAATGTGTCTTCTCGATAAGGCTCTTGTCATTACAGTGGCTGATGAGATATGCGCCCTTGCGGATCGCGTCCTGGTAAAGCTTCTTGATTAGGTCCATCTCATCAGGGAAACAATTCTCGAGCACAGGATCAGCATACATGCTCAGATCCGCAGTCTCCTGTGCAAAGTCCTTGATCAGCTCGAAACATCCCGGATTAAGTGATGTCTCCGTTGACAGATATTCACTGACGCGAAGAGCCCTCCGTTCTCTGCTGTCACCGCTGCTTTTCATAGCCGCAACAGTCTCTTTGACTCTGGCGATCAGCTCTTCCTGCTCAGACAGTGAATCATATCCCAAGAGCGCGTCCGTGCTGACGCCTAAAGCCTGCGCGAGCGGGATAAGCATAGACACGTCAGGAAGTCCGTTCTCGGATTCCCACTTGCTCACCGCCTGCGGAGTGACGTTAAGAAGATCTGCGAGTTCTTCCTGTGTCAGGCCTTTATTCTTGCGGTAGATCTTAATATTCTTTCCAAGCGTTGTGCCCATATCACTACGCCCCCTTTGCAATCTGAATTTAGCCAAATGATATCTTTACTCGTTCGCCAATACAAACAACTGACCGTTGAGAAGAACTCAACCGAGCTTAAGCATCTGCTTTACCAGTTCTCCAAACGCTTCAGGAGTCTCATACTGGGGAGTGTGGCCTCCGCCTTCGATTACCGCGAAGGCCGTGCGCGGAGCTGTGATATCTTCGCTGAAAGTCCTGGTAAGACTCGTGTTGCATACATAATCCATGCTGCCCGAAATAAAATACATCGGGACATCATATTCGAGATCGTAGTCATAGACGTCATACTCGTATGTAGTATCCATCAGGCTGTTTTCGAGCTTCTCATAAAGCTCGAGGTCCGCCTGCTTCATGACCCACCTGACATCATCTGTGCCGGCATAAGGACAGAAAACAGCAAGCAACGCAGTGTTGACTTTATTCTTAGCCGGATGATAACCCGAAGTAGCATTGCGGAGCGCGAGATACTCTTTCAGCGAATCGCCTTCACGGTATGTCTTGTACACTTCTTCAAGGTCCGAAGTATCTTCGCCATTCGCCTTTGCTGCTGCCAGAGCATCCTCATAAGCCAGTTCATCAGATCTTCTGCAGCTTACGAACTGGCCGATGCCGATATATGCTTCTACCCTCTCACTGTGCTCCTGTACATATCTCGTACCGACGATCGTGCCGTACGAATGGCACATCAGCGTGACCTTGTCAGTGTTAAATCTTTTGCAAAGATAATCCACCATCTCATCCGTATCGCTGAGGGCAGTCTCGAAGTTAACAGTAAGATTATCAGGATCTTTACCGGCATTATGAAAATACGTCCTGCCGCAGCCTCGCTGGTCCCAGCAGACGATAGTGTAATCGTCGATAAGAGGATCAGTAAAAAACGGCATAATTGCTGAGTCCGGGCCTGCAGGTCCGCCGTGCAGATAAAGGATAACAGGGTTATTTTTATCTTTTCCCATAATGTGGATATACTGCTCCTGACCTCCGATCTCAACATAGGACATCTCATCAATACCATTAGGCGTGTTGACGCTGAACTTAAACCAGTTGATGTTCCTGCCTGCGATCGCGACTACAGTAATAAGGAGCAAGAAAACAACCGGGATAAGCAAAAGCACTCTGATGACTTTTATGGCCTTCTTAGTCTTCTTTTTACCGACTGCTTCTTTTCTGTGATTGAGATGAATACCTATGTGCCCGATCGAAAGGAACAAGCTGCTTACGATGAGGAATATGTTGGTGCCGTAGATACCCAGACAGAAGAAAGCGATGCATGGCAGTGAAGCGCCTGCTACAGGGAAACCCGCATAGCTTGAATACATGTCTGCCATGGTCTTTTCGCTTCTGAAATATCTGATCCAGTACAGTTCATAGAGGACCATGAAAAAGAACGCGGCGCAAAGCCACAGCGACCAGATGGTAAACCTTCTTAGATTGTAATCGCTGAAGATAAGAGCAGCCGTAAGCGTCGTGGCCTCGCCGATCCTCTCGATCATGAGAAGCACTTTATTCTCGTTGCCTACATACTTGTCGTAATCCCCGGGCTTGTGCTTCGTCCAGATAATATTCGGCACAAAGAGCATTATGAAGAACAACAGTCCCACATAAGAAAAACCAAAATGAATCATCCCAAATCTCTTCCTTATTCTGTTTTTACTTCATTACTAAGTTTGCTACGCGAGCAAAATATTTTATCTACACCTGCAGATATCGCAGTCTTCGTAAACTCTGCAATATCAACGTCGCCTTCTTCTGTAAGCACTTTATCACCGGTCTCATTAAGGTGCGTGACAAACAGCGATGTCTTTGCTTCAGGACAATTATCACGCCTGTCTTTGACTGCCCTTTCTATCAGCGATGAGGCAGAATCAAATCTTCCGAATCTCAACTTGTCCTGCCATGGATTCGGGATATTTGTCGCATCCTCAAAGCACAGATCCGGATCCTCATTAAAAGGTCCCGCGCCGTGACGCGTCAGGTATGTGCGCGTCACATAGACAGCCTCGTCGAGCTTTAGTCCGTGATTCCCGAGGATCGTCGCGGGATTGGTCAGATTCGTCCTGCTGCACGTCGTGTGAGGCCACAGATCATCTCTTGCTGTATCAAGCAGAAGTCCCTGTCCGCCTTCGAAAACCACATTGTCGTAAAACATAAATAAAGACCGTTCGTCTTCTACCAGCACCACGTGCTTTTCGAGCGCAGCCTTAAGAATAGCCGCATACTCAAAAGTATCGAGATTGAGATCCTCGCTTATGCCGAATTTTGCGATCTTTGAAGACACATAATCCGCTTCGATCTGCGACAGCTTTGAAGCCAGTTCAGATACAGTGCTTGACCGTATCTCTCCTAAAGTAACACCGAATCCGTTTTGCGATCTCTTGGTCGCTTCCCAGATGCCCATACCGCAGCTGCCGTGCTTATCTTCGCCACGTAATTCTTCCCTTTTCTGGTTAATATAGACATCGTAAAGAAGCGTTATGCAGCATAAAGGAGAAGCAAAGATCTTCATCGGTGCAGAAGACACTTTCGCGAAGTCGTTTATCTCTTCTTCAAGCTTATAAAGATCAGGCAGGAAAGTGCTTGCCCAGTATGTGTCAGCGCCGTTAAATGAGCCCGAAGAAAGCTCGTGGAAAACAAAGCGCCTGTCTTCTTTGTCAACGGTGTGACCCGCCTGGGCGCCGCCGTTATGTCTTACAACAAGATTATGACCTGACAGCGTCAGATAATCGACTGCCAGGCCTTTTCCTTCGTCACCGTAATTATTTCCGATTACAGCGTAATACATCAGATTATTATGCTGCCCATCATTCTGTTGAGTCTCTTGGTCACATCAGGAGTAAGATCTCCGAGAATATCAGCGGCATTAAGTCCCTTGACCTTGCAGATAACGCTGATGATCAGCTCAGGAAGGAGGAAAACGCATTCTCTGGGCACGTTGATCGTTCTGCCGTCAATTACCGTTATCTCGCTCCTTGTAGATATATTGATGTGGAAAAGCTCATAGCTCTTCAATGTCTCTTCAATTATCTCTGTCTCTTTCAAATCGCCCTGGACATCATCATTAAAGATCTTCTTGATCGCGTTATTCGAAAGAGAAGGATGATTAGGAGCGTCACCGATCGTAAAAGCAAAGCCCTTCCGGCCTCTCTTCTTCATGCTGTCGGTATCTGTGTGCTTTGCGAGGAAATACCAGAATAAAGCATAATCTTCCGGGGTATCACCGCCTCTGCCTTCAAGCCATAGCTCGAGGAGCTGCTCTGCGATACGGATATCAGATTCAAATTGTGTTACCTGCAAAGGCGCGTCGTCTTCTTCCGCGTCACCGATAGCCGCGAACATAAGCTGCGGATCCGGAATAACATTCGAAGCATAGAGCTTCTTCATAAGTTCGTTAAGGGAATTCTTGATGATCTCCTCAGACAGATAACCCATCGAACCTGTTACATCAACACCGATAGCAATAGGTGTGGAATTCGGATGTTCATCGTTATCTCTTGATTCTCTCACACTTATGAATTTAGGATTGAACTTATCGAGCATCTGTGTGTTCTTAAAAAGATTCTCGGCAGATGAATCAGAAGTGATCTTTCTGGCAGTTCTAAGTCTTTCCCAGTCTCTTGCAGTATAACTTCCGCGTCCCATTTTGTTACTCCTTTATCATGTATTGAATTGATGGAAATTGTGTCCGTTAAAACCGTTCTCTATGACATCATCCCAGGCGCTGAAATCGTCGTACGCAGTCTCAGCAGGGCTGCCGTTAAGGAACTTCATACAAAGCTCAGGCGCCGTGGACTCATCCATGATGTCCTTTGCGATCTTTCTCATATCCTTAAGGTAATTGCGCCTTGATGTCACCTCCACGCCTTCCCAGCCGTCCAGGATAAAGAGCTCGTGAGTCTTGGGGTTGATGTAAACATCTTCAGCCTTAATGGCCTTGAAATCCATATCATTAAACTCAAGAAGACATCCCAGATTTTCAAAACGGGAGATTATCCACGCGACTGTAGTAGCTTTTAAATTCTCGAAAAGGAACAAAGGATAGATGTTCTCTGTTTTCGAGACGATCAACAGGGCTCTGCCGTCTTCAAGATTTGCCTTATAGATAACGTTCGGCAGAAACCTGCTAAGGCCCTTGATGTCAGCAGACGGATACTCGATCTTAGACAGCATGATCGTGAAATTTGCGGCACTCAGCGCGTTCTTAAATACGATCGCGATCTTATCAGAACCAATGTAAACTTCTTTCTCATCCAAGATCACGGAGTAGTAACTGTCCAAGGTGATCGTACTGCCTCTGTCGGTCGTAAAATTGGCCTTGGAGGAATTATTCCAGAGACAGAGCACATCGCCCTCATCGGCAGCCTCATCATTGAGGAAGCGGTCATTATGGAGCATGTTGTCTCTGGTCTTCTTATAAGCCTTGAAGTCCTTATCGGAGAGATAGACCTTTGAACCGCAGAAACGGCAGATCATCTCGCCCTGGGAGCTGATCCTGTACTCAGCTCCGCAATTATCACATCTGATATTAAGAAGCTTGCTTTCCATATTATTCCTTCCCTATTCCTGAACAGAATTCAAACTTATTTGATTATAACATTGCACGCCCGATTCTGTTGAGCTTATGCCTGATCACTCGATCATTCCACCGTGGAAGTAACAATCATATATCTCTTTGCCCTGATAACAAATGGTCTCATATCCTTGGAACCACTCGAAAGAGCCTGTCACTTCACACTTATATGTATAGTCACCATTTACGTAAGATAACGGTCCTCTGAAAGGAATCTCATAAGGCACATTCAGCAATGCTTCCTTCAGGAAATCACCGCTGAAGTTCTCGCCGGTTACACGTCCGACGTAGTTCATACTCCAGTACGGCTTATCTGATATCCACAACGCTTCTTCGCCCGCAAACTTATTGCCGCCAAGATATGTGTCGTAATACATCAGGTCATCTTCACGATAGATCAGATCGTGAGATTCAGGTCTTGAAGATGCAGTCTCCGCGCCCTTTCCGGCGTATGTGGCTTTCTTAGCCCTGATCAAAAAATCAATTATCCTTTTATCCATAAAGACTCCTGCTCATTTATTCGATAAGCGGTGATAATAGCCTTCCTTTACATGCCTTCCGTCATTGGCAAGCTCCATGCAAGGAAGCGTGCAAGGTCCGGCATGTCTGTCCATGCGAAGTATCGTAATACCCGTGAACTCCATGTGCAGCAATGCACAGACGTAAGGAAACGGCAGGTTCATGATATGCGCTATCGCTGCACTCGCGGAACCTCCGTGGCAGAAGAACGCAATCGTGCGGTGATGGTCTTCCTCTACCAAGTGATCGTAATAAAGGCCGTTTCTCTTATAGCCCAGATCCAGAAGCCATTCGTCTATGCCCTTCTCTATCGTATCGACACAGTCCAAGACCATGTTGGTCTTAAAGCAGGGATTGCTGCGCCAGTCAGGATCATTGAGGTTCATTCCGTTCCGCGCCATCTCGTCCGCGATATCCCACGGATGACCGCCTGCGAAAATCTCCTCACCGGTCTTCGGACCCCATGTGACTTCGCGGATGAAATCAACGGTCTTGATCGGAAGTCCCAAAAGCTCAGCTGTAGGCTTTGCCGTGTTTACCGCTCTGCCGTGAGTAGAAGACCAGATCTCTTCTATGCCTTCATCTTTGAGTCTTTCAGCGACCAGAAGAGCCTGCCTCGCGCCCGCTTCAGTAACGTCATCATGCTCGTAATCAGGTTCGCCGTGTCTTATGAATAATATTCTCATCTTCAGTCAATTTCTCTTTCTTAGAGTAATCCGTCATCTATAACAGATTCTATCAGTCTTACGGCTTCGGCGACACCGTTTTCAGTGGCAATCTTCCCGGATATCGACTCTGCGTTTCTCTTTTTGTCCGCATAATTGACGTTCATTTCTTCTATCGCTTCCGTGATCGTCTGCTCACTCAAATCTTTTGCTTTGATGTGCTTTGTCGCAACATTCTTTTTCTCAAGCTGCATCGCAAATCCTAACTGGTCCAGGACGTGCGGCACAGGTATCGACGGAACACCGTATATCATCGTTGCTGCTGTCGTCCCGAATCCGCAGTGATGAATAACAAACTTCGCATTTCTGAAAAGCCAGCTGTGCGGCACGCTTCCTACCGCGATCATGGTATCGGGAAGATCGTAGTCCTTGAGCGTTTTCTGGAAGCCCTGGATGATCGCTCTGCAGCCTGTTTTTTGAAATGCTCTCACAAACATGTCGAGCTTGTTCCTGTCTGCTTCTGCTTCGAAAGACATCGCTCCCAACGCTAGAATGACAGGCTTTTCGCCACTCTCAACAAAAGATTTCAGTCTCTCATCAGGAATGTATTCTTCTTCCTCATCGCACCAGTAACCGCAGATGACATTCTTCTCTTCCCAATATGGATTTCTGTCTAACACATACTTGCTTATCGGTATTAGATTGAGCTTGTCGGACATCTCTTCATCGGCTGATTTTACGGGCTTAAGTCCGTATAACTTGCGGATCTTATTTGTCGGTTTTGCAGCCTGCTTAGCGATAAAACCTCCAATAAGTTTCTCTCCGAATTTCTGCTTACGAAGCTTCTCGCCGATCATCTCAGTCTGGAGAGTTACGTTAACCTTCGGGATGCCTAATACTCCGGCTTCGACAGCTCCCATCTGGCTGTGGGTAACGATAACAAGGTCCTTGCCTTTGCAGATCTCATATACCTCTTCGGATGACCCTTCGATGATCTTCATGATGAAATTCATCGTCTTAAGCAGGCTCATCATCGCGTTCTTTGACTGGCCGCGGATTATCGTAGTCACTTTCTCGATATCGATATCAGGTCCTACAGGCTCGAAATGAATTCCCGCTTCTTCAACCAGCCCTCTCCAACAGGGATGCGTACCGAGGACCACATCATATCCTTTTCTCATCAGGCCTTTTGAAAGATAAATATACGGCTGGACATCTCCTCTGGTGCCCATCGTAAACATCGCTATCTTCTTCATGCCAAAAACCTTCTTGTCATGAATTCATGAACTTCCCTGTAATACGCATTCTTGCGCTTCTCGGTAAGGTCGCCGTTAAGAAGATATTTGAATGTAAGCATCGTCATGTATGAATGGTATTCTTTAACGATCCACTCAACGTCCTTCTCGGGTATTGCTCCGGCTGATGAGAGTTTTCTGAAGACACTAAGCTGGATCTCATACGGATCAGTAAACAATGTCTTCTCATAAAGAGCCCTGATCTCTTCATTATGGAACTGCTCGATCATCATGAGCCTTAACATCAGATTGCAGAAAGGATCAAACAAATAGCTGTCGATCATGTAAGAATCCATCATCTGAAGGCCGGCATCATCAGATTTCTTTTCCTTCTTTCCCGGCATTCCTGCGATCTCATCAACATGAATAAGAAGCCCGTCTATATGGGACCTGAACTTATCTATAAGTGAATTAAGGATGTCTTCCTTGTTCTTGAAATGATAATAAAGAGTGCTTTCCTTGATGCCTACTTCTCCGCAGATGTCTCTTATGGAAACAGCTTCATAGCCTCTTTCAGAGAACATGTTGAGCGCGACATCCATTATCTTGTCTCTGGTACTCATAAGCAAACCTCTCTAACGATTGTTAGAGACATTTTATCTAACGACTGTTAGACTGTCAACCGGAATGCTTATTCTTTGGGAGAATTTTCCTTTTGAGATTCAAGCTCTCTGATCTTTTTGGACTTCTCCATGAGCTCTCTGTTGAGGCTCATGTTATAGCGTTCGATATCTTCCATGCGTCCCAGATGCTCAGTGTCATCAGTTATCTCAAGAAGATATCCTCGCTTCTGATTGCCGTCATAAAGATCCTGTACGTGGATCAGGTATATCGACTTATCCTTATGGAATGTGTGATCGATCGAAAGATTCTCAACACTGTACTGGTCTATCCACTTGTTAAAGAGCTCGCGCAGATTCTCATCTTCGATCTCACGGTCAGCGTGGTTTTTAGCGATCTCTGGTATAAAGCGCTTGGCAACATCTGTAGCACTCAAATAACGCTTTTTATAATCCATCGCAACATAACCGACTTTGCCGTCGTTCTGGATAGAGCTTATTACAAGGTCATCAACGCGGTAAAGTCCGATATGGTTCATAATGAGGAGGAACCCTATTTCGTCAACGAGGTCTGCCAATGCCATCCACTCGATCTCTTTCATTACCATACGGCCGATGAAGTAACAGAAGATTGAGAAGATCTGCATGAATGCAGCGATAGCCAGATCTCTTTTGGAGATATTCGGCTTCTTAAACCATCCGTAAGCAAGAACGATAAACGTGGCTATCAGGAAAAGGACGATCATGAGGTAGAACAAAGAGTGCAAAGGCCCGTACTCCTTGACCAGAACAGTTATGCCGTACCGTTGCTCTATATCAACGCTTTTGTAGAATATCGGGCTGTAACCTGCAGTAAATGACAAACAATATATGCCTGATGCGAAAAGAAGCAAAATGAAGCTGACGATCTTCGGGAGCTTTATCTGGCAAATGGAGATAACGATCATCAATCCTACGAGCGAGAAAAAGCATCCGCTGATGTATATGCCCTTATTGATGATAATAGCTTCCCCGGCATCTTTGGCTAACGCCAGAAGCACATAACAAACGTGTGCAAACAACGCCAGGATATAGACCATGGCATAAAGCAAAGGATAATAGCTGCGTTTATTCCAGAAGAAAAGCACACAGCAGATCAAAGAAAGCACACACATGATTATGTAAAAACTAAGGACCATTGTGCGGATACCCCCTTAGATAATCACAAATATTCAATATGAAAAAACAAAAAAACCGACTTTTACCCTGCAACTATGGCTCATTATAGCATAAGAAAAAGCGGCGCCAGATTTGATATTTTTCGTGATTATGCAGAGAAAACAGCAGTCTTACAGATCAAAAATACTAATCTGCTTATCGGGCAGATCATTAAGATACTTAAAACATTCGTCAGGATCACAGATAATGCCGTTTTCATTGCATGTGCGCTTGAAAAGCTGCATAAGCCTGCCGCTGTCAGGCGAAGGGACTTCGTAGGCATTTCCGTATGTCTTGATGTATCTTTCCTTAAGTCCCGGGAAATGCTTGTCGAGAGCCTCATAGAAATACTCCCTGTCGCCCTCTCTTAACGTCAAACCCATACCAAAGCAGATAATTCCTTTGACGCCAACACGGACGCATTCACTTAAGATCTTAGTGATGTTCTCTTCCGTATCGTTAATAAACGGCAAAATGGGCGTCATCCAAACAACTGTCGGGATACCCCTTTTCTGCATTTCTTCCAAGACTTCGATGCGCCTTTTTGTATTGCAGACATTTGGTTCTAAGATACTGCAAAGATCATCATCGTAAGTAGTAAGCGTCACCTGCACAACACACTTGGCATCTTTATTGATCTGATCCAATAGATCGATATCTTCAAGTATCCTGTCAGATTTAGTCTGGATCGCTACTCCAAAGCCGTATTTGTGTATCACTTCGAGGCATTTTCTGGTAAGTCTGAGCTCTGTCTCACAATGCATGTAAGGATCAGACATCGAGCCTGTGCCGATCATGCATTTCGAGCGCTTTGACTTCAAAGCCTGCTCAAGGAGCTCAGGCGCATTCTTCTTGACTTCGATATCTTCGAATTTATGCGTGAACTGATAGCAAAGGCTCCTGCTGTCACAGTAGATGCAGCCGTGCGTACAGCCGCGGTAAATGTTCATACCGTGGTATCCGCCCTTGTTATGGAGAATTCCCTTTGCTTCAACAAAATGCATTAAAACAGATCAAAGCTCTCTCGTAGTAATGTTTTCCGCAACAGGATTCTTGACGGCGATCTGGTAATCATCTTCATAGACCAGGTCTCCGGGAATAAAATCGCACTCGGACACATAGAGCTGAAGGCCGTACTTGCTGCACATCTCGCGGTAAAACTTCATCTGGTCCCAGACGCTCTTGCCTTCGGGAGTATCCTTGAACCATGTTATTGCTCCGTCAGGATTATTGTCTTTATAGAAAGGAGGCACGGGAAGGATGCTCTCGAAGTAATCGTGATTGCGCAGATATTCCTTTTCTTCCTCTTCGGTAAGCGTCTTGCTCTCAGAAAGCTTGGCAACCGCGGTAAATACGCCTCTCGGCTGCTTCGTTAAGTATGCCTGGTCTGCAGTGTGAATTCGATAGTATTTCATTTGAACTCCTTATACTCTTTGAGTGACATAAATTCTCTTCTGTAAAGTCCGTAATCAGCAATGTCAACATTATGGAATCGCTCGTAATCGCCGAAGTCTTTTATCGCTTCATCAAGATCTATCCATCTGCTCACATATCCTGCTTCCTTCTCGCCGTCCGTAAGATGCTGGATACCGGTATCCTCAATGAGTTCGCAGATAAAGTAATGGTTTACATGCTTCCAGTTCTCGAAAAGCTCCTCGATCTCAAGATACTCTTCAATTGCTTTGACCTTCATTCCTGTCTCTTCAAGAAGCTCTCTCTCGCAGCATTCCGAATACGTCTCACCTTCTTCGACGCCGCCGCCCGGGATCATGTACTTGTTGTTCTTTGTCTCATAACTTAAGAGGACTTTGCCGTCACTTACGACAATGCCTCTGCACGCATGACGGAGACGCTCGAAATGTCCCCAATAATCATCATTGATAAGCTGTATCTTTTTCATATTATCCCCTGTATTTCAAAACAACTGCAAAATCTCTGAAGGTTCGGAAAGAATGTATTCCGCCCCGGCTTTCTGCAATTCTTCTTTTGAACCGTAACCCCATAATACACCGGCGCTCTTAATATCATTAGCCTTGGCGCCGTCAATATCGTGATATCTGTCTCCTACCATCAGGATCTCATCTTTGCTTTCTGCGCCCATCTCTTCTAACAGATGAGAAATAACGTCTTCCTTCTTGCTTATCCTGCCATCCATCGTGGCAGCACCGAAGAAATCAAAATACTTATAGAGGTCAAAATGCTTAAGGATCTTGATAGAGAATTCGTAAGGCTTCGAAGTAGCTAGAGCGATCTTAACCTGCTTTTCCTTAAGTCCTTCGAGCATCTCGGGAACACCGTCATAGACCTTGTTCTCGAACAGTCCCGTCACGCTGAAATATTCTCTATAGTACTTGATCGCTTCTACAGCCTGTTCATCAGAAAAACCATAAAAGGTCTTGAATGAATAATCCAGCGGCGGTCCGATAAAAGGATAGAGTTCTGATCTGTCCTCTACGTGGATATCATACTTTTCAAGAGCATGCATAACGGAATTGGTAATGCCGATCGCAGGATCCGTAAGCGTGCCGTCAAGATCAAATAAACAATACTTGTATCCCATAACTTATCCTATCGTGCAGAGTTTGCCTCTGAGTATATAACCGATCTTCTCATAACACTTATTCGAAGCGACATAATCAGCATCGGTATAAAGCATCGGAAGATATCCTGCATCCTGAACTATCTTCGTTACCTGATATACAAGATGCTCTGCGTAATGCTTCCTTCTAAATTCCTTGAGCGTATAGACCAGGCCTATTGAAGCCATCTCCTGAACAGGATGCCAGTTGCAGCTGGCGATGATCTTGCCATCACCGTTTTTCCATGTATAAAGTGAACCGGTCTTTATACCGTCCTCAACATAGAGCCTGTACTGTTCCCTGCTCTCCTGATCGATGTTGAGCTCAGTATGGAACATGTCGAAAAACCCGACCATAACATCAGCGTCCTCTGCAGTGCACTGGTGAAGTTCACCGTCAATTACAGATGCCGGAGCGATTGGAGAAGGACAATCGTAAGCATAAAGGTTCGTAGTTATCTTAAGCTCCAGACCGTCTTCCGCAGCTCTCTTAATGAAGTATCCGGCGAGCTCATACTTAATGTTGAAATGGTGCTCACCATCCATAAATGAATTCTCTTTTGCAATCTGATAAGCGCGCTCCATATCAGCTTCAGACGCGCTATCCGGTGTCCAGATCCATACCGGATACGGCTGGCCCGAAAAACAGATAATGAGCTTCTCGTGATCAGTCAGGCAAAGCTCCAGTTCGCCTCTGATGATCCTCGACAATACCGAGAATGTATACTTGTCCTGATCTAAAAGCTTATAGTCTCTTTCGTCTGCAAAAATATCCATTTGATCACCTCTTATGCATTCCACTTATAAAGTCCTGCGTAGATACCGTCCTTGGCCATGAGTTCTTCATGGGTGCCGCTCTCTTCGATGCCATTCTCAGTAAGAACCAGAATGCGCCCGGCATTTCTTACCGTGGACAAGCGGTGCGCAATAACTATCGTCGTTCTGTTCTTTGCTAGCTTTTCCAAAGACTCTTTTACGATATTCTCGCTCTCGTTATCAAGTGCGCTTGTTGCCTCATCGAAGATAAGGATCGGCGGGTTCTTCAAAAACACTCTCGCGATAGAAAGCCTCTGTTTCTGACCGCCTGAAAGCTTGATTCCGCGCTGTCCGATATCAGTATCGTAACCGTTGGGAAGCTCCATGATGAAGTCGTGGGCATTCGCAAGCTTGGCAGCTTCGATTATCTCTTCTTTCGTAGCACCTGGTCTGCCGTAACTGATGTTCTCCATTATCGTTCCGGCAAACATATACACATCCTGCTGAACGATTCCGATGCTGTCACGAAGGCTCTTTAAAGTAACGTCTCTTATATCCTTGCCGTCGATCTTAATGGAGCCGCTGGTAACATCATAGAACCTTGGAATAAGGCTGCAGAGCGTGGTCTTGCCGCCGCCTGAAGATCCTACAAGAGCGACATATGAACCTTCAGGTATATCGAGATTGATATGTCGCAGAACCCTGTGTGCACCATCCTTATACTTGAACGATACATCGGAAAACTCGATATCGCCTTTAACACCGGTAAGAGGCACAGCATCTTCTTTGTCCTGGATGTCGGGAACGATGCTGATCATCTCGGCAAAACGCTCAAATCCCGTATAACCGTTCTGGAACTGCTCAGTAAAGTCGATGAGCGTTCTTACAGGATCCGTGAATACATTTATGTAGAGAAGGAATGCCACGAAGTCCGGCACATCCACAAGACCTTTAACCATGAGCACTCCGCCCGTTACGATAACGAAGATGTTGATAAGGAAAGTAAAAGCCGTCATTCCGGAATGAAATATACCCATGTTGAAATAACTGGCTTTCTTAGCCTTAAGGAAGCCTTCATTGCCGACCTTGAACTTCTCATTCTCGATAGCTTCGTTGGCAAAAGATTTGACGACTCTTATACCTGACAGGTTATCTTCGATCTGTGTATTGATCTCAGCAATCTTCTCCCTGTTCTTCCTGAATGCCTTGCGCATCCTTTTGTTCAGGATGTATGCGAAGATGAACATGAACGGAAGCATTGCAAATGCTGCTGCCGTAAGATATCCGCTTATGCCGAGAAGAATAATGAACGCACCAATTATCTTGATGCCTGAGATGATGATGTTCTCAGGTCCGTGATGAAGAAGTTCCGTGATCTCGAACAGGTCATTCGTGATCCTGCTCATCAGCTGTCCGACCTTCTGATCGTCGAAAAAAGAGAAAGACAGTTTCTGATAATGCGAGAAGATCTCAGCTCTCATATCGTATTCCATCTTCGCACCCATAACATGTCCGATGTAGGATATGAAGTAGTTGGCAAAGAACTGAACTATTACGAGAACGATGAGAAGGCCTCCTAGAAGAAGTATCTTATTCATTCCCGCTTCAGGTGTCATGTTCGGAATATCAGTCGTAATATCCCTTACCACGAGAGGGATCACAAGAGATATCGCAGATGCTATGATCGCGAAAAACATATCCAGGAAAAACGTTCCCAGATAGGGCTTATAGTAACTGATCATACGTCTAAGATTCTTCTTCATGATAAGCGATACTCTTTCCTTTCCCCCATAATGTAAAGAATGATATCATTATATTCCCAAGAGTAAATCTGCAATTTTGCTAAAATGATTCACTTATTAGGACAATAATCTGAAAAGAACCTGAGGAGCTACCATGAACGTAAGACGCGCTGAGGCAAAAGACATTCCCGGAATACTGGATCTGCTTATACAGGTCGATATGGTGCATCACTTAGGCCGTCCTGACCTTTTCAAGGGTCCTGCCACCAAATATAACGCTTCGGAATTGGAAGATATCATCAGGGACAATAAGACACCTGTTTTCGTATGTGTGGACGATAATGGTTTTGTTGCAGGACATGCCTTCTGCATCGAGAAGCAGGAACTTAACAATTCAGTACTTACAGACATAAAGACTCTTTATATCGATGACATATGCGTTGATGAGAACCACCATGGACAGCATATCGGTACAATGCTTTATGAACATGTAAAAGAATATGCCAAAGCAGGCGGTTTTTATAACATCACATTAAACGTCTGGGAGTGTAATCCGGGCGCCAGAAGCTTCTATGAATCACTGGGATTCAAGCCTCAAAAGACAGGAATGGAAACGGTCCTTTGATGAAGGACCGTTTTAAGTAAATCATTATGTCAGATACCTGATTTTTATCCCCTGTATTTTCTCTCGGGATACTTAGCGTAATAAGCCTTCTTATCGGCATACATTCTTTCATCTGCCACACGCATTGCAGAACGTATATCCTCGCCCTGGTTAATATCAATATAAATTGACAACGATTTGACTAGTATTGTATATTTTACTAGGAATAAGAATACAACAAAGGGGTAGTTTCTATGGCTATTTGGGATAATCCCGCTAATTTTCAACGCTTCAAGGGCTCTGGAGTAAAGACTTTCTCTGCTGATTCTACCAAGTGCCCTAACTGCGCTTCGAACCTGATTTATGACTCCACACACGGAGCTTGTATCTGCAGAAACTGCGGCGGTCTTTTCGATCCTGAAACACTTGATAAAGTAGGCTCTTTCGGAATTGTTAACCCCGAAAAGAATTACGACGGAACGATCGAGATCAGCAAAGAAGATGCTGAACGTATCGAGATCGTGTGCAACTCATGCGGCGCCGAGATCGTAACAGATAAGAATACCGCGTCCACATTCTGCGCATTCTGCGGCTCACCTGCTCTCGTAACAAGAAGACTTACAAGAGAGTTTAAGCCTGATTACATCATTCCTTTCAAATTCGATAAGGAAAAGGCTATCAAGCTTTTCGAGGAACACTGCGAAGGCATAAGCCATCTTCCCAAAGACTTCAAATCGAAGAAAGTCTTATCCAAGATGACAGGTCTTTATGTGCCTACCTGGATCATATCAACTGAGGTAGAGGTCAACGTAGTCGGCAAGGGCAAGATGGGCAAGATGACAGACGACGCTTACTCTCAGAATTTCTCTTCCACCGGAACTGACTACCAGCATCTTACTTACGGTAAAGTTAAGTTCAGGCTTAAGAACGTTCCTTTTGACGGTGAGAAGAGGATCGCTAACCGCCTTATGGCAGCAGCTGAACCTTTTGACTACTCGGAGCTTATCAGATTCAGACCTGAATTCCTTCAGGGGTTCTTTTCAGAGAAGTACGACGAACAGCCTCTGGATATGACAGACAGGATCTATAAGCGCCTTGATAAATACGCACTTGCCGTATGCGATGAGATCTCTTTCGGCTACGATGATTTCGTTCCTGAATCAGATACCAGCACGACAATGTACAACAACCAGGACATCAAGTATGCACTTCTTCCCTGCTGGTTCTTAAGCATAACTTACGATGATATCAACTATCAGTACATCGTTAACGGTCAGACCGGAAAAGTCTCAGGCGAATTCCCGTATGCAAGAGGCTGGGAAACTATGGAGCGCACCGGAAGAAAAGCAAGGATGGAAGCTATAAGCTTGAACACCGGTCTTCGTACGAGTCTTTATCTTATTCCTGTTCTTGCAGTAGGTCTGTTAAGGCTGTTATCCAGTTTCAGAGACACATTCCGGTTCATGAAGCTTGTTTACGACCACCCCTTAGAGCTCTTCCTCCTGGCAATACTGGTCGGTGCTATTATGTATTTTCTTGGAGAGATACTTCCGAAGATCCTTAAAGGAAGAGAGAAAAAAGACATCGATATACTGTCTCGTGCAAGTTCACATGACATCGCTCCCGAACAAGGTGTTGAAGCATATTACGACACTTCATTCCCGATCACGGCATATGAGACAACAAAAGATTTTGTATCTCTTGAAGAAGGCTGGAATTACGGTGAGGAAGAAAGCTATGACTTCAAGACCGCAATGCCTGAGATCAAGGAAGATACACTGGATGAGAATGCCACTGAATTCCAGAAGCAGGGCTTTGGCCGTAAGATGATGCAGGATAACGATCAGTTCTGATCCTTTTGTTTTTACGCAAAACTAAAAATCCCGGATGAATCAATATCATCCGGGATTTATTATTATTACTCGTCGTCTAACTTAAGTACGCTCATGAAGGCTT
>JAEFBB010000040.1 GCA_016292215.1 Saccharofermentans sp. | reverse complement strand
GTAAGGAAATACGAATTGATGAGCTCTCTTGCGGGAAGTCCGAAAGAGATATTGGATACGCCTAAGATGGAGTGGCCGTTAAACTGATCTCTTACGCCCTTTACGGTATCGAGAGTAGCGATTGCCGAATTAGGATCTGATGAGATGGTCATGGCAAGACCGTCTATGACGATATCCTTTCTGGGGATACCATATTTGTCAGCTGCTTCGTAGATGCGCTTAGCGATGGCAAGTCTTCCTTCGGCAGTAGCGGGAATGCCGTCTTCATCAAGCGGAAGACCTACGAGTACGCCGCCGTATTTAGCGACCAGAGGCATGACGGCTTCGATGTTCTCGATCTTGCCGTTAACGGAATTAACCATCGGCTTACCGTTGTAGATGCGAAGGCCGCGCTCTAATGCTTCGATATCTGTCGTATCGAGCTGAAGAGGAAGATTTGTGATCGACTGGATCTTTAAGATAACGCTCTCCATCATGACGGGCTCATCGATCTCGGGAAGACCGACATTGACGTCAAGGATATGCGCGCCGGCTTCTTCCTGCTTTAATGCTTCCGTGAGGATGTAATCGATGTTGTTGTCGCGCAGGGCCTGCTGGAGCTTTTTCTTACCGGTAGGATTGATCCTCTCGCCGATGATGACGGGCTTTCTACCGATTTCAACGCAGTCCGCAAAGCTCGTTACATAAGTGGAGTTCTTTATCGTCGGAGCGGTGAAGGGGAGAGCCTTAACCGTATTGATCATGGTGCGGATGTGATCAGGAGTGGTGCCGCAGCAGCCGCCCATTACGTGTACGCCGAGCTTTGCGATCTCGCCCATGATCTGCGCAAACTCTTCAGGGCCTACATCGTAGACTGTCTGGCCGTTTTCTGTTCTCGGAAGACCTGCGTTAGGATTAACTACGATAGGAAGTGAGCAGCACTTCACGAGGCGCTCTGCGATCGGGAGCATCTGCTTAGGTCCGAATCCGCAGTTGATACCGATGGCGTCTACCTTCAGACCTTCGAGCATAGCGACAGTGCCTTCGACACCGCCTCCCGTAAGGAGCTTACCTGATTCGTCATAGACCATTGTAACGATTACGGGCAGGTCGCATACTTCGTGAGCCGCAACGACAGCTGCCTTTGCTTCATAGGAATCGCTCATCGTCTCGATAACTACTACGTCACCGCCTGCTTCATAGCCTGCTTTTATTATTTCTGCGAAAACATCGACCGCGTCGTTAAAAGCGAGGTCTCCCATGGGCTCTAAGAGCTTTCCGGTAGGGCCTACATCGATTGCGACGTAAGCATCGTCTTCGCGTCCTGCTTCTTTTCGTGCCTGCTGGCAGAGTTTTACCGCTGCCGTTACTATCTCGGGTACGTTGTCGAACTTGAATCTGTTCGCACCGAAAGTGTTTGTATTTACGATGTTTGAGCCGGCTTCGAAATAGCCTTTGTTAAGGTTCTTGATGTCCTCGGGTCTGTTGAGATTCCAGAGCTCGGGGAGCTCACCGCCCTTAAGACCGAGCTTTTGAAGGATGGAGCCTGTACCTCCGTCACAGAATAACCATTCTTTGCCAAGTCTTTCGCGTAAGCTCATATATCAAGCCCTTCCTTTTGAAAATTCACAAGTGTTATGCATATTGCAGCTTCCGCAGCCTGCGCATCCCGGGCAACCGGCAGCTTTGGGATCCCTGCAGATACCGATGATGGCGGTAACTGATTTTGTGGGGACCATGAGGAGCGAGTCCGTAAGCTCGATGCCTATCTGCTTGCTTATATCGAGAAGCCTGAACCAGTCCTTCTGGTGGTCAAGCTTTAAGTCACCGTAACCTGGTGAGAAGCGGGGTCTTAAGAAATAACCCTTTGCTTCGTATTGTTTCTTAAGTCTGTCATTCTCGTCATCCAAGAATGCTTCGATGGCAGCAGCACCCGCAGCCTGATAGACGGAAGCTTCGGCAGCTGATGTGACGCTTGCTCTTCTTACGAGCATATCGCAGGAAGGTCCTATCGTTGCAGCCAGAAGGATAGCTCCGCAGCAGTCCTTAAGGTTCCTGGCAAGAGATTCTGACTCCAGATTTAAGTCTTCGTTATCGGCATGGATAATGACAGACTTCACGTTAACATCGATAAGGTATTCCTTCGATACGATGCGCGGATGTGACTGTGTGCTCAGACGGTCGATCGCTTTATCAATCAATGCCTGCATTTCGGGCGCAATCTCAGAGATACCGTGGTAGCCCATGTATCTTTGAACTTCTTTGGCCGGGATGTCTACTCCGAGAGGCATTAATCGATGATTCCTTTGAGGTTGTAGAGAATATCGGAAGCGACGTCGGGCTTATTCATCGAGTAAACATGAATATGCGTGATGCCGTTAGCGATAAGGTCTATGATCTGCTCTGTCGCATAAATGATGCCTGCCTGGCGCATAGCGACGGGGTCATCGCCGAATCGGTCAACGATGGCCTTAAAGCGCTCCGGGACACTGGTGCCCGAGAGCTGGACAGATCTGGATAACTGCTTTGCTGTCGTAATCGGCATGATGCCCGGAACGACAGGGACATTGATGCCTACATCCTTAACCCTGTAAAGGAAGTTGTAGAAGATATTGTTATCAAAGAACATCTGCGTTGTAAGGAAATCGCAGCCTGCGTCAACCTTTTCTTTGAGGAAGTGAATATCTTCAGCCTTGTTGGCGGACTCTACGTGTCCTTCAGGGTAGCAGGCGCCGCCGATGCAGATATCGGGGTCTAAAGACCTGATCTCTCTTACGAGATCCGAAGCGTGCTCAAAATCATGGCAGACGATGCCGTCCTTGGGAAGGTCGCCTCTTAATGCCATTACGTTATCAATGTTATTCTCGCGGATCTGGCGGATCATGTTAGCGACATGTTCCTTAGTGGAAGCTACGCATGTAAGGTGGGGCATTACAGGGACGCCGTGAAGATTCTTGATGTCGGATGCGACTTCTACAGTGAGCTTGGATGTGGATCCTGCAGCCCCATATGTGACGGACATAAATGAAGGACCAAGAGCTGCTATCGCACCTGCTGCGGTCTTAACGTCATTAAGTCCTGTTTCAGCCTTCGGAGGGAAAACCTCGAAAGAGATCGTGGGGGTCTTATCAGCAAGTATTTTGTTAATCTTCATAAAAATCACCTTTTCAAGCCAAAATAATTTAAATAATCACAGTTACACAAGAGTATACATCAAAAGAAGTCTTTAGATTATAATCATTTCGACATAAACAGCAAACATATTTGTGCGCTGATCTTATGGGTTTTAGGAGGTTAATAAATGAAAAAAATTCTCGCAATTATCGTAGCTTTGGCTGCAACAATGGCTTTTGCTACAGCATGTAATGAAAAAACAGATGTATCTGACACATCTGTTTCAGAAGTTGAGACTACTGACACACAGGCATCAGAGGAAAATACTGAGGTAACAGAGCCCAGCACAGCAGAGTCTGACATGCTTGACCGTTCAGGCAACGGTATCGTTCTGCCCGAAAAGGTCGAAAGTATCGTATCAATGGCACCTTCCACAACACAGGTCCTTATCGAACTCGGCCTTGCTGACAAGATCGTAGGTATCGATACTAACTCATTGACATATATCGATAAGCTCTCCGCAGATGTCGCACAGTTCGACATGATGGCCCCCGATAACGAAGCTATCGCTGCTCTTAATCCTGACATCGTTTTCACTTCAGGAATGAGCTCTGTAGGCGGCACTTCTCCGTTCCAGTCACTCATCGACAGCGGTGTTTGTGTTGCTGACATTCCTTCTTCTGCTTCCATTGCAGATATCGCTGAAGATATCCGCTTCATCGGAACAGTAACAGGCAAGGAAAATGAAGCTGAGGATCTCGTAGAGGCTATGACCCTTTATATTTCCGCAGTTGAGGATATCGCAAAGACAGTACCCGAAGGTGAGAAGAAGACAGTTCTTCTTATGATGAACGTTCCTTCAGCTGAATACCCTACTATCTATACTGTAGGTAAGGGCACATACATGGACGAGATGTTCGGTATCATCGGAGCCGAGAACGCATTTGGCAGCCAGGAAGGATGGCTTTCCATCTCCATTGAGGAGGCTCTTGCAGCAGATCCTGACGTAATCCTTATGGACTGCAACTGGATGCCCGGTGCTGACGAAGCAGTTAAGGCTCTCGAAGGCTGGGAGAATGTAACAGCTGTTAAGAACGGCGATGTTTACCAGATCGATGAGGATCTCTGCTCACGTCCTAACCACCACGTAGCAGAAGCTTGCGCTGAGTGGGCTAAGTGTGTATATCCCGATCAGTTCAACGAATTCAATATGACTCTTGAACTGATGGCTGAAGCAGCTTGATATCTTTTGAGTTGAGAATAGTATGAATAAGAAGGGCACAGGACTAAAGATAGTAATATCGGCAGTCCTGTGCCTTTTTATACTTGTTGTCTGTATCAGGGCCGGAAGCGTTTATATCTCGCTTAAGGATCTGTTCGGAATTATCGGAGGACACCTGACCGGCAAAGGCACTCCCGCAGGCATTGAGCCGATGATGGATTCGATCTTCTGGACGATCAGAATGCCCAGAGCTCTCTGCGCTTTTATGGTAGGCGGAGCACTCTCGATAAGCGGTGCGTGCATGCAGGCTCTTCTGCAGAATCCACTGGCTTCGTCTTATACATTGGGCGTATCTTCCGGTGCTTCGGTAGGCGCCGCAGTGGTCCTCGTTACAGGCATCGCACTGCCTGTATTTTCTAACTTTACGCTTCCTCTGGCAGGATTTATTTTCGGACTTCTGACAGTAACGGCATCGATACTTTTGGCCCGCGCAATCGACAGGAGCATATCTAACACTACGGTCGTTCTGATAGGTATGGTCCTGTCGCTGTTTGTAAACGGCATTCTGAACCTTCTGTCATCTGTTGATGACTCACATTCCAAGCAGCTCTATCTGTGGATGATGGGATCGTTCTCGGCAAGAGGATGGAAGCACTGCGCGATACTTTTCCCGGTGTGCATCATGTGTTTCATTGGACTTATGTTAATGTCGCGAAAAATGGATATCATGAGCTTCGGTGATCTGCAGGCTCAGGCGATGGGCGTGGACGCGAAAAAGACCAAAGTCGTGTCAATTCTTATCTGTGCTTTGCTCACAGGCATCTCCGTGTCTTTCACGGGTGTCATAGGATTTGTTGATCTTGCAGCACCTCATATCGTAAGAAAACTTTTCGGTCCCACACATAAACTTGTGCTGCCGATGTCATTCATCTACGGCGGCGCTTTCATGGCTTTGTGCGACCTTATATCAAGAACTGTTCTGTCCCCCAGAGAAATCCCCGTAGGTGCCGTTACGGCACTTATCGGTGCTCCTTTCTTCGCTTATGTTTTCTTCGCTTCCAGGAGGAAAAACAGATGAAGATCGAAGTTAAGAACATGACAGCTTATTACGGCAAGACCGAGATCCTCCATGACATTAATCTTGAGATCAATGCAGGCGAGAAGGTCTTTATCGGAGGCTCTAACGGATCGGGCAAGACTACGCTATTAAGAGTGCTGGCTGGTATTATTCCGCATAAGGGAGAAGTCAAAGTCGACGGTAAAGAGATATCTTCGATGAAGAGAAGAGAGGCTGCAAAGCTCATATCTCTTATGCCTCAGACAAGCGATATCTATTTCCCGTATTCCGTATATGAGACGGTGCTTTTGGGTACTTATGCTTCGTCGGGAAGTGCGTTCGGAGGCATCAACGCGAAGGATATAGAATATGCGGTCAAGTGCATGGAAGACTGCGGTGTGCTTGAGCTTAAGGACAAGCACCTTGATGAGCTTTCCGGCGGTCAGCTCCAGAGAGTCCTTCTGGCAAGGACTTTTGCACAGCGATCACCATTCCTTTTCCTTGATGAACCGGGTAATAATCTCGATATCAAGTACAGGGCAGAGCTCTGTGACAAGCTGAATAAATGGGCCGAAGAGACGACCTCTGATATCCCGAATTCACTGGTCTGTGTTTTCCATGATCTCGAGCAGGCGAGAAGGTGCTGCACGAGGGCTGTCATGATGAAGGAGGGACGTATTGTTTACGATGGTGACATAAGTAACGGAACAACGTCCGAAATGCTCCTTAAAATCTATGATTTTGACGTAGCGTCTTACATTGATAACAAAAATACGCTGTGATAATATCACGGCGATTTACAAACAGGAGGGGTTTGAATATGGGTAAATCCAAAGCAAAAGCAAAGAAGAAGAGAACCTTCAAGGAGTTCCTGGCTTCTAAGGATATCAAGGTATCCGCTAAAACATATTTCGTAGACGCTATGGGCGGTATGGCCCAGGGCTTGTTTGCATCGCTCCTTATCGGAACGATCCTTTCAACAATCGGTTTATATCTCGACAAGATAGATGTCCCGGCAATCGTTAGAATTGCCCACTTTATCTCAAAGGCAGGTTCGCTCGCATCTGCAGTAACAGGTGCTGCTATAGGTGTCGGAATCGCTGCCGCTCTTAAGGCACCTATGCTTGTTATGGCATGCGCTGCAGTAGTAGGTCAGTTCGCCAACGCTTATCCGGGCAAGCCTTATGCTGCAGGCCCGTTGGGCGTATTCTTCGCAGTCATCGTTGCGGTTGAATTAGGTAAGATGGTTTCCAAGGAGACTAAGGTAGATATCCTTGTAACACCTATCGTTACTATAGGCTTCGGTCTTCTTACCGGATATCTTTTATGCCCCCCGATCGCCATCGCGATGAACTGGCTCGGAACATTCATTAATGAAGCTACCAAGCTCCATCCGTTCCTTATGGGTATCATCGTATCTGTAGTAGTCGGCATCATCCTTACACTTCCTATCTCTTCTGCAGCTATCTGCGCTACGATCCAGATCGCTGGTATCGCAGGCGGCGCTGCTCTTGCAGGATGCTGCGCACAGATGGTCGGCTTCGCTGTCGCTTCTTACAGAGAGAATAAGTGGGGCGGTCTTGTTTCACAGGGTCTCGGCACATCAATGCTCCAGATGCCTAACATCGTAACCCACCCTCAGATCTGGATCCCTGCCACGCTTGCTTCCGCGATCACAGGCCCTATGGCTACCCTGATCTTCAAGCTCGAGTGCAGCGGCATTTATGCAGGTATGGGAACTTGCGGTCTTACAGGACCTATCGGATGCATCACCGATATGGCTAATTCCGGCACATTAGACGGCTGGGCATGGCTCGGAATGTTCTGCATCTGCCTGTTTACACCTGCAGTTCTCTCACTCCTTTTCAGTGAGATCATGCGTAAATTAGGCTGGATCAAGCCCGGTTACATGAAGCTTCAGGGTTAAAATACTTTGTAAATCAAATTGTAGTATTTGCATATTTTTCCCTCAAGAATTCCACAAAAACAAGGAAATTTTGCCACAGCCGGATTTGCAAACAATCGATTATAATCAAGTTGTGGATTTTAGGAGATAGGTGCCGAATAGACATTGGGATTGTGACGGTAACCATCCTAACAAAGCATTAAATAGTTTTTTGTTTCGGCAGCGCGGTTCCCATTGGGAGCCGCGTTTGCTTTTTATATATTTCGTGCGCGAAAAGTTGTGCTTTTTTATATCAGCCTTCTGTGGTAAAAGTAGCGTATAAAAACTGATTTTTGTGAGGTCCATATGCCACCCGGAGGAAGAGGATTCGGCGGCCCCATGGGAGGCCAGTTTCTTACTGAAGAAGAGAAGGCCAACCAGCCTAAGGTAACCCCTGAACTGCTCAAAAGAGTTTTCTCATATCTCAAGCCCTACACCAAGCAGCTTGTGCTTGTTTTCCTGTGCATAATCGCGTCGTCTTTTCTGACGCTCTTACCGACAGTCTTAACCGGCAAGATCGTTGACGAAGGCCTCCTCAAAAAAGACCTCAGATCACTCATCTATTACATCGCTCTTTCACTCATCGTAACGCTCGTCGCAAGCCTCATAGGTGTGGCCGAGACATATATCAACACGTGGATCGCGCAGCACATTACATTTGACATGCGCAACCAGATGTATTCGCATCTGCAGAAGATGAGCCAGAAGTTTTTCACGACGAACAACCAGGGCGACATCATCACCAGAATGACCAGCGACATCGACGGAGTTAAGTCTGTCATCACGAATACATTCAGCAGCATCCTCAGCAACTCTATAACGCTCGTTATCGCCATGATCGCGATGTTCCAGAAGAACTGGATACTTGCCCTGGTCGGTATCGTTATCGTGCCTCTCTTTACCCTGCCCACGCGAAAAGCAGGCAAGAAGAGATGGTCCCTTACCAACGAATCACAGGCTGTAAATGACGAAGTAAACGGAATCTTAAATGAGACTTTATCCGTCAGCGGACAGCTCCTCGTAAAGCTCTTCGGCAAGGAAAAGTACGAGTACATCAGATACGAGAATGCCAACCGCAAGATGATTGGTCTTAACATCAAGGAGAGCATGGCAGGACGCTGGTTCAGGGTGATCCTCACGACTTTCACGACTGTAGGCCCGATGCTTATCTATCTTGCAGGCGGCATTCTCATGATGAAGTATGATTCGAGCATCACCATAGGTGACATCACGGTGCTCGTAGCGCTCCTTGGCAGGATGTATATGCCGGTCAACAGCCTTTTGAATATCCAGGTCGAATGGATAAGATCGATGGCTCTGTTCAAGCGTATCTTCGATTACTTCGATATTCCTGTAGACATCAAGAATGCGGACGATGCTGTAAAGCCTGAGAAGGCTGTTGGCGATGTTGTTTTCGAGCACGTCGAATTCTCATATGAAGAGTCAAAGAAGATCTTGAAGGACATCAGCTTCACGCTGAACGCAGGCAAGAGCATCGCTATCGTCGGTCCTTCGGGTTCGGGCAAGAGCACGATCGTAAATCTCATTCCGCGTCTTTATGACGTTGATTCGGGAAGCGTAACCTTCGACGGCATTGATGTAAGACAGCTCGATCTTGAGTTCTTGAGAAGCCACGTCGGCGTGGTCTCGCAGGAGACTTATCTTTTCAACGGGACTATCAGGGATAACCTCCTTTACGCAAAGCCCGATGCCACCGAAGAGGACATGATCGACGCTCTCAAGAAAGCGAATATCTGGGACTTTGTCGAGAAACAGGAGAAGGGCATCGATACTGAAGTAGGCAACCGCGGCCTCAAGCTCTCAGGCGGTGAGAAGCAGAGAATCTCCATCGCGAGGATAATACTTAAAGATCCTACGATTTTCATTTTCGACGAGGCCACATCGGCGCTCGATTCGATCTCTGAGAAGAAGATCCAGGATGCTATCGATCCGATCATTAAGAGTAAGACAAGTATTCTTATCGCGCACAGGCTTTCGACCATCCTTGCGGCAGATGAGATCCTGGTAGTTAAGGACGGAGCCATCGCCGAGCGCGGCACGCACAAGGAGCTCCTCTCCAAGGAAGGCGTCTACAGAGAGCTCTACGAGACCCAGTTCAGCAAGGCCATTATGGAAGATGCCGGCGCATCCGAACTCGAGCAGTACATCTGGGGTGTCCAGCCCGGTGACGAGCCTCACGATGAGGATTGAGCCAAAATTGTTCGAAAAGCACTAAACCGCCTGCCCAAAGGCCTGCGATTTATGCAACTGTCTGTAGTCTTCTAAACCTCAAAAAAAATAAACATGTAGTATAATTATTTCTTGGAATATCCAGGAGGATAGTAAAAATGACAAAGCCATTTTCAACCACAGTTGAACAGGTAGCAAAAGAATTAGACACAGATCTGGTCAAAGGTCTGACTTCCGATGAAGCATCTTTAAGATATGCCAAGAACGGCCCTAACTCTTTAGGTGAAGAGAAGAAGGTACCGCTCTGGAAAAGATTCCTCGCGCAGTTTGCTGACGCGATGGTAATCATCCTCATTGCGGCTGCAGGTCTTTCAGCATACATGGCTGCAAAGAGCGGCGGCGGATTTGAAGAGTGGATCGACGTTATCGTCATCCTTGCGATCGTAATCCTCAACGCGGCTTTGGGCGTTTACCAGGAAGGTAAGGCTGACCAGGCTCTCGCAGCTCTTAAGAAGATGAGCTCACCCAAGACCAAGGTCATCCGTGACGGCAAGATCGTTCTGGTAGATTCAGAGAATGTCGTTGTCGGCGATGTCATCGCGATCGACGCAGGCGACTCGATCTCAGCAGACATGAGACTTATCGAATCAAGCTCTCTTAAGGCCGAGGAAGCCTCTCTCACAGGCGAGTCAGTCGCAGTAGAGAAGGATGCTGCGGCAGTGCTTCCTGAAGACTGTTCTCTGGGCGACCGCAAGAACATGCTCTACATGGGCACCGCGGTAACTTACGGAAGAGCAAGAGGTGTTGTAGTTGCAACTGCAAGAGACACCGAGCTCGGTAAGATCGCAACAAAACTTACAAACATCGAAGATGAGCAGACACCCTTGCAGAAGAACCTCAACAAGCTCGGAAAGATCCTTGCTGTCGTATGCATCGTAGTCTGCGTCATTGTTTTACTCGTAGATATCTTCGTACAGAAGCAGCCTTGGGAAGACGCTCTCATGACTGCAGTATCGCTCGCAGTCGCTGCCATCCCTGAAGGTCTTGCTGCAGTCGTTACCATCGTTCTCTCGATCGGTATGACCAAGATGGCTGAGAGCAATGCCATCGTTAAGAGGCTCCTCGCCGTAGAGACATTGGGCTGCGTTGACGTTATCTGCTCAGATAAGACAGGTACTCTTACACAGAACCAGATGACCGTTAAGGTCCTTTATGACGGTGAGAAGAAGTACAACGTCGAGGGAGGCGGATACGCTCCCGTAGGCAACATCGTAGACGAAGGCGGCAAGCCCGTTAAGATCGAAGGCGTTCTTAATACACTCATTCTCTCATCAGTTCTTTGTAATGACGCGTCCATCGTAAAGGAAGGCGAGAAGGATTATTCCTGCATCGGTGACCCTACTGAAGGCGCTCTTACCACACTCGGCATGAAGGCAAGGATGCTCCGCGAGGAGACGATGCATACATATCCCAGAGAGACTGAGCTGCCTTTCGATTCTGACCGTAAGATGATGACCACATATCACTCCGGCATCGATGAGGGCAAGTGGATCAGCTTCACAAAGGGCGCTCCCGATATCGTAATCTCACGCTGCTCTTCAATCCTTACATCTGCAGGCGTTCAGAAGATGACTGAGGAGAAGCGCAAGGAGATCCGTGAGATCAACCACAACTACGCTATCCAGGCTATCCGTGTTCTCGCTTTCGCTACAAAGGAGCACGGAGACGGATCCAAGGCAACATTTGCCGATGAAGAGAACATGACATTCCTAGGCCTTATCGGCATGATCGACCCTGCACGTAAGGAAGCCAAGGATGCTATCGCAGTATGTAAGGAAGCAGGCATCCGCGCCGTTATGATCACAGGCGACTTCAAGGATTCCGCTGTAGCTATCTCAGACAATCTCGAGATGCGTGACGAGAACCACATGGGCGCTTATTCGGGCGAAGAATTGGACAAGATGTCCGATGAAGAGCTCCAGAAGGTCGTCGAGACAACGAGCGTTTATGCCCGCGTATCTCCCGAGCATAAGGTCCGCATCGTAAGTGCTCTCAAGCACAACGACCACATCGCTTCAATGACGGGCGACGGCGTTAACGACGCCATGGCTCTGAAGTCCGCTGATATTGGTGTCGCAATGGGTATCACGGGTACTGACGTATCCAAGAACTCTGCGGACATGATCCTCATGGACGATAATTTCGCGACGATCGTAAAGGCAGTCGAGCAGGGAAGAACGATCTACTCGAACATCAGAAAGTTCGTAGGATTCCTTCTGTCCTGCAACGTCGGCGAGATCCTCGTAATCTTCCTCTTGTCGCTCGTCCCGAAGTCACTTGTACCCGGTATCGCTGCGCCTCTGACGGCTATCCAGCTCCTGTGGCTCAACCTTATCACTGACTCGTTCCCGGCTCTTGCATTAGGCCGCGAAAAGGGCGAGCCCGGCATCATGAAGGTACCGCCGAGATCAAAGCACGAGCCTATCATCAACAAGAGCATGATGGGTCACATCGCTCTGCAGTCCATCGGCTTGTTCATATCTGTTGCTGCAGCATTCATCATTGCGCTCATCACAATGAATAACGGCGGCACGCTCTTCTACTCAGGCGTTCTCGCTGACGCAGCCGCAAAGGGCGTACACCCGATCGATATCGCTCGCACGGTAGCTTTCGCTACATTGATCTGCGCAGAGCTCTTCAGGGCATTCGCAGCAAGATCAGAGAAGATCTCGGTCTTCAAGCTCGGCTTGTTCTCCAATAAGATGATGAACATCGCAGTAGCACTCTCGCTCGTAATGCTCGTAGCGGTAATCTACATCCCGGGCGTCAACAGCATCTTCAACAACGTTGCCCTGAACCCCATGGCATGGCTCATCATCCTGCCGCTGGCGTTCCTGCCCTTCGCTTTGAGCGAGATAAGCAAGCTCATAAAGGGCAACAAGTAACAATCAGGCTCCTTGCCGCTTGTTCTAAAAAAATGGCGAAAAAGTGGTTTGCATAAGTAAAACCCATGTGTTATTATTCTTAGGCTTAATTAGTTTAGGAGGCAAAAACGATGACAACTCTTAATATCGTTCTTAGCATTTTAGATATAGTCTTTGCTATTGCCATTATCGTTCTCTTCCTCGTTCAGGAAGGAAATGACAAGGGTATGGGCGTAGTTGCAGGCGGATCTTCTGATTCGTTCTACAGCAAGGCAAAGGGCAGAACATTGGAAGAGCAGCTTAAGAAGTGGACAGTTGTCTGCTGCATAATCTTCGCAATCATTTCCGTTGTACTTTATCTTTCCATTGCGAAGGCTTGGGGTGCAAATCAGCCGGCAACCGCAGAAACAACGACAATTACGGAAACGACATAAATTCTGCATTTGATTTCTGATTTTATGAGCCGCCTCAGTCTGAGGCGGTTTTTTATGCTTTTCGAGTTCGGAGTAGTAAGATATAGAAAAAGAGAAATGAGGAATAAGAAATGGATAGTAAAAAGAGATCGGGTTTTGCGGAGAACATGAGCGCAGCCCAGAGAAGAAGAAACAGGATAATCAAGGCCAAAGAGGCAGAGTCAGCTTTGCCCCAGACTTTGGCTGACCAGGCGCCGAGAGGTCCTTTGCAGGTCAAGAACCAGGTCATCGGTATCTTGAGAAAAGCTCCGACGGGCGGCGTGGTAATACCGGATCCTTCATTCAGGAGCACGGATTACGGCGCGATCGAGATCGACAAGAATCACTTGAACGGCGCGCCTTTCGATATGGTAGTGGTATGCGAAGTCCTTAATCCGAATTGTGAGAGGGGTGACTGCAGGGGAACGATCGTTGAAGTCCTGGGCGACTACGGCAACAACGATGTCAGGATGCTCACGGTCTTAAGGCAGTACGGTCTGTCACAGACTTTCCCTGACAAGGTCCTTAAGGAAGTCGAGCCCCTGCCGGTAAATCCCGATCCGGAAGTTGTCGAGAAAGAGATCGCAAACGGCAGGCACGATCTTAGAGACCTCCTGACGATCACGATCGACGGCGAGGATGCCAAGGATCTGGACGACGCCATCTCGATCGAGAAGCTTAATAACGGCAATTTCAAGCTCTATGTCCACATCGCGGATGTCTCGAATTATGTCCGTGAAGGCACGGCTCTGGATATGGAGGCCTTCAAGCGCGGCACTTCTGTCTATCTGGTAGACAGGGTCATCCCGATGCTTCCGCCTAAGCTCTCGAACGGCCTTTGCAGCTTAAATCCTAATGTAGACAGGCTTTCCATGACAGCCGAGATGCTCGTGGACCGCGAGGGCGGCATCTATGGCGGAGACCTTTATGAGAGTGTCATCAGGTCTGACAGAAGGATGAGCTATAAGGAGTGCTACAGGATACTTACCGAGCCCAAGCCTGAGGACGATGCTGAGTACGGAAAGATCATTCCGATGCTCATCACGATGAAGGAACTGGCTGAGATCTTGAAGTCCATGAGGGAGAGAAGAGGCGCGATCGGTTTTGAGATGCCCGAGACCAAGGTCATCTTAAATGACGACGGCACTGTAGCTGACGTCATGCCTTACCCGATCAACTTCACGAACGGCATCATCGAGTCCTTCATGATCTGCGCGAACGAGTTCGTGGCAAGGAAGTTCTTTGACCTTAAGTATCCTTTTGTATACCGTGTCCACGAGGATCCGGACCCTATAAAGATCGCAAGGTTCTCAAATATCGCAAGGTATTTCGGCGCTTCAGGAAGGCTCTTCGGAAGGATAAAGCCTTTGGATGTCGTAAGATTTATGGATACGATAGGCGACAAGACGGCGCTGCCTGTATTGGACGAGCTTCTTTTGAGGTCTATGGCAAAGGCCAGATATTGCTCTGACTGCCTCGGACATTTCGGCCTGGCATCCAAATTCTACTGCCACTTCACTTCGCCGATCAGACGTTATCCTGACCTGTACATACACCGCATAATCAAGAGCTATCTGCACGGCGAGAACTCCAGAAGCCACTTTGCCGGACTAGTCGATAATGCGGCAGAGCATTCATCTGATATGGAGCGCAATGCGGTAGATGCAGAGCGTGCTTCGGACAACATCAAGATCTGCGAATACATGGCAGATAAGATCGGCGAGCACTACGACGGCGTTATCTCGTCGATCATTGACGCGGGATGCTTCGTAAGGCTCGAGAGCACTATTGAAGGCTTTGTTCCGTTCAGGTCGCTCCGCGATCACTACTTCTTCGATGAGAGGACTTACAGGGCTATAGGTGCGCACGGCGGCAAGGTATTATCTATCGGCATGCCTGTTACGGTCGTAGTCGAGAAGGTCGACACTGAAGAGAATAAGATAGATTTCTCCTTTGAATACGGCTTCGAAGAAGAGCGTGACCCAAGACCTGCCAAGCAGGGCAAACTTGGTCCCAAAGCAGTTAAAAAGGGCGGCAAGGGCGGTTCACGCACTATTAAGAAGGACGCGAAAAGCTTCAAGGGCGGCGCTGCCAGAGGCTTTGCGGGGAAGCCCAAGAGCGGCCGCGGCGGTTCTAAGACAGGAAGACCCGGTTCGGGCTCAAGGGGCGGAAGGAAGAGATTCTAAAGCCCCGGCTAAGATGTGATTGCCCAAAAGTGACACGAATTGAGCCGGAAACGTGTCACTTTACGTCACTTTTCGAGTTATTGCCAAAAAGTGACACAAAACGAGGCCAAAACGTGTCACTTTCCGTCACTTCACAAATTCACCGGGAGTGCATCTAACCTTAAGAAAACTTTATATAGCATTAAGTTGACAATGACCTTGGCAATGATGTACTATTGCCTCGTTAATTGCGATGACGGAGACCCAGTAGTCATGGTATATCGCCTTCAGAGAGCTTTGCCCCCGGGCTGAAAGGCAGAGCGGAAAGAGGCCAATGACGAATAACAACTCTAACAGCATACCGGTATAAAGCGATTTCGCGTTTGGCGAAGTAAATCAGGTGGCACCGCGGACATGTATTGTTCGTCCTGAACTTAAAGGAGATTTAAGTTCGGGGCGTTTTTTGTTTCCCCGAAGAAAGGAAAAGGAATATGGCTAACCAGTACAGAGACAGGATCATCAGCTCTTTGTCTGAGAAGGACGTTGGAACCGAGCTCAGAGTATGCGGATGGATCGAGAACATCAGAGACCACGGCGGCGTTTCTTTCATTGACTTGAGAGACATGTACGGCACACTGCAGGTCGTTATGCGTGACACATCTCTTCTTGACGGACTCGTTAAGGAAGAGTGCATCTCCATCGAAGGTAAGATCGAGCACAGAGACGAAGAGACATATAACCCCAAGATCGCTACAGGCACGATCGAGCTTGAGGCTCACAAGGTTGACGTTCTTGGTAAGGTATACAGCCAGCTCCCTTTCGAGATCATGACATCCAAGGAGATCAGAGAGGACGTAAGACTTAAGTACAGATATCTTGACCTCAGAAACCAGAAGGTCAAGGACAACATCATCTTCAGATCAAACGTCATCGCTTTCCTGAGACAGAAGATGACTGAAATGGGATTTTTGGACATCCAGACTCCTATCCTCACAAGCTCTTCACCTGAGGGCGCAAGAGACTATATCGTTCCTTCCAGAAAGTGGAAGGGCAAGTTCTATGCGTTGCCGCAGGCACCCCAGCAGTTCAAGCAGCTCCTGATGGTGTCAGGTTTTGATAAGTATTTCCAGATCGCTCCCTGCTTCAGAGATGAGGACGCAAGAGCCGACAGAAGCCCGGGAGAGTTCTACCAGCTCGACTTCGAGATGGCTTTCGCTACACAGGAAGACGTCTTCAGAGCAGGTGAGGAAGTGCTCACCGCAACATTCGAGAAGTTCGCTCCCGCAGGCGCAAAGGTAACACCCGCACCTTATCCGGTAATCTCCTACAAGCAGGCTATGGAAGAGTTCGGCTCTGATAAGCCGGACCTCAGAAACCCGCTCCGCATCAAGGACGTTACGGAGTTCTTCTCAAGATGCACATTCAAGGCTTTCCACGGAAAGACAGTACGTGCGATCAATGTTCACGCGAAGCTTTCAAAGGGCCAGCACGAGAAGATGCTCAAGTTCGCTCAGGATGACCTCGGAATGGGCGGCTTAGGCTACCTCGAAGTCCTTGAAGATATGAGCTACAAGGGACCTATCGACAAGTTCATTCCTGATGACATGAAGACAGAGCTTAAGGACCTCGCAGGCCTTGAAGCAGGCGATACGATCTTCTTCATCGCTGATAACGAAGCACGCGCCAACGAGTGCGCAGGCAAGATCAGAAATGAACTGGGCTCAAGACTCGGCCTCATCGAAGAGAACGCTTTCAGATTCTGCTTCGTAAACGACTTCCCGATGTATGAATGGGATACAGAGACAAAGAAGTACATCTTCACTCACAATCCTTTCTCCATGCCTCAGGGCGGCCTCGAAGCGCTTAATACAAAGAAGCCTGAAGAGATCCTCGCTTACCAGTACGACATCGTCTGCAACGGTATCGAGCTCTCGTCCGGCGCTGTAAGAAACCACGACCTCGATATCATGAAGAAGGCATTCGAGATCGCAGGATACTCCGAAGAAGAGCTCAAGACAAAGTTCGGCGCGCTCTACAGCGCATTCCAGTTCGGCGCTCCGCCTCACGCCGGTATGGCTCCGGGAGTTGACCGTATGATCATGATCCTTCGTGGCGAGGAGAACATCAGAGAAGTCATCGCATTCCCTATGAACGGCAATGCTCAGGATCTCCTCTGCGGCGCTCCGGGCGAAGTAACAGAGCAGCAGCTCAGAGAGACACACATCAAGATCAGACAGTAATGAAAGTCTATTTTCTGACATTAGGATGCAGAGTTAATCAATACGAGACAGATGCCGCAAGGCGTCTGTTTCTTGATAATGGGCACGAAAATATCGACTCCCCCGAAGAGGCTGACGTCTGTATCGTCAACACCTGTTCGGTAACCGGTGAAGCCGACAGAAAGTCATCCCAGATGCTAAGAAGAATGGCTAAGAATAACCCCGGTGCCGTCATCGTCGCGATGGGCTGTGCTTCAGAGCTTAAGAACGGCGACGTCGCAGCAGATATCGTCATCGGAACCAGGGACAAGAACACTGTAGTTGCCAAGGTTGAAGAGTTCCTGGCACAGCGCGAGAACAAGTCTTTAGACCACAAGACAAGCCATACGAGGCCTGAAGTCAGCAAGACAGACGAATACCATGATTTTGGTACTGTCCTGTCACCTGAAGGCACCAGGGCGTTCATTAAGGTAGAGGACGGCTGCAACAATTTCTGCACATACTGTGTCATCCCTTATGCCAGAGGCAGAGTCGTCAGCAGGCCTGAAGAATCATGCGTCAAAGAGGCTGAATTCCTTGTGGCAAACGGCTTTAAGGAGATCATTGTATCCGGCATTCACCTTTGCTCATACGGTAAAGATCAGGGCAAAGACATTACGGCGCTTTTGGAACTCTTGAAGAAGATCGATGCCATTCCGGGTCTTGCAAGGTTAAGGCTCGGTTCGCTGGAGCCCAAGTCCATGACACCTGAATTTATCAGCGGTTTAAAGGAACTAAAGCACCTGTGCCCGCACTTCCATCTCTCGCTCCAGTCAGGTTCAGATACCGTCTTAAAGCGCATGAACAGGAAGTACACGACTGCTGAATATGAGGACAGGGCAAATGCTCTCCGCTCGGAGTTCCCTGATATGTCACTTACGACGGACATCATCACGGGTTTCCCCGAAGAGACCGAAGAAGAGTTCACTGAGACTATTGAATTTGCTAAGAAACTGAAGTTTGCCAAGATCCATGTTTTCCCGTATTCAGTCAGGGAAGGCACCAGGGCTGCGGATATGCCGCAGATAGACATGAGCATAAGGAAAGCCCGTGCCAAGAGGCTTATTGAAGTGTCTTCAGAGCTCGAAGCGGAGTTCGCCGCGTCCATGATCGGAAAAGAATCTGAGATACTCATCGAGAAGATAGAAGAACATGACGGCAAGACGATTGCCGAAGGATATACGACTAATTACATAAGGACGTTTGCCGATGTTGACGGCAGGGTCTTTTCGCGAGGTGACATCGTAAAAGGTGTCATTAACGGCTCCGAAAAGGAAAAATGTTTTATCACGATAAAGTAATTCGTGCCAAAATCGCAAATTTTTTTACATGTTAATTAAAAAATAAGAAATAATTGTTAATTTCCTAACACTTTTAAGATATAATAACTTCGTGAAATAAGGATTTTATTCAGAATGGAGGACCCTGAATGAAAAAATTTACCAAAGCAATCGCTGTTTTCTGTGCAATGGCTATGGTCGTCAGCGTTTTCTCAGCAACTGTTTTAGCTGATGATGAGCAGAACACTGAAGAGCAGTCTCAAGAGATAGTAGGCGTAGAGCCAGCAGCTAACGAAGAGCCTACACCTGAACAGGAATCTGAACAGGAATCTGAACAGGAACCTGAACAGGATTCTGATACTGCGCCATTCGTTAACGGTGTAATTACACAGGCTGATATTGATGCTAATGGCTTTAAGATGCCTGAAACAGCAGGTGATTATACACTTGCTGAAGATATCACTGTTTCTGGCAGTGCTCAGATTTCCGCAGCCGGATCTCAGGTTACTATTGATCTTGCAGGTCATACAATTACTTATACCGGCACAGCCAATTTGTATACTGTTGGCTTAATCGAACCTGCAACAGTTAACGGTCACACTAGTGTTCTTGTACATGGTAATATAGTTTTGACCATCAAAGACTCTGGAACTGACGGTAAGATTATTGCATCAAACACTACAACAGGTGGTGTCGACCACTGGATAAGTATTGACGGAAATTATCCTAAATATGGAACTGAAGAAGGCCACCGAGGCGGCTGTATTCTTGTGCAGAACAGCTGCACACTGAAACTTGAAGGCGGTACGATCAGTGGCTTCCATTCCCAGAGTGACGGCGGTGCTATTCATGTTTCTAACGGCGGTCATTGTGAGATGTCCGGTGGCAGAATTACCGATTGCCATAGTGACAGCTTAAAGCCCAATGATGATGGCGCAGGTGCAATTTCATGTCATTGCACAAGTCAGGGAACGGAAGCTAAAAACGCTTTATTAAAGACTTCAGAAAATGAAGAGGCTGTTGTAACAACAATTTCCTTGAAGGGTTCTCTTAAGATTACAGGCGGACAAATCGATCATTGTTCCGGCAGACAGGGCGGTGCTATCAGAATTCTCAGAGCCGATTTTGAGATTACCGGAGGTACCATTACTGAAAACAGCGGATTAATTGGTGGTGGCATTTTATTTGCTCAGGGACAAAAGAAAACAGGAACCATTAAGATTTCAGGCAATCCTGTTATTACCGGAAACCATGCAACTGGTGATGACGCTAAAAAGGCAAACTTATGGTTATTAGATGGTGCTACAGTTATACTTTCCGACAATCTCGATAGCACAGCGCAGATTGAGTTTGGTACCAGCAATGCTAGCGGCAACATCTTCGATATCAACGGAAAAACATATTCAATTGATAGTTTCATCTGCGATCACGCAGACTACATTACATATGTTTCAGGAAGCAATATTAAGATCAAGAAGTATACGCTGCCTAAGGTAACTGGTTATGTAATCGGAATTGGCGGAGAGATCTTCTTTAAAGTTTATGTGGATTTCGGAACGGCAAGTCAATCCGCTGTTTCCACAAACTATACGTATTCGTACACGAAGGCCGGTTCTGCTGAGGTAGTTATCAACAAGGATGCTACAGAGTTTAATTCTGACAGTAAAGGTACCTACTTCGTAATTCCTGTCGAGTCAGCTTGTATGACGGCACCTATTACGATAACGCTTTCTTGTGAAGGACATGAAAAAGTTTATACAACGTCTGTTGAAGACGTAGCTAATGATTCAGTCGAAATAGATTCTTCTTATGCAGATCTTGTAAATGCGCTTCTTACATATGGCGGATATGCTCAGGTTCAGCTGAAGATCAACACTGGAAAGCTTCCTTCAGTAGATGGCGTTAATTTTGCTGAAGCTCCTGATTTTGGTCTTACATCCGGTACGTATGCACCTGCTTCAGATCCTGACAGAGCTTTTGGCGGTGCTAATGTATCATTCCTTTCAAAGACCGAGGTTAAGCTGCGTTTCTCGAAGTCTGCATTGGGAGACACGGCGCCTGCTATGACGGTTAATTATGCAGAGGGTTCAAAAACAGTTGAGGCTGTTGAAGCCGGAAACTATTATATTTATACTCTTAAGGGTTACGATGGTGCCGGCTTCAAGGCTTCACAGTACGATGTAACGTTTGAGTATTCTGTTGGTAATGTCAGTGGCGAGTATTCAATCAATACATACCTTAAGGTAATTTTCGGTACTGGTATTCAGTCTATGAAGAATTTGGCACAAGCATATTATGGTTTTGCTAAAAAATCAGCTACATTTGCATAAATGGGGGAATAATAATGGAAAAGATTAATTATGAAGTATGTGAGATTGAAGTAATCGTCTTTGACGAAATAGACGTTATTTGTCAGAGCGATCCTAGCGATCCTTTTGATGGTCAATGGACTGATTAATAACTAATTACTACAGATCGTATCGATACTGACAGCTTTAATCACAAAAGACCTCTTCAGTTTGTGCTGGGGAGGTCTTTTCTTTGTTCAGCCCTGAAACGGCTTTGTTTAAGGCATTTTCGTAACATTTTAATCAATTCTTAATTTTTTTTGCTAATACATGTGTTAGAATGAATTCATCGAAGAAAACTTCGTTTGGAGGTCCTAGTGGACAGCAATACAGCAAAATTTGATCTTTCAGGTGACAGAACGGCTGATGTACAGGCGTTGATGACTTATGTCCTGAGCGCACTGAAGGAAAAGGGTTACAACC
>JAEFBB010000039.1 GCA_016292215.1 Saccharofermentans sp. | reverse complement strand
AGATATTATCGACGGAGACGTTATCGCGACAGAGAAGATCATCAGATATCTTGCCGAAAAAAGACTGAAGGGAACGGATATAAGAAAACTCGCATATGCTTTCCACTACATGCTCGCCAAAGGCGTATCCCAGATGGCTATGGAAAAAGCAGGCGGTATAAAGACCGTTGCACTGAGCGGAGGGTGCTATCAGAACAAGCTCCTTACAAAGCTCACTGAGACGGAACTGAAAGAAAACGGATATAACGTATTGCTCCACTCGATGGTACCGCCGAATGACGGCGGAATCGCATTGGGTCAGGCGCTTTACGGTATGAATAAAATAAATTTACAGGAGGATATATAAATGTGCGTAGGATTATCAGCTAAAGTAATCAGCGTAAAGGACGGAGTCGCAATGGTCGACTGCACAGGTGCCAGAAGGGAGATCTCAGCTGAGCTCTTAGATGACATTGAACCCGGCGATTATGTCATGGTCCATGCAGGCTGCGCGATCGCAAAGATCACTGATGACGACAAGTCAGAGAGCGAGAAAGTATTGAAGGAGAACATGGCATGACAAACGTTAAAGATGTCTCTGAATTAAAGAGCTATCTTGAGTCTTACGACGGACCGGAAGTAAGGATAATGGAAGTCTGCGGCACTCACACTCATGAGATCTTCAGACAGGGCATAAGGAAGTTCTTATCGCCGAAGATCAACCTGATATCAGGTCCCGGATGCCCGGTTTGCGTCACATCCGCCTCTTATATCGATGAGGCTGTTTATCTCGCACTCGAAAAGGGCTGCACGATCACAACATTCGGAGATCTCGTAAGAGTGCCCGGCAACGTTAAGAGCCTGCAGCAGGCAAGAGCCGAGGGCGGCAGGATCAAGGTTGTCTATTCTCCTCTGGACGGAGAGAAATATGCAAAGGAACATCCTGACGAACAGGTCGTTTTCCTGTCGGTCGGATTCGAGACGACAACACCTTCTGACGTTATTGCGGTCAAGAATGCGATCAAGGACGGAATAGACAATTTCTCGATCCTCACTGCAAATAAGACCATGCCGGGAGCTTATGAGGCGATGGCATCTTCAACGGATGCATATCTTTACCCCGGACATGTTCACGCGATAATCGGAACGAAGCTCTGCAGGGAGATGGCTGAAAGAGGCGTTAGCGGAACCATTGCGGGCTTTACGGGCGATGAGCTTCTCACATCTCTGGCTTTGACGGTAATGAAGTTATCAGAAGGCAAGCCGTTTTTCGTTAATGCATATCCGAGAGTAGTAACGGACGAAGGAAGCCCCGCTGCCATAGCTCTCGTCAATAAATATATGCAGGCCTGTGACGCGGAGTGGCGCGGCATCGGCATGATCCCCTCTTCGGGTGTTGAACTTAGGGATGAATATGCCGCATATGATGCACGCAAAAAGCACTCGATACCGAAGATGAATGACAGCGAACGCAAGACAGGCTGTAAGTGCGGACTTGTTCTGCAGGGAAAGATCAAGCCCAATGAGTGTCCTCTTTTCGGAAAGGTATGCAATCCCGATCATCCGGTAGGCGCATGCATGGTATCTGATGAGGGCGCATGCTCGGCATTCTATATGTACGGAGGCGAAGTATGAATGAAGTGATCACGCTTGCTCACGGAAGCGGCGGAAGAAAGACATCCGAGCTTATCGGAGAGATATTCAGAAAGAATCTCGGTAACGAATACTTTACCGCAGACGATGCTGCGGTACTGCCGAAGCCTGAAGGACGCATCGCGATGTCCACAGACGGCTTTATCGTGTCACCCTGGAAATATCCGGGCGGCAACATCGGAAGACTCGCTGTATGCGGAACGGTCAATGACCTCGCATGCATGGGAGCAAAGCCTCTTTATCTCACATGTTCTTACATCATCGAGGAAGGACTTCCTATTGAAGACTTGGAGCTCATCGCTAAGACAATGGGTGAGACAGCAAGGGAAGCCGGAGTAAATATCGTTGCAGGCGACACGAAGGTCGCAGGCAAGGGCCAGGTTGATAAGATCTTCATCACTACTGCAGGTGTAGGCGTTATAGAGGAAGGCATCAACACTTCAGGAAAGTTCGCCAAACCCGGTGATAAGATCATCGTAACAGGTGACGTCGGAAGACACGGCACGGCGATCCTTCTTGCACGTGACGAGTACGGCATCGAAGCAGAAGTTACGTCCGACTGTGCGCCTCTCTGGGAGCCCGTCAGAAAAGCTCTCGAAGTATGTCCTGAGATGCACGTTATAAGAGACGCTACAAGAGGCGGTGTCGGTACAGTTCTTTATGAGATCGCTGATGAAGCAGGTGTCGGCATCAAGGTCAACAGAAGCGATGTCCCCGTCGCACCCGAAGTACAGGGCGTTACGGGCCTTCTCGGCTTAGAGCCTCTGTATCTTGCGTGCGAAGGAAGAATGGTAATGATGTGTCCTGCAGATAAGGCTGAAGCAGTTGTTAATGTCCTCAAGGATACAAAGTATACAGAAGGCGCTGCGATTATCGGCGAGGTCACTGATACCGAAGTCGGAAGAGTGGTCATGACGACTGAAGTCGGCGGACAGACATATCTTCCCAAGCCGGGCAACGAGCTGCTCCCGAGGATCTGCTGAGGTGATGAATATGGATACAAGAGTTGCTGCAATTTCGATAATAGTGGAGAATCCCGAATCCGTTGAGAAGCTCAATGCGCTCCTTCACGAGGCAGGCCGGTACATCATCGGAAGAATGGGCGTGCCTTACCGCGAGATGGGCATAAGCATCATCATGATCGCTATCAATGCGCCCCAGGATTACATCAGTGAGATCACAGGAAAGATCGGAAGATTGGACGGAGTAAACGTAAAGACTTCTTATGCCAACGTCAAGTGATGACAGAGTAAGGATCGGAGATGCCGAATTTCCGAAGCCGTTCGTTAACGGCCTCGAGTTCAACGCGCCCGTACACGGCACGTGGAATATCGTTCACATCGGTTTCCGCATCCCCGAAGCTCACCAGATATACATCTGCGCTGACAACTGCCTGCGCGGTGTCGTCATGACTGCCGCAGAGATGGGCGAGCTCGGAAGATTCTCATCTGTTGTCTTAGAAGAAGACGACATGACGCATTCGGGAAGGATAGAAGAGACTACTGTAGAAGGCGTTACGGACTGTCTTAACAAGCTCGCGAAAATCCCTCCGGTCGTCATCATTTTCCCTGTGTGTGTTCACCGCTTTATGGGATGCGATATCGGGTACATTTATAAGCAATTGGAAGAGCGTTTCCCTGACGTGAAATTCGTGAGAGGATTCATGGATCCTGTCATGCAGAAGAGAGGAACGACGCCCGATCAGAGACTTCGGAAAGCGATGTCGGAGATCATTCCGGAGATGCCTGCTGATTGCGATACTGTTGCCTTCGCAGGAAGCGACATGCCCGCAGTGCATAACGACTTTAAGATGGTCCTTGAATTCAATCACAAGACCGTAAAAGATACCGCGGACTGCAAGACTCTTGATGAGTATTTATCGATCGGAAGTTCATCACTTTTTATCTGCCAGTATCCTGCGGGATTAATGGCAACTCAGACGATAACAAAGAGGCTTAACCGCAAGTATATTTATGCGCCGCTGAGCTTTGGTTTTGACACGATAAAAGACGAGCTCACTTCATCAGGTCTTGATATTCCCGAAGGTTTCATTGATAACGGGATCAAGACTTGCATTGATGAAGTAAATAAGCTCAAGGAACTGATAAAAGATACACCCGTCGCTATCGATTATACAGTCGCTCCGAAGCCTTTATCGCTTGCAAGATTTTTGTTTGATAACGGCATCAATGTTAAGACTGTTTATCTCGATGGCATAGACGGCAACGAAGAGGAAGACTTCGGGTACCTTAAGACTAATTATCCTGATCTGATCCTTCATTCAACTATTCACGTAAGCGACAGAAGACCTGTAAGGAGCAGTGAGAAGGTCCTTGCCGTCGGACAGAAGGCTGCATGGTTTGAAGGAACGGAATACTTCGTCAACATGATCGAAGGCGGCGGTCTTTATGGTTTTGAAGGAATAACTGAGTTCATAAGACTTATGGAAGACGCATTTGTAAATGCCAAGGATCTTCGCGACATAGTACCGCGCAAAGGCTTAGGCTGCAGGAGCTGCATATGAAGAAGACGTACAGGATCTTACCGGTCTATACAGGTGATGTATCAGGCGCTGCAAGCGCCCTTTATGAACTTGGCGGCATGACTGTCATTCACGATCCTTCAGGCTGCAACTCCACATACAATACCCACGATGAGACCAGGTGGTTTGACCAAGAGAGCCTGATCTATATCTCAGGTCTTAACGACATTGACGCGATCACGGGTAATGATGAGAAGTTCATCAATGATATCTGCTATGCGGCGCTGAAGATGAAGCCTCTTTTTATCGCGCTCGCGAATTCGCCTCTGCCGTATCTTAACGGCACTGACTTTAAGGGCATCTGCAAAGTGCTTGAAGAGAAGACAGGGCTTCCCTGCTTCTATGTTAATACCAATGCGATGCACGATTATTCGAAGGGACAGTCTGAAGCATTCTTAAGCTTTGCGAAGAGAATGCTAAAAGACCCTGAGAAGAAAGTTAAGAACGGCGCAAACATCATCGGCATGACGCCTCTTGACTTTACATCGACAGACATCTATATGTCAGACGGGCACGGGATCGTTTCCAATTGGTCGCTTAATACGTCTTACGAAGAAGTAATGAAGGCAACTGAGGCCGAGCTTAATATCGCCGTTTCTTCTTCAGGTATCGCAGCATGCGAATACATGAAGGAAAGATTTGATATCCCTTACGTCAAGGGACTGCCTTGGAACGGCAAGGTTCAGGACTATATGGATGTTGATAGAAAAGCATCTAAGAAATACATCGTTGGCGAGACCGTTATATCAGGCTCTGTCGCCGCATATCTTAAGGAGACAACAGGCGAAGATTATAACGTCATCGCGTCGACTGAAATAACTGACGGACTTCTTCTTGACTGTGATAAGAGATGTCACGGCGAAGAAGAGATCGAGGAAGCACTTAAAGACGCAGAAGTCATAATCGCCGATCCCATGGTGAAGTATATTTCTCCTGCATCAGCTAAGTTTATTGAGCTCCCGCATTTCGCGATGTCGGGAAGACTTTACCGCAAACAGATACCGAATCTTATGAATCCGGAGGAATATTTAAATGGGCTTAAATGACACACCTCAGGCAGAGAGAATTCACATCGGATTTTTCGGCAGGACGAATGCCGGCAAATCGAGCCTCGTAAACAAGATCACGAACCAGGATCTTGCGATAGTTTCAGACACTAAGGGTACTACTACAGACCCAGTCTATAAAGCGATGGAGATACTTCCTCTGGGCCCCGTCGTTATAATCGACACGCCCGGTTTTGACGATGACGGCGTGCTCGGAGAGAAGAGAATAAGCAGGACCAAGCTTGTCCTCAACAAGACTGATGTCGCAGTGCTCGTTGTAGACCTCGTCGAGGGCATGGCGAAGACTGACGAAGAGCTCATCGCACTGTTTGAACAGAAGGGTATTCCTTACATCGTTGCTTACAACAAAGCAGATCTCAAAGAGACTGTATCAGCAGGAAAACCTAATGAGATCTATGTAAGCTCCGTCACCGGAAAGAACATCGGTGAGCTCAAGGAAATGATCGCAAGAGCAGGCCTTCAGAAGCCTGCCGCAGCACCTCTTATCAGTGACCTGATCGAAGCCGGTGATACTGTCGTTCTTGTTATCCCGATCGATTCATCTGCGCCTAAGGGAAGGATCATTTTGCCCCAGCAGCAGGTGTTAAGGGAAGTACTGGATTCACACGCGCTCGCATATATCGCACAGGATACCGATCTTAAAGATCTGCTCGAAAACTTAAAGACAAAACCGAAGCTTGTTGTTACCGACAGCCAGGCATTCGGCAAGGTCTCAAAGATCGTTCCCGAAGATATCAAGCTCACATCATTTTCGATCCTTCTTGCAAGACACAAGGGATTCCTTGAATCGGCTGTCAGAGGCGTTAAAGCGATCGAGACGATCGAAGACGGTGATACGATCCTTATCTCTGAAGGCTGTACGCATCACAGGCAGTGCGAAGACATCGGCACATATAAGCTGCCGAAGTGGCTCAAGGAATATACCGGCAAGAACTTCAATATCGAGACTACATCAGGTCTGTCTTTTGCTGAAGACTTGAGCAGGTATAAGATGATAATCCACTGCGGAGGATGCATGCTCAACGACCGTGAGATGATGTACCGCACAAAATGCGCAAGCGACTGCGGAATACCGATGACTAACTACGGAACCGCAATCGCTTACATGAATGGCATTTTATGGAGATCTCTGGAAGTCTTTCCGGATCTTTTGGAAGAATAAACAGTTTTTCAGTTTTACATTTTCCTGGCGATCAAGAGGGCCAGTCCGATAATAAAGAACAAGAAAAGGCATGAAGCTATACCGACTATCGAGGTAACAAGGCCTACGACTCCCTTAGCTTTATTGTCGCCGTTATCACTTGCCTGCTTGATCGATATTGCGGAAAGTATAAGTCCTGCAACGGCAAAGAAAGCGCCGATGATGATGCCTATAAAGAACAGTATCGAATTTGAATCGCCTCTTTCGGGCATTAGTGCCAAAGTAGGGAAAGCTATTGAACCGATACCGAAAAGCATTCCCGCAAACTGCTTTACATGACTGTCTCTCATTTTCCTATACCTCATTTCTGAATAGACTGACTCTTCTTAGGTTTATCCCCTTGTTCAAATATAACATTGCGTCAGCAGAAGACAAGGGTCAGACCTCAAATGCGTACTGATCAGAGTATGTCGATATATTCTCCTTCAAGTGCTTTATTCATGCTCCTGACTGCGCAGAACTTGCCGCACATGGAGCATGTATCATCATGCTCGGGAGCACGCGAATCACGGATGGCTTTTGCGGTCTCGGGATCTAACGATACAGCCCACTGGTCATCCCATCTGAATGTGCGTCTTGCGTCAGCCATAGCGTTATCCCTGTCCATGGCGTGAGGGATCTTCTTTGCGATGTCAGCAGCGTGCGCGGCGATCTTAGATGCGATGATGCCCTGTTTTACGTCGTCTACATTAGGGAGCGCTAAGTGCTCAGCGGGAGTTACATAGCAGAGGAACGCAGCGCCTGAGGCTGCTGCGATAGCGCCGCCGATAGCTGAAGTGATGTGATCGTATCCGGGAGCGATATCAGTAACGAGAGGTCCCAAAACATAGAAGGGAGCGCCCATACAGATCGTCTGCTGGATCTTCATGTTTGCTTCGATCTGGTCCATAGGCATGTGACCGGGGCCTTCCACCATTACCTGAACGTCCTTTGCCCATGCGCGCTTTGTAAGCTCACCGAGTCTTACGAGTTCTTCGATCTGGCATACATCGCTCGCGTCAGCAAGACAGCCCGGACGGCATGCGTCTCCAAGTGAGATCGTAACATCGTATTCTCTGCAGATATCTAGGATCTCATCGTAGTATTCGTAGAAAGGATTCTCGTTGCCTGTCATGCACATCCACGCGAAGATCAGTGAGCCGCCTCTTGATACGATATTCATCTTTCTCTTATGCTTCTTGATCTGGTCGATCGTGTGCCTTGTGATGCCGCAGTGAAGAGTGACAAAATCGACGCCGTCTTCAGCGTGAAGTCTTACGACATCGATAAGATCTTTTGCAGTTAAAGTCGCAAGGTCTCTCTGGTAGTGAATGACTGAATCGTAAACGGGGACCGTACCGATCATGGCAGGACATTCTGAAGTGAGCTTTCTTCTGAAAGGAATAGTGTTGCCGTGTGATGAGAGATCCATGATGGCCTCAGCGCCCATGTCGACGGCAGCCTGCACTTTCTTCATCTCGATATCGTAATCCTTGCAGTCGCGGGACACGCCGAGATTAACGTTGATCTTTGTCCTGAGCATCGAGCCGACGCCCTCGGGATCCAGGCACTTGTGATTCTTGTTGGCGCAGATCGCGACCTGGCCTTTGGCGACAAGCTCTCTGATCTCTTCTTCAGTCCTATATTCCTTCTTTGCGACTATCTTCATCTCCGGAGTCACGATCCCCATCTTTGCGGCTTCCATTTGTGTTGAATAGTTTCTTTCCATTTTTCTTCCACCTCATATGTTTTTGAATTTGGTATTGATGTCATAACCATGATCTAACGGGCCTCTTCCGCGACCCAGATCGAGCTTTGCACCGATCGCGCCCGTGATGTACTCCTTGGCGCTCTTTACTGCTTCGGGAAGACTCATTCCTTTAGCGAGATTACTTGCGATCGCGCTTGATAAAGTGCATCCGGTGCCGTGCGTGTTTTTGTTGTCTATCTTGTGCGACCCGAAAACAAAGATCCTGCCGTCGTGATACAAAATGTCGTCTGCGTTATTTCCGCAGTGACCGCCTTTGATGAGCACTGAGCAGCCGCACTCTGCATTGATCTTTTTGGCTGCTTCGATCATGTTATCTTGTGTGTTGATCTTCATGCCTGACAGAACTTCTGCTTCAGGCACATTCGGAGTTACGACTAAAGACAGCGGAATGAGTTTTTCTTTGAGTGCTTTTACGCTTTCTGAATTTGAGAGATCAGCGCCGCTCGTTGCGGCCATTACCGGATCGACGACGAGGTTTTTTACACTGTAAGATCTCATCTTCTCAGAGATGACCCGGACTAATTCTTTTGACGGGATCATGCCGGTCTTAACTGCGTCCGGAACGATATCTTCGAAGACCATGTCGATCTGGTCAGCAAGGAACTCCGGACTTACATTTGATATCGATCTGACTCCCGTTGTGTTCTGCGCGGTAAGCGAAGTGATAACTGACATTCCATACACGCCGCCTGCGAGCATCGTCTTTAAGTCGGCCTGGATCCCTGCGCCGCCGGAGCAGTCACTGCCTGCGATGGTAAGTGCTGTTTTCATGCCTGCCTCCTTATCTCTTTGAAAGCTTTCCGGAGGTCTTCAGCGGCAGTCTTCGGACAGTCTGCTTTCATGATCGCCGACACGGCGCAGACGCCTGCGATGTTGATGCCTTTAAGCACGCCGAGATTGGTGCTGTTTAATCCGCCGATCGCGTTGACAGGAACAGGCACTGCCTTAGTGATCGCATCAAGTGTTTCTGTTGAAGTAAGCACGGTTTTAACTTTTGTAGTCGTGGGATATATCGCGCCGACACCTAAGTAATCAGCGCCGTCTTCGTATGCCTTTGCCGCTGCTTCGACAGTCTTTGCAGTAGCGCCAAGTATCTTGTCTTTGCCGATTAGTTTCCGCGCGGTTGCGACAGGCATATCTTCTGCGCCTACATGAACACCTTCAGCATCTGTCGCGAGCATGACGTCTATCCTGTCATCAATGATGAGAGGCACGCCGAATTCTTTTGTGACCGCGTGAACCGCATTAGCGATGTCAATGTATTCACGCGTTGTCCTGTTCTTTTCGCGAAGCTGGATTATCGTGACTCCGCCTTCAAGCGCGGAACGCACTCTTCTAAGAAATTCATCACGCTCAAATCCTGTGCTGTCAGTTATGAAATAGAGTGTCGTATCAAACTTCATGGCTGCCTCCGATCTCGTCCAGGAGATTTACCATGAACGTTCCGATGCCTTTATCTGTCCGGGCCTTTGCTCCGCACTTTTTGAAAAAAGCACAGGCATCGGCGACGTTTTGGACATCGTTTTTGTCGGCAAGATATGTAGCGATGACAGCACCGAGCATGCAGCCCGTGCCCGTTACCTGAGAAAGCTGTGAAGTGCCGCCTTCGACTTTTCTTATCTCGCCGTCTGCTGCGATGATGTCTGTCCTGCCGGTTGCGGCCACGATGGTGTGGTGCTTTTCCGACAGGCGCATTGCAGCCTGCATTACGAGGTCTTCTTCGATGCCTTCCTTGGCGTCTACTCCTGATGCTTTGTATGTATCGTCGTAAAGCGCGATGATCTCGGAATAGTTGCCTTTGATGACCGCGAAACTGCCTGATGACAGCAAAAGCTTTACGAGGGTCCTTCTCATTATCGAGCAGGCGGCGCCTACCGCATCAAGAGTGACGGGAATGCCGGTGCTGTTCGCTTCTCTTAAAGAGATCCTCATAGAGGTTATGCGTGCTTCCGTGATGCTGCCCAGATTGAGCATCAGGGAAGATGCTGTCCTCGTGATCTCAGCGACTTCATCAGGGTGCTCTGCCATTATCGGCCTGGCTCCCAGAGCGAGTATCGTGTTGGCACACTGGTTCATTGATATGGGATTCGTGATGCAATGGATCAGGCGGGAGTTTTTGCATGTTTTTTCTTCCATAGTTTTCCTCCCTCCGCTATCTTTGTCTGCATCTGCTTAAGTGCGCCCATGTGCTGGAGCCTGTAGAGCAGGAATGCCGCGATGCTTCCGCCTATGAGGGTCCCGCAGATAAATGACGGGACGTAGAAGAACCACCCCAGGCCTTCTCTTCCGCAGATGAATGTCATGACCGGGTAAGAGACGATGGCACCGATGATGCCCGTGCCGATGATCTCGCCTAAGACGGCTGCCCAGATCTTTCCTTTGGAGACTTTGTAGAGGATGCCTGATAGCAAAGCTCCAAAGACCGCGCCTGTCAGCGCAAGGGGAGGGATGCCCATGACGCACATTCTTATGATGCCTATGGTAAGTGCGACCAGGAACGCGTCGAGGGGTCCTAAAAGGACTGCCGCCGTAATGTTGATCAGATGGGCCATGGGGCACATGCCTTCGATCCTCAAAAGAGGTGAGATAACGACGCCGACGGCTATAAGGATCGCCATAACGGACAGTCTCAAAATGTTGTACCTTTTCATAGAGATACTCCTTTCGGGCGAACAAAAAAGGAAGCTACCCAAAATCAGGTAACTTCCTCGCAAAACAACATAATATGACTAAGAGTCCCTACGTTGGCATTACCCAAATCAGGTATTCGGTCGAAGGGCACACCTTCCTCTCAGCCTGTAATGCAAGCTCCCGTCCTTATTTATTCAATTTTCGTTTGAGAATATACACTAAAGCTTACCGGCGCGCAATAACAACATTTTTTGACATAAAAATAGACAAATACGGCATTGAATTTTGGCGCCTGATTAATTATCATTCTTGTGTATTTTATTTAAGAAGGAGTACTACTATGGAAATTTCACCACTTCAGAAAGCCAGATACGAGTACCAGCCTAAGCTTCCGGGCATGCTCAGAAACGGTATTGCTGAGATAAGCGTACAGGAAGGTGCTGCTACACAGTCTGTTGCAGATCAGGACAAGATCAAGGCTCTTTTCCCTAATACATACGGTAAGCCCGAGATTACTTTCGTAAAGGGCACAAACACATCAGAAGCTAAGAAGCAGGTCGTAGGCGTTATCCTCTCCGGCGGCCAGGCTCCCGGCGGACACAACGTTATCTCAGGTCTTTATGACGCTTTGAAGGCTACAAACCCTGAGAACAAGCTCTTGGGCTTCAAGAAGGGACCTGACGGACTTCTCAAGAATGACTATGTTGAGTTCGACGACAAGTTCATCGACGCATACAGAAACACAGGCGGATTCGACATCATCGGTTCCGGCAGAACAAAGCTCGAGACAGTTGAGCAGTTCCAGACTGTTGCTAACTTCGCTAAAGAGAACGGCCTTACAGCTATCGTAATCATCGGCGGCGACGACTCCAACACAAACGCTGCTACACTCGCTGAGTACATGGCTGCCAACAACACAGGCATCCAGGTCATCGGCTGCCCTAAGACGATCGACGGCGACCTCAAGAACGAGGACATCGAGGCTTCTTTCGGCTTCGATACAGCTACAAAGACATATTCCGAGCTCATCGGCAACATCGAGAGAGATGCTAACTCCGCAAAGAAGTATTGGCACTTCATCAAGGTTATGGGACGTTCTGCTTCCCACGTTGCTCTTGAGTGCGCTCTTGAGACACAGCCTAACATCTGCCTCATCGGTGAGGAAGTTGCAGCTAAGAAGATGTCACTTAGCGACATTACAAACCAGATCGCTGACTCTGTTGAGAAGAGAGCAGCTAACGGCGACAACTTCGGTGTTGCCATCATCCCTGAGGGTATCGTAGAGTTCGTTCCTGAGTTCTCCGCTCTCATCGCTGAGATCAACGAGCTCCTCGCAGGCGAGAAGACAGCTCAGTTTAACAGCCTTCCTGACTGGAACGCTAAGTATGACTTCATCAAGGCCGGCCTTTCCGCTGATGCTTTCAAGGTTTTCGATATCCTTCCCCAGGGCATCCAGCAGCAGCTCTTCCTCGAGAGAGACCCTCACGGCAACGTTCAGGTATCCCTCATCGAGTCCGAGAAGCTCTTCTCCGAGATGGTTAAGAACGAGCTCGCAAAGAGAAAGGAAGCAGGCACATACAAGGGCAAGTTCGGCGCTCAGCACCACTTCTTCGGTTATGAAGGCCGTTGTGCATTCCCTTCCAACTTCGATGCAGACTACTGCTACTCTCTGGGCTTCAACGCATTCATGCTCATCCAGTACGGCTACACAGGATACCTCTCAAAGGTTTCCAACATCTCCAAGCCTGCTGACGAGTGGGTTGCAGGCGGTATGCCTATCACAAAGATGATGAACATGGAGAGAAGAAACGGCGCAGACAAGCCGGTTATCCGCAAGGCTCTCGTAGAGCTCGACGGCAAGCCGTTCAAGTATTTCGAAGCTAACCGTGAGAGATGGGCAGTTGAGACTGCTTTCACATTCCCGGGCGCTATCCAGTACTTCGGACCTTCCGACGTTTGCGACAGAACAACAATTACTCTTGCACTCGAGAAGGGTGAGTAAGTAACTTTTGAAGGAATAACAAACAGATCCCCGTAAGGCTTAAGCCTTGCGGGGATTTTTCACTTGTTAAACAGCCGCGTTTGATATGCTAAAATACTAGAAGGAACAGTTAAGCAACGCGTGGAAAGGGGGAATCCATGGTTACTTGTAAAGAATGCGGCTATCAGAATAATGGCCGGAAGCTCTGTAAAAAATGCGGAGCTCCTCTTGATCTTAGTGTTGAGGAGAATGCCGTATCTGTTGAAGATCTTCCTGATCTCACACTTTATGATGTCAACAGGGAACTTAAGAAGCTGATCAGGTATTTTAACCGCATGCAGGCCCAGTACAGCGAATACGAATACTGCAATCAGAAGCTCGATTCACTTGATAAAAGAGGCTACGTGTCTAAAGGCATTCTTATTTTCGGAATCTGCATGATAGCTGCTATGGTATGGTTGTCTGTTGGGGAAGTCCTGTACACATACATAAAGCAGGACATAACCGGTCTTCTTGTATGGAATGCAATGTTCCTGGCAGTCGGCCTCTATGCCGTTATCGCTTATTTTCACAGTCTGAAGGACAATCGCAAGAAAATAAAGAATTATCTCGGAAGAGAAGTTGAGCTCGCAAGACAGCTTACAAATCACTATAAAAATTACGGCCCCTGCCTTATTGACCCCCAATATACAGATCCGAGGATATTGGACAGACTGGCATTGCTGATCAGGTCCGGCAGGGTTAATACACTTGAGCAGGCTATGGATACACTTTTTGAAGATGCCGGCAAGACTAAGAAGGAATCTTCCGATTACCTTGCGGTGGTTGCATCAAGACAGGCAGAATTCGGCGAGAAAGATGCCCTGGTATTCTGTGCCGCAAGCTTCTTTGGTGCCTATCACCAATCCGGCGAAAATCTTCCGAGTCCCGAATGAGATTCTCTTATCATTTAATTCCCTTATGAGCAGGAAGAACACTACATCTGAGATCATCTTCAATCTGGTAATCGTCTTATTAGCGGTCACCGGAATCATCTTAATGCTCACATCCCACCCGGAAGAAGGGGCCCTGCAGTCGTCAGGAGCAGGTAACTTCAAGTTTTATACAGTCCTTACAAATGTCTTCTGCGGGATCATCTCAGGCATATATCTCGTGCTGGTCCTGCTTAAGAAAAATACGGATAAGATGGCGGGGTTAAAGCTGGCCGCTGTAGTGGGCGTTGCCATAACCTTCGCGGTCGTTGCTTTTATGTTCGGTCCGCTCTACGGCTATCCGCAGTTTTACAAACGAGGCAACCTTTTCTTCCATCTGTTAGAGCCCGTTGCTGCCATGGCCGGATTTATCATCATAAGAAGGAAAAAGCTTCCTTTCAGATATTCTGTCCTTGCTGCTGTTCCGACGCTCCTTTACGGCACTGGATATATGCTCAATATCCTGATTAACGGCATTGGCGGACCATGGCCTTACACCAATGATTTTTATGCTTTTCTGTCATGGGGATGGCCGGTCGGGATCGCGATCTTTGCTGTCATCACTTTATCTGCTTTTGCCGTAGCGTGCATTTTCAGGGCCATCAGCAACAAAAGGTCATGACATCGAAATATTTTTGCCCCTTTATGCCCTCATTTGTCTCCGGGCAGAATGTTAAGATAGGCAGAGTAAAAGGAGAATTGTCATGAAAAGATCCGAGATCAACAAAGCTCTGAAACGAATGGAGAGCGTCATTAATGACCTTAAGATCAGCCTCCCGCCGTTCTGCTCGTTCACGCCTGAAGAATGGCTTACCAAGGGGCATGAGTACGATGAGGTCAGGGAAAATATGCTCGGCTGGGATATCACCGATTACGGCCAGGGCGACTTTGAGAAGGTGGGATTCTCGTTAATTACACTCAGGAACGGCAATCTCAAGAAGCAGGACAAGTATCCCAAGCCTTATGCCGAGAAGCTCCTGTTTATCGAAGAGGGCCAGTATTCACCGAATCATTTTCACTGGTTCAAGATGGAAGACATCATCAATAAGGGTGGCGGAAATCTCCTGATAAGAGTCTATAATTCGCTGCCCAATGAAGAGATGGATATGGAAAGCGACGTCACGATCCATACTGACGGAAGGACTTATCAGGTAAAGGCAGGGACCCAGGTAAAGCTCACGCCGGGCGAGAGCATCTCGATCCAGCCCCTGATGTATCACGATTTCGAGGTCGAAAAGGGAACGGGTGCGGTCCTCTTGGGAGAGGTCTCACAGGTCAACGATGACAACACGGACAACAGGTTTAACCCGCCTGTCGGAAGGTTCCCGGAGATCGAGGAGGACGAAGCGCCGTACAGGCTCCTTTGCAACGAATATCCCAAGGCGCAGTAGGCGTTTTTAAGCGTGGAGCACAAAAAATTTGTGCTTTTGACGCGAAATGTCACGTTAATGTAAGGTGTGTTTGCCTTGATTTAATAAGCATATTAAGGCATTATTATCACAAAAATTTGTTTTTTATATAAGGCGGTACAATTTTGAAGAAGAAAGCAAGTCAACAGAATCTGAGCGGTTTTGCAAAATTCTGCTCGGCACAGGAGAACAAGGCGAGATTAAGCCTTATTCTGGCTGCGGTCATCGTTGTCGGCACTGTCGGCTCGGTCTGCGCGGCAAGCATCGCACGCAAGTCCGATGTGCTTATCCCTTCTGAAAATGTTGAGCTCTATGCAGCACAGAATTTCCTTGCCCAGGCAGCAATCGAGTCCGGAAATGAAGAGACAGTAGATGTTATTGACGTTTCCGATCTTGTTGATGAGACACCTGAAACTAATCCCACAACGGGAAATATCAAGCGCGGCGGCCTTACCGGCGAGCACGTTGTTAATACGAGCGATCTGAAGTCATTATCCGATGAGGATCTCGTCAAGGCCATCGTATCAGGTAATGCCGGTGTCATCGCAAAGAAGGACATCGTCATCGACCAGTCACAGGATACAAAGCCTGTTCACCACGGTTCTGAAGCAAAGGCTCCCACGCCGACTAATTCTCCTTCACCTGTTCCTTCGGACGTTCCTACACCTGCAATGCAGCCTATCACGGTCATTGACTATGAGCTCGGAATCGATGTTTCCGGACACAACGGCGAGATCAACTGGTCCAAGGTTAAGGCTTCAGGCATCTCATTTGCTTTCATCAGATGCGGCGGGAGAGGCTGGGGTGAAGCAGGCAACTGCTATGAGGACACTCTTTTCTCGACGAATATAAAGAACGCAAAAGCAGCAGGCATCAAGGTCGGTGTCTACTTCTTCTCACAGGCCAAGACCGCATACGAGGCTCTCGAAGAGGCATCCCTGACACTTGCAAAGCTTAACGGCATGTCGCTTGATCTTCCCGTAGTAATGGACTGGGAGACTGAGACATATTACAGAACATGGAAGCTTGGTGCGGAAGATCTTAAGAACTGCATTACCGCTTACTGCAGCACGATCGCCCAGAACGGCTATACACCCATGGTCTACCTCGACGGTTCAAACATCAACAGACTCGGAAGCTATTTCGGAGAAGTATTCTCCAAATACAAGCTGTGGTACGCATATCCTTATGCTGTATATGCAGACGGCAGCTGGTACAAGACAGGCGATACTGTCCCTCCGAGAAGTTATTCATACGCTTACTGGCAGTATTCATGGCACGGAAAGGTTTCCGGCATTCCCAGGGAAGTAGACTTAGACTTAAGGATCCTCGGCAAGACCACCCTGGGTGTTCCGGAGATCAATCTGCCAAGCAAAGAGATCACTACGGAGGTCGGCCAGTCGATAGATCCGCTTGGCGGAGTAACGGCGACGACGTCGCAGGACAATAAAGTAACGAGCGGAATCACGTACACGATCACGGATTCTTCCAGACAGACGGTATCTCTCGAGACCGCACAGCAGACTGCAGGCAACTACATAATCACATATGCTTATACCGATTCGTTCAGAGGCAAGGTCACAACGACTGCCACATGGACGGTAACGGAAGCAACGCCGCCACCTACGGCCAGCGGTGAAGGTGACGCAACGACCACACCGGCAGCGGGAGGAGAGGGTACGGATACGCCTTCTATTACACCTTCGGCCGGCGGCGAAGATACGCCTGAACCTACCGGATCGGAGACTACTGCGTCTTCGAGCGAAGAGACGACAGGCAACAACAGCGGCGACAATAACGATAACAGCAGCGGCAGCAATACCGATAACAGCAATAACGAAAACAACAGCGGCAACAACACATAACCTTAAGGAGTCTTGCTATGGACACCAAGCCGATCAACGATCCCGCGATGCGGAATCTGGAAAGAACGATAAGGTTTGAATTTGAGAAGATACTTCTCATAATGACGCTCGTGTGCTTGGCATTGGAGGTAGGCATCTGCATCTACTATTGCCTGACCGATAATCTGGGGCAGCCCCTGGACACTTATATTGAGTTCAGGATCCTGGTGCCCTTTGCCATTAACAGCATTCTTTACGTTTTAACGAGGTTCTCGAACAGATCGGAGACCAGCACCGATGTTACCAAGAACAGGGTAGTATCCTTTGCCGGACTGATAATGTGCGGAGTTATCGCGCTTGCCCACAGCTTTTTTATTCCGCTCTGGGTGTTCCCTCTCTTTGCAGTCGCATTCTGCTCTGTCTTCCATGACGGATTCATCCAGTTTATCCAGGCAGGCTTAAGCATCGTATTCATTCTCTATGCGGGAATCCTTCACATATACGATTATCCTGACGATCGGAACTTCAGCATTCTCTGCATAATCATTGCTGAAGTCATGGCTCTTGGCATAAGCTTTTTGGCATTCAGAATGGAGCTGTTCAACACACGCTCGCTCATAATCAGGGAGAGAAATTTTGCCGGTGCCAACAAGTTCGAATTAGGCTTTGAGACCGACAGTGTCACGGGCGTTTACAGCAAGAAATATCTCATCGAAGAAGCAGGTAAGATCCTTGCGAAAACAAACGAGCTCGAACCGAGCGGCATTGCCATCCTGGATATTGACGATTTCAGAAAGATCAACGACGAATTGGGAAATGACAAGGGCGATGATGTCCTCCGCGCTTTGGGATCAGTGCTTCAGGGCCTGATCGATGAGAATACGATCGTGGGAAGATACGGCGGAGACAAGTTCGTCATCGTTTTCGAGAACGGAGTCAGGGAAGATAACCTTTTCGCGCTCAATCAGATCCGCAAAGAATTCTCCAAGAAGAAATTCTCGTTCATGAAAAGCAATGTCACTGTCAGCGGCGGCTACGCATGGTTTGACGTGACCATGGATGTGGAAAGCGCGCTCAAAGAAGCTGAATCAGCACTTGCAAGTGCAAAGAAATCGGGCAAAAATATGGTTATGGCAACCGGTGAAAGTGAGGAATAATTATATGGCTAACTCCAAAAAGAAGGACAAGATCAAAGATTATAAGGCAAGCACGATAATAGTTGACATCGTCATGCTTATTCTCGGTCTGGTTTTCTTTATCGGCGGCATCGCCGGCAAGAGCCAGGAGATCTTCAATACTTTGATCAGGATCGGCGGCGCAGCACTTATTCTTGCCTGCCTTTTCGAAGTCATCAACTTCTTGAGGATCAAAGATAAGACCGTATTCGACTGGGTCGTTCTTATTGTCGGAGCCGCTATCGGCATTACGGGACTTGTCCTCGTTATCAAGCCCGACATCCTGACCGGAGCTTTGGAAATAATCTTCGGCCTTATCGCCATTGTCTATGCGGTAATCGTAATTATCTTCGCGGCAAGCACATTGAGAGCTTCGAAGTCCCAGTACTGGTGGTTCTCACTGCTGTTCGGAATGGCAGCGCTTGTTCTCGGCATACTTATCCTGACAGGCGTATTTACTAATATCCTTTCTGTCTTCATCGGTGTCGCGCTTGTAGTTGCTGCAGTCGGCGGCCTTGCAAATGCCATCATGGCTTCACAGGCAAAGAAAGAATACAAGGCAAAGTCCAAGATCCTGGATGACGCTACTTATACAGTCGGCACTTCCGATACGGACACGGCAAGTACTGATAAGTCTTCTGACAAGAAGTCTGATAAGAAGGAAGATAAGAAGAACGATAAGAAGACTGACAAGAAGTAATCTTCTGTATCTGCCCGAGATCCTTCCAAAGGAGTTATTCTGTGGAAATAACATTCATAGGACATGCATGTTTTGTCGTCAAATTCTCAACAGGCCTTCGGGTCTGCTTTGATCCTTATGTGTCAGGCTATGTCCCGGGTCTTGCCGATCCTGATGTTGAAGCAGACGAGGTCTTCTGTTCGCACAGCCACCGCGACCACTCTGATTTTGAATCGGTCAGAAAGCCGGAAGAACCTTATACCGGCACCGAACCGGAGGTGGATATCTTAAGGACTTTCCACGACGATGTCCAGGGAGCTGCCAGAGGAAGGAACAATATAACCGTCGTTAAGTCAGGCGGCGAGAAGATCGTTCACATGGGTGATATCGGATGTGATCTGTCTGAGGAGCAGCTCGACAGGATCAGGGGATGCGATCTTCTCATGATCCCGGTCGGAGGGTTTTATACGATCAACTGCAGACAGGCTTACAGAATGTGTGAACAGATCGATCCCAAGGCTGTCGTCCCCATGCATTTCAGAGGCGCTACGTTTGGCTATGACCGGATATCCGGAAGAGAAGAATTCGTAAAGCTCTGCGAAGATGACGGCAAGCGGGAGACCGTTAATGCCGGAAGCTTTATAGGAAGCATTCCTGACGGAAAAACGCTCCTTCTCATGGACCCGCTCCGCGCGTAAGTAAAAATATTTTTAATCAGTTAATTTTGTAACATAAGTTGAGCCCTCTTTAAGTTATAATTTCCTTCAAGGGGGTCCAAGTCCTATGTTTAAAATCGGTTTTTCCAATGACAAGTATGTAGAGTTGCAGAGCCAGCACATCAGAGAGCGTGTCGAGAAATTCGGCGGTAAGCTCTATCTGGAATTCGGCGGTAAGCTTTTCGATGATTATCACGCATCAAGAGTTTTGCCCGGATTCGAACCTGACAGTAAGATCAGGATGCTCAAGGCCCTTTCCGAAGATGCTGAGATCGTTATCGCGATCAATGCAGATGCCATTGAGAAGAATAAGAGAAGAGGAGACCTGGGTATTACTTATGACCAGGAAGTCCTCCGCTTGATCGATGCTTTCACGGAGTTCGGACTCTTTGTAGGAAGCGTGGTAATCACGCAGTTCGCAGGCCAGCCTTTGGCAGAGAAGTTCGAAGCAAGACTCAGAGGCCTCGGCGTTAAGTCATACAGACATTATCCTATCGCAGGATATCCTTCCGATATTCCGCTTATCGTAAGCGAAGACGGTTACGGCAAGAACGATTATATCGAGACTTCACGTAAGCTCGTTGTCGTAACAGCTCCTGGCCCGGGCTCCGGAAAGATGGCTACATGCCTTTCACAGCTCTATCACGAGAATAAGCGCGGCATCAAGGCAGGCTACGCTAAGTTCGAGACATTCCCTATATGGTCGATCCCTCTCCAGCACCCCGTAAATGTTGCTTATGAAGCAGCTACGGCAGACCTGGCTGACGTCAACATGATCGATCCTTTCCACCTTGAAGCTTACGGAAAGACCACAGTCAACTACAACAGAGACGTTGAGATCTTCCCCGTAGTAAATGCTATCTTCGAGAAGATCTACGGCGAGAGTCCTTACAAGTCACCTACGGACATGGGCGTTAACATGGCAGGCTTTGCCATTGTTGACGATGAGGCCTGCCAGGAAGCTTCCAGACAGGAGATCATCAGAAGATATTATGAGGCTAAGATGGCAACAAGATCCGGCAATTCAGACGGTTCTGACGTTACCAAGATCGAATTCCTCATGAAGAAGTCAGGCATCGACATTTCCGACCGCCGCGTCATCGGTGCGGCAGCCGTACGTTCCGAATCCACAGGCGGACCGGCCGTAGCATTGGAGCTCCCTGACGGACAGATCGTTACAGGCAAGACCACACCTCTCTTAGGACCTGCTTCAGCTGCGCTTCTTAACGCGCTTAAGGTCCTCGCAGGAATCTCACACGACATTCCTTTGATCTCACCCAATGTAATCGAGCCTATCTCAGATCTTAAGGTCAATCACATGGGCAATCACAATCCGAGACTTCATACAGACGAAGTGCTCATCGCGCTTGCCATCAGTGCTGCCACCAATCCTGTTGCAGAGCTCGCTATGCAGCAGATCGGCAACCTCGCAAACAGCGACGCTCACTCCACGACCATGATGAGCTCAGTCGACCTTAATATGTTCCACAAGCTCGGCATCAACCTGACTTGTGAGCCTATCTACGAGACAAAGAAGCTGTATCACAGATGAGATAATGCTTAAAGAAGGATCGGGAAGATTCATATCCAAGTACAAGAACGGATTGATATCCCTGTTGTTCTGCGCGCTTGCGCTTGTTACCGCCCTTCTTTTACACCCGATATATGAGACTAATGACGATCCTGCAATGGAAGCGCTTTTGTTTGGGCTTCCCGGAGAAAGCGGGACGTCTTATCTCGTGTTTCTCAACAGGATCCTGGGCATAATACTTCTTGCCCTGGTTACCGTTATCCCGCAGATAAACTGGTATTTTGTGATGCACTATGCAGTGTGCCT
>JAEFBB010000038.1 GCA_016292215.1 Saccharofermentans sp. | reverse complement strand
GAGTAGGCTGACTCCTACTCGATTCGACGGGTCATCTCGCGTACGAAGTCCGCTCAATGACCGTTCACTCAGCCCTCGTCCAGCAAGCGAGCTTGCTGCCGAGGGCATTCGCTTATCGCACAAAAAAAGAACCGGCTGCGAACCGGTTCTTTTACGCAGCACAGGCCTCGATATTGACATATGTCAATATGAAGAGTACAATTATCATGACATATGTCAGAAAGGGTGAGCTATGCCTAAGAACACAAAGTGCAGAAGAATATCAGGTCTTCCCGGACAGTTTGGTTTTGCGCCTTCAGATATCATCGGTGAGGATGCATTGCAGCTGACGTTTGATGAATTTGAGACTATACGCTTGCTGGATGCGGAAGGGATGACCCAGGAGCAGTGCGCGGACAAAATGGGGGTCGCCAGAACTACGGTGACAGCAATGTATGATAATGCGCGTAAGAAAATAGCGAAGGTACTTGTGGAGGGCAGGAGTCTTATCATTTCCGGTGGTAATGTATGTTTTAATTTTTCACAAGACGACAGCACAAAAAATATAAGAGAAAAAGGAGACAGCGAGATGAGAGTTGCGGTAACATATGAAAACGGTGAAATTTTCCGGCATTTCGGACATACTGCGCAGTTTAAGGTATATGACATTGAAGACGGAAAGATCGTACATGAAGAAGTTGTGGATACAAATGGTCAGGGGCATGGCGCCCTTGCAGGTTTTCTGTTTGGGGGTAAAGTAGATACCCTGATCTGCGGGGGTATCGGAGGAGGAGCACAGGTCGCGCTCGGTGAAGCAGGTATCAAACTATACGGAGGCGTATCCGGTAACGCAGATGAAGCAGTGAAAGCATTGATCGAAGGAAGACTTGATTATAACCCTGATGTAAAGTGTGATCATCATAGCGAAGGTCATAATTGCAGTGATTATCACGATGAGGATCATCACTGCGGGGGACACTGCGGCCATTGAGTTTAATATAAATATTGCGTATATGGGGAGCATGGAAATGGATCGGGAGTTGTATAATTCATATGTGAATATCCTTCGGGAAGAGCTTGTTCCGGCGATGGGCTGTACCGAGCCGATCGCTATCGCTTATGCTGCGGCTTTGGCCAGAAAAACACTGGGCTGTATGCCTGAGAAGGTGGATATCCGGATAAGCGGCAATATAATCAAAAATGTTAAAAGTGTGGTTGTTCCTCATACGAATGGATTGCATGGTATCGCAGCCGCAGCTTCTGCCGGCATTGTCGCGGGCAATGCGGATGCAGAACTGGAAGTCATCTCCTGTGTCAGTGAAGCGCAGGTCGGGCAGATCGCAGAATTCCTGAAGCGTGCACAATTTGACATTGCTCCGTCTGACAGCGATTATATCTTTGACATTCAAATCACTGAATCTGTCGGAGACGAAAATGCATTCGTCCGAATCGCAGGTGGCCATACAAATGTGATAGGTTTGCGAAAAAACGGAGAAGTGCTGATCGATAGGGCGTATGTTCAGGGAGAACGGGCAGAACGGAGCAGCCATGATCTGCTGAACGTGGAAAAGATCGTAGAGTTTGCCGACTGCGTGGACATCGGTGATGTCAAAGATATTCTGGACCGGCAGATTGCTTATAACACGGCTATCGCAGAGGAAGGACTTTCCGGAAAGTGGGGAGCCAATATTGGCACCGTGCTTTTGAACGCGTATGGGAATTCTGTTCACAATCGGGCGAAGGCATGGGCTGCTGCAGGTTCCGATGCCCGTATGAGCGGATGCGAAAAGCCGGTCATCATAAATTCCGGCAGCGGCAATCAGGGCATGACTGCTTCCCTGCCGGTAATCGTTTATGCAAAAGAACTGGGTGCCGGCAATGAATTGCTGTATCGCGCGCTGGTGATATCCAATCTGGTCACGATCCATCTTAAAACCGGAGTCGGCGTACTGTCTGCCTATTGCGGAGCCACTTCAGCCGGATGCGGCGCAGGAGCCGGAATTACCTATCTGTATGGCGGCAAATATCGGGAGATCGCTCATACGATCGTCAATGCAGTCGCTATCAACTCCGGAATGATCTGCGATGGAGCAAAGGCCAGCTGTGCAGCGAAAATTGCTTCTGCTGTAGAAGCCGGTCTGCTGGGGATGCAGATGCAAATGCAAAATGAGCAGTTTTACGGCGGCGATGGCATAGTGGTAAAAGGCGTTGAAAATACCATAACTAATGTGAGCCGAATCGCAAGTATCGGTATGCGCCAAACAGATGAAGAGATTATTCAGATCATGTTATAATTATATAGTTATACAAATGAATGGGATTGACAAATCGCAGTTTAATGAGGTGAATGATGTTTTTTTCAAAACACAACAAAAATATCACGTACATAAACCATTACAGCGGTCTTCTTGAAGTAGAGGGTAAGGGCGTGCTCAGCCTTGAGGACACCGAGCTTTTGTATGAGCAGGGCAAAAACTGGAAGAAAGAATATGACACGCTCAGCGTGACAGAAGGCATAACCGGACTTGGCGAGGGTTATATCGAATTCTTCTCGCATATAGACTGCCTTATCCTCAGCCGGACGGTAGTATCCGTTGCCGCATCACCTGAACTTCTGAAAGGCTGGCTTAAAAGGAAAGTTCTGATCTGCGGCGAATACGATACCTTTGCTGAAAGGTTCGCGGGTGAGAACGGCCTTAGATTTCTTCACAGCGACATTCAGAGTGTGTGAAAGTTTTTCTGTAAATTAGATATCCTAAGATAATTGACGAGCTGAACGCTGGTAATTATGCCATTGTTCAGCTCGTTTTGACTATACATAATCTAATTGATTTCGTCAAGGATTTTGATAGAATGAACTCATAAGGGAATTTAACAAGCTTAACGGATGGTACTTCGCTTCAGGAGGTGATTAGGATGATCCGAATGGTTAATAAGTATTATGACGATATGATGCGTACCATGCAGTTCACTTATTATAAAAAACTTAAGTGTTATATTAGAGTGGAGAATGATCTCATAACATTCATGGGAGTAAAAGGAAATCCAAACGCTGTTAAAAAAACTATGATGCGCATCTACTATGGAATAGTATCAATATATTTTGGGGATTTATCACAGGTAGGTCTGGAAAATGCTCAGGCTCCGGCATCTACTATAAAAAAATCAAGGATATTATCTTACCCCTATTGGAAAGCTGACGTTGATATAGTACTCTCAAATCTTATGTCATTATGGGAAAAGGATATAGCGCCGGAATTATTGGAGGTCAAAAATCTTAATAATTATATTGATTTTCAAAAAGAGAGAAATATCGGCGTTTTCTTCTGTTGCGACAAATTTCTAAACAATGATGCACTTGCAATGATAATGGCAGATGACCATTCAGATTTTTCTGACATATTATCAAAATACCGCGCGTATTACGAAGCAAAATGTGAAGAAGGTTTATATAGTAAGAGTTTTATCGAAGATCATTGTAATGCATTAACTAAAAGCTTTTTAAATAGTATTGTTATTCCGCGTGACAATGTTTATTCTTCTCCGGAATTATTATTAAAAGCGAGAACTGATGCCGAAAATAACAAAAGGAAAAACCTTGAAATACTTAGAGTGGCTAATCCCACCCGACCCTGACACCTCAGCCTGATTCGTCCCGAATCAGGCTGAGGTTCTTGTTATTATTCCGGTAACCGGCCCTCATACATTATGGCCAGTTCGCCATAAACCTTGCCCCAGTTTCGAATCGGCATGGTCCACTTTTTCGTTGCTTCGAAGGTCGAGAGATACAGAGCCTTAAGCAAGGCCTGATCGCTCGGGAACACGCTGCGCTGACGGTTCAGCTTCCGGTATGTCGCATTCAGTGACTCAATGGAATTCGTGGTATAAATGACAGACCTGACCTCTGACGAAAACTTGAAGATGGGGCTGATGGCATCCCAGTTATCGTACCATCGGGACATTGATCTGGGATACTTCTCACTCCAGGTCTCTGTGACGCGATCCAGAGTCTCCCTGCCGGCTGATTCGGATGAGGCGTTATAAATGGCCTTCAGGTCATTCGCAAAGGCTTTACGGTCCTTATCAGCGACGTATTTCAGCGTATTGCGAACCTGATGTACAAGACAGCGCTGGTATTCAGTCTGAGGGAAAGCTGTAGAAATGGCTTCTTTGATCCCGGTAAGACCATCAGCACAGATGATGAGGATATCCTTTACACCACGGTTCTTGAGCTCGTTCAGGACTGACAGCCAGTACTTGGCGCTTTCATTCTCACCGACCTGTATGGTCAGGACATCCTTCTTGCCCTCGCAGGTGAGGCCGAGGATCACGTATGCCGCCAACTTACGGATGATCCCGTTGTCGCGTACAGAATAGTGGATCGCATCGATAAAAATGACCGGATAAACGTCGTCAAGCGGCCTGTGCTGCCATTCCTCGATCTGAGGCAGTATCTTGTCCGTCACGTCAGAAATAAAGCCCTCAGAGGCCTCAAAACCATAAATGTCTTCAAGCGTATCGGATATCTGCCGGGTTGTCATTCCCTTGGCGTACATCGAGATGATCTTCTGGTCGATGTCAGAGATATCCTTTTGACGCTTCTTTACTACTTTAGGTTCAAATGTTGACTTGCGGTCCTGCGGAACCTCTATGTCAAGGCTCCCGTAGCTGGAGTTGATGCGTTTTGACTTATAGCCGTTGCGATAATCGTCTGAATCAGATCGTTCAGATTTTGCGTACCCAAGATGGTCATCCATCTCAGCCTCCATCATCTCTTTGATGGTGCCGCCAAGGAGATCCTTGAGTGCGTCCTGGATGTCTTCTGCAGTCTCGATGTCATACTCCTGAAGGAGTTGCTGGATGATCTGACGTTTTCCTTCCGTCATTTGAACTCTGTGTACCGGTTTCTTTTCTTTAGCCATGATAAAAGGCCTCCTATGATATTTTTATTTTATCTCAGGAGACCCTATACTTACAGAACTATTTGGTTTTTACAGACTTTTTTTCACAGACTCGAGGCCGATAAACAGTGCTTTATCGGCCTCATTCTTTCTTTACTGCAAACCCTCTATCCAGGATCTGATCTCATCCTCCGATGCCCCGGCATCGAATCGCTTTCCATCGAGCCATGTGCCGCTTCCCGCATTATTTGCAAGGTTCTTACCGCTTCTGCCTATTCCGCTGCTGCCTGAAGTGCAGAAGGGTATCATGGTAATGCCGTCAAAGCTGTAGCTCTCCACGAATGTATCCATGATGCGCGGCGCTTCTCCCCACCATATAGGGTATCCGATATAGACCGTTGTATATCCGTCCAGCGATATCGCATCACTTCCGATCTCCGGTCTTGCGGATGGATCATTCTGTTCCTTAGTTGAGCGGCTCTTCGAATCATTCCAGTTCAGATCGGCATCTGTATACTCCTGCGCCGCCTTTATCTCATATGTATCCGCACCTGTGATCCCTGCGATTTTTTCAGCAACACCCTTTGTGTTTCCGGTCGCTGAGAAATATACGACAAGAACGTCACTGTGTTCATTCGTACTTTCTGTATCTTCTGAAGAATTATCTCCGGCTGTCTCATTTGCTGTATTCGAAGGAGATTCGCTTATCACGGCCTGATCTGCTTTCTCTTCAGGATTACTCTTAGTTTCTGCATTCTTAGGGCTCTCTGTCAGTATCGTCTGAGCAGTATCATTTGTTGCCTGTGTTTGGTTATTCCCACATGCCGTAAGACCAATGGCTAATAAAACCGCTGCAAGTACTGCTATCTTTCTCTTCATCTTGTGTCCGCCTCCTATTTCAATCTGCCGCAGCATCCGTCACTTCATTCCATACTTCCTTTGCCTGGCGGAATACTGCCCATCCCTTCGGCCATCCTACATACATGGTGGCATGGGTGATGATCGCTGCGATCTCTTCCCTGGTTACTCCGTGAGCCTTCGCATTCTGAAGATGATAGGTCAGTGAAGAATCTGTGATACCGGAAGCCATAAGTGAAACCACCGTAATAATGCATTTGGTCTTCACATCGATCGCTTCTTCATTCCATACTTCACCGAAGAGCACATCATCATTCAAATGCGCGAACATCGGCGCAAATTCTCCGAGCTGATTTCTTCCTGCTGTCTGTACGATTTTTTCTGCCATTTTATTTCATCTCCTTTTAGTATATCCTTACTCCGAATGTTTCATTTTGACATCGTGTCAAGTAAAATTATAACTGCATTCTGACATTGTGTCAAGATGTTTTTAAACAAATAATGCGGCTACAAGAATTCTCTTATAACCGCCATCTGTTCTTTTTATGTTCCGGAGTTCACCCCGCAAACCCGGATTTATCAGCCTCATTTTGCTTTCTTCGGTTTCTTTTCCGGAAATTCATCATACATACCATTCAATAGTTCCTAAATCAGAGCCTTATCGTCAAACATTGATCTTATTACAGTTCCGATATCCCCATCGATACAGATGGAACGCTTACTGATATCCTCCGGGCAGACTGCTTCACCATAGTTTACGCAAGCATAGGTGGCATCCGGGTTGTCCGCAGTCATCTGCCAGAAAGGGTACTTGATGATTCCCGGAGTATTATAACCTACACCAAGTTCCAGGAACAGTACTTTTCCTTTATGGACATTCAAAAAGTCGCGATATCGCTTTGCAGCCTCATGCCAGCCTTTGTCCTCAACAAATTTATCATCCGATCTCAGATTCATCGTAAGAGGCTTGCCGCATTTCGGACATTTGGGGATCAGCTCCGTCGGGATCTTCATATCCTTCTGCTGCTCTACCATGTTTCTTACCATTTCTTCATTTTCATAAGTCTCCTCATGGCATGGTTCGCTGCACTGGAACAGCCCGTAATCACCCTGGGTATAAAACAGTCTCTTCTTATCAAAGCCCGCCTTCTGGAAGCAATGATCGACATTCGTTGTGATAACGAAATAATCCTTATCCTTTACCAGGGAAAGCAGATGCTCATACACAGGCTTAGGTGCATCCATATATCTGTTGACGAAGATGAACTTCGACCAGTAAGCCCACATCTCCTCCGGAGTCTCATAAGGATAGAATCCACCGGAGTACATATCCTTAAAGCCATACTTTTTGCCGAATTCCGAGAAATATTTCTCAAAACGCTCTCCGTTATAAACAAATCCTGCCGAAGTTGAAAGCCCTGCTCCTGCTCCGATCACAACAGCATCCGACTCTTCTATTGCCTTCTGCAGTTTTTGAATTTCATCCGAGTAATTCCCGGTAGATCTCATAGTCGATATCCTTCCAAACATTAAATATCACCTCGATTCCGTTGCCGTGTTTCTTCCTGTAATCCCGAACTGTTTGAACCGCGATCTTAGCGGCTCTTTCATTTGGAAACATAAATACACCCGTTGAAATACAGCAGAAGGCAATGCTCTTCACATCGTTCTTATCTGTCAGCTCCAGACACGATCTGTAACACGATGCCAGTAGTTCTTCATGCTCTTTTGTTAAGGGTCCGCTCACGATAGGCCCAACTGTATGAAGCACATATTTGCAGGGAAGATTGAATCCCGGCGTGATCTTCGCCTGTCCTGTCGGTTCCTCATACCCCTGCTTTTCCATCATCTCAGCGCAAGCATTTCTAAGCTGAATCCCGGCATAGGTATGAATACAGTTATCGATACAGTTATGACAAGGCTGATAACAACCGGTCATCCCACTGTTGGCAGCATTCACGATCGCATCACAACGAAGTGTCGTGATATCACCCTGCCAGAGATAAATGCCTTCTTCGATCGGCTGCAGGTCTTTAATATCCGTAACACCTTTTTCTTTCGTTGCTTCCCGAAGGTATTCATCCTGAACCGTAAGGAAATCCTCACTGATCTTACCGGGCAGGCGCACGTTAAACAGACTTCTGAGGAGTCTTTTCTGTTCCCCCGTTTCTTCGGGGATCTCCATATCTTTGTATCTTGACTGTTCAGCCAAAAGTGTTTTTATCAAGTATTTTCTCTTCTCTGCCTGTTCCATCATTTCCTCAGATCGCTTTCTCTCATCCCTTAAACTCTATCTTTACGATGATCATTTTTACCAGCTTGTCACAGAAATGGATCATCAGTTTATGAAGGAAGCTCACATCTTTGTAGATATCCCTGTAACCGCGCATGTAACTTTTGGCAGATACATTTTTAAAATAACTGCTCCAGCTTTCAAGCACGGCCACATCTTCAAGAGAGAAGAATGCTCCAACATTACTTATCCCGGCCTCTTTTAGCCAGGTTTTGGTCATCATCTTTGCTCCGCGCCTGTTGCATGCATCAAATACAAGTACCGCTCCCGGAAAGCGCTCTGCCAGCCGGCCAAACAGAACTTTTACGTCCTCTGTTTTAAAATAATAGAACACGCCTGTAGCATAGAATATCGCACCTTCACCGGCATCGATCTCATCCATCCACTTTTCGTCATTCAGGTCAAAACCGAGATTCTTCTCCCTGTCCTTTTCAGGCAGAAGCTCGTTTCTTACCTTTATCACATCCGGCATATCTATGTTGTAGCCCCTGCAGGTTCCGTTATCGCACTTACGGAAAGTATCATCCAATCCGCATCCGAGATTTACGACAGCAGCATTAGGGCGAACCTTAAGATAATCCTTCACTTCACAGGCGATATCGTACTGGCGCTGCGCGACTTCAAGCGCACCAAACAATCCCACGCCCGATTCCATCCTCTTGCCTTTTTCGGCAAAGTCATAATCAAGCATGCTGCAGATGCGCTCTGCTTCAGGATCTTTAAACAGCTCCGGAAAACAATCCGAGCAAACCTTTCTGCCATACAGTGGAATTATCAATGTCTCTTGAACGGTATTTTTTTCGATATGATATTTTTGCCCGGTTGGATTAAAAACGTCCATTTCACACCTCCATATGATCAGATCCTCAGGATCCTTTTTCAGGTTAGGCATCGCTAACCCAAATGTAATTATATATACCTGCGTGCCATTTATCAATTACCGCTCCGCAAGGCTCTTACCCATCTCGAATGCTTTCTTACATTCCTCCGGGAATACGGTCTCTCTGCGCTCCTTTTTCTTATCGGGATCGAACATCGTCCACTCCCAGTCCAGTTTACTGTAATCAGCCACCTGAAGCGTATCGCCGCTTACCAGCACATCACAAGGGCCAACGAATGCACTGAATGTCTGCTGATAACTGTTCAGCAGATCTGAATACATCGTGTCCGGCGCATTGCTCGTCATGATAAAAAGAACAGGGACATCCTTTTCCTTGCAGCATGGATTCTCGCGATTATAGGTAAGGTTCTGGAAGATCAGCCTTTCGTATAATGCCCGGAAAGAAGCCGTGACATTGGAAAGATAATTCGGAGATCCGATGATCAGCCCATCAGACTCCCTTATGGCATCCAAAACGGGAGTTAATCCGTCTTTACAGATGCAGTGCCCCTTGAACTTTTCTCTCTTGCAGCCAAAACAGGAAATGCAGCCTGTATATCTCTCAAGTTTAAACAGATCAAAGCGGATGATCTCAGCACCGGCTTCTTCTGCGCCCTTAGCTGCTTCCGACAGTAAGATGTCAGTATTCCAGCCCTTTCTGGGGCCTGCGTTTACAACAACAATTCTTTTTCCCATAATGATCACTCCCACTTCTTCCACACATCCGGCTGGTATAGCAGCCATCCATCAACTGATAAAAGAATCCTCTCTGGCATACAGAGTTTTTCTACCTGCACCAATTCTTACCAGCGTTCCATCCTCAACAAGTTTCTTCAAAGCTGACTCTACAGATGAACTTCCCAAACTTGGGCAGCCCATAAGAACTTCCTGCTTAGAGAACTTACCAATACGTTCGCTGACATAAGCCTTTACAACATCGTAAGATGTACTCTTTGCCATATATAAACCCCTTAATTTTTTATTATATTTTAGCTGATATGCCTATAATCATCAATGAAAAAACGGTCAGATTTCAAATCCAACCGTTTTATTTAAGCTTGTTAAGTATTTTTTTCTTGAAAAAAGTATGTTACCTGTCAAGATAAGTGGACTCTTTTTTGATAGAAGTAGACTCTGTTTTTACAGAAGTAGACGTTTGCGGGTGGATTCGAACCACCGGTGCGTGTTAGCGCACACTTCCTTAGCAGGGAAGCACCTTAAGCCTCTCGGACACGCAAACATAAGTGGGCAGGGTTGGACTCGAACCAACGGTGACCGAAGTCGACGGATTTACAGTCCGCTGCACTAGCCGCTATGCGACCTACCCATAATGACCCCTGCGAGACTTGAACTCGACATTTGAAGATTGAGAGCCTTCTGTCCTAACCATTAGACGAAGGGGCCTTAGTGATCCCAACGGGACTCGAACCCGGTGTCTCCGGCTTGAAGGGCCGGCGTCCTAGCCATTAGACTATGGGACCATATCGGAGCCGATAAGCCTACCGACTCCCTTGTTTCCTTCAAGCGCTGATCTGCGCTCTTGCATCGGTATCTACAACAATGATGTCATCCATAGTAACACCGAATATCATTGCCAATGCGACTAAATTATCCAAAGTAGGCATCGCTGTGCCGTGCTGCCACTTGTAGATTGCCTGGGGAGTTGTGAAGCCAAAGAAATCTTGCAAATCCCTAACGGTCAATCCCGCATCCTGTCGCATTCTTGCGATGTTTCTTCCTGTTGCTGCCATATCAATGGCAGGTATCGTTATCATTTTTGTCCTCCTGTTCCGGCGCTCCGACCAGAACAGGTAGTTCCTCAGTCGGACGCCTTAAAGTTGTAAATAGGTTTCATCACATCGATAACATCTACCGACTCCTTAATAACATCAATGATGTCTTCAAGGCTCTTATATGCCATCGGTGCCTCGTCCAATGTATTCTCGTTGATTGAAGTGGTATAGATACCCTTCATCGTTTCTTTGTACTCATCCAGACTCAAGGTCTCTTTAGCCTTAGATCTGGACATGATCCTTCCCGCACCATGGGGAGCGGAGTAGTTCCACTCAGGGTTTCCTTTACCGACTGCGAGCACGCTTCCATCCCTCATATTGATCGGAATCAGCACTTTCTCACCATTGTGGGCCGCTATTGCGCCCTTTCTTAGAATCATTTCATCTGTATCGATATAATTATGAATGGTGTGGAAGCTCTCGCCGCCTGTCATTCCCGTGCGCTCAAGAAGTATCTCTGCCATTTTTTCACGGCTTCGTCTTGCGAACGCCTGGCAGATTTCAACATCATGCAGATAGTCCTCAAGGTACTTGCCCGACAGATAGCATAAATCCTCAGGCATGCTGGGCTCACTCTCATAAACCTGAAAGTGGAGCTGCTTTAACGCCTCTTGTATTTCATTCTTACGTCCCTGCTCCTTGTAGGTTCTGATGATTTCATCACGCTTTTCAAGATAATCGCCATATCCCCTGTCCAGGTTGATCGCGAGCTTCTGATAGAGCTCAGCTACCTGTTTTCCCAGGTTACGGGAGCCCGAGTGGATCACGAGATACTTTGTGCCGTCGGCAGCCTCATCAATCTCAATGAAGTGATTTCCGCCGCCTAATGTACCGAGTGATCGTTCCAGCCTCTTCGAATCCTTAAGGTCTCTATAACATGCAAGTCCTGTCAGATCAAAGCGTTCCTGTCTGCCTTCCCATACGTTCATTCCTGAAGGAATGAAGTGTGCCGCTTCATCAACCTTTTCAAAATCAATTGCTGACTTTCCAAGGTTTATCGTATACATTCCGCATCCGATATCGACGCCAACCACGTTAGGAACTGCTTTATCTGTAATCGTCATTGTGGTTCCTATGGTGCATCCCTTACCGGCGTGAACGTCAGGCATTATTCTGATCTTTGAGCCTTCTGTCATCTGATAATCACACATGCGCCTGATCTGTTCTATGGCTTCATCTTCTACGACTCTTGCGTAGCATATCGCTGTATTTACTTTTCCTTTGATTTCTAAAACGTCCATTGTCTTTATCCTTTCCAAATACATTGAACAGTACACGAGGTGGGATTCGAACCCACATGTCTTTCGACGTCGGAGCCTTATTCCGGTGCGTATACCAGCTTCGCCACTCGTGCATAAGCACACGGCCGGATTCGAACTAGCGATCACGGAGTTGCAGTCCGCTGTCTTAGCCACTTGACTACGTGTGCATCAAATGCCCCGCAGGAGGTTCGAACTCCCGACCCTCTGATTAAAAGTCAGATGCTCTGCCGACTGAGCTAACGGAGCGAAGCGCAGAGCCCGGGATTCGAACCCAGATACCTTTTCAGGATGTCGGTTTTCGGGACCGATGCTTTACCAGATTGAGCCAACTCTGCATAAAGAAAAACCGCCTGCCTCATACAAGGTAAGCGGTTTGCTAAACATGTTCATCTATACGCTTCGATCCACCTATTTCCGGTGTATCTCCGTTAATGCAACATTCTCTCGCATTTGCTTAGTCTTATATGAGCACATGAAAACTGATCGCCACTCGTAAGGTTTAACGAGCGATGATTCGAGGCTGTCGCTATAAAGACTGAATACGCGATTCATTGTTGCCATGTCGTTTCTTTCCTTTCCGGGAGCATAATTCCGCTCCGCTTATCTCACTTTATGTATCGTATGATAGCACCTTTTTCTTTAGCTGTCATTATACTTGTGGTATAAACACCGTTTTTTGAATAACAGAATTCTATAGCCTCTATTCCGGCTTTTATCGTATTGAATTCCGCTTCGCCGTAATGACAATCAAACTCCTGACTCATAAATCCCCCAACGTCAGCCCGACAAACTGGAATTTGCATGTCTATCTGGCACGGGGTATTTCAGTTGCACGCGAAAACAACGTTTTGCCGAGTTCAGACAGTCTTCTCCATACGGAGGCGGCAGAACGGTTGGTCATGATTGCCATACACAGATCTTCTGTCAGTGAGAAGTCCCAGGAGGTCAAAAAACCAGCATTCTGCCCGCTATGTCCGGCAATATCCGGGATATTACTACGGAAAATGCAGAGTCCCATATTTTGCAGTACAGGAGTCACCATACGCTCTGCCGTATTTTGACAGAGAAGACCGCCCTCGCGGAAACTCCGGGAGATGGCGACTCCGATTTTTACGAGTTCCTCAGGGGTTGTCCAAAAACCGGCCGCAGCACGTTCGGGATAATAATGATAGCCGTGTTTCTGGTCTTCCCAGATTCCAAGCATACCGCCGAAGGCAGCGCAGGAAACCAGACTTTCATCCAGCGGCTGGAAGTATCCGCTTCGATGTAATCCCAGGGGCATGGCAACTTCCTTTTCAAATGCATCCCGAAGAGTGATGCCGGTGAGGCGCGTAAATGCCAGTTCCGCAAGGGTAATACCGCCGCCGGAATAGCTGAATTGTTTTCCGTACGGCATAGTTCGCTTCACCTTCGGTGTGTTTCCCCGTCCTAGAACTACATCTTCAAGGGTGAGTTCCTTATGAGTGGCGCGGTAGCCCGGGAAGCCATGGACATTGAAACCCGCAGTATGGGATAAAAGCGCGGAGAAAGTCAGCGGGGAATCCACAAAATCCGATAACACACCCGAGATATCCGCATCCAAATCGATGCAACCTTTGTCTGCATATCGAAGGAGTGTCAGTGCAAACATGGGTTTACTGACAGAGCCGGCTTGAAACAGCATTTCAGAATTTACCGGAAAATCCCGTCCGAATCTGCCGCTGCCGGAGCAGTACGTCTTGATATCATCGCCTTTGCCAATGGCAATCGATACGCCATGGCCCCGTTTCCCTTTTATTCTTAACAGCTCATCTACATCAATCCCATAAAAATCCGGCATAAACCGCACCTCCGTAAACACAGCCTTCTGCAGCAACTGCCTTTGTCTTATTCCCGGGATAACTTGCCATCACGACAAACGCATTAGTAAAACCGGAATAATAAAACACCCAGCTCACAAAATATAGCAAGCAACTGATACCTACAGCTATTATCAAGGGAAACTTAGTTTTATTACGCTCTTTGTGAAATAATATGCATAGAAGGATGATCATTAAGACCTGACATATAGAGCCTACAGTATCAACTGCCTTTGTAATCGAATCACCCCTCAATATGTCATTAGGCGCAGGAACCGTAAACCAAATAAAGTTTGGTATCATTATAATCAGGAACAACAATAGTCCCCAAATATCGAATCCTATCTTATATTTTTTGAACATTCTCACAACCCCCGATTTGTTTATTCAGTTAAGCTGTAATGTTATTTCAGATTTTAAAAGTTGTACTGTCTGTTCAACAACCAACAGCATCATTCTTTAACCTTCTATCCATTGAAACATACCATCACCAGTCCACTCATTAGGTCTACCGATAAAATCAAATTTCTTGTAAAACTCTTCTTTGCCTTTCGCTGCCATTAGACTAATCATGATTCTATAACCTGGTTTCAAATAACTTCTTATTTCTTTCATTATGCTGTTCATAACTTCTCTGCCCAGTCCTTGTCCTTGGTATTCCGGCCGGACTATTACATCAGCTATATAAACCACGTAACCATGATCCCATATCACTCTTCCCATAGCTATTGGAGTATTGTCTTTCCTGATGCAGCAAATATAGGAAGTGTTCTTCAATCCTTCTGATGCCTGTTCTAAAGGAAATATCTTCCATCCTACCGATTGCCGCATTTCCAAATATTCTTCTGCTGTAATACTATTGCTTTTTTCCATATCTTTTCCATTTCTTTCATTTTCTACATAAACAATCCAAAACCGTTCCATCTTCAGGTTTATAAATGTTTCCTTTTTTCACAAAGGATAACCTCCAAGCCTGCTTGCTATGCAAATCCTAATTTTTCACTTTCTTTTCATTACCATTCTGACTATTGTAACCGGTGTTCCAAGATTCCATTCCTTTTTGCAGCCGTCAAACTCAAAACCATATTTGTGATAGAAATGAATCGCTCTTTCATTTTTTTCAAGCACCCACACAAAAAATGTAGTGTATTCGATAAGCCTGGAAATTGCTTCGTTCATCAATCTATATCCGATTTTCCGGCCGTAATACTCTTTACGGACATAAATCGCGACAACTTCTCCTGCATTCGTCAAATCTTCATCTCTCGACGGACCATATACTGCAAAGCCGACAACTTTCTCTTTATCCTTAGCTACAAGAGTATTGTCCGGGAAATTCCGCGCTCGTGCTGTCGTGGCCTCTACAGTCATCGTATCAAGATATTGGTCACATACAATGCCTCTGTAAGCTTCCTGCCATGAAGTACAATGCACATATCCCCTTCCGCACAACTCCTCATCTGTTTCTGCTGATTTAATGATTATTGAATCGTTTATTTCTTCCATCATTGTTTTCTCCTCTTCTGAAGTTATCGTTCCGTTTGCCTCGTCATAATCCTCCAACGGATTCTAAATCTGTCGACATACTCTTTCGCTCTGTCACACAAACTCTTTACTGCCCAGCTCGTATCCCCATACCACAGGTTTTTCAGAACCTTCCGGCAGCAGATTGTGCGTATAGCTTTGTTCCTCGTGCCTGCGGACAAATGTGTTGGGACCGATGCAGTACAATTCGATATGGATATTCTGGTTTACACGCACCAGATACAGTTTCCCGTTCTTCACTTCAATATGGATTTTGCCGGGAAGATATGTGCCGGTGAACTTCTGAAGATGCTCCTCCGAAACCGGTACCTCATCCGGCCTCGACGCATGTTTAGGTTCTATTCCATACAGAATTTCTGCGATGCCTGTTCCCAGCCGGTACTGGTTCAGCGATTCATTATTTGAAAGAATGATGATACAAAGATCGTCCTCAAAAAAGTACTGTGTGTACGTGGCAATCCCGTTAGCATCGCCGCCGTGAGCATACATCGTTACGCCGTTCCGCTCATGATGTTCCAGCCCGTAGCAGTAATGATTCATATTCTCTGCAAAATAACGTTCATATGCCTTTGCGGACAGCAGCTTTCGCTCTTTCAGGCATTCGTACCACTTCTGAAGATCGTCGCAGTTCGAAACCAATGCCCCTGCTCCCATCAAAAACAGGTTGTTCACATACGGTACACGAACCGTTTGTCCGTAATCATGCATGTAATTGTTTGCCTTGTTTCCTTGAACAGCCAAGCCGTCGTCAAACGTGGTATTGACCATCCCAAGGGGAAGGAAAATGTTCTCACTCAAGAAATCCGCATAGGACTGTTTTGAAACATGTTCAATAATCCAAGCCAGCAGATTGTAATTTGAATTGTTGTAATTGAACGATTCTCCCGGAGTACTTACCGGCTGTTTCAGAATCCATTTACTGAGGAAAGCTTTTCTGTCATAGGGCAGTCTGTCTTCCCCAATATAAAAGTCATCCTCGAAATTATAAAAGTTATACAGTCCTGATGTATGGGAGAGAAGATTATGGACAGTAATCCCGGCAGGAATCTGCAAATCTTCCGGGAGATATGTATTCGCATCTTCGTCCAGAGATAAAAGCCCCTTGTCATACAGAAGCATAACAGCAAAGGCTGTAAACTGCTTTGTGACCGATGCAATTGTAAAACGGGTGGACATTGTGTTCTTCGTACCAAACTCAGCACAGGAGTAGCCACGACTGGTTTCCCACAAGATCTTACCATTTTTCACAATGCGAATAGCACCCCAAAAATCCCAGTATTCTATCTCCTTCCCTATGAATTCAGCCAAGCGATGCTGAATATCATTTTCTTTTAGATTCTTTGGACATATAAGTCCAAAATACTGTTCAATTTGTTCCACCATATTCAAAGGTGAACTTATATCTAGTCTCGAAAAACATTGAAGTCCCAAGCTCTGAGCATCTTCATAAAATGCGGTAATCGCTGCCTCTTTTCTAATTTCAATTCTCCGCTTTTTTTCTTCGTCAGAAATACCTTCTGCACGCAATATGGCAGACTTCATCCCATTGTGATCGTCTCGTCCGAAGAAATCAGTTTCACAGACATCTCTATCAACTGTAAGATATACTATGCGATCACAATCCACCACCGATAACAGATATTTTATATCTATCATACCTTCAAACAGCACAAAATCATGCACTTCTGAAAGCCTGTTCAACTCTTCGATTATCATGGGTGTTTGCTCAGATATAACGCCTCTTTCCCAATCTACCATTTTATCTAATGACCATTGCCAAAAGTCAGAGGTATCCATTGTCATATATTTGTGCTTAGATGCATCTGCATGCTTGTAAAAATCAAATCTTCGTTCATCGCCACTTAGGCAATATATATTATTCCTTTGAGTTAATAGTTTTGCGGCTGTTGTCTTTCCTGCGCATGGACATCCCAGCAAAAAAAGTACATTTCTATTCACTTTCTTATGCTTTCTCCTTAACAAGTTGGCTCCATTCTTCCCGCGTGATGGCAAAAGCATAAGAAATAGTATTTTTCGGATCCGGATATTCCTTCACCTTTTTCATGCCGTTTGCCATTGCTGTGCGCCAGGAACCTTCGTTTGTGTATTTCATATATGAATAGAGTACATTGTATTTTGTGTTCAAAAAGGCCCAGTCGCGTGCAGCCCGTGCAGCTTCCTTTGCAAAACCACGCCGCCAGTATTTCTTATGGATATGATAGCCAACCTCCGGGAGCATTTCTCCATCGATGTTCTGAATTGTGATGCCACAGTCCCCTATAAACTCTCCGGTTTCCTTGAGAACCACAGCCCATAGTCCAAAGCCATACTGCGCGTAGTTTTCCAGATTCCATTCTATCCAGCGTCGGGTTCGCGCTGCATCAAAAGGAGCCGGATAATGCTGCATAGTTTCGGTATCAGACATTATTTCATAGAGCGCGTCAAAATCATCAATTGTATACTCCCGAAGCAGGAGTCTTTCTGTTTCTATTGTCATTTTTTCCCCTTTTATATTTTTTTCCATTTTCATAATATCATTTATACGCCCAGAAGCTTCCACCCGGTGCACGAAATGCCAGAATTCGTACATGAAATGCCAAATCACATACTGCTGTTCTTGATTGCAGCCTAGTGTGTTCTGCGAACCATTTTGATCGGGTAGCCTGCTCCCAGAAAACGCATTAACGACAGTTTCTCGCATTTTTCGATTGAAAAGCCGTTCTTTTCGTACAGTTTGATTGCCGGCTGATTGTTCGAAAAAACTTCTACATAAAAAGTGCTGTAGCTTTCCAATGAGAAAGCATGATTCAAAAGAGCCGAGCCTATGCCTTTTCTTCGGGCTTCGCTTCCCGTCACCAGCACGTCGATATAAAGCTCGTCTTTCTGCTTTACAACAGGCTTTTGAAAGATTGCGTTCATCTGGCTGCTGATTAATCCGCCCTTGAATTTCCCGAAATATTTGATGCAGGATTCCTTTTTGAAGTTCAATGGGCGGACCTCGTTTGTCGCAAGTCCAATAAGCCCCAGAACCTTTTCGCCCTCAAGGCAGCATTTGAACAAAGCCGGATCGAAGATTTCGAAAAGCAGCTTTTTCTTAAGCTCTTCATCCTTTGAGAAAGTTAAAAAATGCCCGAAGCCTTCCAGAAATAAATCGACCGCTTCCAATTTTTGTGTATCTGTTAATTTGCCGTACTCTAAAATCGTCTGTTCCATATTATTGAAGTGCCGTAATCCAGAAACAAACCGCAGAAGCCAGCGCAAGCGGAGTCATTATGTAAATCACAACCGAAAAAAGACATGCTCCAATAATTGCAAACATAGTTTTACCTCCGTTTAATATCTTTGTAATATTCAAAAAGCATTTCCTTCGAAACCGGAATAGATTCTCCTTCAAGCTCCTTATAAATCAGATTTGTAAGATTCTCTAAACTGCTCCATAGGGAAGCTATGCTTTCATTATTTATAAAAGTACTTTTGATTGCGTTCTTTTCTATATCAGGCAGCCTGTCGATTTCGCGATTCATTGTGCTTTCAAGACAGTATTTGTCGCCTAGTAAATCGATATAAAGCTTTCTGACATATTCAAGTTCACCGATTGCACGGAAAAAATTATCTCGGTTAATTGCAACCGCAGCATGCATCAGACGAACCCATACAGAATTTCTGGCAAGCTCAATATCCGTTTTTCTCTTATCTCCATATATATGCTTATCCATCCATTCTCTAGACTGCTTCATTTTTTCTTCTACAGTACCAGAATTATCATAAAGAACCTTAAACGCAGGTTTCAAAGCTGCTGCATGCTCGAAAGCACCGTAACCAATATCTATTTCCAAAAGATTATCAATTACATAACATTGAAGATGTCTTGATTCTGCCTGAGTAAAGTAAACAAGATTATATTTTTCAGAAATTGCTTTATGCATATAATCCATCACCTCAAGCATAGAAGAATCCGAATCTATCGCAACAACAAAATCCAAGTCTGAGCGTTCATCCCGAAAGCCTATTGCACCTGAGCCCACCTGTACCAGAGAAACTATCTTACTGCACTCTTTAGTCACAGATACAATAAAGTCAAAAGCTTCCTGCCTATCCTTTACATTAAAAATCTTGTTCATATTTTTCTCCAATCAGAGTCAGTCTTTACGGGCGCAGATTTCTGCCCATAGATTCCGGAGTTCCGGATCCTTGTCGTGCAGGACAAACTCAACTGCGTCCATGGCGGTTTTTCCCAGAGAGTCATGAGCACTGCTCCATTGCGAACCGCGCACAAATTTAAGTCTTTCCGCTCCATAGTTTGGAGCGGCGTCAAAAGTGCGAGCCAGATCTCTTGCCTTTTTGAGAGAATCTTCTGTTTCTTTCCAATTCCCGGACTTGAACAGAAAAATCGCCAGACAGGCATTGCAGACAGCTATCATCTTGTCCAGAAAGTTTGGCTCATCTGTCTTCTTTAATCCTTCCAACAACGGAATGATCCAGCGCATCATTTCTATGCCCGACGCATTGTCATTTCTAACGTCAAAGAGCATTACATAGCCGAGCACACAGCGGATGAGCGAGCTGATTGCCCTTAAAAATCCGTCTTCAAGATAGCCGTTTGCTTCCTCTGGATCTTTTCCATGGGAGAGCAGCGTAATTCCGATTATGTCATTGAAAATTGCGGCTGCGTTGTTTGTTTTAAGCAACTCCAGAGCCTTGTCCGTTTCTCCAAGAAGTTCATACATCTCAGCCATCCGGCCAAAGATAACGGATTCGTTCACTCTTGGGTCCGTGCACTGAGACACCAGCAGGCGTGCGCTGTCCAGTAGTTCAATTGCCCGCTGAAGCCAAGACTCCTTTCTTGTGTCTGCGCCGAAAGTATAGTAAAGGTTCGCGGCGGCATACAGCACATCGAAGGAATGTGGATATTTACGGATTGCTTTTTCTGCATCTGTAACCGCATCGTAATCCCGGTCGCCGCTCGCTTTCCACAGACGTTCCACAGTGACACTCAGCCGGTTATCCTTCATCTTATAGCCCAGAAGCGCATCCACGGAGACTTCAAAAAAATCTGCCATCTCCATGATGAGCTGTAGTTCCGGCAGGGATGTTCTGGATTCCCACTTATACACCGCGCCGACAGATACCCCCAGCACTTCTGCCAGCTGTTCCTGAGTCATTCCGCACAGTTTCCGGTAAGAGCGGATGTTTTCCGCAATGTTTGTGTCCATGCCGCCTTGTTCCTCCATGTAGTAAGAACATTATATGACAGATGTTATGGGTGGTAAACAGATTAACGGTATAATTGTTATAGTATTAACCCATACTGCTGGTATGGGCTGGAGTGATCGAAGAAAAATGGTTATGGCAAAACAGAGTGAGATTTGTCGCTTTGAAAGCGACCAAACCGTGTTCTCACACAATATCCGCCCTTATTATTGTTTTTATGATTTTTGCTTCGTGCCCCTGATAATTTCCCAGCCCTTGGAAGACTTGAACAAAATCGCATTTTCTCAGGACGCGCACAGAGGCTGTGTTTTCCGCAAGACAGATTCCGTAAACTTCTTTGAGATTGAGTTTTACGGCCATCGCAGGAAGGAAGGCATTTACGGCTTCTGTCGCATATCCTTTCCCCGTAAATTGTTTTGCAATGTGGTAGCCGATTTCCCATTTTCCATCATCAACCTGGCAGAGCTGAACATAGCCGATATTTTGGCCGCCGTCATTTGTGATTATTGGATATACAAAGGGACCTTCTGCGCTGTCGTATCGCGACATCAAAAACTCAATTGTAGAGAGCGCTTCTTCAATAGAATCATAAACTTCATCCGGCACAAATCGTCTGATGTCGTCGTCATGTGAGTTTTCATAGACGCTCTGAGCCATAGTAGGGGAGAAAGTTGTGATTGTAAGACGCGGAGTTTTTATTTTCATAAGATTTTACTCAATTGGTATGCGGATAATATGTTTCTGATTCTTGAAATCCCCAATAATCTGGCCGCCGTTTTTCAGCATGATTTTTATGGTAGGCTCGTTGGTTTTCATCGGGAACAGCTTAATTTCTTTATATCCGATTTCTTTGCATTTTTTCAATAACTCTTTGAATAAA
>JAEFBB010000067.1 GCA_016292215.1 Saccharofermentans sp. | reverse complement strand
CGGCGGCCAATCTTCCAACGAAGCTCTGTTGTGTCGATATAAGAGCGCCAAACACCGGCGCACTCATATCTCCCCAACAGCCTCGAAAGTCATCACGAAAACAGTCGTCCACCGGAAGACTGTTTTCCTTCGACTTTCTTTCAGTATCTGTTTGGGTGTAACACACTACACCTTGTAAGCAAGGTGGTGTGCAAGAGGAGTCCCTCTTGACTCCCTTTAGAGGGCCCGAAAACGAAAAAAGCAGGCTTCGAACGCCTGCTTCTTTTCTTATTATGTCCCGCATCTTCGGCCTGCATGTGACGTAAGATGTTGATGCCCTGAGCCTATAGAATTATTAACATCTTAACATCTTACTTTGCAGGCCTTACTCGGCTCGCGGGAGCTGCCAGTACCATTTCTTGTTTTGACTAAACGACTTGACTCCAAGCTCCTGCTTCGCTTTGTGCGCGGTCGATCTGCGTATGCCATTATCTTTAAGCCGTTTCTCGATATCGACTGCGAGCATTGCCGAACCGTCAGCAAGTAGCTCTTCAATAAAGTCTATCGCTTCTTGCAGACGGTCATTCGGTCTTCCGGCGCCCGGACTGAAGTCGAGGCTCCGTAAGAGTTCATCGGCTTTCTTGTCAGTAAGACCGATGAATTCCATCCCGTTATCGCTGAGCTGAAGTTCATATGTCCCCATCTCGGGTGCAAGGTTCGATTTCAGCAGAGCGAGATACCGCTTGTCTTCGTCTTCGGAAGACCTGGCTAAAAGAAGGATGCTCCTGACAGCTCCGACAACATCGATAGACCCGGGTACACGGTACTTGGCACCGATACCCGACATCTTATTCAGGTGATTTACTATAACGATCGCACAATCGGTTTCACGCGCTGTCTGAATAAGAGCATTGAACTTTGGCCTTACTTCATTGGAAGCATTGATGTTGCCATCACCAAAGTAGGAGGAGAGCGGATCCAAGACGACTAGTTTTGCGCCTGATTGTTTTATAGCCTGCAAAAGACGGGGATCTTCAAAGGTCAGGTGCTGAACTTCTTCATTGATAAAGATAAGATTATCAAGATTTCCGCCAGCTTGTATGAAACGGGGGATGATCGTGTCATCGTAATCATCCTCTGTACTTTGGTAGATCACTTTAATCGGCTCAGGCGGTTCTTCGTAATCCGTGAAGGGCAGAGGGTCACCTCTTGTCATATAGGCAGCAAGTGTGAGCATAAAGGTGCTCTTGCCGTCTCCCGGATCTCCCTGAAGAAGCGTGATCTTCCCTTTGGGAATTAAAAAAGGCCAGAGCCATTTTACAGGCCTGACCTTTACGTCTTTGGCACTGACTAATTCCAGCGCCGGTTCTTGTTTTGCCATAGGCATAACTCCTTTCATAGATTTGAATAAAAAAGCGGCTGTTCTGATTCGAACAACCGCTATGTAAAAGAGGGTATTTTTGTTTTGATAGCCATGTGTATTTGAAGACCAAAATATATGTCCCTCTACTTATAAGTAATGGGAGAGGACCAAATGGGACATCAAAAACGCAAGAAACCCGTAATTTGATATAGAAAGTCTTGAATCTGACATAGATTGGCCGTTTTAATCCAACATTTGTCAAAAACGGTGTTTTTAGCTAGCAGGTATTTCTATGCTGTAAAAATCCATTTTTAGCAGTAGTAAAGTAGTCGACCTTAGGGCTCCCGTATTGCTGTTACGGGATCATGGGACTCTCACCCCGGTGGCATTTTACCCCGCTGCGTTCATTGGGTGTGACGGCTCTCGGGCGGACTTTGATCCCGATTCAACGCTCGGCCTGTGACTACGCAGAAGTATCATTATCCCTTTGCACCTGTTATCGCCTCCCTCGGGTTGCAACCCCGATTCTGACTTATCCCCTTTATCGCTCTCCCTTTTTCAAGGGGTCATGGCGAGGTCGAAGTCAACTTGGCTCGGTATTTTAACGCCGGTGCAAGGAACGTACCCTTCGGTCCAGTATTCAACTGGGTGTCCGAAGAAGGTCGAAATAAATCTCCCTTCACTACTACTGAACAAAGTCGGCGTTTTGTCGGGGGTGTTTTTGGCCGTTTTTTGAAAATGTCATAAAACTAGGCCCATGGTGTTACCACTTTTTAACACCTTGGGGCTTGTATGACATTCCAAGGCTTTGGATTATTTCGTCCTTCACTACTACTGGACAAAGGGGTCCATTTTGGCGGGGTGTTTTGGGCTATTTTTTGAAAAATGTAATATTACATTTTTCAGAGCATGCTAAAAGTGCTCTGTTTTTAGACAGAGACCCATATAAAATCAATAATCCTTTATCAGGCATGTTATAATCACTATTGAGGGCACCCCTTAGTTAGGAAAATAGACAGCATTCTGAACTATCCGGAAACTGAGTTTGGTTGAATGATACACAATTTTTGGAGCATCATTTGGTTGCAGTACGGAAGAAATAACTAAAAGTAAAGACTATAATTGGGTTGAGACTTATGAGATCCATTTTGTATGGCTGGATAAGAATAACGAAATCATCCCGTTAACAGAAAGACGGTTGAATCCGATTTGGAGAATGCGCAATTCTGTGACCGTGAAGCATGAAGATATATCCAGGCACATTGATGTATTTGAAGCAAAAATATAAACAGAGGTAATAGCTGGAGAGATCACATGTTCTGGAACAAGACATCAGTTAAGATCCTGAAAGAACTGGACACCACGGATAAGTGGTGGTGCAGTTCGGCTGTCATGTTCTCAGTTAAAGACGGAAAGAACGTTATTTGCGGGAAGTGCGGACCCGAGAATGAGGATTACGAATTCTTATCTCAGCTACAGATCAACGGGCTGCCCGTTGTCCAAAGTAAGATGCCGATCTGTTCCACATGCAAAGCACTTCTCGCCACCGGTTACGGTATAGAGAATATCGATTGTCCGGAGCTTGAGGCTGCTAGGACATGCATGAATTCAGGCTTTATCAGCATTACGGATTCGGCAGAGAGAATCAAGCCGCTCCTGGGACTTCTGAGCGACGGCCTTTATGTGCTTGCCGACACCATTTGTTTTCCTTCAGACGGAGAAGGACACTTTTTCTATGAGATCCCTGATGAGCCGAAGTATTACGAAGCTGCATGTGACGGCTATTATTCCCATCCGGATCTCACATGTATTGATCACCTTCCTTTGTATCTTTATCCGACGCAGTCTTCTTCGCTGATAGATAAGGAACGTGTCAAATACTATATGCAGTTATTCAAGTCTGATGACGAACCGCCGAGAGCGCTTGCGTATCATTGGGTCGGATTTATGAACCTTCTTCTTGACGGTCATCACAAGGCATGCGCGGCTGCAAGTCTCGGCCAATACTTGAGATGCCTTACTATTATTCCTATTGAAGGATGCCTTTTCGATCAGACAAAGCCTTTTGTGAAGGGCAATCCTTATCTGAAAAGTATTCATTTCGCAGGGCTCGAAGCAGAAGTAGAAGATGGTACCCGATACCTCGACATATATGGCGATAAAAAGAAAAAAGAGAACCTTCCCGGCTTCAAACCCTACAACCTGACAGATACGAAGATTCATTACGGACCTGCCCGGTATCCGGCGGTAAAAGATATCGCTACGCTCATATATGCCAGGAATAAGATAGACGGTTTCTTCCCTGAAGCTGATTATGATGTCATCTCGAAAATGCTCAGTCGGGATACAGAGGAAGCAGACCGTTATCTGGAAGCGATCGTGAACTATCTTGGTGCGTTGGATCACGATAAGGCATATAAGCTTGCAGGTGATATTGTAAGAAAAGGTGACGGATTCATGCGTCATTTGCGTGTTCGCGCAGCGTTGATGTTCCTTCTTACCTGCAGGAGTGATGAGACAGAGAAGCTGATTGCGGACTTTTATGTTGATCATGAGGAACATGATGGGAATTGGGAATTAGCAAATTCGTACTGGACAGAAAATAAATGACAGACATACGGAACACAAAGTCGTTTTCAACAACAGTTAGCATCTTTCTTTTGGCCGCAAGTAGAACGATACACCATTTTTGGAGTATCATTCAGGAGTAGTATTTTAAGGCTTCTCAGCGCCCCTGCTATTGATCATCAAATCAGCAATATATCGAACTACCAATAATAAGAAAAATCAGATTTGATGAAATAGGAATAAGTGGCTGAAGAGTGGCTTAAAAAAGGAACGTGAAGCCCGGAAACCCCGCCCTTTCAATGTTATTAGATGTTCTTTGGACGCTCCTAAGCGGTAGGCCAGCGGTTCGAATCCGCTCACGATCACCAACTAGAAAGCACCTTGCTACTTAAGACAGGTCCTCGGCGCTAAAGCGCCTGCGGAACTCGTAGCAAGGTGCTTTGCTG